>CAZVWP010000132.1:0-1530 GCA_964630805.1 uncultured Novosphingobium sp. | reverse complement strand
GGCTCCGGCAGACACTTTCGATCCACCTTGCCGTTCGCATTCAGTGGCAGGTTGTCCAGCGCCACGATCGCCGAAGGCAACATGTAATCGGGCAAGCTCTGCGCGAGCGCTTCGCGCAATGCAGGGGGGGCCACGGGATGATCCGCGTGTAGCGTAACATACGCCACCAACCTGGTGCCGCCCGGCCCCTCCCTGGCGACCACCACCGCTTCCCGCACGGCGGGCTGCTGCAGCAGTTGCGTTTCGATTTCGCCCAGTTCGATGCGAAAGCCCCGAATCTTGACCTGGTGATCGACCCGACCGAGGTATTCGATCTGCCCATCCGCCCGCCATCTGGCTAGATCCCCGGTGCGATAGAGCCTTCCGCCCTGGTTGTCGAACGGATCGGCGACAAACCGTTCCGCTGTCAGTCCGGGCCGGTTAAGGTAACCGCGCGCGAGCCCCCGCCCGCCGAGGTAAAGCTCTCCCGTCACGCCCACGGGCAGCGGCTGCATGTCGGGGTCGAGAATATAGGCTGTGCGGTCGCCCACCGGCGAGCCGATCGGCAGATAGCCCGAATCGAAGCGGGTGGTGGGTGTTGCCTTGAAAATGAGCGGCGTGATGACCGTCTCGGTCGGGCCATAGCCATTGATGAGGCGCGGCGGCTGCAAGGTCGCCTGAACCCATTCGTAGCTGCTGCGGCTCATGGCCTCGCCGCCGACCGTGTAGGAGCGGATCGGCAGTTTCCGGCCTGCGCTGCCGGTAAATTCGGCCAACTGCTGCAGATAGCCGGGGGTAAAGCAGGCAATGGTGATGCGATGCCTGGCGATCTCGGCGGCGGTACGGTCAGCCGGCCAGATTTCCTGGTCGCGCGGCATCAGCGCCGCGCCAAAGGCCAAGGGCACCAGCCAGCGCTCATGCGCGCCATCGAAATTGATCGAAGCGAACTGCAGCTCCCGGTCGTCCGGCGTCATGCCATAGCGCTCGCCGATGGCCTGGATATGCATCGCCAGCGGCCCGTGCGCCACCGCCACGCCTTTGGGCTTGCCGGTGGAACCGGAGGTATAGATGATGTAGGCGAGATGCTCGCCATGCAGGGCAACCGCCGGATTGTCCTCGGGACAGCCGCTCACATCCAGGGTATCCAGCAGCAGCACGTTGCCATGGGCAGGGCGCGGCATGCGCGACTCGATCGCCTGCTGGCTGAGCAGCAACTCAATGCCGCTGTCGGTCACCATGTGCTGCAGCCGCTCGCGCGGATAATCCGGGTCGAGCGGCACATAGGCGCCGCCCGCCTTGAGAATGGCGAGCAGCCCCACGATCATGTCGATCGAGCGCTCGACCGCGATTCCTATCCGGCTCTCGGGTTGAATGCCCAATGCGATCAGCCGGTGCGCCAGCCGGTTCGCGCGCCGGTTCAGTTCCGCATAGCTGAGTTCCGTGTCGCCAAAAATGAGCGCTGCCGCATCCGGTCGTGCTATCGCCTGTTGTTCGATCAGGCGGTGCACCGGTTCCACCGAGGCATAGCGTTGCTCGTTGACGCCCCATGCC
>CAZVWP010000131.1:0-1574 GCA_964630805.1 uncultured Novosphingobium sp. | reverse complement strand
CCTTGCCGCGACGCTTGCCTCGACGGCCCTGGCCCAGGTCATCGGCAAGCCCGAAGACCAAATCCGCTGGCGCCAGTCGGCCTATCACACCATCGCCTGGAGCATGGGCCGCATCAAGGCCAATGTCGAAGGCACCTATAGCAAGGAACAGGTGATCGAGGCCGCCAACGTCATCCAGGCGCTCGCCAATTCCAAGATGGGCGCGCTGTTCCAACCCAACACCGTGAGCGGCAAGGGCTGGAAGGAAACCCGCGCCAAGCCAGAATTCTTCAAGCCCGAGAACGGGGCCGAAATCGGACGGATTGCCGGAAATTACGTGAGGGAGGCCAACGAGATGGCCAAGTTGGCCGCCGCGGGCGATGCCGCCGCCGTCAGGGCGCAGTTCGGTAAGCTCGGCGAGTCGTGCAAGGCCTGCCACGACAAATTCCGCAAGGACGAGTAATCCTCAGAACGCCGGCGCGCTGCCCTGGGCAGGCGGTGCCGCCGGCGTCTCGGGCAGCCAAGCGCCGCTGGCCAGATAGACAGCCAGCAGGGCAAGCGCCAGCGCGATCAGGAACGCCAGAACGCCGCCACCTCGCGCGTCCTCGGCCGTGCCCTCCCGGGTACCGGTGATCATCGGCATGAGCAGGGTTTCCCCGCGTACGCGCGTGTAATAGGCGATCGCGCCGACGTGCGCCACCACGAGCAGGATCAGCCATGGCTCGATGAGGCGGTGGACGCCGGAGAGCCTGTCGGAGAGGGCTTTGCCGACGAGCGCGCGTAGCGGCCCCTCGAAGGCGATATCGTCATGGGCGAAAAGACCGGTGCCGGCCAGGAACAGCAGCGTGGCCAGCATGGCGAGGACGGAGAGGGCACCCAGGGGGCTGTGCCCGGCGCCGCGCCATTCGCCTCGCAGATACGCCCGAATCGCCGCAGGGCCGCGCACGAAGCGCGCGAAGCGCGCGTAAGTCGAGCCATGGACGCCCCAGGCGAGGCGAAACGCCAGCAGGCCGAGCACGGCGAGGCCGCAGCGTCCGTGCCAGACCATGGCGTTACCGCCGATCTTCACGCTGGCAAAGGAGCCGGCCACGCACAGCACCAGCGCCCAGTGGAATGCGCGGGTCGGCAGGTCCCAGAGGCGGAAGAGCGCCATCAGACGACGGCTTCCTCCTTCGGCTTCTGCGGCTTGACGAACTGCTCGCGCGAGATGCCGAGCCACATCACCAGCGGACTGGCCACCAGCACGGAGGAGTAGATGCCGAACAGGATGCCGATGGTCAGCGCCAGGGCGAAGTAGTGCAGCACCTCGCCGCCGAAAATCAGCATCGACAGCACGGCGAGCTGGGTGCTGCCGTGGGTGATGATGGTGCGGCTGATGGTGCGCGTGATGGCGTTGTCGATGACCTGCGGTATCGTCGCCTTGCGCATCTTGTGCAGGTTCTCGCGCACCCGGTCGAAGACCACCACCGACTCGTTCACCGAATAGCCCAGCACCGCCAGCACCGCCGCCAGCACCGGCAGCGAGAACTCCCACTGGAAGAAGGCGAAGAAGCCGAGGATGATCACCACGTCGTGCAGGTTGGCGATGATGGCGG
>CAZVWP010000130.1:0-1632 GCA_964630805.1 uncultured Novosphingobium sp. | reverse complement strand
AAAATATTCCCGCCCAGCGAGGCGGCGGCACGCCGCTCCGGTCCCGCGTAATCCGCATAGACCTCGTCTACCACGACCAGGGCGCCGTTCCGGCGCGCAAGCGTGCCAATCTCCCGCAATGCGTCGGCATCGGCCAGCATGCCTGAAGGGTTGTGCAGATCGGAACAGACGATCAGCCGGGTACGCGGCCGCATGGAGGATGCAACATTGGCCGGATCGAGCGCAAAATCCGGCGCCCTGCGTTCGAATCGGTCGACCTCCACTCCTTGCGTGCCAGCAAGAATCCCGAACAGGTCGAATCCCGGCGACTCCACCAGCACCCGGTCGCCGGGCCTGAGAAACGCACGGTAGATGAGCGACAGTGCGCTGCTCGCGCCCGTTGTGCACAAGATCGAAGTGGCCTCGACGCCATATTGCTGCCGGAGTTGCGAGACCACGTACGGGTTGCCACTGACGAAGGTGCCCGCATAACGGTCGGTGAAACCGCGGCCGAACGCCTGCACCGCCGTCTCGGCCAGCAGGTGGAGCGGTTCGGGAACAGAGCTTTCGAAGAGAGACAGGATGCGGCCTTCGCTGGCCTCGAGGTCCTCGATGGCGCTTCGCGTCCAAGCCGAAAAACTGCAGTCACCCGGGGCGGCCAACGAGGGGAGGGTGTCAGTTTCGGGGGTCAGGGCCATGTCAGGCACGTTAGCGGGCCGATGGTGCGAAGACATGCCCGAACGGACTCGCCGGTGCCTCATGGCCGAATAAACATTCCCCGATGCCGCTTCGCCTCGCGAAGTCCGTGCCGACCGGTTTTCAACGGTCTCAGCCGATTGGGCGAGAACGCACCGGTACGTGTGTCGTGGACTTGACCTCGGCCAGCGTCACCGTGGAGCGGATGTCGGTCACGCCGGGCAGTTTCATCAGCGTATTGAAAATGAAGCTCTGGTACCACCCCATGGACGGAGCGATGACCTTGATGATCACGTCCATCTCCCCGAAGATGGTGTGGCACTCGGTGATCTCCGGAATCAGCTCGATCTTGCGCAGGAACTCGGCACGCTTGTCGTCGGTGAGTGTCAACATCTTGATGGTGGAGAAGATGACCAGTTCATAGCCGAGCTTGCGCCGGTCGAGCAGGGCGACCTGGGCCTTGATGTAGCCCGCGTCCTTCAGTCGCTGCAGGCGTCGCCAGCAGGGCGACTGCGACAGGCCCACCTTTTCTGCCAGTTCCGCCGTGGACTGTTCGGCATTGCGCTGCATCTGTTCCAGGATCTTGATGTCATAGGAGGTAAGATCTTCGTCGGCCATGCAGCAACCCTCGGGCGGGACTGGTTCAGGCAAGAATAACGCCACTGGCGCCGGCCCGCGAGGCCCGCTGGGATAGTCATGCCGCCTGTGGCCCGGATAAGCGAATCACTTTTGCCCTTCCGTGTGACTATGCTCGCTTGCGGTGAGACTCGAGGCGGCTGATGCCGCAAGGGAGATCCGGTGAAAACGAAGTCGACACGGCGCGAATGGCTGAAATGGCTGGCGATGCTTCCAGTGTCGGCGCGGGCAGCGGTGGCGGGCGCCGTAGCGGACGAGGCGGCTGCGCAGACCGGAGTCGTGGCGGGGGCGCAGTTGCCGGACAAGGCCTCTTTTGGCGAA
>CAZVWP010000129.1:0-1759 GCA_964630805.1 uncultured Novosphingobium sp. | reverse complement strand
TCGATGATCGGGCCGGCGTCGAGTTCGGCGGTGACGAAATGGCAGGTGGCGCCACTTCCCCTTCGACCTTCTTGGCTAAGGTCTTCTCGGCGGTCCTGATCTCGTAGGCTACCTGCAGGTTCATCCAGCTCGGGGCCGAAAGGGGCCAGGGTGGAATTATTTACATCCGGCCTACCTCGACCATCCCGAACTTGCAAAAATCAGTCCCCGCAACACGGCGAAACCGTGTGCGGTTGTCCTATCGGCTGATGAGTTGCACGGCCTCGGCGGGTGTGACGATACGAACGCCCTGGTGCGTCCCGCCAAGATCGAGCAGATGCTTGTCGCCGGAGACGATCAGATCGGCGTTAGCAGTGAGGGCGCAGGCGAGTACGTGATCGTCGTCGGCATCGTTGGCGACGACACGTGGCACGCTGGTCGGTACGGCCATGGTGGCCAGGCGCCGAATCTCGCCGACGATTCCAAGTGGCGTCAGTCCCGCTTGCGTAAGACGCCGGGCGAACTTCTCGCGCGACACCACATCGGCCAGTTCGGCCATCAGAACCGGGCTGCTGCACAACTCGAAAACTTGCGCCCGGGCAGTGTCGAGCAGGCGCCGGGGCGGACCATGGGGCGAGAGCAGCGCCGAGACCAGTGTGTTCGTATCGAGGACGACGCGCACGCCGAAGCGCGTTCCTAGGCGCGCCGGGCGGCGCGCTCCCGGCGTGCGGTCTCAATCTCCGCCGCGATTTCCTCATCCGAGAGCGGCGGCAGATTCAGGGCGTCGAGCTTGGCCAGCGACTCGCCGAGACGCTCGGCGGCGGCAGCGCGTTCCTCGCGCACTGCGAGGAATTCCACGAAATCCGCCACCTCTGCCAGCCGCCGCTCGGGCAGCTTCTGGAGCTTCTGAATCAGGGTTTGATCGATTACGGCCATCTTCCGACTCCTTGCTGGCGGAGGCACGCCAACGTAACAGGCGACGACTGCCCGGCGCCCTCAATAACTTTGCCAAGTATGAGTATGGCCCAGCGACACGCGTTCGGTCAAACGCCGCTGTGTCGCGGTGACTGACTTTGCCGCGACACGCGTTGGCATGCCAAGACTAGCCGCCTCGTCAAGCGCACCGTTTCGTGCCCGGGCGGACGGTGCGTCGCAACCTGCTGCGGCAGCGGCCAGGAGTGCAATGGCAAGATGCCGCCGGGGTGGTGATGGCGTCGTCGCGGAGAGGCATTACGCGAGGACGCCCGATAAGCAAGAATGCCCCACACGTGCTTACCTTAGCGGAACACCACCGTGCGGTTGCCGTTGAGCAGCACGCGGTCCTCGACGTGGTAGCGCAGGCCGCGCGCCAGCACGGCCTTTTCGATGTCCTTGCCGTAGCGCACGAGGTCCTCCACCGTGTCGCCGTGGTCGATGCGCACGGTGTCCTGTTCGATGATCGGGCCGGCGTCGAGTTCGGCGGTGACGAAATGGCAGGTGGCGCCGATCAGCTTGACGCCGCGGCGATGGGCCTGGTGGTAGGGCTTGGCGCCGACGAAGGAAGGCAGGAAGGAGTGGTGGATGTTGATGATCCGCCCCGGGTATTTCCCGCACAGCTCGGGCGGCAGGATCTGCATGTAGCGCGCCAGCACCATGGTGTCGCCGCGCGCGTCCTCGAACAGGCGCAGGATCTCGGCGTTGGCCTCGCGCCGGCTCTCGGGCGTCACCGGCACGTGGTGAAAGGGAATGCCGTGCCATTCGACGAAGCCGCGGAAGGTCTCGTGGTTGGAAATCACGCAGG
>CAZVWP010000128.1:0-1882 GCA_964630805.1 uncultured Novosphingobium sp. | reverse complement strand
TGCGTGAGATGGCCGCCCGCGTTGAGATCGAGCCCCATGAAGGTGTCGCCCGGCTGCAGCAGCGCGAGAAACACGGCCTGGTTCATCTGGCTGCCGGAGTTGGGCTGGACGTTGGCGAAGTTGCAGCCGAACAGCTGCTTGGCCCGCTCGATCGCGATGGTCTCGATCTCATCGACGTATTCGCAGCCGCCGTAATAGCGCTTGCCCGGATAGCCTTCGGCATACTTGTTGGTCAGCACCGAACCGGCGGCTTCGAGCACCGCCTTCGAACAGATGTTCTCGCTGGCTATCAGCTCGATCTTGTCGCGCTGGCGCCCCAGTTCCCTGGCGATCCAGCCGGAGATCTCGGGATCGGTATCGGCGAGGTGTGAGGTGAAGAAACCGGCGGGGGTGACGGGGGCATTGGCGGTTGCGGTGGTCATCAGGCGTCCTGGGTCACAGTGGGATGGTGATTGGGGGGTGGGAAAGCTTCTCGACGCGCGGGCCGTGGCGGCCGCCGCCGAAGTCGGTAGAAAGGAAGGCGTCGAGGCAGGCCTTGGCCATGTCCGGCCCGGTCAGCCTCGCGCCCATGGCGATGCAGTTGGCATCGTTGTGCTCGCGCGCGAGAGCGGCGGACAGCGGCTCGGAGACCAGGGCGCAGCGCAGCGCCGGGTGGCGGTTGACCGCGATGGAAATGCCGATGCCGGAGCCGCACAGCGCAACGCCGCGTTCGGCGGTGCCATCGGCGACGACGGCTGCGAGCTTGTAGCCATAATCGGGGTAGTCCACCCGGTCGGCCGTTGCCGGGCCAAGGTCGGCGACTTCATGGCCGAGCCCGATGAGGTACTCGCGCAGCTCCGCCTTCAGGTCGACGGCGGCGTGATCGGAAGCAATGGCGATTCTCATGGCAAACAAGCCTCTTGCTCAGCCGGTTGGGACAGTTCGGATTTCAACCGCACACCACGCATCCACTAGAGTTGGGGGTGCCCAGACGAGCGGCAAGCCACATTCGCGCTCCACGGCGGTGCTCCGCCTGCCTCGTCAGTTACGCGAACGGGGCGGCAATAGCGGCAGCGGGGATGAGTCGCAAGGATAGCTGGCCAAGTTTATCACTGCCCGGGACGCACCTGGTTCTGGCTGCGCAGCCGTGCCGCCAAATCGGGGTGGCCCTGCAGGTATGTCGTCACCTCGCGGCGGAAGTCGGCGGAGATCTGCTGGCTGACCTGCCGGACCTGGCCGAAATAGGCATTGTTTGCCGCGACAATGTCGGGGTCGGCCGAGATCGTTGCCGAGCTTTGCAGGTAATGCCGCCCGGAGGCGGTGCGGGCAAAGGCGAGGGTTTCCTGCAGCTCCGTCGCGCTGAATTCCCGCGCATAGGCACGCGCCGTGGCCTCGAACAGGCGGGGCAGGTGCGCCTGCACCGCCGGAGAGAGGCGCGCCGGGATGCTGGCGAAGGCGTCGTCGAGGATCTTCTTCATGCCGGGATCGGCATAGGTCGATGGATCGCTCATGCTGGCGCGAAATTGCGAGAGGACGTTCTCGACCAGCGAGCCTGCCATCGCCTGCCGCTTTTCGGGCGGATACATGATGGCGATGATCTGCCGGCCGAGTTCCAGCCGGGCCGGATCGACCGCTGCCACCTGCTGCGCGGCCGCGGGCGGGGCGATGGGCCTCATTCCCGCAACCGCGGCCAATGCCAGCAGGATTGCCCTCGCGCGGCGCATTGCCGCTGCTTACTGGTCGAGGAAGCTGCGCATCTTGCGCGAACGGCTGGGGTGCTTGAGCTTCCTCAGCGCCTTGGCCTCGATCTGGCGGATGCGTTCGCGCGTCACCGAGAACTGCTGGCCCACTTCCTCCAGCGTGTGATCGGTGTTCATGCCGATGCCGAAGCGCATGCGCAGCA
>CAZVWP010000127.1:0-1922 GCA_964630805.1 uncultured Novosphingobium sp. | reverse complement strand
GCCTGTCGAATGCCCGGTTCGTGTTGAGCCTGTCGAAGGTCCGTTCGTGGTGAGCCTGTCGAACCACGCTCCTTGCCACCTTCGCCACGCCCTTCGACAGGCTCAGGGCGAACGGCAAGAGGGTTCCGTTCTTGGCGCGCCTGTCGAAGGTCCGTTCGTGGTGAGCCTGTCGAAGGTCCGTTCGTTGTGAGCTTGTCGAAGGTCCCGTTCGTGGTGAGCCAGCCTGCCCTGAGCCTGTCGAAGGGAACCACGCTTCTTGCCGCCATCGTCGCGCCCTTCGACAGGCCTGTCCTGAGCGCAGTCGAAGGGCTCAGGGCGAACGGCAAGGGGAGATTCCGCTCGTGGTGAGCCGGTCAAAGCAAACCACACCTCAAAGCCCGATCACCCCCAACCTCCTCCGTCACGTCTGAAATCGCCGCCCGCCGCTCGCCTTGACGCACACCTCGCCGCGGCCTACCCTTTTATATCTTTGAATCGCGATAGAAGGATATCCATGCAACTGGAGGACTGGTCGGCCTGCCTGCGGGTACTGGCCGATCCCACCCGGGTGCGCCTGCTGGCCTTGCTCGATCGCGAGGAACTGACGGTCGCCGAATTGGCCGCGATCACCGGGCTGGCGCAGCCGCGCGTGTCCACCCACCTCGCCAGGCTGAAGGAAGCCGCGCTGGTGCGCGACCGGCGTTCCGGGGTGTCCGCATATTACCGTTTCAACGATGCCCTCGATGGCGCGGAGGCGGCGCTCTGGCGCACCTTGCGCGAGGGCACCGACGACCCGTTGCTGCGCCAAGACGGCGAGCGCCTGCCGACGATCCTGGCCATGCGCGCCTCGGAGGAGAACTGGGCGGATGCCGTAGCCGGCGACATGGAGCGCCATTACTCGCCCGGACGTACCTGGGAAACGATGGCGCGCGCCACCCTGACCTTGCTTTCTCCCGGCGCGGTCATCGACATCGCTTCCGGCGACGGCGCGCTGGCCGAACTGCTTGCACCCCACGCGAAGAGCTACACCTGCGTTGACGCCAGCGAGCGCGTGGCCAGCGCCGCGAGCACGCGCCTGAAGCCGCTGCGCAACGTCCGCGTGCTGGTCGGCGACATGCATGCGCTGGACCTGCCCGATGCCAGCTTCGACCTCGCCCTTCTGATGCAGGCACTGGCGTGGGCCAAACGGCCGGCGCAGGCGCTGGCCGAGGCGGCGCGGGTGCTGCGGCCAAGCGGCCGGCTGGTCGCCACCGTGCTGTCCCGCCACGGCCATCGCGATGTGGTGGCGCCCTTCGGCCACGCCAACCTCGGCTTCACCGTGAAGGAATTGACCAAGCTGGCGGAAAAGGCCGGCCTGCACGTGACCTCCTGCGAGCCGGTGATGCGTGAAAAGCGCCCACCGCATTTCGAAGTCCTCGTCCTGCAAGCTGCAAGGCAATGAACCATGAGCCATGACCTGCCCAGGAAAGACCCCGCGCGCGTCGCCCGCCTCCACGCCGACCTCGCCCGGCGCATCCTCGTGATCGATGGCGCCATGGGCACCATGATCCAGCGCCACGAACTGACCGAGGCCGATTTCCGCGGCGAGCGCTTCGCGCCCGGTTTCGATCTCCGGCATGCATATGCGACGCCACCGCAAGCGCACGACCTGCGCGGCAACAACGACCTGCTCACCTTGACCCGGCCCGACCTGATCGCCGGCATCCACGCCGCCTACCTGGATGCCGGCGCCGACTTCGTCGAGACCAACACCTTCAACAGCACCGCGGTCAGCCAGGCCGACTACGGCCTGCAGCACCTGGCGCGCGAGCTCAATCGGCAAGGGGCAAGCCTGGCGCGCGCGGCCTGCGATGCCGCCGAAGACGCCACGCCGGATCGGCTGCGCCATGTCATCGGCGTGCTCGGCCCGACCAGCCGCACCGCCTCGATCAGCCCCGACGTCA
>CAZVWP010000126.1:0-2126 GCA_964630805.1 uncultured Novosphingobium sp. | reverse complement strand
ATGAGCGGGGCGAGGCCGAGGCTGGGCTCGTCGAGCATGAGCAGCTTCGGCTTGGCCATCAGGGCGCGGCCCACGGCCAGCATCTGCCGCTCGCCGCCGGAGAGCGTGCCGGCGAGCTGCGTGCGGCGCTCCTTCAGACGCGGAAAGGTGCCGAAGACCTGGTCCATGGTCTTGCCCTCGTCGCGGTCGCCATGACGATAGCGCTGGAAGGCGCCAAGCAGCAGGTTGTCCTCCACGCTCATCTCGCCG
The DNA here is from genome assembly GCA_964630805.1 of uncultured Novosphingobium sp. GTDB lineage: Bacteria > Pseudomonadota > Alphaproteobacteria > Sphingomonadales > Sphingomonadaceae > Novosphingobium. The sequence goes on along the minus strand of CAZVWP010000126.1, from coordinate 1,877 downwards.
AACAGCTCGCGCTTCTCCGGCACCAGCGTCATGCCCATCGTGACGAGGTGCTCGACCTCGATGTCGCGCTGCACTTCGCCCCGGAACTGAATTTCACCCTTCGAGGGCAACAAACCCATGATGGCGGAAAGCATGGTGGTCTTGCCGGCGCCGTTGGGGCCGATCACCGTGACGATCTTGCCCGCTTCGACCCTGAGGTTGATGTGGTGCAGGGCCTCCACCTTGCCGTAGGAGACGCAGAGATCGTTGACCTCGAGAATGGGGGCGGCCATCACTCCACCCCCCCGAGATAGGCTTCGAGCACCACCGGATCCTTCTGCACTTCCTCGGGCAGGCCCTCGGAAATCTTCTCGCCGAACTCCATGACGACGACGCGGTCGGCCAGGCCCATGACGAAATCCATGTCGTGCTCCACCAGCAGGATGCCCATGCCCTCCCCGCGCAGCTTGCGCAGCAGTTCGGCCAGCGCCTGCTTCTCCATATAGCGCAGGCCCGCCGCCGGCTCGTCGAGCAGCAGCAGGCAAGGATCGGCGCATAGCGCCCGGGCGATCTCCAGCACGCGCTGCTGCCCAAGCGGCAGGCTGCCGGCCTCGTCGAAAAGATGCTCTCCCAGACCGACGCGCTCGAGCTGACGTTTGGCCTCAGCCAGCAGGCGCGCCTCCTCGACGCGCTCGAGGCGCAGGGAGGCCGACAGCACGCCCTTCGATCCGCGCAGATGGGCGCCGATGGCGACGTTCTCCAGCACACTCATGGTCGGCAGCAGGCGCACGTGCTGAAAGGTGCGGCCCATGCCGCGCCGCGCAATTTCGCGAGACTCAAGGTGATCGATGCGCTCACCGATAAAACGCACTTCGCCCGATGTGACCGGATCGACGCCGGAAATGCAGTTGAACATGGTGCTCTTGCCGGCGCCGTTGGGGCCGATAAGGGCCATCACCTCGCCGGCCTTCACCGTCAGGCTCATGTTGTTGTTGGCGACCAGACCGCCAAACCGTTTGCAGGCATCCTTGACTTCCAGGAGCACCGTACCGAGAGCCGGCATCTCGCGATGCGGCAGCGGCTCGGCTTCGGCAACCACCCGCTGGGCTGCCTTGATCGGGATGAGACGCACCACCCAGGGCCAGATGCCGTCACGCGCCCGCTGCAGTACCAGAACCAGCAAAATCCCGAAGACGATTGCCTCGAAATTGCCGCTCTGCCCCAGAAGTTTCGGCAAAAGATCCTGCAGCCATTGCTTGAGGATGGTAATCACGCCGGCGCCGACCAACGCGCCCCAGACGTGCGCCGCGCCGCCGACCACCGCCATGAAGAGATATTCGATGCCGATGTGCAGACCGAACGGCGTCGGGTTCACAAAGCGCTGCAAATGGGCGTACAGCCAGCCGGAAACGCAGGCGAACAGCGCGGCGATCAGAAAAATGACGATCTTGGTGCGGGCGGTGTTGACGCCCATGCTCTCCGCCATCAGGCCACCACCCTTGAGCGCACGGATGGCCCGCCCCTCCCGCGAATCGAGCAGATTCTGAGTCGCCAGCACGGCACCGAGCAGCACCAGCCAGATCAGGTAATAGAACTCGCGCCCGGTATGCAGTTCAAAGCCGAACAGCCCGAGAACCGGAATGCCGGTGAGACCGGTGTGGCCGCCGAGGAATTCGAGATTGCCGAAGAGGAAATACAGGCTGAGGCCCCAGGCGATGGTGCCCAGCGGCAGGTAATGGCCGGAGAGCCGCAGCGTGAGGAAGCCGAGTATCAGCGCCACCGCCGCCGTTACAGTCAGGCCGATCAGCAAAGTCAGCCACGGCGACACGGCGTGGGCCGTGGTCAGATAAGCCTTGGTATAGGCACCGAGGCCGACGAAGGCCGCCTGGCCGAAGGAA
>CAZVWP010000125.1:0-2137 GCA_964630805.1 uncultured Novosphingobium sp. | reverse complement strand
TCAGAATCATGACCAGCGTATTTCAGTACGAAACGATCGCGATCGGGGAGGGCGAGCCGGAAGTGCGCATTGGCTGCCGGCGCACCCTCCTGCGCCATCCGGAACCCTATGCGGCGGATGGCGGCATCGGCAGCGAGGCTCGGGCGCTGCTGATCCAGGGCGTCAAAGAGTCCGTGCAGAAGACAGGCTTCCGAATGTGCATCGTCTGGGGGGAGCAGTCATGCAGCTATGTCGAGAAGGGCGGCGAGGTCATCGAATCCACTGAAAGGCCGAGTGGCGGCTTCAGCCTGATACCCGATTCCAAGGCGTTCAGGAGCCGGCAGTCGCCAAATGGCACGGGAGATGAAAAATGAGCGGGAACAGGAGCGGCGCAAGGGTGTGGCGGAAGGAAGGGGGCGCGTCATGTTTATGACACATGGCCTGTTTACCTCGGAGTCCGTTTCCGAGGGCCATCCCGATAAGCTGGCCGACCGCATCTCGGACGCGATCGTTGATGCCTTCCTCGAGTTGGACCCGCATGCTCGGGTCGCCTGCGAGGTGGTGCTCGCCGACCAGCATGTTCTGTTGGCAGGCGAATTCAAGACATGGGACGCCGCCGTGTTCGAGGCAGTCCGCTCGCGCGCGGCGGAGATCGCCCGCGGGGTCATCCGCCAGACGGGCTACTGCGATGCCGCGACGGGCATCGATCCGGAGCGCTGCACGGTCGAGGTGCGCTTCAACGGCCAGTCCCTGGACATCAATCGCGGTGTGGACCGCGCCGATGGCGTGCTGGGCGCGGGCGACCAGGGCCTGATGTTCGGCTACGCCTGCGACGAGACGCCCGAGCTGATGCCGGCGCCCATCGTGTTCGCGCACCGGCTGGTGCGCCGCCAGGCGGAGCTGCGCAAGAGCGGCGCGCTGCTCTGGCTGCAGCCGGACGCCAAGTCGCAGGTGAGCTTCCGCTACGAGGACGGCGTCCCTGCCGCCATCGAGGCGGTGGTCCTCTCCACCCAGCACGCGGAAGGCATCGGGCTCGAAGCGCTGCGCGAGGCGGTGAAGCGGGAGATCATCGACCCGGTCATTCCCGCGGCCTTGCGCGGCGCCAGCTACCGCGACTACATCAACCCCACCGGCCGCTTCATCACCGGCGGGCCGAAGGGCGACACGGGGCTCACCGGGCGCAAGATCATCGTTGACACCTACGGCGGGGCGGCGCCGCACGGAGGCGGGGCATTTTCCGGAAAGGATCCCTCCAAGGTGGATCGCTCGGCAGCCTACATGGCGCGCTTGCTGGCGAAGACCGTCGTTACTCGCGGCTGGGCGAAGCGCTGCTTGGTCCAGCTCTCCTACGCCATCGGCGTGGCCGAGCCGGTGAGCTTCCTGGTCGAGACGTTCGGCACAGGAGCGGCGACCGGTGGAGAACTCGCAAGGCAGCTCGGCGATGAGTTTGACCTGACCCCGGCGGGCATTATCGAGCGGCTGAAGCTGGCGCGGCCGATCTACTTCGATACGGCGGCCTACGGCCACTTCGGGCGCGGCGGACCGTCCTTCAGCTGGGAGGATGCGAGATGATGGACAAGGCGCGAATGCAATACGGAAGGAGCTTTAAATGACGGAAGACATCGTGAGGATGGCGAAGGCCATCGATTTCGCGGCGCGGGCGCACGCGCCCCAGCGCCGCAAGGGCGAGGCGGAGGAGCCCTATGTGAATCACCTTGCCGAAGTGGCCCTGCTGGTGGCCGAGGCGACGCAGGGGGCGGACGCCAACCTGGTGATCGCGGCCTATCTGCACGACGCCATTGAGGACCAGGAGGTGAAACACGAAACGCTCGTCGCCGAGTTCGGCGGGGATGTCGCCGACCTCGTGCGCGAGGTGACCGACGACAAAACTCTGCCGAAGGCGGAGCGGAAGCGACTTCAGATCGAGCACGCCCGCAGCGCCTCGCCGCGTGCGAAACACCTCAAGCTCGCCGACAAGATATCGAATCTCAACTCGATACTTGCCAGCCCGCCGGCTGACTGGAGCGCGGAGCGGAAGCGCGAGTATTTCGAGTGGGCGGCCAAGGTGGTCGCCGGCTGCCGCGACGTCAATCCCTGGCTGGAGGCGCGCTTCGACGCGGCCTATGCCCGGCGCGCGGAGCTGGGGTGAGCGCAGCAG
>CAZVWP010000124.1:0-2739 GCA_964630805.1 uncultured Novosphingobium sp. | reverse complement strand
GCTGCTCCACCCAGCCTTCCAGGTGATCGATGCCGATGTTGAAATCGACCATCTTCCTGATTCGCTCCTTGTCGAACATGTAGGGCAGGTCGTGGTAGAAGGCATCCATGATCGGCTTGGTGGTCGGCGCGGTGTCATAGGAATATTCCAGCGCTTCCTGGAGATAGGCGTTGCTCTTGAGCTCCAGCCGGGGCCCCAGTTCGGCGAGGTAGTCGAGGATCTGGTCGATCGACAGCTCGTACATGTCCTCCATCAGGCGCGGGCTGGCGAGCGGGATGCGGTCGACGATCTTGTGCGGATCGGGCGCGAGGAAAGTGATGTCGCCGCCCCGGCCGCCGAATTCGATGAGGTCGCTCTCGACAACCTGTCCGCGCAGCACTGCGTAGGAAATGGGTCGCTTGGCCATCATGATACTTACCCTCCAAATCCGGTGAGGAATTCCATTGCTTCCGCCTGCGCGCCGGGGGTGGCGGCGCAAGTGATCTTGTCGTCGCCACCCTTGATCTCGGTGACGCGGTTGATGCCCTTTTCGAGAGCGTAGCTGGTGCGGCCGCAGGGGCACTGCAGGTCCCAGTCGATGGTGACGACGTCGCCCGTCACCAGCCCGCCCCAGCAGCTTTCCGCCGTCATGTCGAAGAACGAGGCGCGGCCGGTCTGGACGCCCTTCCGCGGCAGCGGCTGGCCGGTGTCGAGATCGAGCAGGTAGGGCGTCACCCAGGGCAGCACGTGATAGCGATCATGGTCGCACTGGACCGAGAAGCTGTTCATCTCGGTCATACCGTAGGAGCTGATCATGCGGTCGGTGTTGAAGAACTTGCAGACCACTTCTTCCAGGTCGTCCGGAAGCGGCACGCCCTTGGCGCCGCCCCCGCCCATGAACACCGAATCCGGCGCGAAGACGCCCGAGAGGCCTTCCTCCAGCCCGCGCTTGGCGGCGGCATAGAGCAGGTTCGAGGTGCTCATGACGAAGACGCGCTGGCCGGAAAGCTCATGAATCATGCGGTTGACGAATTTGAGCTGCTCGTCGCCCATGTTCTTTTGCTGCGCCTCCCACTCGCCGCGGCGGGCAAGCAGCGTCGGCGGCACATCGACCTTGCTGGCGTCGCCCTTGGCCGCCGCGGCTCGCAGGCGGGCGGCGAGCCACATCAGGTCGGAACTCAGCTTGAAGTCGAAGCAGTAGTGCCAGTAGTTCTCGTCGCCCAGCCCGAAGGCCTGGCAGGAATACTTGCCGAAGGCCCCCATCGAGGCGTGCCCGTCCTTGTAGAGCGGGATGATCGCGTGGATCTTGTCGCTGATGTCTCCAGGCTTCGGATCCTGCCCGAACTTCTGCGCGAGCTGCACGCGCATGCCCCACATCGACAGGAAATAGTCGCGCTTCGACTTGGGGTAGAACGACATGGTGCCGCTGGAACCCGAGCTTGCGCCGACATCGAGCGGGGTCTGGTCGCGCAGCGTGGTCAGCCAGGAGTCGATCGAATCGCAGGCAGAGACGTCCACCGATTCCGGATCGTGCCGGGTCAGCTTGGTCAGCCAGGTGTTGAGCTTGCCGAACTGCTGCTTGGCGAGCAGCGAGATCGGATAGCTCTTGTACATGTCGTGCGGCATCAGCAGCGGGGCGAGTTCGTTGAAGCTGCCGATCGAAGCGATCCCCTGCCCGTCGGCCAGCTTCTTGAGCATCTGGATCTGCTCCATCCGCTCCTCGAAGCGGATCTGCATGGCGGCGAGCTGCACGGCCTCGACATGGTCGCGCTCCAGCGTGTGGATCTTCGTGTTGTGGTGGCCGAAGTGCTCGTAAGGGTCGTTCATCCAGCCCAGCGCCTCGCGCTCGACGGTGGTGTCCCTGGATGCAGTGGCAGTCGCCATTCTCGTCTCTCCCGGCTGCGGCCGCGACAAGTCCGGCCGATGCTTGAGTCGCAGCATGAACGCGCCGGCAGACAAAATCAACCAAATGGTTGGATTTGGTGTTGCTGCCGCCCCTGCCGCTTGCTAGCCAACCTCTCATGACGCGCGAAGCCGCCAAGCCAGCCCCTGCCGCCAAGCGCCGCCGCGCCTATCTGCCAGCGGCAGAGCGGCGCAAGTCGATCATCGCGGCCGCGCAGCAGGTCTTCGCCGGATCGAACCTCCAGGGCGTGCGCACCCGCGACATCGCGCGGGCCGCCGAAGTCAACCAGGCGACCATCTTCGAGCACTTCGAATCCAAGGAAGCCCTGTTCGAGGCCGCCGTCGTCCAGCCGCTGATCGACGCCATGCGCGGCATGCACGAGCGGGCCGAACGCTACGAAGAGGCCAGCACGCCCGACCAGATCGCCGAATTGGCCCTGCCCTCGGCCACCCGCCACGTCGAGGACATGATCGCGGTGTTCCCGCTGTTCACCGCCGCCATGTTCAGCGAGCCGGAACTGGGCCGGCAACTCTATCGCGAGCACATCGCGCCCCTGCTGCAGAAACGCGGCGAGGTGCTGGAAAACATTGCCCGCGACGGGCTCGATCTCGATTTCATTGGCCTGGCCATCTTCGGCATGACATTCGCCATCGCGCTGGACCGGCATTTCGGTGAGAACGGCCCGGCAAGCGGCGACATCGGCGAGATCGCCAGACAATTCACCAGGATGGCAAATGGCGGCTTCGCCCGCACCGAAGAGACAACGAAAAAAGGAGAGGACTGATGGCAATGAAACTGACCGACTACCGCCTGCTCGGCCGCTCGGGCCTGCGCGTTTCGCCACTGGCGCTGGGCAC
>CAZVWP010000123.1:0-3076 GCA_964630805.1 uncultured Novosphingobium sp. | reverse complement strand
AACCGTGCCCATGCAATCGCCGCGCAGGTAGCGCTGCTCGCCCGAGTTCAGGCGGACGATGACCATGCCGCGGTCGCGGCCGACGAGCTGCACATAGGTGCCGGCCGAACGAGCGATCTGGCCACCCTTGCCCGGCTTCATCTCCACGTTGTGGATGATTGTGCCGACCGGCATCTGGCTGAGCAGCATCGCGTTGCCCGGCTTAACGTCGGTTTTCTCGCCGGCAATCACCGAGTCGCCGACGGCAAGCCGCTGCGGCGCCAGGATATAGGCGAGTTCACCGTCCTCATACTTGATGAGGGCGATGAAGGCCGTGCGGTTCGGATCGTATTCCAGCCGCTCAACAGTGGCCGGAACGCCCCACTTGCGGCGCTTGAAGTCGATGATCCGGTAGCGCTGCTTGTGGCCACCGGCGATGCCGCGCGAAGTCACGTGGCCCTTGTTGTTGCGTCCGCCGGTCTTGCGCTTGCCTTCGGTAAGCGCCTTGACCGGCTTGCCCTTGTGCAGGCCGGAACGGTCGACAAGGATCAGGCCGCGACGTGCGGGGCTGGTCGGGTTGTAGTTCTTGAGTGCCATGTCCTGAGCCTCAGATGCCGCTGGTCACGTCGATCGTCTGGCCCTCGGCCAGGGTCACGACAGCCTTCTTGACGTCCGAACGCTGATAGGTGCGACCCTGCCAGCGCTTCGACTTGCCCTTCTGGGTCAGCGTGTTGACCGCAGTCACCTTGACGCCGAACAGGGCTTCGACAGCGGCCTTGATCTCAGGCTTGGTCGCCTTGGGGGAGACCTTGAAGACCACCGCGTTCTGCTCGGAAAGCAGAGTCGACTTTTCGGTGATGTGGGGGGAGACGATCACGTCGTAGTGACGCGTATCGATAGAATCCTTAGCCATTGAAGCGCGCCTCCAGCTTTTCGACGGCGGCGCGGGTCAGCACCAGCGTATCGTGCTTCAGGATGTCGTAGACGTTCGCGCCGACCGCCGGGAGCACATTGACATTGGCGAGGTTGCGGGCAGCGCGGGCGAAGCCCTCGTTCACCGCATCGCCATCGACGACCAGCACCTTCTTGCCCCAGCCGGACTTGGCCAGCTGCGCTCCGAGAGCTTTGGTCTTGGCGTCCTTGAGGTCGAGCGTGTCGACCACGATGAGGCCACCCTGCGCCTTCGACGAGAGAGCCATCTTGAGGCCGAGCGCCCGCACCTTCTTGTTGAGCGACACGTCGAACTCGCGGCGACGCGGGCCCATGGCCTTGCCGCCGCCGATGAACACCGGCGCCTTGCGATCGCCGTGGCGGGCAGTGCCGCCGCCCTTCTGCCTGCCGAACTTCTTGCCGGTGCGGGCAACGTCCGAACGCTCGCGAGCAGCGCGGGCGATGCCGCGGCGGTTCTCGAGCTGCCAAGTGACAACGCGGTGCAGGATGTCGGCGCGCGGCGTCAGGCCGAACACGTCATCCGAAAGTTCGATGTCGCCCTTGCCGGCGCTGCCATCGAGGTTCTGAAGCTTGACTTTCACGGCTTAGCCCTCCTGGCCATCGGCCGCCTCGACCGCCGGTGCCGCTTCGGCAGGCGTGTCGGCGGGAGCCGCATCGTTGGCGTTGGCCGCGCCCTTGACGGCGGCGGGATAGGGCGCTTCGGCGTGGCGCGAGACCTTCACCGAATCACAGACAGTCAGCCAGGCGTTCTTGGCGCCGGGGACCGAGCCCTTGACGAAGATGAGGCCGCGCTCGTCATCGACGCGCACGACTTCGAGGTTCTGCTGGGTCCGCTCGCGGTCGCCCATGTGGCCAGCCATCTTCTTGTTCTTGAAGACGCGGCCCGGATCCTGGCGGTTACCGGTCGAACCGTGGGCACGGTGGCTGATCGAAACGCCGTGGGTGGCGCGCATGCCGCCGAAACCCCAGCGCTTCATCGCACCCTGGAAGCCCTTGCCCTGCGTGTGGCCGGCGACATCCACCAGTTGACCCGGCACGAAGTGCGAGGCGGCGATGGTCGAGCCGACATCCAGCACGGCGTCGTCCGCCACGCGGAATTCGCAGACGCGCTGCTTGAGCGGCACTTGCGCCTTGGCGAAGTGCTCGCGCTGCGGCTTGGCCACGTTCTTCTGCTTGGCCTCGCCCGCGCCCAGCTGCAGCGCGACGTAGCCGTCACGCTCCTGGGTGCGAACCGAAACCACCTGACAATCTTCCAGCGACAGGACGGTCACGGGCACATGCCGTCCGTCCTCCTGGAACAGTCGGGTCATCCCGACTTTCTTGGCGATTACGCCAGTGCGCACGATACTCACTCCTCAACAGAGGCCTGCAGAGGGAATTCCCCACAGGCATGTCCAGCCCTAAGTTTTGTGCGAGCCCCGTCCGGGCTGAGTGCCCCGGCATGTGCCGGGGCGAGACGGGGGACGCATGCCCGGCTAAAGCGCCGGAGGTATCCCTGTGCCTTGCCAGCCGTTAGGCGAGCTTGATCTCGACGTTGACGCCGGCAGCCAGATCGAGCTTCATCAGCGCGTCGACAGTCGTGGCGTTGGGCTGCACGATGTCGAGCAGCCGCTTGTAGGTGCGCACCTCGAACTGCTCACGCGACTTCTTGTCGATGTGCGGTCCGCGATTGACGCAGAATTTCTCGATCTTCGTCGGCAGCGGAATGGGCCCCCGGATCAGTGCGCCGGTGCGGCGCGCGGTCTCGGCGATTTCGCCGGTCGCCTGGTCAAGCACGCGATGATCGAATGCCTTGAGGCGAATGCGGATATTCTGAGCTTCCATGTCCTACTACCGATGAGAAAGAGCAAAAACAAAAACCAGCCTGCCCGCCCTTCCCCTTTTCCAGCGAAAGCGGGGCGACTGATCGAAAAACCGGCCGCCGGGAGTGCGAATCTCCCGGCGGAGCGCGGCCTATATTACTTGGTAATCTTGCTGACAACCCCAGAACCGACGGTCCGGCCACCTTCGCGGATTGCGAAGCGGAGACCCTCGTCCATGGCGATCGGCGCGATGAGCTTGACGGCCAGGGCGATGTTGTCGCCCGGCATGACCATCTCGGTGCCCTCGGGCAGGATCACTTCGCCGGTGACGTCCGTCGTGCGGA
>CAZVWP010000122.1:0-3254 GCA_964630805.1 uncultured Novosphingobium sp. | reverse complement strand
GCGAGCAGCGCGAGGCCGGCCACCAGCATGCCGGTGATGGCGCCGGCGCGGAAGGCCAGGGTCAAGCCGGCCTGCAGGCCGCTCTGCGCCGCCGCTGCCGTGCGCACGTTCGAGCGCACCGAGATGTTCATCCCGATGAAGCCCGCGACGCCCGACAGAATCGCGCCAATGACGAAACCGGCGGCCGAAATCGGCCCCAGCGCCCAAGCGACGATGGCCGCGACGACCACGCCGACCACGCCGATCGTGGTGTACTGCCGCTTGAGATATGCCTGCGCGCCTTCCTGGATGGCGGCGGCGATTTCCTGCATCTTTTCATTGCCTGCCGAGGCGCCAAGCACCTGCCGGCTGGTGACGAAGCCATAAACCACGGCCAGCAGGCCGAGAACGATGGCGATCTGGACGAGACTCACAGAGCGATCCCCCTGATATCATTAAGCCCCGCTGAACGCGGGGCGGGAAGGCGCTGCTATAGGCAGGATTGCCGTCAATGCAATGCCCTGCGGCACATATCCCGCAACTCGTCCCAAATCGAAGGACAGGCGCGGCCGAATTCGGCTGTATCAGCGCGGCACAGGCGTTGAAATCGCCAATTCTTGCGCGTCACAATGGTTTGTGAAATATTAACGGCATGGCGGAAGGGGTGGACTTTGCGATAGATGGCGATTGCGCGCGGGGGCCATCTGTCGCCGCATCGGGGTGCCGGGCAAAGCCATGAAGATTGCGGTTAAACACCTGTTCCACTGGTTGCCGCTCCTGTTCGGAATCGGGTTCATTGCACCTCTGGTGGCGCAAACCCTGGCCTATTGGCATGTCGATGCGCCGTTCGGGATGCGCCGGACCCTTTTCGGCCTTGCGGTGGGCGCGCCCTGGGGGCTCTACGCGGTCTGGCGGGGGCGTTGGTTGTGAGCGAGCTCGATCCCGGGCTGCTTTCTCCAGCGGATGCGCGGGCAACGGACAGCGCGATTCCGCTCGGTAGGGGCGATGGGCTCGACGAGCACGCCCGCCGCGATCTCTTGCAGCAGGAACATGCGATCGCTCGCAAGTACACCGCGCGCGATGCAGAGATGCGCATTTACACGGTCGTCACGCTGTCGTGCTTCGCCTTGTGGCTGGCTTTTTTTCCGCTGACGATGCTCGGCCTGGTGCCGTTGTGGATCGCATTCCCGGTCAGCTGCGTCTTCGCCTCGGGCAGCTATATCATCAGCCACGAAGCGACTCATTGCAACATTGGCCGGCCGGGAACGCCAGCGCACTTCTGGAACGAATTTGTCGGCCAGGTCGCCACGATAATCCTGGTAATCCCCTTCAGCCTGGCGCGGGTGCTTCACATGGAGCACCACTATCACTGCAACGATCCCGAGCTCGATCCGGACTATTCCGATGCCGCGCCCAGTGCCCTGTCAGCATGGTACAAGACCTGGCTCACCCGCCAGCCCGGCAAGGACGGGGCGATCCATCAATACAGGCGCATACTCGAGCGGCTCGGCACGCCCGAGGCGAAGCGCGCGCTGGCCGAGGCGATGGGCCTGCAACTCTTCGCCATCGCCACCTTCTGCACGATGGCCTGGAGCGGCTATGCCATCGAGGTCGCGCTGCTCTGGTGGTTGCCGCGCCATATCGGCCAGTCCTACATGCGGTTTTTCCTGAGCTGGGCCCCGCACCATCCCCGCACCGGCCTGTCCCGCTACGACAACACGCGGATTTTCCGCAGCCGGGTAGGCCATGTCCTTTCACTGGGCATGCAGTACCACCTGATTCACCACCTGCACCCGCACATTCCCAATCACTTGACCAAGTATGCCTACAGGGAATTGAAACCGCTGCTGATCGCGCGAGGCGTGGATTGCAGCGCGCTTTAACCGTGTTCGTAGCCTAGCCCGTCGGTTTCACCGAGGGGGGCAGCATCCAGTCGAAGTGGACAGCCATCTGCTTCCTGCACCTCGCCGATGCGATGTGCGGCAATGGGTGGCGCTGCACTTGCCGGCGCGGTGAACAGCAACTGGTAGTCCTCGCCCCAGCGCAGGGCCTCGGCACGCCGGCTCTCGGGCGTGGCGATGGGGACGGAGGCGCTGTCGATGGCGATAGTGACGCCGCTGGCGCGGGCCATCCGGCATGCATCGAGCAGGAGGCCATCGGAAACGTCCATCATCGCCGAGACGTGAGGGGCTAGCGCTTGCCCCTCGGCGAGCAGCGCCCGGGGGCGGCGATAGGCGGTGCTGTCGCCTTGCCCTGCCTTCAGCGCCTCAAGCCCCAGCATGGCGGCGCCAACGGGGCCGGTGACGTAGAGCCCATCGCCTATCTTGGCACCGGAGCGGCCGGGCACTGGCCGATGGGTCGCCCTGCCGATGGCAGTCAGGCCCAGCACCTGCGCCCCGATCCCCGAAATCGTGTCTCCGCCCAGCAGCGGCGCTCCATAATACGCCAGCGCCTGCTCCAGCCCCGCGACGAACCGCGCATCGTCCCTGCCGAACATGTAGCCCAGCAGCACCCCAATGGGCTCCGCGCCCTTGGCGGCAAGGTCGGACAGGTTGGTGGCGACGAGCTTCCAGGCAACGTCGGCGGGATCCTGCCCGGCGAGGTAATGCACGCCCTCGGCCATGGCGTCATGCGTGAGCACCAGAGCCTCCCCGCCGAATTCGATTACCGCGCAATCATCGTCGAGCCCGCGTGCGCCCGGATGCTTCGCCAGGGCGCGGAGGGATTCGATGAAGGCGAGTTCAGTGGTCAGCGGACAGCCTTGGCCACGGCATCGAGCACGCCGTTGACGAATTGCGTCTCGCGCTTGTCGAAGAAGGCGTGGGCGACGTCGAGGTATTCGGCGATCACCGCGCCGGTGGGCACGTCGGCCCGGGCGAGGAGTTCGTAGGCACCGGCGCGCAGGATCTGCAGCAGGGTCTTGTCGAGTCGGGAGATGTTCCAGTTCGCGGCGAGGTGGTTGGTCAGCAGCGCGTCGATTTCCGCGTGCCGGGCGATCACGCCCTTGACCACATCGTCGAAGAAGGCGCTCTCGGCGGCGACGTATTGCTCGCCATCGAGTTCCGGGTCGATCTCGCCGCCAAGCCGGTGCTGGTGGAACTCGTCGAGCAGCCGCGCCTCGGGCGTTTCTTCCATGTCGTGCTGGTAGAGCGCCTGGACGGCGGCAAGGCGGGCGGCGGCACGCGAGCGGCTGCGACTTTTCTCGTTCATATGCCTAGCCTCACTTCCACCGAACGGGCGTGGGCGGTCAGCCCTTCCGCATCCGCCAGTTCGAT
>CAZVWP010000121.1:0-3652 GCA_964630805.1 uncultured Novosphingobium sp. | reverse complement strand
CGGCATCAAGCCGACCTATGGCCGCTGCTCGCGCTGGGGCATCGTCGCCTTCGCCAGCTCGCTCGACCAGGCCGGCCCGATGGCCCGCGACGTGCGCGACTGCGCGATCATGCTGGAAGCCATGGCCGGCTTCGACCCCAAGGACGCGACCAGCCTACAGATGCCGGTGCCCGAATGGGAAGCCGGTCTTTCCGCCGACCTCAAGGGCAAGAAGGTCGGCATCCCGCGCGAATACCGGCTCGACGGCATGGACCCGGACGTGGCGAAGAGCTGGGACCAGGGCATCGCCTGGCTGAAGGACGCGGGCGCCGAAGTGGTTGAGGTCTCGCTGCCGCACACCAAGTACGCGCTGCCGACCTATTACATCATCGCCCCTGCCGAAGCCTCGTCCAACCTCGCCCGCTATGACGGCGTGCGCTATGGCCTGCGCGACTTGCCCGACGGCGCGGGGCTGCAAGACATGTATGCCGCCACCCGCGCCGAGGGCTTCGGCGCGGAAGTGAAGCGCCGCATCCTCATCGGCACCTATGTGCTCTCGGCCGGCTTCTACGACGCCTATTACACCCAGGCGCAGAAGGTCCGCACGCTGATCAGCCACGACTTCAAGAACGCCTTCACGCAATGCGACGTGATCCTGGCGCCGACGGCCCCCAGCGCCGCCTTCGCGCTAGGCGAAAAGAGCGCCGATCCGCTGGAGATGTACCTGAACGACGTGTTCTCGGTTCCGGCCTCGCTGGCAGGCCTGCCCGCCATGTCGGTCCCCGCCGGGCTGAACCGCGAGGGGCTGCCGCTGGGCCTGCAACTGATCGGGCGGCCTTTCGACGAGCAGGGCGTGCTCAATGCAGGCCTCGCCATCGAGCAGCGGGCCGGTTTCGCCGCAAAGCCGGAGCGCTGGTGGTAACAGCCATGGCGGCAGGCTCCGGGCCTGGCCGCTATGTCGCGCTCGATTCGCTGCGCGGGATCGCGGCGATGGGCGTGGCGATCTATCACATCCATGCCACCACCGGGCCCGCCACGCTGCCGTTGTTTCGCGCCGGCAGCCAGTTCGTCGATTTCTTTTTCGTCCTCTCGGGTTTCGTCATAGCCGCGAGTTACGGCGAACGCCTGGCGGGTGGCTTCGGCATGGCCCGTTTCATGGCGCTGCGCCTTGGCCGGGTCTGGCCGCTGCAGCTTTTCATGGTGGGCGCCTACCTTGCGCTCGAGATCGTCGGCATGGTGACAGGCGACCACGGCCTTTCCCCCGGAGCACCTTTCACCGGCAAGCACGGGCCCGAACACCTGGTGAGGGCCCTGTTCCTGCTGGACGGCTTCTTCCCCGATCACGGCAATTTCTACAGTGGGTCGAGCTGGTCGATTTCTGTCGAGCTCCTGCTTTACCTGCTGGCGGCGCTGGCTTTTCGCCGGGGGCGAATCGGGCTGGCGCTGCTGTTTGCACTGGGCACGGCTGGGCTGGCCGCACAATTCGCCGACATCGACTGGCCGGTGTTCACCCGTGCCGTCCAGCGTGGGCTGACCGGATTCGGCATCGGCACCGCCTGCTGGCTGCTGCATCGCCGCCATGGGGCGATGCCCATGCCGCTGCCCTGGCTGGCGGAGGCGGTGGCGCTGGGTGGGCTGCTGGGCTTTCTATGGTTTGCCGGCAACCATGAGCCACTGACAATCGTTCCCGCCGCACTCGCTGTGCTGGTCTTCGCCCGCGAGGAGGGCCCGATCAGCAGGATGTTCCATGCCTGGGGCTGGGTTTGGCTGGGCCGGCTTTCCTTCGCGCTCTACATGGTCCACGAGTTCGTCATCGTCCGGGCTATGGAAGCGTTGATACTGGCCGGATGGCTGACCGGACAGACGTGGGCGGTCTATTCGCTGGAAGCAGGATTGCCGACCAAGCGCCTGGTGCTGCCGCTGTTGCCCTCGACCCTGGTGCAACTGGCCATAATCGCACTGGCGCTGGCCGCTTCGTGGTGCGCCTGGCGCTGGGTGGAGGAACCGGCCCGGCAATGGTCTCGGCGGCGCTTTGGCGAGGCCCCGATCCCTGCGGCCCGGCGCGGCCAGTTGCTGGATGCCGGGGAATGAGCGTAAGCGCCGAGGATGGGCTGATGTTCATGCCCTACATCAACTCAGCGCACGCCTCGAGCTATACTCCCGTGTCCATCGCCCGGGCATTCCCGCGCGTGGGACACGAAATCGTGGCTTACCTGCCGTCCCTGCGCGTGGTCCCCCCAGCGGACCTCAATTATCGCACCTGGTTGCCGCCCTTCTTGCCCAGGCTGATCAGGGGCGGCCGCTTTCACCGGTGGGCATACACAGCCATTGCTGCTCGCCTCGTGCGGGAAGTGAGGTGGCGAAATGGCGCGGTCATCTGGCTCTGGCCGGGGACCGACCTGGAGACCATGCGCGCCTTGAAGGATGCCGGCGCCATGCTGATCCGCGAAATGATCAACAACGATCAGGCATCCGCGCGCGCAATCCTGGAGGAAGAAGCCCGGCGCACGGGCCTCGATCCACTGTTGACAATAACCGATGAATCGATCGAGGCCGAACGACGCGAACTGATGTTGGCCGATCGTCTCGTGTCGTCCAATGCCTGCGTCGACGAGAATCTGGTGGCGGTCGGTTTTCCGGGCCACAAGCTCTACAAGACATTCTACGGCTGGGATCCGGCGCGCTTTGCGAGGCTTGATCCATCACCCCATCGATCTTCTCCCTTCACCGCCCTGTTCGTCGGCGAGGTGACGATGCGCAAGGGCGCACACCTTGCGCTTGAAGCGTGGCGGGCCGCCGGGATAGGCGGAGAACTTCGCTTCGTCGGACGGATTTCGCCCGAAATGGCCGAACCCCTTTCCGCGGCCATGGGCAACGGCAGGGTCAGGCACGTTCCCTATACCAGCGACATAGCCGCCCATTACCGCGAGGCCGATGCCTTCCTTTTCCCGACGCTGGAAGAGGGCGGACCCATGGTCACGATCGAGGCCGGGGCCTTCGGGCTCCCCGTGGTCACTGGCCCGATGGGAACGGCCCGGACGGTTGAAGACGGCGTGAGCGGTCTGGTGGTGGAGCCGCGCGATATCGATGCGCTCGCGGCGGCCCTGCGAAACCTGGCGCATGACCGCGATCTGCGATGCGCGATGGCCGCCGCGGCCCGCCGCATCGCCGCCAATCGCCACTGGGAGCACTCGGCCCGCGATCGCCTCGCGCTGCTGCGGGCCGACCTGGCGGCCGCCGCCTGATAGCTACCCAAGCCATCTCCCCCCTTGGCGAAACGCCTGCGCGCCTCTATCGGCAACGCATGTCCACGCAAGCTTATCGCATCCAGGGCGCCACCGGCGAATGGGAGGTCGTGATCGGCCTCGAAGTCCATGCCCAGGTCGTCTCGAAGTCCAAGCTGTTCTCCGGCGCCGCCACGGCATTCGGCGCGGAGCCTAACGCGCAGGTGTCGCTCGTCGATGCGGCCATGCCCGGCATGCTGCCGGTGCCCAACCGCGAGTGCATCCGCCAGGCGGTGCGCACCGGCATGGCGATCGACGCACAGATCAACAAGTGGTCGCGGTTCGACCGCAAGAACTACTTCTATCCCGATCTGCCGCAGGGCTACCAGATCAGCCAGCTCTACCACCCGCTGGTGGGTGAGGGCAGCCTGACCATCGACGCCGATCCG
>CAZVWP010000120.1:0-3883 GCA_964630805.1 uncultured Novosphingobium sp. | reverse complement strand
TCACCGAGGTGATCGGCATGGAAGGCGACGTGATCGTCACCCAGGAGCTGTTCAAGTTCGAGTATCTCGACGAGAACGACGAGGGCAAGATCATCGGCGAGTTCCGCTCGACGGGCCTGCGCCCCTATACGCTCGAAAAGGCGCGGCAGTTCGGCTTCGACCAAGCCTATCTGGAAGCTTGCCTGTAAGGGCAGGCCAGCCGAATCCCACCGTGTATTCGCCCACCATCAGGGCGACGGTTGAAACTGCAACGACCGCAAGTCCGAGCCACAGGTCCGCCTGGCCGCTCCGGTGGCTGCACGAACGCATGCCGAGTCCGGCTCCGACCAGGCCGCCGACACCGCGCCGGCCATTCCCCCTTTTTGCGCTATTGCTATCCCCTTCCATGCTCCCGCCCCGAAGCTGCTGATTTCGATGCCTTTGGTCAAGGCCGGCTCGCAGTGGATTGCCGCCATCAGCGGCCGGCCCACTCGTGTGCGGCAAGGCCCAGCACGACAAGCATGACGAGCACCGCCCAGAAGAACACCGTGGTCCATGGCATGAAGCCCACCGCATCGGGGTTGCTCCGGCGCATACGGCGGCGGTCGCCCAGCCAGGCCACGACTGCGACCAGCACGGCAAGAGCGCCGGCCATGGCAAGAGCATAGGGGAAATCGTCCACCGCGCGCCCTTGCCACGGCAAGTCCGCCGTCTAAAGCCGTATTGTGCAGCAGCGTCCCACCTATGCCCTGTTCCTGCGGCTCGGCGCGGCACTCTCGTTCGCGACCATGGCCATGCTTATCAAGCAGGCCGGCGAATCCGGTATCTCGCTGCCCGAGATCATGTTTTGGCGGCAGTTCCTGACGGTCCCGCTGGTGATCGGCTACTTGCTTATCATCGGCCAGTTGGCACGGCTGAAAACGCAACGGATCGGAATGCACGCCACCAGAGCGGGCATCGGCATGGTCGGCATGGTGCTCAATTTCTCGGCTGTACTGCTGCTGCCGCTGGCGGAATCCACCACGCTCGGCTTCACCACGCCGCTGTTCGCGGTGGTCCTGGCCGCGCTGGTGTTCCGCGAGCACGTCGGCCCCTGGCGGTGGATGGCCGTGGCCCTTGGCTTTGCCGGGGTGCTGGTGATTGCCCAGCCGGGGCAAGTCCCGGTTTCCATGCCGGGTGCCCTGGCCGGGCTCGGCTCGGCCTTGATGACGGCCCTGATCAGCTTCCACATCCGCGGCATGAGCCGCACCGAAGAGCCGCTGCGCATAGTTTTCTACTTCTCCCTGTTCGGCGCGGCGATGATGAGCGTAATGCTGCCTTTCTACGTAAGTGCCCACGATCCGAAACAATGGCTGCTGCTGGCAGGCATCGGCGTGATGGGCATGTGCGGCCAACTGTTCGTCACCGGGTCGCTGCGCCACGGGCCGATCGCCAGCGTGCTGATCATGGACTACACGTCCCTCATCTGGGCGACTGCCTATGGCTGGCTGATCTGGGACCACCTGCCGCCCGCGGCAACCTGGCTGGGAGCGCCGCTGATCGTCGGCGCGGGCATCCTGGTCGCCTGGCGCGAACATATGCTGGGAAAGGAGCGCGACATCGGCCCGGCAGAGGCCTAGGGACTGGCCTGGGGGTTGTTTTCAACAGTTGGCCGCACCAAATCGGTCATCCCGCCGCAAGCGAATTGGTGAAGAGTCCATCGCGCATGCTAGGGGAAACTGGATTGACGGTGGGCTCGGGACCTTTTCCCTTGCCCCGACTAGGAGCGCATACAGATGATACGCAAGACCCTGCTGGCCATCGCCGCCGGTTCCATCCTGCTCACGCTGGGGGCCTGCAATACGGTGAAGGGCCTGGGACGCGACATCGAATCCGCCGGCGACGCCGGCTCGAAGGCCATCAACCGGTAATGGGATTTGAGGGGCGCAGCCCTGGCACCCCGACGGTTCAGATGAATTCGATCTTGTCGACGACGTAGGACCTGTCGCCGGCAGGTACAGTAACCTCGATCTCGTCCTCGACCTTGCGGCCGATCAGCGCGCGCCCGAGCGGCGAGGCATAGCTGATCCGGCCCAGCCGGGCGTCTGCCTCATAGGGGCCGACGATCTGGTAGCGTACTGGCTTGTCGTCGTCGTCGAGCAGTGTGACGGTGGCGCCGAAGATCACCTTGTCGCCCGAAAGCGTCGCGGGATCGATGATCTGCGCGCGGCTGACCTTGTCCTCCAGGTCAGCGATCGAAGCCTCGACCTGGCCCTGGCGTTCCTTGGCCGCATGATACTCGGCGTTTTCCGAGAGATCGCCATGGGCACGCGCTTCCTCGATCGCATCGACGATCCGGGGTCGCTCCTCGCGCAGCGCTTTCAGCTCGGCGGTAATCCGCTCATAGCCTTCGGCCAGCATGGGCAGCTTCTCGACACTCGCCATTCCCGTTCGTCTCCATTGCGCCGTCAATGCGACGACTAAAGCCCCGCCCCGTCCCCATGTGGGAAACGGGCTCGCTCATCAGCGATGTCGGGGGAACACAACGCTTCAGCTATAATAGGACTGTAATGATCTTACATCAAGTTTTGCGCCGCGCAGCGCCTCGATCGCCAGTGTGGTGGCGTGCGAAGCCGCGGCGGTGGTGAAATAGGGCACCTTCGACTTGAGCGCGGCCTGTCGGATAGACTGCGAATCCTTGAGGCTCTGCCAGCCCTCGGTCGTGTTGAAAATCAAGGCGATTTCGCCATCGATGATGCGGTCGACGATATGCGGCCGGCCTTCGGCCACCTTGTTGACCCGCTCCACCGGCACGCCCGCGTCCGCCAGGTACTTCTGAGTGCCGCCTGTGGCGACCACGGTAAAGCCCAAGGCCACCAGCCGCTTTGCCGCGTCGAGAATCATCGGCTTGTCGCCATCCTTCACCGATATGAAGGCGACGCCGCCGTCCGGCAGCAGGGTCCCCGCGCCGAGCTGCGACTTGGCGAAAGCCGTGGCGAAATTGCTGTCGATGCCCATGACTTCACCGGTGGACTTCATCTCCGGGCTGAGTACCGGATCGACGCCGGGGAACCGCGCGAAGGGGAAGACGGCTTCCTTGACCGCGATGTAATCGAGCTCGCGCCTGAATGGCGGGAAGGTGGAGAGCTTCTCGCCCGCCATGACGCGCGAAGCGATCTTAGCGACCGGCTGGCCGATGGCCTTGGCGACGAAGGGCACGGTGCGGCTGGCGCGCGGGTTCACCTCGATGAGATAAACTTCGCCGTCCTTCACCGCGAACTGCACGTTCATCAGCCCCCGCACCCCCAGCGCCATGGCCAAGGCATCCGCCTGCCGCTCCATCTCGGCGATGACTTCGGCGGGAAGGCTGTGCGGCGGGATGGTGCAGGCGCTGTCGCCGGAATGGATGCCGGCTTCCTCGATGTGCTGCATGACGCCGGCGACGACGACCTGCTCACCGTCACACAGGGCGTCGACGTCGCATTCGGTGGCATCGCGCAGGTACTGGTCGATGAGGACGGGGCTATCTCCCGAAACCTGCACGGCCGTGGCGATGTAGTCGTCGAGCTGGGCGACGGAATCGACGATTTCCATGGCCCGGCCGCCCAGCACGTAGGAAGGACGGATGAGGACCGGGAAGCCGATCTTCTCAGCCACGGCAACCGCCTCGTCGCGGCTGCGGGCGATGCCGTTGTCCGGTTGCTTCAGGCCCAGCTTCTCGACCAGCGCGGCGAAGCGCTCGCGGTCTTCGGCAAGGTCGATGGCGTCGGGCGAAGTGCCGAGAATGGGAATGCCGTTGTCCTCCAGCGCCTGCGCCAGCTTCAGCGGCGTCTGCCCGCCGAACTGGACGATGACGCCGACCAGTTCGCCGTTCTGCTGCTCGACGCGCAGGATCTCCAGAACGTCCTCGGCGGTCAGCGGCTCG
>CAZVWP010000119.1:0-4281 GCA_964630805.1 uncultured Novosphingobium sp. | reverse complement strand
TGTAGTGGAAGAAGCAGCGGCGCAGGAAGGCGTCGGGCAGTTCCTTCTCGTTGTTCGAGGTGATGACGACGAGCGGGCGTTCCTTGGCGGCGATGCGTTCGCCGGTCTCGTAGACGTCGAACTGCATGCGGTCGAGTTCCTGCAGCAGGTCGTTGGGGAACTCGATGTCGGCCTTGTCGATCTCGTCGATCAGCAGGACGGGCAGCTTGTCGGACGTGAAGGCGTCCCACAGCTTGCCGCGCTTGATATAGTTGGAGATGTCGTGGACCCGCTCGTCGCCGAGCTGGCCATCGCGCAGGCGGGCGACGGCGTCGTATTCGTAAAGGCCCTGCTGCGCCTTGGTGGTGCTCTTGACGTTCCACTCGATCAGCGGCGCGTTCATTGCCTTCGCCACTTCCTGGGCGAGCACGGTCTTGCCGGTGCCGGGCTCGCCCTTGACCAGCAGTGGCCGGCGCAGCAGCAGCGCGGCGTTGACTGCCACTTTCAAGTCCTCGGTGGCGACGTAACTGCTGGTGCCTTCGAAACGCTGCTGCATTTGCCTGTCCTGTCGATTGCCTGATGGCAGCGGCAGTTAGGTCGCGCTTGGCGGCTAGGCAAGCGGGAAGCGCAGGTCAGGTGGCGAGGATGGCGCCCTTCAGGGTGCCGTCCACGGCTTCCCCGGCCGTTTGGACAAGCTCGCGCAGGCCTGCGGACAGCGCGCCATTGGCGGCGACGCGGCTGACTTCCGCCAGCGAGGCAAGCACCGATTCGCTGGCGGCGCGCTGGACGCGCAGCAGGACTTTGGCCTCTTCCGCGTCGATCTGGCCCGAGCCGAGGAGATCGCCGATGGTGACGATCGAGGCCGTCAGCTTCTGCGCTTCGGCCCGGGCCAGCGCTTCGGCCTTGGCGCCGCCGCCCTGCAGCGGGGCGAGCAGGGCTTCGGCCAGCCGGGAGGTGGCGGCAGTGATGTCGATCTTCATCAGCGACCTCCTTCGCCGGATTGGCTGGCGGCAATCGCGGCGCTGGCGCGGGCAATGGCGTCGCGGTTGAGGGCCAGGGCGGCGGGGGCGAGGCAGGGACCTGCCGGGTCTTCGGCATTGGCCGAGGCGAGGCGGTGGCTTTCGCGTGCGTCGGCGAGTGCGCTGGTGAGAGCCTTGGCGGCGCGGTCGAGTGCAGGGCTTCCATGGGCTTCGGCGATCCGGGCCTGCAGCTGGCCCGCAATCTGCTGGAGCCGGTCATAGCCGTCGGCATTGTGGGCAAGGTCGCAGAGTGGCGGCGGGCTGGTGGCGAGCGACACGTAAAACAGGTTTGCCTCGTCGTGGACCGAACGAGCAAGCATGGCGGCCTGCGGGTCAACGTCGATGGCAAGCGTCGTGCAGGCGGCGAGAGTAGCGGAAAGGCAAAGGGCTGGAATGATGCGCATGGGGTTTGTCTCCGGCGGTCCGGAGACTGCGCCGGACCAGCAGTCAAACCCGCTATCCAAGCCTGGTGCCTGTAGGAAAGATATTTATTTCCAACATCTTGTGTGGGAATTGAAGACATTGCCCCCGCGCCGCCTGCCCTTCGCCAAGCTCTGGGTGAGCGGCGTGCCGCGGACGGCGCGGGGGTGCGGGGCTCCGGCGTCAGGCGGTAGGGGCCGGACCCGCGGGCGCGGCGGGGGAGTGGGCATCCGCCGCGATTCCGGAGAGCAGGCGCTTGGCCTTGCGATAGCGCAGGAACATGACGAGCCCGGCGATCGGCAGCAGCCAGGGCAGGGCATAGCCCAGCGCGATCATCAGAACGGTCATCAGCGCGGAGAAGCTCGACCAGCTGGCGCTCGCCGCCTTGGCGAAGCCACCGCCGCCGGCGACGATCCCCTGGCTGGCATAGGTGAAGCTGACCGGGGTCGAGGCGATCGAGGCTTCCTTGCCGCGCCGGTTCTGCGCTTCGCCCTGGAGCTGTTCGTGAAGCTGCTCGATCTTTTGGGTCAGTTCCGTGCGCTCCTGCGCGGTCAGGCCCCTAGTATTGAGCCGGGCCTGGATCCGGTTCAGTTCGGCCTGGATGGCGGCGCTGTTTTGCTGGGAGAGGACGATTTCGTCGCCGGCATTCTCGCCATTGACCAGCGCATTGTCGAGCGCGCCGTCAGCCTTCTCGACCACGTCCACCGCATCGGCGCCGAAGCGGTGAGCGATGTCTGGCGCGAGGAGGAAATCGAGCCGCGCCGAGGCTTCGTCCTCGCGCGGCTGTTCGTAACTCATGCCGGTGATGCGGCACCGGCCGGGGCCGAGGCGCTCGCAGGCCATGGCATGCTTCTGCTGGACGTCGGAAATCGCCTTGGCCGGCAGGGCGAAGGCATAGCTGTAGGTAAAGGCGACGCCGGGCGCCGCCGCGCCGCCGATGTCGGGGACGGAAGCGTCGGCCGCCGAGGCAGCCTCCCTTGCCGCGCCGGCAGGCGATGCCGCTTCCTGCGTCGTGCGCCGGGGCGGTTCGGAACTGTCGGGGGCCTTGGAACATCCTGCCACCAGCATCAGCGCGGTGGAGGCAAGGGCGAGTTTGAGGGTGTTTGTGGAACGCATGGGGAAGCACTCCTGAAAGCCCGCCGGGGGAGGCGGTTTCGTCACATCTACCGAATCGGTAGACATTCTCTTTCTATCGTTCCGGTAGACAATTGCAACGACGAAACGTGTTTTCTACACGACGAATTGATTGTCTGGGTTAGCTTTGCGCTGCCCGCATCATGCCGCCCTGGCCTTTCGCGCGATGGCACTGAGGCCCTTGGTAAGCTGGAACAGGCCGTTAAGCCGCGCTGCCGGATTGGCCCAGCGGCGGGTGACGACGATCTTGTTGTCGGGCCGAAGCTTGATCGTTCCCTCCAGCCGCTGGGCATAGGCGATGAGGCCCATCGGATCGGGGAACTCGTCGTTGTGGAAGCTGACCAGCGTGCCTTT
This sequence comes from uncultured Novosphingobium sp., assembly GCA_964630805.1. Taxonomy (GTDB): domain Bacteria; phylum Pseudomonadota; class Alphaproteobacteria; order Sphingomonadales; family Sphingomonadaceae; genus Novosphingobium. Next base: position 1,375 of record CAZVWP010000119.1, on the reverse strand, counting down.
CGCGCCGACATCGATCTTGGCGATGTTCGCGCCGATCGCCTGGTGCTTGATTTCGATGAGCTTGACGAGATTGGCGGTGGCCTGGGGCAAGGGACCGAAGCGGTCGATCATCTCGGCGGCCATGGATTCGATTTCCGCCGCGTCTTCCGCATCATTGAGCCGGCGGTAGAGCGCCATGCGCACGGCAAGGTCGGGCACATAGTCCTCGGGGATCATGATCGGCGCGTCGACGGTGATCTGCGGGCTGAGGGAGGTGCGTTCGCGCTCGAGGCCCAGTTCGCCCGCTTTGGCTGCCAGGATCGCGTCCTCCAGCATCGATTGGTACAGTTCGAAGCCGACTTCGCGGATGTGGCCGGACTGTTCGTCGCCCAGCAGGTTGCCCGCGCCGCGAATGTCGAGGTCGTGGCTGGCGAGTTGGAAGCCGGCGCCGAGGCTGTCGAGATCGCCCAGCACTTTCAGGCGCTTTTCCGCCACTTCGGAGAGCTGCGTGTCGGCCGGCGTTGTCAGGTAGGCATAGGCGCGCAGCTTGCTGCGGCCGACCCGGCCCCGCAGTTGGTAGAGCTGGGCAAGGCCGAAGCGGTCGGCGCGGTGGATGACGATGGTGTTGGCACTGGGGATGTCGAGCCCGCTCTCGACGATGGTGGTGGAGAGCAGCACGTCGTAATTGCCCTCGTAGAAGGCGCTCATCCGCTCCTCCACTTCGCCCGCGCCCATCTGGCCGTGGGCGGAGACGAACTTGACCTCCGGCACGGTGAGCCGCAGCCATTCCTCCAGCTCTGGCATGTCGGCGATGCGGGGGACGACGATGAAGCTCTGCCCGCCGCGATGATGCTCGCGCAGCAGGGCTTCGCGCATCACCATGTCGTCCCATTCCATCACGTAGGTGCGCACGGCAAGGCGGTCGACCGGCGGGGTCTGAATGGTGGACAATTCGCGCAGGCCGGACATGGCCATCTGCAGGGTGCGCGGGATCGGCGTGGCGGTGAGAGTGAGGACGTGAACGTTGTCGCGCAGGGCCTTCAGACGCTCCTTGTGGACCACGCCGAAGTGCTGCTCCTCGTCGACGATGACTAGGCCAAGGCGTTTGAACCTGATGTTCTTGGAGAGGAGCGCGTGGGTGCCGACGACCACATCGACGGTGCCTTCCGCAAGCCCGTCGCGCGTCGCCTTGGCTTCCTTCTCGCCGACCAGCCGGGAAAGGCGGCCAATACGCAGGGGGAAGCTGGAGAAGCGATTGACGAAGCCCTTGTGGTGTTGGCGCGCGAGCAGCGTCGTCGGCGCGATCAGAGCGACCTGATGGCCGGCCATGGCGGCGACGAAGGCAGCGCGCATTGCCACCTCGGTCTTGCCGAAGCCGACGTCGCCGCAGACGAGG
>CAZVWP010000118.1:0-4860 GCA_964630805.1 uncultured Novosphingobium sp. | reverse complement strand
CGGGATCATCCCCTTCGTCCGCGTGATGGATTCGCTGACCCTCGCGATCAGCCAGGGCTCGCTGCGCCGCGGCTCGGCCGCCTGCTACCTCGACATCTCGCACCCGGAGATCGAGGAGTTCCTGGAGATCCGCAAGCCCAGCGGCGACTTCAACCGCAAGGCGCTCAACCTGCACCACGGCGTGCTGCTGACGGACGAATTCATGCAGGCCGTTGCAGACGGCGCCGAATTCAACCTGCGCAGCCCGAAGGACGGCTCGGTACGCGGCACGGTCGATGCCCGCAGCCTGTTCCAGAAGCTGGTCGAGACCCGGCTGGCGACGGGCGAGCCCTATATCGTCTTCTCCGACACGGTGAACCGGGCGATGCCCAAGCATCACCGCGACCTGGGGCTGAAGGTTTCCACCTCAAACCTCTGCTCGGAAATCACCCTGCCGACCGGCCGCGACCATCTCGGTAACGACCGCACGGCAGTCTGCTGTCTATCCTCGCTCAACCTTGAGACCTGGGAAGAGTGGAACGGTGACGAGCGTTTCATCGAGGACGTCATGCGCTTCCTCGACAACGTGCTGCAGGACTATATCGACCGCGCGCCGGACGAGATGGCCCGCGCCAAGTACAGCGCGAGCCGCGAGCGCTCGGTCGGCCTGGGCGTGATGGGCTTCCACTCGTTCCTGCAGAAGAAGGGCATCGCCTTCGAGGGCGCCATGGCCAAGACATGGAACAAGAAGATGTTCATGCACATCGCGGCCAAGGCCGACGAGGCCAGCCTGATGCTCGCCCAGGAACGCGGCGCCTGCCCGGATGCCGCGGACCTGGGCGTGATGCAGCGCTTCTCCTGCAAGATGGCGATCGCGCCGACCGCCTCGATCAGCATCATCTGCGGCGGCACCAGCGCCTGCATCGAGCCGATCCCGGCCAACATCTACACGCACAAGACGCTGTCGGGCAGCTTCATCGTCAAGAACCCCTATCTGGAGAAGCTGCTGCAGGCGAAGGCCAAGGACACCACCAACGTCTGGAACTCGATCCTCGAGCACGGCGGCTCGGTCCAGCATCTCGATTTCCTCAGCCCCGAGGAGAAGGCGGTCTACAAGACCAGCTTCGAGATCGACCAGCGCTGGCTGCTGGAATTCGCCGCCGACCGCACGCCCTATATCGACCAGGCCCAGTCGCTGAATCTCTACATCCCTGCCGACGTCGACAAGTGGGACCTGATGATGCTGCACTTCCAGGCTTGGGAGAAGGGCATCAAGTCGCTCTATTACCTGCGCTCGAAGTCGGTGCAGCGCGCGGGCTTTGCCGGGGGCGTAGAGGCGGACAACACCGCCGATGCGCCGGTGATCGAACTGGCGGCGCAGACGGATTACGAAGAATGCCTCGCCTGCCAGTAGGCAGACGAGGCACTTCAGTCACGGCTTAAAGCCGAATTCAGGACGGAAACTGCGTCCCGCCCGACAGGCGTATCTGGCCACCTTCCACCGCTTCAACCTGGCTGAGCTGCAGGTAGCGGTGCTGGCCGGAACTGGAATCGCTCTTGGTCAGCTTGATCCGGTCGCCCTCGCAGGAATCGACCGTGCCGACATGCTGACCGCGGTTGTCGACTACTTCCATGTGCGGCCGAATCTGCTGGGCGAACTTCTGGGACTGGCCGGCCATGCCGCCGGCCTGACGCCCGCCCATCTGCTGGTTGACTGCCGTACCTTGCGGCGAGCGTTCCTGCTGGGTGGTGAAGGCCTGCTGCTGGCCACTCGCGCCATGCTGGCTGCCCTGCTGCCTTCCCATGCCCTGCTGGCCGGCACCCTGCTTGCCGCCGGAGCCCTGCTGCTGCTGCTGTCCGCGCAGGCCCGCACCGGACTTTCGCTGATTTCCGTCTTGGGTCATCTCGATTCTCCTCGCCCTGCCCGACAAAGATAGGCAGGTGCATCGATAGAACGGCCGGGGACGATAGGCGGTTCCAGCCATTCATGCCGCCAGACAGGCAGGTCGTCGCATCGGCATTTGGCACGAAGCACCTTCACAAGCGCCCATTGCCGGGGCAATCTGTTTTGCAGAAAAGCACTTGGGCCAGAAAATTTGGGAGAGCCGCAATGTCCATTCTCGCGCACCGCCGCGTCGTCACCGGGATAAACGCGGAGGGCAGGAGCTGCGTCATCATCGATGGGCCGGTGCCGCAATTCGAGGGCGGCATGGGCGCGGCCCTGGTCTGGCAGACCACGACCCAGCCGGCCGACAATTCCGGCACCGAAGACACCGCCGAGCCATACCGGCTGGACCACCTGCACACCCCGGGCTCCTGCTTCGCCATCTGCCAATTCGCGCCGCATTCGCCGGCGCACATGCACGCGACCGACACCATCGATTACCTCGTCATCCTCTCCGGCAAGGTGACACTCGTCACCGAGAACGGCGAGGCCGATCTTGGCCCCGGCGATCTCGTCGTCGACCGCGGCGTGGTGCACGGCTGGCGCAACGACCATGACACGCCCTGCATCGCCGTCGCTGTCAACGTGCCGGCAAAGCCCGTCGGCCCAGGAAGAACGATATGAAGGGGAGGACGCTATGAGCAGGCGGGTCGTCATCGGCCTAGGCGAGGATGGCCGCAGCTGCGTGCAGTTCGACGGCGAGGTGCCCCGCCACGGTTACGTCGCCAACCTGGTCTGGCGCACCTCCGGCGTGCCGGCGGACAATTCCGGGCAGGAAGACGCTGCCGTGCCCTACCGGATGGAGTTCCTCCACGACGGCGGCACCAATTTCATACTCACCGAATTCCCGCCGGGCAGCACCGAGCCCGCCTTCATGCACGCGACCGACACCATCGACTACCTCGTGGTGATCAGCGGCGAGATCACGCTGGTGCTGGAGGAAGAGGAGACAGTCTGCGGCCCCGGCACCCTGATCGTCGATCGCGGGGTCAACCACGGCTGGCGCAACGATGGCCAGGTTACCGCCGTCTATGCATCCGTTACATTGCCGGCGAGGCCGGTCGGAAAAGGAAGGACAGTATGAGCAGAAGAGTAGTCGCGGCGACCGGCGCCGACGGCAAGAGCCGCGTCGTCTCGGACGAGGCGATCCCCTTGGTAATGAACCCGCAGCCCATGGCCGTCACCAATGTCTGGACCGCGCCCGCCGGTCGCATCGACAATAGCGCCCCCGGGCCCGCCGGCTTTCCGGAATTCTCGATGAGCCAGCTGACAGACCCGGTCTATTCGGTGATGATCGCCGAATATGGCCCCGGCCTGGGGCAACAGGATCCCGGCATGCATTACACCGACACCGCCGATCACTTCTACGTGATCGAGGGCGAGGTGGTGCTGGTGCTGGAGGACGGAGAGGCGGTGCTGCGGGCGGGCGACGTCGGCATCTGCCGGGGCGCGGTCCATGGCTGGCGCAACGACAGCGGCAAGTACGCGCGGATGCTGACTTTCGTGCTGCCCGCCGATCCCCTGCCGGGGCGCGGCTAGGCGCAGCCGGCTCCCCTCCCGCTTGCGGGAGGGGTTGGGGGTGGGCGAGTCCTTTCCCACCTTGCGCCCAGCCCGATCCGACACACCCACCCCTAGGCCCTCCCGCAAGCGGGAGGGAGACGAAAGCCGGACATGACCGAAAAACTGATCCTCCACGGCATGAGCAGCCCCAATGTCACCAAGGTGGTGCTGATGCTCGAGGAATGCGGGCTCGACTACGAGCTGCGCCACGTCGCTGTCTTCGCGCAGCAGCAGTTCACGCCCGAGTTCCTCGCGCTCAACCCGCTGGGCAAGGTGCCGGTGCTGGAAGACCCGCACCTTGGCATTCCGCTGGCGGAGTCCGGCGCGATCCTGCTTTACCTGGGCGAGCGGGAGGGCAAGTTCCTGCCCACAAGCCAGCCCGCGCGGGCAGAGGTGATGCAGTGGGTCATGCTGCAGATGGCCAACATCGGGCCAATGTTCGGCCAGCTCAACCACTTCCGCCTGGTGCTCCAGCCCGGCACCGAGCCTTATGCCGAGGCGCGCTATGCCGCCGCCGCCGAGCGGCTCTACCGCCTGCTCGACGACCGCCTCGCCACGCAAGAGTGGATCGCCGGGGGCGCCTATTCGATTGCCGAGATGGCGATCTGGCCCTGGGCGAACTACCTCGAAGGCCACGGCTTCGATCCCGCCGGCTATCCGAACCTGGGCCGCTGGCGCGCGCAGATTGCGGCGCGGCCGGGGGTGCAGCGGGCGCTGGCCCGCGCGCACGAGGGCTTTACCGAGCAAGCGGAGCGCACCCGCAAGGCGGCATCGGCGGAAGACCTCGACAAGTTCTTCGGCCGCACCGAGACCGTGCCCCCGGCGGACTTTTCCAACGTGGTCAAGATGTAAGGAGTTCACGCAGAGGCGCGGAGAAGAAAGCGGAGACGCACAGAGGTTGCGCCCGGCCGGAGGCCGCTCAAGATCTGCCGAGCCTCGCCCCAGGAACCAGCCCATGGTTGGGAAGGAGGCTTCGCCGCGATGCACGCCATCTCTGCGTCTCGCCTTCACTTTCTCCGCGCCTCTGCGTGAACCCCGTCCCCCCTCCGCCGGAAGAACAAAACGTGATAGAATGCCCCCCGCGCGCGTGCTATCATGCCCTTGCCGCATGACCTGCAACGAGGCTGGGGATAGCTCCCGCGCCCCCCTCTCTCCGCACCGCGAATTGCGGCAGGATGGCGGTTCGCGTGAACCTCGCCGCGCACCGATTCCGGAGTAGACCCAAATGCCCCTTCTCGAAGCCCGCAAGACCTACAAGCCCTTCGAATATCCCTGGGCCTACGAGTTCTGGAAGCGCCAGCAGCAGATCCACTGGATGCCCGAGGAAGTGCCGCTGGGCGAGGATTGCCGCGACTGGGCGCAGAAGATCTCCGAGC
>CAZVWP010000117.1:0-4865 GCA_964630805.1 uncultured Novosphingobium sp. | reverse complement strand
CTCGAACGCGCGCAATGGCTATCGCGTGAGGGCTATCGGAAGATTCTGGAGCAGGCGGCAGCCAACAAGGCGTGAGGCTATCTGCAACAGGCAGGCGCTCCGGCCTGCTGCGCACGATGCCTTGGCTTGCAGATCGCCGGGCGCGGGCTGAACTGCACAATCGCCCGGTCGCTTTTGATCTCGACGCCGGCCACATCATAGACCTGCATCGGATTGCCGGGACGGCTTACTTCCCAAGTCAATCGGGCGTCCCTGTCGAGTTGGACCCTGCTGCCGACCGTTCCCAAGATCGACTGGAACTTGGCGACGGTCATGGGCGCGCTGCGTTCGGTTGCCGGAATGTCCTCGACCTGTAACACGGTTTCCCGCCACGCATCGGGGTTGCCGCCGCAATCGAGCGTGATGAAGGAACCGGCCTTAACTTCGGTGACATGATAGCCGGCCTGCACCTGCCGCCCGTCGCCGTAGGCGAGGACAAGGGCCTTGTCGCCGTGCGCTTCCAAAGCATCGAGGAATGCCCCGAGGGAGGCGTCATCCTGAAAATCCGTCTTTAGGGGGCTGGCGTGAACGTTCATGTCCGTGTATCCATGTTTCAACGACTCTTGAGATATTGAGACGATCATGGATGAAAAGCAAGCCCTCTCCGCGTTCGCGGCGCTCTCGCAGGAAACCCGGCTGCGTATCGTGCGCCTGCTGGTCACGGCCGGGCCGGATGGGATGCCGGCCGGCGCAATCGGCGAAGCGATGGACGGCGCATCCTCGTCGCGCATGTCCTTCCACCTTAGCCACCTTGAACAATCCGGCCTCGTCGAGTCCCGCCGCGACGGCCGCTCGATCATCTACAGCGCCTCCTATCCGGCGCTGTCCGGTCTGCTCGAATTTCTCATGCGCGACTGCTGCCAAGGCCATCCGGCCGTGTGCAGCCCGGTCGTGAACAAGCTCGTCGCCTGTTGTGAACCCGCCAAGGACGCCACCCATGCTTGACCACACCGCACCCGAACGCATCTTCAATGTCCTGTTCCTCTGCACCGGCAATTCCGCCCGCTCGATCCTCGCCGAAAGCATCCTGAACAAGGATGGCGCGGGCCGCTTCCGCGCGTATTCGGCCGGAAGCCAGCCCAAGGGCGAAGTGAACCCGCTCGCCATCACGACGCTGGCGAACTTCGACTATCCCACCGAGGGCTTGCGCTCGAAGGCATGGGACGAATTTGCCGGGGCTGACGCTCCGGTCATGGATTTCGTGTTCACCGTTTGCGACAACGCGGCCGGCGAAACCTGTCCGGTCTGGCCGGGCCAGCCTATGACAGCGCATTGGGGGATCGAAGACCCTGCCGCCGTCGAAGGCCCGGAGATTGCCCGGCAAACGGCGTTCGTGGGCGCGTTCCGCTATCTCCGCAACCGGATCGGAGCTTTCGCGGCACTTCCCGTTTCCAGCCTCGACAAATCGACGCTGCGCACCCGCCTTGTCGAAATCGGCCAGTCCGAAGGCGCAAGCTCGCCGCGCGGCAGCGCGGCATGAGGCGAGACATGGATGTTATTATCTACCACAACCCCGATTGCGGCACGTCGCGGAATACCCTTGGTCTGATCCGTAACGCAGGTGTTGAGCCTCATATCATCGAATATCTGAAAACCCCGCCCTCGCGAGCGCTGCTCTTGCAGCTCATCGAGCGCGCCGGCCTGTCGGCCCGCTCGATCTTGCGGGAAATAGGAACACCCTATGCCGACCTCGCCCTTGCCGATCCTGAATTGACCGATGACGCCTTGCTCGACGCGATGATGGCGCACCCGATCCTGATTAATCGCCCTCTCGTCGTCAGCCCCAAAGGGGTGAAGCTCTGCCGACCATCCGAAGCGGTGCTTGATCTGTTGCCACTACAACGGGGCGAGTTCGTGAAAGAGGATGGCGGGCGGGTGATTGACGAACACGGCCGCCGCGTGGCGACGGCGTAAGGAAATCCCATGTCCACCTTTGAACGCTACCTCACCCTTTGGGTGGCCCTCTGCATCGTCGTCGGCATCGCCCTCGGGCATTGGTTTCCCGGCGTGTTTCACGCTGTCGGTGCTCTCGAAATTGCCAAGGTCAATCTGCCGGTCGCGGTGCTGATCTGGCTCATGGTCATTCCCATGCTGCTCAAGATCGACTTCGCCGCCCTCGGTGAAGTCGGCCGGCACTGGCGCGGCATCGGCGTGACGCTGTTCATCAATTGGGCGATCAAGCCCTTTTCCATGGCGCTGCTCGGCTGGCTGTTCATCGGCTGGCTGTTCCGGCCCCACCTGCCGGCCGATCAGATCGACAGCTATATCGCCGGCCTTATCATCCTCGCCGCCGCACCCTGCACGGCCATGGTGTTCGTCTGGTCCAATCTCACCAAGGGCGAGCCGCATTTCACGCTGAGTCAGGTCGCGCTCAACGACGCTATCATGGTGGTGGCTTTCGCGCCGATTGTCGGCCTGCTGCTTGGCCTGTCCGCCATCACCGTGCCGTGGGGAACGCTGGTCCTCTCGGTCGTGCTCTACATCGTCATTCCGGTGATCGTCGCGCAAATCGTCCGGCGACGGCTCCTTGCGACGGGCGGCGCTTCTGCGCTCGCCGCGCTGCTGGTGAAGCTCGGGCCGCTGTCGCTGGTGGCCCTGCTGGTGACGCTGGTGCTGCTATTCGGCTTCCAAGGCGAACAGATCATCGCGCAACCGCTCGTCATTGCCCTGCTGGCGGTCCCGATCCTGATTCAGGTCTATTTCAACTCGGGGCTGGCCTATCTGCTCAACCGGGCCGTGGGCGAACAGCATTGCGTTGCCGGTCCCTCGGCGCTGATCGGTGCATCCAACTTCTTCGAGCTGGCAGTTGCCGCCGCCATAAGCCTGTTCGGCTTCCATTCCGGGGCCGCGCTCGCAACCGTGGTCGGGGTGCTGATCGAGGTGCCGGTCATGCTCTCGGTCGTCTGGATCGTGAATCGCTCGAAAGGCTGGTATGAGCGCGGCAGCCGCCGCGCCGCTCCTGTAGAGGCGGAACGCTGATCCACCATGAACGAAGTGCCGGCATCCGCAAATCAGCTTCTTGCCGGCCCCCGCTGGCCGATCATTTCCGCGCTCGGCGTCGTGCAGATATTCGCGTGGGGCAGCTCCTACTATCTGCTGGCGGTCCTCGCCGCGCCAATCGCGGCTGATACCGGCTGGCCGCTGGCGTGGATCGTCGGCGCGCTCTCCATCGGCCTGCTCGCCGCCGGCATCGTATCTCCGCGCGTGGGCGATGCCATTGGCCAGCATGGCGGGCGGCCTGTCCTGACGGTCGCGTGTCTGCTCCTTGCCGCTGGCCTCGTCATCCTTGCGGTCGCGCCGTCCCTGTGGGTGTTTGTCGCCGGATGGGTCGTGCTCGGCCTCGGCATGGGGGCGGGCCTCTATGATGCCGCCTTCGCAACGCTCAGCGGCTATTACGGCCATTCGGCGCGATCCGCCATCACCACCCTGACGCTGTGGGGCGGCTTCGCAAGCACGGTCTGCTGGCCACTATCGGCTCTGTTTCTGGAGCATTGGGGATGGCGGGGAACATGCGCCGCCTATGCCGCGATTCACCTCACGATCTGCCTGCCACTCGTGGTCCTTGTTCTGCCGCGCAACGGCAAGCCTAAGCCTCTCGGCGGCGTGCGCGAAACACCACGCTTGGCGCTGTATGGTCACGAACGCCGGGCCTATCTGACCATGATGGCGATCATGGTTCTGGCCGGTCTAGGCGTCACCATCGTTTCGGTGCATCTGCTGACCCTGTTGCAGCAACGCGGCTTCTCGCTGGCCGAGGCGGTTGCACTCGGGGCGCTGATTGGTCCGGCGCAAGTCGCCGGCCGTATCGGTGAAATGGTGAGCGGCGGGCGGCATCATCCGTTCTGGACGCTCGCAATCGCTACGGCTTTGGGGGCGGCAGGAATGACAATGCTCGCCTCCGGCTTCCCCGTCATCGGGCTATCGCTCGTCCTCTACGGCGCTGGCAATGGCATCTTTTCTATAGCTAAGGGGGCGCTTCCGCTCGCCCTGTTCGGTCCCGCACGCTATGCGCCGATCATGGGAAGGTTGGCGCGACCGGGCCTCATCGCCCAAGCGGTCGGGCCGACCGTGGGCGCACTTCTGCTTTCCGTCGCCGGGGCAGACCAGACCCTAATCATGCTGGCTGCGCTTGCCCTCGCCAATCTGGCGCTCGTTGCGCTGCTGTGGGGATCAACAAGCCGAGGAAATCCCGCGATATAACCCCTCAAGTTTTTCCGGGCTTGATCGGATAGTGGAGCAACAGGCGATAGCCGCCGCGCATCATCTTGATGCCATGCGCAACCAGGCGGCGGGCCTTGTTCTTGCGCGGATCGTTCTCAAAGTCCTCCTTGCTGCCGCGAAAGCCGAGCAGGACTTCGGCGATGGTGCGATAGCTTTCGCCGCGCAACCGCGCGTCGAGCGCGCGCAGGGATAGGATATGCCATTGCCGGAGCTGGGCGGGGATCGCCCGGAAGTCGGGACCGGGCGCGCGGCCATTGAGGGATCGCCAGAAACGGCGGGCGGCGTGGGCGCGAAGCTCCAGAAAGGAATCCATCGGCAGCGTGACGGCGTAAAACGCGGCGGCGTCCGGCACCGCCTCGGGCAGCCAGAATTGATGCGCGACGCCATCGACCTGCCAGATGCCATGCCAACCATCGGAAGCACGGCGCAGGTCGAGGCCGCCGAGATGCGCCAGCGTCAATATTGGTTCGGTGTCGCCGTCCCTATGCTCGACCGGCGATAGCATCACCGTTTGCGGTTGAAGGTTTGGACTCCAGATTGGCGGCGGCCGGTCATGCGGCGCGTCGGGATCGCACGGGAAATCGCAACCCCCAGCGATCCGCGAA
>CAZVWP010000116.1:0-4896 GCA_964630805.1 uncultured Novosphingobium sp. | reverse complement strand
CTCGCCGCGGCCGAGGAAGGCAACCTGCTCAACGCGCCTGACGTCTACATGGACAAGCTGGCCGTCGGCCCCGGCTACCCCGAAGGCATCATCGACCTGGCCAAAAGCCCGACCGAGAACGTCAAGGCCGTCGCCCAAGCCAAGGGTGTGGAGCCGAGCGAGATCAACGTCTGCGTGCTCGACCGCCCGCGCCATGCCGAACTGATCGCCGAACTGCGCGGCCTTGGCTGCGGCGTCGTGCTGATCGGCGACGGCGACGTTGCCGGCGTGATCGCCGTGACCAACCCCGACACCACCGTAGATCTATACATGGGATCGGGCGGCGCGCCGGAAGGCGTGCTGGCGGCAGCCGCGCTGCGCTGCGTCGGCGGCCAGTTCAACGGCCGCCTGCTGTTCCGCAACGATGACGAGCGCGCTCGCGCCCGCAAGTGGGGCATCGAGGACCTCAACAAGATCTACAAGCTGGAAGAACTGGCCAAGGGCGACTGCATCTTTGCCGCGACGGGCGTTACGGACGGCTCGCTGCTGCAGGGTGTCAAGCGGCTGAAGGGCGGGCTGATGACCACGGAGAGCGTGGTGATGCGCGCAAGCTCCGGCACCGTGCGCTGGGTGAAGGGCGAGCATCGGAAGTAAGGCGCTTTGCCCGGTCAGCGGCCGTGCAAGCTGGCCAGCGCAATGCCTGCCAGGTTCTGTGTGCGCTTGACGTAGCGAATGTTCGAGCGCTGCCCATGCGGCAGTAGCTCTTCCAGAACGCGCAGATGCGCGAGCGCCTGTGGCCTGCACTTCACCATGCCGGTAGCAGGGCCAATCACTGACAGCGCGTCGCCGAGCAGGACGAAGTCGGCAATTGCGAGCCTGCGTACCAGCCGGGCTGCCTCGATCAGCGCCAGCCATTCCGCTTCCTCGCTGTTGCCGAAACCCGCATCCGGCTGGATGTGCGACTGTCCGCGAATGACGACGGCAAGCTCCATCCGGCCGGGATTGGGCCGGCAGCCCCCGTCGAAATAGACCTTGATCCGCATCGATCCCCCGCCTTCCTCCGCCGCCACGCTGGCCAGGACGGCAGTCTGGTGGCACTGAGCGGCAATGTCCCGGCTGATCCTGCTCAACAAGCCTTTTGGCGTGCTCTGCCAGTTTACCGACAAGGGCAGCGCGGCATCGGCGAGGCCGACGCTTTCGGGACTGATCCACGTGCCGGGGGTCTATCCTGCGGGGCGGCTCGATCGCGACAGCGAGGGCCTTTTGCTGTTGACCGACGATGGCCGGCTGCAGGCGCGCATCGCCGACCCGCGCTTCAAGATGCCCAAGACATACCTTGTCCAGGTGGAAGGCGAACCCGACGAGGCCGACCTCGACAAGTTGCGGCGCGGCGTAGTGCTGAACGACGGGCCGACCCGCCCCGCCGATGCCAGGCGGATCGACGAGCCTGCCTTGTGGCCGCGCGATCCTCCGGTCCGCTACCGCAAGAGCGTTCCCGACTGCTGGCTCGAACTGACGATCCGCGAAGGCCGCAACCGCCAGGTGCGCCGGATGACGGCGGCGATCGGCCATCCGACCTTGCGCCTCGTCAGGTGGCGTATCGGGGAGTGGTCGATCGAAGGCCTTGGCCCCGGCGAATGGCGCGAGATCCGGGTTTGATCGCGCAGTCAGCCTTCGTCGTCGAAGGCGACGCTGCCCTGGTTGCAAAGCGCGAGAAGGAGTTCCGCGCAATCGCCGGGCTGTTCCATTTCCGCTGGCAAGCAAGGGTTGTCCTGCGCGCATAGATCCTTGGCGAATTGTGCCGCCGCACCCCCACATTCGAAGCAATGGCCGTCGACGAATAGCAGAACCTCGCCTTTCTCCATGCCGGTGAAGGCAAACCGGCTGGCCGGATTGCGGCAAAGCGGCAATCCGGCGGCCGCCATGCCGGTCACTTCGTCCAGCGTGAGGGGCTGCGGCAGGGACCAGTCGATCTCGGGATATTTCGGCGTTGTGTTGTATTGCCCGAACCAGCGGGCAAAGCCCTTGGGGTCGGCCAGCCTTTCCAGAGTCAGTCGCTGCAGTTCGGCGAGGGCGACCCGGGTTATTTCGCCCGAGTTGGCCTGAACGGCGAGGCCAGGGTCGCAATAGCGGATGTCGTCCGTTTCCGCGCTGATGACGTGGTCGCACCATTGGGCGATCAACTCGCTGCGTGCAGGTGCGCGGAAACCGATGGAATAGGTCATGCAGCCATCGCCGATGGCGACGCCGTTGTGGGCAAGGCCTGGGGGAAGGTAGAGGATGTCGCCCGCCTCCAACACCCATTCCTCGCTCGCCTCGAACTGCGCGAGCAGGCGCAGGTCCTCGTGCGGCAGCAGGGGCGTTGCGGCGTCGCACATGGCGCCCACCTGCCAAAGCCGCTTGCCCGCCCCCTGCACCAGAAACACGTCGTACTGGTCGAAGTGAGGACCGACACCGCCGCCGTCGCTGGCATAGCTGACCATCACGTCGTCGATGCGCCAGCTCGGGATGAAGCGAAACGCCTCCATCAGCGCGGCAACGTCGGGGTGGTGCTGGTCGACCGCCTGGACCAGCAAGGTCCACGGCATTGCGCCAAGCGCCTGGAACCGGTCCTCGGGAAATGGCCCATGCTCCAGGCTCCAGCCGTCGGCGCCCCGCACCACCAGGCGCGATTCGACGCCTTCCTCCAGCGCCAGTCCGGCCAACTCGTCCGGTTCGAGCGGATCGACCCATCGCCGCCATGGATTGCGGATCAGCAGCGGCTGCTTCTGCCAGTTGTCGCGCAGGAATGCGGCGGCGTCGAATTCAGCGAACTGCATATGAGGAAAATCCCCGCCCACCCGTCAGCGTTGCTTCTTGGCCTTGGGCGCAGTGAAGTCCGGGTCCTTGTTCGCCACCCAATCGACAAATTTGCGCACGGCCGGGTGAGCCAGCAGGCCCTCGACGTCCATCCCGTAGCGCTGCAACTCGGAATTGGTGAAATTGGAGATCAGAGTCTGCTGGCAGATCGGGTGCATCGGCACAACGTCACGACCGCCCCGGCTCTTGGGCACGGGATGGTGCCAGACAATGGTCTGGCCGGTAGGCCGGCCACATAGCCAGCATGGCACCACCGGCGCCGGCGCTTCTTCCTCGCCGTGCAACTCTCCATAGGGATCGCGTTTCGAATGTTTGCGCGCCATGTGCCAGCCTTGATTGCCTGATTTGCGGCGCAGACCTTTAGGGCGTTCGGGGCACACTGCAATGACCGCTGCGGGGTCGGTTCCATCCGGCATAGGCGACAGGTGCGTAGGCCGAGGCTGCATGCGCAACCTCCGGCGGGCTCAGGGGGTGCGGCCAAGGATTCCTTCACCCCGGACGTAACTTCTTCGCGCCTTTGCGCCTTCGCGTGAACCCGAACCGTCGCACGACAGCCTCAGGCAGGATCGTCGAAGAGCAACCCGCCTCGCTCTCCGGCCTCGCTCCCGCCCACGCGCCGCGCCACATGGGCTCGCAGTGCTGCGTGCTTGTCGCGCAGGGGCGATCCTGCACGCTTCACTTCCACCGCGGCCCGCTGTCCGATCGCCACGAGATCCGCCACCAGTGCCTCCACCAGCCCTGCCTTCTCTCCCGCATCGGCATCGACGATGACGGCCTGCGTGGTCGAAACCAGTTCAGGCACGTTGCGGCGAACGAAGACGGCGCAGTCGATCAGTTCCGGATTGCCACCTTCACCCTCCGCCAGTTCCGTCAGGCGCGCGCAGGCGGATCGCGCCGCGCCGATCCGTTCCCGATCCCGCGGGGCGAGCGCGAGCGCACTGTCCCAGGCTTGCGTCACTGCCGGGTCGCGCTCGGGCGGGACCGCCGGTTTATCCAGGCTCCCGTCCGTGCCGGCACGCCGGCGCCGGCGAAACCCGAACAAGGCGAAGGCGCAGAACGAGCCAAGGCCGACCAATGTACCGAAAATACCCGTCTCGCCCCAGCCCCAGGCCGATGCGGCATTGCTTGCGGCGATACCGAGCCCGCCGGCCGCGGCGAGCGCCATCAACCCCACAAGGACAGGCTTCACCAGCTTGCGCAGGACCCACAAGCCCAGCTTGACCACGAGCACGAGCGCGATCAGCCAGATCAGGAGTTCGATCAGGATCACCACGAACACAGTATGCCTCCACCGGACCGGATGGCCCCGCCCTCCGCCGCTGTCCAGATGGATATGGTGACGGTTCCTGCCAATGGACAGGAAGCCTTGGCCCGCATTTTCCTACATCGCGGCGCGCTGTCATAGTGGAAGCCCGAATCGAACGCCGCGCCCGCCAGCGCGGCGTTCGTGCGTGTGGGCCCCTTGTACGGAAACGATCAAGATGCGCCGCGCTTGTGTTTCATCAACCAAAACCCTGCCGCAGGCCCGCCCGCGCCACCGTTCCACGCCCATGTCCGGGCCGCTCTTGCATTCGTCCGTCCCGCCGCTAGAGCCGCGCCCAATACTGGTTCGCGCGGAAGGGCACGTCGCATGAAGATACTGGCCGGCAACAGCAACCCACCCCTGGCAAGCGCGATCTCGGACTATCTCGGCTTGCCGCTGACCGATGCGAGCGTGCGCCGCTTCGCCGACGACGAGGTCTTCGTCGAGATCCACGAGAACGTGCGCGGCGAGGACGTCTTCGTCGTCCAGTCGACCAGCTTCCCGGCGAACGACAACCTCATGGAGCTGCTGATCTGCATCGACGCGCTGCGCCGCGCCTCGGCCCGGCGGATCACCGCGGTGGTGCCCTACTTCGGCTACGCCCGGCAGGACCGCAAACCCGGCCCGCGCACGCCGATCTCGGCCAAGCTCGTCGCAAACCTGATCACCGAGGCCGGCGCCAATCGCGTGCTCGCGCTCGACCTGCACGCCGGTCAGATCCAGGGCTTCTTCGATATCCCGACCGACAATCTCTA
>CAZVWP010000115.1:0-4911 GCA_964630805.1 uncultured Novosphingobium sp. | reverse complement strand
ACGCAGGATGTGGCCCGCCTGGACCATCTGGCGCACCGGGGCGGCGCGCGCCCGCAGTAGGTTGCGCGCGCGGCGAACCTGCTCGGCGGAGAGGCCGCCATTCTCCAGGTCGGGATCCCAGACGACCATCTCTTCGAGCGGAATGCCCATCTTGTGGCCACTCCAGCGGCCGAGGTGCTGGTCGGGGAAGAACAGCACCTTTTCGCGCCGGGCAAATGACCACTCGAGGATTTTCGGCGCGTTGCTGGAGGTGCATACGATGCCGCCGTGTTCGCCGCAGAAAGCCTTCAGGTCGGCGCTCGAATTGATGTAGGTGACCGGAGTGAACAGCTTGTCGGCATCCCCGGCGAGGGCCTCCAGTTCGCGCCAGCAGCGCGCCACCTTGGCCAGGTTCGCCATGTCGGCCATCGAGCAACCGGCCGCGAGGTCGGGCAGGATGGAGATCTGCTCCGGCTTGGAGAGAATGTCGGCCACCTCGGCCATGAAATGCACGCCGCAGAAGACGATATACTCGGCCTTGCTTTGCGCAGCCAGGCGCGACAGCTTGAGAGAGTCGCCGGTCAGATCGGCATGGCGGTAGACGTCAGCCCGCTGGTAATGGTGGCAGAGCAGCACGGCGCGGTTGCCGAGCCGCGCGCGGGCGGCGACGAGGCGTTCCTGCGCCTGCTCGTCGGCGAGCGCGTTGAAACGGTCGAACTGGATGGTGGCGGCTTGCATGGCGATTCCAGGCGGGTCAAAACCCGCAATGCTTTCATGTGTTTAATAATGATTTTAACATTGGGGGGGTCTCAACGCCGATCGGGTTTCGGGCGGATGAGGCCATTTTGATAAAATTCCCCCGTGAAACCCTGCGTCAACATTTATCTGGTGGGCATGATGGGCGCGGGCAAGACGACGATCGGTCGGCATCTGGCCCGGCGCTTGAAGAAGCGCTTTGTCGATTGCGACCACGAAATCGAGGCGCGCACCGGGGTGCGCATTCCCCTGATATTCGAGATCGAAGGCGAGCCTGGCTTTCGCCGCCGCGAGTCGCAAGTCCTGCAGGCATTGACTCGTGAAGACGGCGTGGTGCTCGCCACCGGCGGCGGCGCCGTGCTGGATCCAGAGAACAGAAGGCGCCTGAGCGAAACCGGCCTGGTGATTTACCTTTGCGCACCCCCGGAAGAACTGTATGCCCGCACGCAGCATGATCGCAATCGGCCACTCTTGCAGGTGGCGGATCCGCTGGGCAGGATCCGCGAGCTGCATGCCTTGCGAGACCCGCTGTACCGCGAGGCAGCCGACATCGTGTTCGAGGGAGACCGGCGCTCGCCGCTCTCGGCGGCGCGCCAGCTGGAAGCGGATATCCTGAAAATATGCGAACCCTGACCGTCGCACTGGATGCGCGAAGCTATCCCATACACGTCGGCGCCGGCCTGCTGCGCCGGACAGATCTTGTCCTGGCGCAGCTGAAGGCGCCCATGGCGGCCGTCGTCAGCAACGAGACCGTTGCACCGCTCTACCTGGCGGGCTTCTCCCGGGCGTTGCGCGACGAAGGTGTGCGGGTGACAGAGATCGTGCTGCCCGACGGCGAGGCGCACAAGAACTGGCAAACGCTCAACCGCATCTTCGACGCGCTTCTGGAAAACCGCTGCGAGCGGGCAACGACGATCATTGCCCTGGGCGGCGGCGTCATCGGGGATCTCGCGGGTTTTGCCGCGGCATGCTACCAGCGCGGGGTGCCCTTCATCCAGGTGCCGACCACGCTGCTGGCGCAGGTCGACTCCTCGGTCGGCGGCAAGACCGGCATCAACCATCCGCTCGGCAAGAACATGATCGGGGCTTTCCATCAGCCGCGCCTGGTGCTGGCGGACACCGACACCCTGGCGACCCTGCCGGAGCGGGAGTTGCATGCCGGTCTGGCCGAAGTGATCAAGTACGGCCTCATTCGCGACCTGCCTTTCTTCGAGTGGCTGGAAGCCAACCTGGACAGGCTGCTGGCACGGGAGGCCGCGGCGCTGGCGCATGCGATCGAACGCTCCTGCGCCAACAAGGCCGAGTTGGTGGCCGAAGACGAGCATGAGTCCGGCCCGCGCGCCCTGCTCAACCTGGGCCACACCTTCGGCCACGCCATCGAGGCGGGACTGGGCTACGGAGAATGGCTGCACGGCGAGGCCGTTGCGGCCGGCATCGTGATGGCCGCAGAGCTGTCGCGCCGGCTGGATTGGCTCCCGGCTGAGGATTGCCGCAGAATCACGGCGCTGCTTGGCCGGGCCGGCTTGCCGACGCAGGGGCCGGCGCTGGGCGCGGATCGCTACCTGGAATGGATGGCGCTCGACAAGAAGGTCGCTGCGGGCAAGCTGCGGCTGGTGCTGCTCAGGAAAATCGGCGAGGGAGCCATTAGCGCCGAAGCCGGCCCGCCGCAAATTCGCGCCGCCATCGAAGCCTGCTGCCATGGCTGAACTCGCCGCCTATGCCGTCAGCGAAGCGAATTCGCGGGGCCGGCGGCACCCCGAGCCGACCCCCGCCGCGCGCAGCGAGTATCAGCGCGACCGCGACCGCGTCATCCACTCCACCGCCTTCCGCCGCCTCGAATACAAGACGCAGGTTTTCGTCAACCACGAGGGCGACCTGTTTCGCACCCGCCTGACGCACAGCATCGAAGTGGCGCAGATCGCGCGCACCCTGGCGCGCGCCATGCACCTGAACGAGGACCTGGCCGAGGCCATCGCGCTGGCCCACGACCTCGGCCACACGCCGTTCGGCCATGCCGGCCAGGACGCGCTGAACGCCTGCATGCGCGACCATGGCGGCTTCGAACACAATCTGCAAAGCCTGCGCACGGTCGATTTGCTGGAGGAGCGCTACGGCGCCTTCGACGGCCTCAACCTCACCTACGAGACGCGCGAGGGCATCCTCAAGCACTGCGCACCGAAGAAGGCGCCGGAACTGGGCGAACTGGGCCGGCGCTTCATCGAGGGAACGCAACCCTCGCTCGAGGCGCAGTTGTGCAATCTGGCCGACGAGATCGGCTACAACAACCACGATGTCGATGACGGCCTGCGTTCCGGGCTGATCGCCCTCGAACAACTCGACGAGGTCGGCATCTGGCGGCGGCATGTCGCCGAGGTGCGCGGCGCCTATGCCGGCATCGGCGGCCGTCGCCTGATCCACGAGACGGCGCGCCGCATGATCAACTCCCTGGCGGTCGACCTGATCGGGACGACCCGGAGCAACATCGGAGCGGCGCGCGTGGCGACGCTTGACGACGTGCGCAGGGCCGGATCCCTGGCCGCCTTCAGCGCCGCCATGCACGCCGAGCACAAGGAACTGAAGCAGTTCCTGCGCGCCAATCTTTACCAGCACTACCAGGTCCTGCGCATGACCAACAAGGCGCGGCGCATCATCAGCGACCTGTTCGGAGCCTTCATGGAGGACGCCCGCCTGCTGCCGCCCCAGTACCAGCAGAGGGCCCGCACTGACAAGCCGCGGGCCATCGCCGACTACGTGGCGGGCATGACCGACCGCTACGCCATCCGCGAACATCGGCGTCTGTTCGCGGTGGGGGAAATCTAGCCGCCAGCCTTGCGTCGAATGAGCCAGCAATTCACTCCGACCACCGGCCTGCCCGAACTCGATGCGGTGCTGTGCGGCGTGCGGCGCGGCGACAACATTGTCTGGCAGATCGAATCCCTCGAGGATTACCTGGCCCTGGTCAAGCCCTATGCCAAGGCAGCCCATGCCTCCGGCCGGCGCCTGGTCTATTTCCGCTTCGCCGACCATCCGCCGCTGGTGGGCGACGCGGAGATTCATTTTCCCGATGCGGCGGCCGGCTTCGACGTATTCGTCGACCAGGTGCACTCGATCATCGAGGCCGCGGGCCGGGAAACCTTCTACGTGTTCGACTGCCTGTCGCATCTCGCCGATGCCTGGCAGTCGGACCGCAAGATGGGGAACTTCTTTCGGCTGACCTGCCCGCGCCTGTTCGATCTTGACACGGTTACCTATTTCGGCGTTTATCGCAATCGCCACGCCAAGCCGGCCATGGGGGTGATTGCCAATACCACCCAGTTCATGATCGATGTCTTTCGCTGCCGCGCACGGCTCTACCTGCGCCCGATCAAGGTGCAGCACCGCTCGGCGGCGGCCATGAACCTGATTCATGCCTGGGAACCGGAAGGCCGTTTTCGTCCGGTGCGGGACAGCGGAACGGTGGCCGAGATACTCGCCAACTCGCAGTGGCCCGGGCTGGAGGACAACCAGATCGCCAGCCATTGGCAGAAGCAGTTCGCCGCGGCGAAACCGGTGGCGGCCGCGCGCCGCGCGGGATTTCCCGATCCGGCCGAGTGGGAGTGGTTCGCGCGCCTGAGCCGCATGCTGTTCGTTGACGACCCGGCGATGACGCGGCTGATCGACGAATATCTGACGCTCGACGACCTGCTGACGGTGCGCAGCCGCATGATCGGCACCGGCACCATCGGTGGCAAGGCGCTGGGCATGCTGCTCTCGCGTGCGGTGCTGCGGCGCGACGCGCCGCAGCTCGAAGCCCGGCTCGAAGCCCATGACTCCTTCTATATCGGCACCGACGTGTTCGACACCTTCATCGTGCACAACGAGCTGTGGTGGATCCGCCGCCGCCAGCGCGATCCGGCCAGATATCTGGACGAGGTCGACGAAGCACGCCGGCGTGTGCTGGCCGGCACGTTCTCGCCGACGACGCTGCGCCAGTTCGAGGGCATGCTCGAATATTTCGGAGAGTGGCCGTTCATCGTGCGTTCGAGCTCGCGCCTGGAGGATCGTTATGGCAACGCCTTCGCCGGCCAATACGACAGCGTGTTCTGCGCCAACCGCGGCCCATGGGAACGGCGCCTCGGCGACCTGCTCGACGCCGTCCGCCAGGTCTATGCCAGCACCATGAGCGAGCAGGCGCTG
>CAZVWP010000114.1:0-5446 GCA_964630805.1 uncultured Novosphingobium sp. | reverse complement strand
CGAGCCGCTTGCGGCACCAGGGGCTGACGAGGCCGGTCAGCCGTCGGCGCGGAATGCCGTACTTCTCCTCCAGTTGGTCTCCGTGCAACTCGGGGTCGAACAGGGAGAGCGGGCTTTCGAAGATCGGGCTGATCTCCTCGCCCGCCTTCAGCGCATAGATCGGGTGCTGTTCCATCAGCACCTTGAGCCGCTCGGCCAGCGACGACTTGCCGCCGCCGACGGGGCCGAGCAGGTAGAGGATCTGCTTGCGCTCCTCGAGCCCTTGCGAGGCGTGGCGCAGGAAGCTGACGATCTGCTCGATGGTCTGCTCCATGCCATAGAAGCTGGAGAAGCTGGGGTAGACCCGGATCGTCCGGTTCATGAAGATGCGGCCGAGACGCTGGTCCTGCGCCGTGTCGATCAACTGCGGCTCGCCGATGGCGGAAAGCAGACGTTCGGCGGCATTGGCATACATCATCGGGTCCTTGCGGCAGGCGATGAGGTAGTCCTGCAGCGACATCTCCACCTGACGCCGCTGATCGAAATTCCGCATGAAATCGGAAACTAGGTCGGTATCAGCCAAGGGTAGACTCCCACACAAAGGTGTTTGCCCCCTTAATTCACGGCATGGCCGTGCAGTTTCGTGCGCCCGAGAAAGAAATCGCAAGAATTGGCCTGAGGCGCGCATCCAGCGGCCGCACCGCCTGGCTCCCCTGTTATCTTGCGCCAAAGCCAGTGCGACGCTGAATGATAGCATGACTCAGTTCGGGTTGATCGGCCCTGAACGAGAGCAAACGAAATGGGCGGTGGATAAAGGCGGACAGATGGCCATGACTGAGAAGCAGTTGCCCAAGCGAAGATTGTAGCGCAGACTTGTCACAATTCGCAGTTCTGAACTTTTGGTCTACCGGCCGAATCATTGGACGCGTGGGAGAGGGAATGATGGCAACCACGGAAAAGAAGTCCTTCTGCCGCGTGTGCGGGTCTGCATGCGGCATCATCGTCGAGCTGGACGGCCAGCAGGTGGTCAAGGTCCGCGCGGACGAGGATCATGCGGTCACGGCGGGCTACACCTGTCCCAAGGGCCGCAACCTGCCGAACGACCACCACCGCGAGGACCGGCTCGAACACCCCATGATTCGCGAGGGCGGAGTGCTTCGACAGGTTACATGGGAAGAGGCGCTTGACGATCTCGGCGCGAAACTGAAGTCGATCATCGACGAGCACGGGCCGCGCGGCGTGGGGCTGTTCACCGGCGGCGGCGGCTATCTCGATGCCTCCGGGCACCTCTCGTGGCAGGCCTTCAAGAACGGCATAGCCACGCCCTCTGTCTACAGCGACCTCACCATCGACAGCGTCGCCAAGCTGGTGACGTCCGAGCTGATGACAGGTTTCCCCGGCCTGATGAGCCGGGCGGATATCGCGCGCAGCAAGCTCGTGATCTTCATGGGCACCAACCCGGTGATCTCGCACGGCCACACCTCGACCCTGAGCAGCCCCACCGCCAGCCTGCGCGCCATGCGCGAACGAGGGACCGAAGTCTGGGTGATCGATCCGCGCAAGACGGAAACCGCCCAGCGCGCCGACCGCTACATCGCCTCACGGCCGAGCGGCGACTATGCCATCCTTGCCTACCTGATTCGCGAACTGCTGATCGACGGGGCCGACCGCGAGTTTCTTGCCGTGCACACGCAGGGCGTCGAGCAGCTGCAGGCCGCAGTCTCGCGCTTCGCGCTGGAACACGCCAGCGCCGTCTCCGGCACCGATCCGCAGGACCTGCGCGACCTGCTCGCCTCGGTGCGCAAGGCCGGAAAGCTGGCGGTCGAGACCGGCACCGGCATCACCATGTCCCGCCCCGGCAACGTCACCGTGTGGCTGAGCTGGTGCCTGATGCTGGTGACCGGTTCGCTCGACCGCGAGGGCGGGGCCTGGTTCAGTCCGGGCAACATCATGCAGCTCGACAAGCTGGAGGTTCCGCCCGCGCCGGAAAACGGCTGGCAGGCGCCCGGGCCGGAAAGCCGCCCGGAAATGACGGCGGTCGGCGGCGAGTACCCCTGCGCCGCCATGCCGGACGAGATCGCCGCGGGCAACCTACGCGCCATGGTGGTGTTCGGCGGCAACATCGAGGTCTGCCTGCCCGAGACCACCCGCACCTACGAGGCGCTCAAGCAGCTGGAGGTGATGGCGACCTTCGACGTGCGCCACACCCGCACCACCGATGCCTCCACCCATATCCTGCCGACCAAGGATCAGCTCGAACGGGCGGACCTGACCTATGTCACCGACAGCTATTTCCCGGTGATGTCCACCCAATACACACCGGCGATGATCGATCCTGTCGGCGAGCGCCGGCCTTACTGGTGGATACTTGGCCAGCTCGGCAAGCGCATGGGCGTCGATTTCTTCCCTGGCCTCGACGTCGATAGTGCGACGGATGACACGGTGATGGCTTACATCCTTCGCGACGCCGATCTCGATTTCGAGGAACTCAAAGAGAAGCGCCACTACATCGCGCCGCCGATGTTCGGCTGGGTGGAGCGCTATGTTGAGCAGATCGGCGGCTGGCGCCTCGCCCCGCCGCTGCTGCTCGGCCAGCTCGCCGGGTTCGAGGCGCAGGAAACCGCGCAGCCCGCGCAGTTCACCCTGATCCCGCGCCGCCAGCGCTATCACGAGAACTCGAAAATGCTCGAACTGCGCGACCGGCCCTATGTCTACCTGACCGAGGCCGATGCCCAGAGCATTGGCGTTTCGGAGGGCGGATCGGTGCGCGTCAGCAACGCCACCGGCAGCGTCGAGCGGATCGCCAAGTTCGACGAGACCTTGCGGCGCGGCGTGATCAACGTGCCCCATGGCTGGTCGGACGAAATCAACGTCAACCGGCTGACCACGACGCGCGAGGTGGACTCGATTTCCGGCATGGTCCGCTATTCCGGAATCCCCGTCTCGCTACAGGCGGTCTGAGCCAATGGACTTGCAACTGGCGGGCAAGCGTGCCCTGGTGACGGGCGCTAGTTCGGGGATCGGTGTCGACATCGCCCGCGTGCTGGCACGTGAGGGCGCTGCGGTAATTGTCCATGGCCGCGACCGCGAGCGGGCGGAGCGGACCGTGGCCGCCATCGAGCAGGAAGGGGGCCGCGCGGTGGTGGCGATCGGCGATCTCGGCACGGACGCCGCCGCCGATGCCGTCGCGGCGGTGGCCAAGGAAGCGCTGGGCGGGATCGACATCCTCGTCAACAATGCAGGCGGGGGCAACGATACGGCCATGCTGCAATGGCACGAGATCGCGCCGGAAGACTTCATCGCGTCCTACAACGTCAATGTCCTCGCCGGCCTGCGCCTGATCCAGCGGCTTGCGCCCGCCATGATGGAGCGCGGCTGGGGGCGGATCGTCAACATATCCTCCACTGTCGCCCGCCAGCCGATCGGCACCGTCTATGACTATGCCGCCGCCAAGAACGCGCTGGAAAATCTTTCGCTCAACCTGTCGAATACGCTCGCGCCGAAGGGCGTGACGGTGAACACGATCATCTCGGGCATGATCATGACCGGCCCTGCGCGCCAGTGGATCGGGCAACTGGCCGAGGCCAATGGCTGGCCTTCCGACGAGGGGGAAAGGCAGGCGGCCTATATCCGCGAGTTCAACCCGCAGCTGGTGCAGCGCCTCGGCCGCACCGAGGAGATCGCCCATGCGGTCGCCTTCCTCGCCAGCCCGTTGTCGGACTACACCACGGGAGCGACCTTGCGGGTGGACGGGGGGCAGGTCAGGGGGCTTTGACTTGCCCAGCCGGAACAGCCGGGTATGCTTGGCGGGAAAGATAATTCGAGAGGAGATTTTGGATGGCGACGATCGAAGTCAATGGCCTGAATATCGGCTACGAGATCATCGGAAACGGTAGCAAGACGGCGATCATCACCCCTGGCGGACGCTTCTCGAAAGAGACGCCGGGCGTCAAGGACCTGGCCGAGAACCTCGCAAAGCATGACTACAGGACAGTGATCTGGGACCGCCCGAATTGCGGCGAGTCCGATGTCTGCTTCGAGGGCGACAGCGAATCCATCCTCAATGCCGATACCCTCGCCGGCCTGGTCAGGAAGCTGGGCATGGCGCCGGCCTTGGTGATCGGCGGTTCGGCCGGCTCGCGCGTGTCGCTGCTCGCGACGCTGCGTCATCCGGACGTGGTGCGCAAGCTGGCGATCCTGTGGATCACCGGCGATGCCATCGGCCTTTCCGGACTTGTCGAAGTCTACTGCGGCAGCCTGATGGTGCCGGCCAAGATCGGCGGCATGGAAGCCGTTGCCGAAGTGCCCGCCATGCAGGAGATGATCCAGCGCAATCCGGGCAACCGGGAGCGCATTCTTTCGCAGGATGTGGATACCTTCGTCGCCACGATGCAGCGCTGGGGCGCCACCTACCTGCCTGAGCCGGGCTCGCCGGTGCCGGGCCTCAAGCCCGACGACTACGCGAAGATAACCTGCCCGGTGCTGGTGTTCCGCAGCGGCCAGTCCGACCCGCACCACCCGCGCTACACCAGCGAGCAGGTCCACGCCCTGCTTCCCAACGCGTCCCTCGCCGAGCCGCCGTGGGGCGACCGCGAATGGATCGACAGGATGCTGGCGGGCGATG
Organism: uncultured Novosphingobium sp.; assembly: GCA_964630805.1. Lineage (GTDB taxonomy): Bacteria > Pseudomonadota > Alphaproteobacteria > Sphingomonadales > Sphingomonadaceae > Novosphingobium. The sequence goes on along the minus strand of CAZVWP010000114.1, from coordinate 843 downwards.
GCGCCCTGTTCAAGAGCTGGGGAATGCTGGCGCCGCAACTGGTCGAATTCGACAAGTAAACCAGCTTGTCTCCGCGGAGAGGTAGCGAAGCTTTCCGCTTTTACGGCCGGGCCGCGGCATTGCGCCTCAATTCCGCATGACGACCAGGCATAGGTGCTATGGCAATTATGCATTGGTGCGATGGCCGTAACAGGCGATAGCAGGACAATTCCGGCTGGCCCACCGCTTCGAATTCCTGAAGGACAGACCATGAAGAAGAGCATCGACGACCTCCTTGCCGAAGCCGCGATCCGCGATCTGCAAAACGTCTACTGCCGCGCCTACGACCGGGTGGACATGGAATTGCTTCGCTCATGCTTCCACCCGGACGCCACCTTCGACTTCGGCTTCTTTTCGGGCGGCCTCGATGCTTTCATCGAAATGTCCGAGGCGGGCATGCCCAACTTCGTCTCGACTACCCATGCGACCGCCAACCAGCTTGTCGAGGTCAGCGGCGACAGGGCCTGGGCCGAACACTATGCGGTAACGATCCTGCGCCTTCCGGCCGGCGAAGACGGATCGCAGTCCGAGATGGTCAGCAACGTCCGCTACGTCGACAAGGTGGAGTGCCGCGACGGGGACTGGAGGATTGTCCATCGCGTCTTGCTGATGGATTCGAATGCTGTGGTGCCGGTGGTCGGCGCGGTTCCCCCTCCACCCGTCCAGCCGAGCAGGCGGGATCGCCAGGATCCGTCCTACGTCCGCTAGCGACAGCTTCCGACAACGGGTATCGCAGAAGGAGAATGACGTGGGTGAACTCGAAGGCAAGGTAGTGTTCCTCACCGGCGCGGGCAGCGGCGTGGG
>CAZVWP010000113.1:0-5641 GCA_964630805.1 uncultured Novosphingobium sp. | reverse complement strand
CCGAGGAAGCTGAAGAAGCCCATCACGTCCGTCGCCATGGTGACGAAGACGGCGGAGGAGACCGCCGGGTCGATCCGGAACTTCTCGAGCAGCAGCGGCACCAGGATGCCCGCCGAGCCAGCGACGAGGTTGTTGATCAGCATGGCCGAGGCGATGACGATGCCGAGCAGCGGATTGCCGAACAGCAGCGCGACTCCCGCCCCGATCAGCGCGCCGAGCGCAAGCCCGTTGGCCGATGCGATGGCGAATTCGCGCGCGATCATGCGCCAGGTGTTGGTGCTGGTCAGCTGGTTGGTGGCCAGCGCGCGGACCACCACGGCCAGCGTCTGCGTGCCCGCATTGCCGCCCATGCCCGAGACGATCGGCATCAGCACCGCCAGCAGGGCAAACTTGCCGATCGCTCCCTGGAACAGGCCGACCACGCTGGAGGCGACCATGGCGGTGCCCAGGTTCACCACCAGCCAGATCAGGCGGGTGCGGATGGTGAGATGGATCGGCTCGTTGATGTCGCCGTCGCCCGCGCCGGACAGCCGAAGAACGTCCTCGCCGGCTTCTTCCTGGATGATGTGGACGACGTCGTCGACGGTGATCTGACCGACCAGCCGGCCGCTCTCGTCGACCACCGCGGCACTGATCAGCGCGTATTTCTGGAAGCGCAGGGCCACTTCCTCCTGGTCCATGGTGACCGGGATCAGCGTCTGGTCGCGCTTCATCACATCCGTCAGCGCGACGTTGCGCGGTGCCCGCAGGACCCAGGAAAGAGCGCAGGTGCCCACCGGATGGTGGCGTGCATCGACGATGAACACTTCCCAGAACTCGGTGGGAAGGTGGAAGTCCTCGCGCAGGTAGTCGATCAGGTCGCCGACTGTCAGATGCTCGGGCACCGCGATGAAATCGCGGCTCATCAGGCGCCCGGCGCTCTCCTCGGGATAGGACAGCGCGGTCTCGATCGCGGCGCGGTCCTCTGGCTCCATCTCGGCGAGGACGGCCTGCTGGTCCTCCTCGTCGAGGTCCTCGATCATCGCGACGGCGTCGTCGGTCTCGAGCTGTTCGGCGATGTCGGCGACAGTGCCGGCGGGCAGTTCCTCGACGAACAGCTCGCGCACGTGATCGTTGAGCTCGGCGATGACCTCCACGCTCATCAGGTCGCTGATGGCGCGGGCCAGCGGCCGGCGCTCGTCGCGGCCGACCAGTTCGAACAGGTCGGCGACGTCGGCGGGGTGGAGCGGCTCGACCAGCTCGTAAACCGCGTCGTTCTCGCCCGCATCCAGTGCATCGCGGACCTTGCGGACGAATTCGGGGAGGAGGGTGTTCTCTTCCTCGTCCAGCCGTTCCTCTTCCGGCTGGGGTGCTTCGGAGGCGTACGAATCCCCGGTCGCCAGCGCGGCTTCGTCGAGCAGATCGTCGTTGCGCTCCTCGGGATTCATGCTGGCCGGTCTAGGCCTGCCTTCCGCAAAAGCAACCGCCCGCAACGCGGCACTGGTGACTTTACCCCGGGAGCCCCTATATGCCGGGCAAGCACAAGGAGATTACCATGGCCGACGAATACCTGACCTTCACGCTCGACACCGGTAACGGCGGCGGCGACGTCCGCATCAAGCTGCGCCCCGACCTGGCCCCCGGCCACGTCGCGCGGATCAAGGAGCTGGTCGGCGAAGGATTTTACGACGGCATCAAGTTCCACCGCGTCATCCCCGGCTTCATGGCCCAGGGCGGCTGCCCGCAGGGCACCGGCATGGGCGGATCCGACAAGCCGGACCTGCAGGCCGAATTCAACGATGAGCCGCACGTGCGCGGCGTCTGCTCGATGGCCCGCACCAACTATCCGCACTCGGCCAACAGCCAGTTCTTCATCTGCTTCGACGACGCCCGCTTCCTCGACAAGCAGTACACCGTCTGGGGCGTGGTCGAGGAAGGCATGGAGCACGTCGATGCTCTGCCCAAGGGCGAGCCGCCGCGCGAGCCCGGCAAGATCGTCAAGGCGACGATTAGCTAAGGCAGGTTCAGCCGACTTCTGGAAACAGGCGCTCGATGTCGTCCGGATGGGCGAGATCGGTGCCTGGGTCCAGCACGGCGGCGGCGCCGCCCGCCATGCCGTAGCGGAAGGCTTCTTCCGCATCGCTTCCACCGGCCAGCTTGAACAGCATGGCGGCGAGGAAGCTGTCACCCGCGCCGACCGCGCTTTTCGCCTCGATCTTGAGGGCGGGCAGGAACAGCGGGCCATGCTTGCGCGCCAGCAGGGCGCCGCGGTTGCCCATGGTGACGGCGACCATTGCGGCCTGGCCAGAGTTGACCACTTCCATCGCAGCGGCGGAAATATCGTCGACGCTGTCCAGATCCCGTCCCATGGCATGGCTCAATTCGCCGAGGCTGGGTTTCACCAGCCAGATGCCGCCGTGATCCAGCCCCTGACGGAGGGCCTCTCCTGAGGTGTCGAGGACCATGGGCACTCCACGGCTTTTCGCCGAGGCTGCCAGCCTTGCGAAGAAATCCTCCGGAACGCCAGGCGGCAGTGAGCCGCTGGCGACGAGTATTTCGCAGGGGAGGGTGGCTACGGTATCGATGCAGGCCTGCCATTCCGCTTCACTGACCTCGGGTCCCGCGGGGACCACGCGGAATTCCTTGCCGGTCTCCCGCTCCAGTGTGTTGACCGCGATGCGCGTGCTCCCGGCGATGGGAATGCGCGTGCGCACTAGCTGGTGGACGTCGAGCAGGCCATCGAGCGCCGGGCCCGTGGCGCCGCCGGAGAGGTAGCAGCACCGGGCATTCCCGCCGAGCCGCACGAAGACCCTCGCGATATTGATCCCGCCGCCGCCAGGGGCATAGCGCTCTGCCAGGGTGCGCATCTTGTGGGTGGGGTGCAGGTGCTGGACCTCGAAACCCGCATCGATCGTCGGGTTCATCGTCAAGGTGACGATGCTTTTCATGCCAGGCTCCCTAGGTTGTATCGACATTCAGTTCAGGGCGAGCCGGAGTCGCAGAGGACCGAAGCGCAAAATGGTGATATTCCGTGACCCGGAGCGCAGCGTACTTATAATACGTGAGCACCGGAAGCGCAGAAGAGCGCTATTTTCAGGCCGTCTTGGGCTGAATGTCGATTCAACCTACAGGCCCGCCTTCATCACCCAGTCATGAAACACCCGGACCGGCCTGCTTTCCAGGTCGCGAGGGCGGCAGATGAACCAGTAGCTGTAGGGACTTTCGATCTCCACGTCGAACAGCCGGGTCAGCCGGTCGTCGTTGGCGCGCTGCAAGTGATCGGCATGCATGATGGCGATGCCCAAGCCCTGTGCGGCCGCCTCCAGAACCAACTGGCCTGAATCGAAATGGTCGATGGCGGCGGGCTGGAAGCCGTTGAGCTTGAGTCCCTTGGTCCAGGCCTCGAAGTTGTCCGCCAGGTCGTGGTGCATCAGGAAGGTCTGCTTGGCGAGCAGCGCGGGATCAGGCTTGGAGCCCAAGTCCGCCGCGAGCTGCTTAGAGGTAATGGCGTAGATCTGGTTGCGGTCCAGCCGCACCGAATGCATCGAGGGGCTGGGCTCCTTCGCCAGCACGATCGCCGCATCGAGCATATCGCCGACCCGCTCGTCGGGATTGGCCGCAGTGTCGATGTCGATGTGCAGCCGCGGATAGAGTTGGCGCAGTTCCAGCAGGCGGGGGAACAGCCGTTGTTCGCCGAACAGCGAGGGCACGCCAAGGTGCAGCCGCCAGACCGACTGGCTCTCGATCTGCGATTCGACGGCCATGGCCAGTTCTTCGAGCTTGGGCTCGACCGCATCGTAGAAGGCCTGGCCATCGTCGGTCAACTTCATCGACTGGTGCTGGCGGGTGAACAGGCGCTTGCCGGTGAAATCCTCCAGAGCCCCCACCCGGCGCGAAAGGGCCGAGGGGCTGAGGCCAAGTTCGTTGGCCGCCGCCTTCGCCGAGCCGAGCCGGACGATTCGCACGAAGGCCTCGAGCGCGCGAAGCGGTGGCAGGCGGCGAGTCGGTATGGTTCAGTCTCCCCTCTGTTCTTCCTGGTCCGGCGGATGCAGGCGCAGCCGCGTGACGTGCCGGTCATTACCCTCGGTTACTTCAAGAAGCCAGCCGCTTGGATGGTGCAGCAAGGCGCCAACTTGGGGAACCTGACCCGCCAGCACAAAGGCGAGGCCCGCCAGAGTATCGACCGCTTCCTCCACCTCGGCGAAGCGCGGGTCGACGAGCTCGGCAACGTCTTCCAGCTCGGCCCGGGCGTCCGCCTCCCACATGCCGTTTTCCAGCGGGATGAGCAGCTGTTCCGGTGCGTCGTCGTGCTCGTCCTCGATCTCACCAACGATTTCCTCGACCAGGTCTTCTATGGTGATGATCCCGTCGGTACCGGAATATTCGTCGACCACGACCGCCAGGTGCACCCGGCTCGCCCGCATGTCGGCCAGCACGTCGAGCGCACCGCGAGCCTGGGGGACGAAAAGAGGCTGGCGGAGCAGCGCCTTCCAGTCCTTGGGCGGCTTGCCCTGGGCGAGGAGGGGAAAGACGTCCTTTATGTGGATCATGCCAACCACTTCATCCAGCGTCTCGCCGTGGACCGGCAGCCGCGAATGGCCGTGTTCGGCAAATGCGGCGATCACTTCGTCCCAGCTTGCAGCGGCGGGAATGGCGACGATCTTGCTGCGCGGGATGGCGACGTCGTCGGCATCGTTCTCGCTGAAATGCAGCAGGTTGCGCAGCATCTGGCGTTCCAGTGGCGAAAGATCGCCAGGTATGCCAGCTACGCTCGCATCGTCCTCGTGCTCGTCGATCGCCTCTTCGAGCTGCGCGCGCAGCGACTGGTCTGAATCGAGGAACCCCAGAGTCTTGCGCAAGGTGCGCCAGAGCGAGCGCCTACTGTCGCCGTCTCCCGAACCGGAATCCCCGTTGCGGCCGTGCGAGGCCATGGTCTTGTTTACCCCTTCTCGAGCAATGAGCCACGCTCAACCCGCCGAACCCTCATATGGGTCCGCGATGCCCATGGATGCAAGGGCCTTTGTTTCCAGCGCCTCCATTGCCGAGGCATCTTCATGGGAAGTCTCGTGGTCGTGGCCGGCCAGGTGGAGCAGGCCGTGGACAACCAGATGGGCGGCGTGATGTTCCAGCGAAACGCCCTTTTCCGCGGCCTCGCGGGCGCAGGTTTCGTGCGCGAGGGCAATGTCGCCGAGCAGGACGGGCGGGCCATCCGGGGCGAGGGCGAGCAGTTCGGCGCGATCCAGCATGGGGAAGGAAAGGACGTTGGTCGGCTTGTCCTTGCCCCGCCATTCGCGGTTAAGTTCGTGCACTTCGGCATCGGAGGTGAACAGCAGGCTGACGGAAAGGCGGGGGTTGGCGAGTTCGGGGGCGATGACAATGACGGCCTCAGCCGCCTTTTCCGCAAGCTCAGGAAGAGCGTCCGCGGCAGGCCACGGGCCGTCGACTTCGCATTCGAGGTCGATCAATCGTTCTTCCCCTCATAGGCCTCGACGATCCGCCCGACGATGGGATGGCGCACAACGTCCGCCGTCGAGAAGCGCACCATGGAGATGCCGTCAATGCCGTCCAGCCGCCGTACCGCATCGGCCAGACCGGATTGCTCCACGCCGCCCGGGATATCCACTTGCTTGGGATCGCCGCAGATGACCATGCGGCTGTTCTG
>CAZVWP010000112.1:0-5930 GCA_964630805.1 uncultured Novosphingobium sp. | reverse complement strand
CGAACAGCCGCGCCACCTGCGTCTGGAACTCGAACAGCACCTGCAGCGTGCCCTGGGCGATTTCGGGCTGGTAGGGCGTGTAGCTGGTGAGAAACTCGCCGCGCTGGATCAGATGGTCGACCGAGGCGGGGATATGGTGCCGGTAGGCCCCCGCGCCGAGGAAGAAGGGGACCGAGCCGGCGCTGACGCTTTTCGCCGCGAGGGCCGTCATGTGCCGCTCAACGGCCATTTCGCTGGCGTGGGCGGGCAGGCCGGCAATGGGGCCGGACAGGCGCGCTTCGGCGGGGACGTCGGCGAAGAGATCGTCGACCGACTTTGCGCCGATGACGCCGAGCATCTCGCTGCGGTCGGCGGGCGTGAGGGGGAGATAACGCATCCTGAATCCTTGCCGGCTCGGAAGAGGTGTCAGAGTCCTTCGACGTAGGCGTCGTAAGCCGCCTTATCCATCAGCGAGCCCAGCTCCCCGGCATCGGCGAGCGACACCTTGTAAAGCCAGCCGCCGCTTTCCGCATCGCTGTTCACCAGCTCCGGCGCGCCATCGAGTTCGCCGTTCACTTCCGTGACCGTGCCGCTGGCCGGGCTGTAGATGTCGGAGGCGGCCTTGACGCTCTCGACCACCGAGACCGTGTCTCCCTGCTTCACCGACTGCCCTTGCGAGGGCAGTTCGACATAGGTGATGTCGCCGAGCTGGCTCTGGGCATAGTCGGTGATGCCGACGGTGCCATTGCCGCCGTCGACTTCGATCCATTCGTGATCCTTGGTGAAATATCGGCTCATGACAGTTCCTCAGCGGTGATAGCGGTGGGGGACAAAGGGAGTGGCGACGACGCGGGCAGGCAGGCGCTTGCCGCGTACGTCGATTTCGAGACTGGTGCCTTCGGCGGAATGGGCAGTGACGACGTAGGCCATGGCGATCGGATGCTCGAGGCTGGGCGAGAAACCGCCGGAGGTAACGGTGCCAACCTTATCGTTTCCGCAGTAAACCTCCGCGCCTTCGCGAGCAGCCTGACGTCCATCCAGGGTAAGGCCGACCCACTTGCGGGATACGCCATTGGCGAGTTCACCCAAGATGCGGTCCGCCCCGGGAAAGCCGCCCTCGGCCCTGCGCCGCTTGTTGATCCCAAAGGCCAGCCCCGCTTCGACAGGGCTCGTCTCTGGGCTCAGGTCATGGCCATAGAGCGGCAGCCCCGCTTCCAGTCGCAACGAATCCCGCGCGCCGAGGCCGATGGGCTTCACTTCCGGTTGCGCGCAGAGTGCATCGGCCAATGCAGCGATGTCCCCGGCGCGAACGGAAATTTCGAAGCCATCCTCGCCGGTATAGCCCGAGCGACTGACGCCGAGCGGCACTTCTCCCCACAGGTAGGGGGCGGCCTTCATAAAGGTCAGGTCAGTCACCTCGGGCATTCCCGGGATCGCGGGATGAAGGCCCAGCCGCGCCAGCGCCGTGGCCGCTTCCGGCCCCTGCAGCGCCAGCAGGCCGTGTTCGTCGAGGTGGTTGAGGGTGATCTCATCCGGCAGCAGCTCGCGCAGGTGGCCGATGTCGTCCCACTTGGTCGCGCCGTTGACCACGAGGTAATAAGTCCCGCCCCGGTTGGTCACCATCAGGTCGTCGAGGATGCCGCCGTTCTCGTCCAGCAACAGCGAATAGCGCACCGATCCGGGCTTCAGGGTCGAAAGGTCGATCGGCAGGACGGCCTCGACGGCGGAAGCCACGCCCCGCTCTTCATCATTTGCCCCCGAAATTTCCAGCTGGCCCATGTGGCTGACGTCGAACAGGCCGGCGTGCTGGCGGGTCCACAGGTGCTCGGCGATGATGCCCCCGCCTTCACCAGTGTATTGCACCGGCATGGAATAGCCGGCGAACTCCACCATCCGCGCCCCGCGCGCCCGGTGCCATTCGTCCAGCGGCAGGGCCAGCGGGCCCGCCTCCACGTCATCATCGGAATCGTGATTTTCGTTCACACAAAGGCTCCCGCACGGACTGCACCAAGACCCACCGCGGGCCTGAACTGGCGCCCCCTCTGTCGCGGAAACCTGAGAGCTTTCCCCCGGTTGCACTCGGACGAGTACTTTTCCGGGGTTACCCCTTCGGCGGCTCCCTTGCGGGAACACTTTCCAGAGTATCGCTAACGACCCACGCGGTCCGTTGTGCCTGAGAGATTCCGGGGCGGTTGCTCCTTCGGCGCCCCCACAATCCAAGGATCGAAGGGGACTCTCCCGCGCGGTCAGCGACCGGAAGGCGATGGCTGCACGCTCCGATTCGAGTCAACGAATATCGCGCTTCTTATCCACCGCGGCGGCGCAAGGCATAGAGGATCGCCTCGTGCTCGTGGACGAAACGCCCCGCCGCCTTTTCCTTGGCGAGGGCAAAGATGGCATCGGCCAGCACGGAGACCCTGATCGAGCGGTATTTCGTGTTCTTGCCGCGCAGGAACAGGTCGATCACCGGGCTGAACCACATGCCCAGCCGTTCCAGCAGGCGAAGCTCACCGCGCGGGCCGCGCAGAAGGCCGGGGCGCAGGATGTCGAGCCGGCGAAACCGCAGCTTCGACAAGGCCTCTTCCGTCTCGCCCTTGACCCGCAGGTAGAAGTTCTTGGCTCCGGCATTAGCGCCGACCGAGGACACTACGATCATATGCTCGATCCCCGCCGCCTTGGCCGCGCGGGCGCATTTCAGCACCAGGTCGTGATCGACCGCGCGGAAGGCGGCCTCGTCATCGCCCACCTTGCGCATGGTCGTTCCCAGCACGCAGACGAGGACGCTGGTCTGCGATTCCGCAATAGCCTCCGGCCATTCCTCCGGTTCGGACACCACCACCACCATGCGCGCGCCCGAAGGCAGCGAGAGGTGGCGGCGCGACATGGCGATCAGGCGGACGTCCGTCCGACCGACGGCGCGCTCGATCATGGTGCAGCCGGTGAGGCCAGTGGACCCGACGAGGCATATCCGCACCGGGTCAGACATTGCTGAGGCCCTCGGTCCTGCGGCCGAAGATGCGGGCGTGGCTGTCCATGGCGAAACGGTCGGTCATGCCGGCGATGTAGTCGGCGATGTGGCGGCTGCGCTGGGGTTCCTGTTCGGGCAGGCTGTCGCACCACTCCTCGCTCATCAGGCCGGGCTGCTGGGCGAAGGCGGCGAAGAGCTCGCCGGTCACCGCGCGCGCCTTCTCCGCCGTGGCGAGCTGCTGGGGGTGGTAATAGAGCTTGTCGTACATGAAGCGCTTGAGCTTGCGTTCCTCTGCTCCAAGCGCTTCGGAGAAGGTGGCACTGGCCCGGCCCGCGGCGCGGACATCGTCGACTGAAGCCATGCCCTGCGTGAAGCGGCGCGTTTCCTCGATGACATCGTTGACCATGAAGCCGATCTGGCTGCGCACCAGCTCGCGCAATTGCCGGTCGCGCGGGGCGCCGGGGAACTTGGCTTCGACCTGCCGCCATTCGGCCGCGATAAAGGGCTGCTCCAGCAGCTCATCCAGCGTCAGAAAGCCGGCGCGCAGGCCGTCGTCGATGTCGTGGTTGTCATAGGCGATGTCGTCGGAAATCGCCGCGACCTGCGCCTCCAGGGAGGGCCAGGTATTCAGTTCCAGCGGATAGGCGGCATCGAGTTCGGCCAAAGCCCAGTTCGGCGCGAACACCGGGCCATTGTGCTTGGCCAGGCCCTCCAGCATCTCCCAGGTGAGGTTCAGCCCGTCATGCTCGCAATAGGGCGATTCCAGCCGCATCACCACGCGCAGGCAATGCGCATTGTGATCGAAGCCCCCCCGCGCATGCATCGCCGCTTCGAGCGCGTCTTCGCCCGCGTGGCCGAAGGGCGGGTGGCCAAGATCGTGCGCCAGGGCAAGCGCTTCGGTGAGGTCCTCGTCGAGCCCCAGCGCGCGGGCTATGACCCGGGCAATCTGGGCGACTTCCAGGCTATGGGTCAGACGAACGCGGTAATGATCGCCATCGGGCGCGACAAAGACCTGGGTCTTGTGACGCAGGCGGCGGAAGGCGACGGAGTGGACAATGCGGTCGCGGTCGCGCTGGTACGGGCTGCGCGGACCACGCGCCAATGCGCCTTCGAGCGGGAACTCACGACCGCGCGAGAGGGAGGGATCGGAAGCGATAGGGGCCAGCGGCATGTGGCCCCCTTTAGCCTATCCCAGAATCCATTCCACTGCCGCGTCGGCATGAATGCGGGTGCAATCGTAGATCGGCAGCACGTTGGCGTCGATCGGTACCACCATCTCCAGCTCGGTGCTGCCCAGCACCACCGCCTGGGCCCCATCCTGGGCGAGGTTGGTGATGATGGTCTTGAGCTCCCGCTCGGCCTGGCGGCTGGGCTTGCCGACGATCAGTTCGCCATAGATGATCCGGTCAAGCTTCTCGACGAATTCCATTTCGGGCGGCAGCAGCTCGATATCGCGGGCGATCAGCTTCTGGCGATAGAAGCTTTCCAGCATCACGTTGCGCGGGCCGATCAGCGCGGCCTTCTTCACGCCATTAGCCGCCAACCGTTCCCCGACGCATTCGGCGATGTGGAGGACTGGCACCGAGACCGCGCCTGCCACCTGGTCATAGACCTTATGCATCGAATTGGCGCAGATGAGGATTGCGGTCGCGCCGGCCACTTCCAGCCGCTTTGCCGAAGCGGACAGGATGCCCGCCGCGCGGTCCCAGTCCTCGGGCGTGGAGAGGCGGACCAGCTCCGAAAAGTCGAGGCTTTCGATCAGCATCGGCGCGCTGGAATGATCGCCGACCCTGCGCTGCACCAGCTTGTTGATGCGCTCATAATAGCTGCGGGTCGAAAACCAGCTCATGCCGCCGATCAGGCCGATTTTGCGCACTTTGATTGAACTCCACGAAGCAGGATTGGCCCCCGGCAGGCAGGGATTACGCAAGCGGAGTTATGAGGTCCACCGGCATGGGGCCTCAATCCACCGCTGCTGCAGTGCAGCACGTCGCTTAGTTCAACGGATCAACCCCGTCTTGCACAGGGCGGCGGAACTTATCGTGACTTCGATGGCATCGACATCGCCGTTGCGGCGCAGCGCGTCGGCGAATTCGGGGATCGAACGACGCGGCGCACGGTTGAGCCTTTGCAGCTTGCGCAACTGGCCGATGGTCAGCTTGCTGGCCATGCGATTGGCCATGCAGTCGGACAGCGGCTCGGAAAGCCCGCCGTCCATCAGCGCGCTCTTCACCCGGCTGGCCTTGATCTGCTGGACGCAGCCGCCAAGAAGCACTGGCGAAGCCAGCAGCGCGAGCAAAATTGCGAAACGGCGCATCGGTAAATCCCTCATCAGTGCTGCAGCGCCTTGACGATATCCTCCACCATCTTTTTGGCGTCGGCGAGCAGCATCATGGTCTGGTCCATGTAGAACACGTCGTTGTCGACCCCTGCATAGCCCTGCCCGCCCATCGAGCGCTTGATGAACATGATCGTCTTGGCCTTGTCGACGTCGAATACCGGCATGCCATAGATGGGAGATGAACGGTCGGTCTTGGCCGCGGGATTGACCACGTCGTTGGCGCCGATGATGAAGGCGACGTCGGTCTGGGCGAATTCGGAGTTGATGTCCTCCAGCTCGAACACATCCTCATAGGGCACGTTGGCCTCGGCCAGCAGCACGTTCATATGGCCCGGCATGCGGCCGGCGACCGGGTGGATTGCATACTTGACCCGCACGCCCTCCTTCTTGAGCAGGTCCGCCATCTCGCGCAGCACGTGCTGGGCCTGGGCGACGGCCATGCCGTAGCCGGGGATAATGATGACCTGCTCGGCCTCCTTTAGCAGGAAGGCCGCATCCTCGGCCGAGCCGCGCTTCCACGGGCGATCCGCCTTGGCGCCGTTGCTGCCCGGCCCTTCTTCGACGCCGAAGCCGCCGGCGATCACCGAGATGAAGCTGCGGTTCATCGCCTTGCACATGATGTAGCTGAGGATCGCGCCCGAG
>CAZVWP010000111.1:0-6255 GCA_964630805.1 uncultured Novosphingobium sp. | reverse complement strand
TGCGCGAGATCGTCGCCAACGCCGGCGACGAGCCGAGCGTGGTGGTGAACAAGGTTGCCGAGGGCAAGGGCAACTTCGGCTACAACGCCGCCAGCGGCGAGTACGGCGACATGGTGGCGATGGGCGTGCTCGACCCGACCAAGGTCACGCGCACCGCGCTGCAGAACGCCGCCTCCGTGGCCGGCCTGATGCTGACCACCGACTGCATGGTCGCCGAACTGGTGGAAGACAAGCCGGCCGGCGGCATGCCCGGCGGCATGGGCGGCATGGGCGGCATGGGCGGCATGGACATGGGCATGTGATCGGGAATGGGGGGCTTCGCCCCCCCCGTCACCCCTGCCTTCCAAAGACAAACCCCGCTTCGGCGGGGTTTGTCTTTGGAACTCCAGGAGGTCAGCCAATTTTGCTGCATGTTATAGTTGCAACACCAAAGTAGTGCGGAAGAGGGATGTAAATGGACTTGAACGCCGTTTACAAAAAAACCCAAAAGGGTCAGGAGGAGATGGCCCAGCGCACCGTGCTCGGAATGCGCGAACGGACCCTGTTGATCATGGTGGACGGCAAGTCGAGCACCGCCGACCTGCTGGCGAAGGCGCAGCACATGCCCGATCCGCAGGGCCTGCTGAACAAGCTGATCGACGGCGGCTTCATTGCCGCCGAGGCTGCGCCGGCGGTCGCGGCTCCTGCGGCCGCGCCCTCGTCCACACAGGATCAGGTCATCCTGAAGAACGCCATGCGCTACGCCGAGCATTTTCTCGACGAAGTGCTCGGACCCGGTGCCGATTCGCTCGCCGCGGCCATCGACAGATGCAAGACCCTGCCCGAGTTGCGCATGCAGCTCGAAAAGACACGCGATGTCATCGATGGCATGGGCAAGAAACGCAAGGCCGAGGAGTTCTGGATCGCCGCGCAGGCGCTGCTCGAAGGCAAAGCGCCGTCTGCCGCAGCGGCCGCACCGGCGCCTGCCCCGCCACCCGCTGCCGCGCCCCAGTCTGCGCCCCCCCCGCCCCCGCAACCCTCGATGCAGGAAGCGGTGCGTTTTGCCCGCCGCTTCATAGGAGACACGCTTGGACCGGACGGAGACATGCTGGTCGAAGTCATTGAAAAATGCAGAACCGTTGCCGAACTCAGAACGGCAATGGAAAAGACGCGCGACGCCTTGCAGACAGGGGCCGGAAAACGCAAGTCCGAGGAGTTCTGGGGCGGGGTGGAATCGCGGCTTCCGCGATTGTGAAGCTAGCCGAGAAGGGCGTCGAGGCGGCTGGCGAAGGCGTTTGCAATCAACTCCCCCTTGCTCTTGTGAATGGCCGTGAGGCAGGGTTCCCGCAGCGCACGGAAATCTTCCAGCGTGCTGGCTTTTTCGACCTTGAGTTGAAACGTGAAGCCGCGCAAGCCGAGTACTTCCCGTAGGGTTTCATTGAAGAAGGAATGCAACTCGCGCAGCCGTTCGCGATTGCCGCTTGCCGGCGCCGCAGCGGGTGGCGCAACTGCCGCGCTTGCGGCGGGCGTCGTTGGCGTGGCTGCCTCGATCAGACCGAGCTTTTCCGGTTCGGCGAAAGACTCCTCGGTGATGCCCAGTCCCTTCATCGAGCCGAGGCGCTGGCCGGACGGAATATGGCCGTCGATCATTACAAGCAGGGTGCGCAACCGCTGGGGGACCTTGCCCCTTTGCAAGAGCTCGCCTTTTCCGGCGCCGGTTTTTGCATAGACGACATTACGCATGGTCGTTCTCCTTCGTTGCCGGCATACGACTCGAATCGGACCGGTGCGCATGAGCGGGTGCGCATCGCGTTGACGAGGCATTCCATCCCGCAAGTCGCGCCGTGCGCGATATTACTCCTGCTCGAGGAGCCTGAAAAAGAGGGTGTGCTAAACTGAAAGAAGCGGCGGGGAAGCGGGGAACGGAGCCCCCACAAGAGAAGAAAAATGGCTTGAAACCGGTTCGGTCCGCTCCACAAAAAACGCGCAGAAAGGCACCGTGCGCTTTCAATGACCGGGTAAAAGGAGAACAGCGATTCAATCCTAGATCGGGTTGCTTACGCCGGCCTTACAACGAAGATCGCCATGCACATCCTGCTCGCTGAAGACGATCGGATCATTGCGGACGGGCTCATGCGGGCCCTGCGCAAGTCAGGCTATGCCGTGGATCATGTCTTCAACGGCAGCGATGCCGATGCGGCTCTTCTTTCCCAGCAGTTCGACCTGCTGATCCTCGATCTCGGGCTCCCCCGCCTGGGGGGCATCGAGGTGCTCAGGCGGTTGCGCGGCCGCAAGTCGCCCCTGCCGGTGCTCATTCTGACGGCGCAGGACGGGCTGGACGATCGCGTGCGCGGTCTCGACGCCGGCGCCGACGATTACCTGACCAAGCCGTTCGCCCTGCCGGAACTGGAAGCGCGGGTGCGCGCGCTGACTCGCCGCGGCACGGGCAATCCGACGCATATCGAATTCGGGCCGCTGACCTACGACCAGGCGGGCCGTACGGCGCGCCTGGACGGACAGGTGATCGACCTGTCGGCGCGCGAGCTGGCCTTGCTCGAGATACTGCTTTTGCGGTCCGGACGGCTGGTCAGCAAGGAGCAACTGGTCGACCATCTTTGCGGCTGGGGCGAGGAAGTCAGCACCAACGCCATCGAGGTCTATGTGCACCGACTCCGCAAAAAGCTGGAAACCAGCGGCGTGCGCATCAATACCGTGCGGGGACTTGGTTATTGTCTGGACCGGCTGGATGGCGCTGAGTGACAGGCTGAGAAGGCGCAATCTCGCAGGCGGGGAGAAGCAATCCGTTTTCGGAGAGATCCTCGACTGGATGCTGATGCCACTGTTGCTGATCTGGCCGCTCAGCGTGTTGCTGACCCATAACGTCGCGAACGGGATTGCCAACGATCCTTACGACCAGGCCCTGGCTGACAAGGCCGTCGCAATCGCTGAGCTGGTCAAGGCCGAAGGCGGCCGGGTCAAGGTCACCCTTCAGTCGCAGGTACGCACGATCCTGCGCACGGATGAAGCGGATGCCTTCTATTTCCAGGTGCTGGGCTTCAGGAACGAGCTGCTGGCCGGCGATCTGGGCATCAGCTGGGTCGAGCCGCCCGACGAGCTGGTGGCCAGGCAGCCATTCTTTCGCGACGACAGGATCGCGGGCCAGGAGGTCCGCGTCGCCTCCCTGTATTTTTATCCGATCGCGGGCAAGCCGCCCATCCTGGTTCAGGTTGCAGAAACCCTCAACAGGCGGCATGACCTGGCGAGCCGGATCATAACGGGCACCACCTTGCCGCAATTCGCGGTGGTGCCCCTGGCGGTGCTGCTGGTATGGATCGGCCTCGGCCGGGGGCTGCGTCCCCTGAACCGCCTCAGCCACAAGATCCGCCGACGCCTGCCTTCCGATCTTTCCCCGATTCCGACTGCCGGCGTTCCCGAGGAAATCAAGCCCGTCATTTCCGCTTTCAACGACATGATGGCGCGGCTGGAACAGAACCTGCAGGCGCAGCAGCGATTCATCGGCGACGCGGCGCACCAGATGCGCACGCCGCTGACCGGCCTGAAGATGCAAACCGAACTCGCCCTCAGCGAAACCGATCCGGAGAACATGCGCTACCTGCTGCGCCAGATCGACGAAAGCACCGACCGCGCGGCGCACCTCATCAATCAGCTGCTTTCGCTGGCGCGCGCGGAATCCAGCCACAAGAAAATCCATTCGATCGAGGTGATCGATATCGAGCCCCTCGTGCGCAGGATCACGCAGGAGTGGGCACCACGGGCCATGGAGAAGAGCATCGACATGGGATTCGAGGACACCGGCTGGCCGCTGCGCATCGACGGCAACCCGCTGCTGCTGCGCGAGCTGATCAACAACCTGATCGACAACGCCATCAAATACACCCCCGAGGGCGGGCGAATTACCGTGCGGACGCTGGCCACCGAGTTTGTCGTCGTCGAGGTCGAGGACAATGGCCCCGGCATTCCCGAGAAGGAGCGCGACCTTGTCTTCGAGCGTTTCTACCGCGTCCTCGGCAATGAGGCTGCGGGCAGCGGCCTCGGCCTGGCCATCGTGCGCGAGATCGCCGAACTGCATCGGGCAAACGTGCAGCTCAAGCTCAATGCCAACGAAACCGGCACCGTGGCGCGGGTGATCTTCCCGCGCCACGCCATGCCTGTCTTTCCCGCCCTAGTGGAGGCGCCGGACAGCTATCGGCCCTATTTGTAACCCCCGTTGCCCAACGACGCCGTGCCGGTCGAGGTGCGCCCGCTCACCGATGCCGTCAACGAACTGATGCAGCGGCTCGCGGCCGCCCTTGGCGTGCAGCAACGCTTCGTTGCCGATACCTCCCACCAGTTGCGCACGCCGCTGGCGGCGCTGAAGGTGCAGATCGAACAGGCGCAGCGCAAAAGTCAGTCCGCGCAGGACGGCGAGGCGCTGAAGCAGATGCGCCGTTCGGTCGATCGCCTGGCACGCCTGGTGAATCAGTTGCTCACGCCGGCACGCGCGGAACCGGGTGCCGAGAGGCAGATCCGTTTCGAGCCGGTTGATCTGCGCGGGCTTGCCTTCGAGATCGGCGGCGCGCGCTTTCGCGTGATTTTTCCTAGCAGACCACGCCGTTGATGGCGCACAGGTTGCGCTTGACCCAGGCGAGCAGGATCCACAGCCAGAACATCAGGAAGAAGGCGACGAGGCCGATGTGCTGGTCGAGGATCATTTTCGGCGTGAGCCAGCGCGTGAAGCGCTTGACCGGCCGCGTCACGACCTGGAAGAGGATGTAGATCGGATTCTTGGCACGCCGCGCGCCGGAGAGCAGGCCGACCACGCCCTCGCCCAGCAGGGACAGCAGCGCCACTTCGACCAGCGCGCGCAGGATGGAAACGACGAACAGATCGGGGTGAGTCATGGTATTGTTCCTGCCTTCGCTATCGAGGTATTGCAATGGATTTTCAGAGCTGGCGCCATTATGCCCGCGGTTGGCTGCTGCACTTCTTCGGCCAGGAAGAAAAAGCCTTCAACGAATACGCCGCCGCCTACCGCCTGAAGCCCAACGACGTGCAGGCGGCGCGCAACCTGGCCCACATCGCCGCGCGCAGGAAGCATTTCGACGTCGCCCACAAATGGTTCGTCGAGGCACTGCGCCTGGCGCCCGAGGACGCCGACACGCATTTCAACCACGGCTACGTGCTCGAGCAGGCCGGCCGCTCGCGCGAGGCGATTGCCGCCTTCGCCGAGGCGGCGCGCCTCAAGCCGACCCTCGACCGCGCCTGGTTCGGCATGGGCCTGGCGCATGCCCGCCTCGGCGAGCATGACGAGGCCGCCGCGACCTTCGTCAAATCCATCGAACTGCAGCCCATGAACGGCGAGGCTTTCTACCAGTGGGGCATGGCCTGCCATCATGCCAACCGTCGCGACGAGGTCGGCAAGGTCGTCAAGCGCCTCGCCGGATTCGAGCCCAAGCGGGCCCTCAAGCTGATCCAGGACACCGGCCGCCCCGATCTCCTCCCGCTCGTGCCCGAGGAAGTGCGCGAGTTCTTTCAGACCCGCGGCCGCTGAAGCGGAATTTCCGGCCCCTTTTTTTGAGGGCCGCGCCGCGGCCCTCAAAAAAAGAGCCCGCCTTGCGGGCGGGCTCAGAAGGGGTTTCCCCCTCCTCCTCGTAGTTCCTAGCGTCCCGTCGTGTCCACCTCGGACCCCAGATTCGGGTAGCGCACGTGGTCGACGATGTCCTGGATCTCCTTCGACGGAGCCGGCGAGATCAGGCTGCCGACGACCAGGCCGATGAAGCCGGCCGGCACGCCGAAGATGCCGGCGGCGATCGGGGCGATGTCCCACCACAGCGGCGCATTGACCTTGAAGAACGGATAGGTCTGGACCATGTAGTAGATGCAGGTGCCGAAACCCGCCAGCATGCCGAGCACGCCTCCCAGCCAGTTGGCGCGCTTCCAGAACACCCCGCCGACCATGACCGCGAAGAAGCCCGAGGCCGCGATCGAGAAGGCCGCACCGACCAGGAACATGATGTCGCCCGGCTTCAGGCTGGTGACGTAGGCGGCGAACACGGCCACCACGAGCAGCAGGCCCTTGGAAATCGCCAGGCGGCGCACCGTCGGCGCGTTCGGGTCGATCATCTTGTAGTAGATGTCGTGCGAGAGCGCGTTGGCGATGGTCAGCAGCAGGCCGTCGGCGGTGGAGAGCGCGGCCGCCAGACCGCCGGCGGAGACGAGGCCCGAGATCACGTAGGGCAGGCCGGCGATTTCCGGCGTGGCCAGCACGATCAGGTC
>CAZVWP010000110.1:0-6483 GCA_964630805.1 uncultured Novosphingobium sp. | reverse complement strand
AGACGCCCACCAGCCTGTATCTGGCCATGCAGTTCGGCATCCGGGCCGCCAACTACCCCCTGATCCCGGAGGATTTCGAGCGCAAGCAACTGCCGGAGGTGCTCTACCGGCATCGCGACAGGCTGTATGGCCTCACCATCGCGCCGGAACGGCGGCACCAGATACGCTCGGAGCGGCGTCCAGACAGCCAGTACGCCTCCCTGGCCAATTGCCGCTTCGAAATCGAGGAAGCGCAAAAGCTGATGCGGCGGGAAGGCATCGGATGGATGGATTCGACCACCAAGTCCATCGAGGAAATTGCCGCGACCGTCATGCAGGAGGTCAAGCTGGACCGTCACGTTTTCTGAACGCTTTTCGCGATCTTTTGCCGCACCTCTTCGAACAGGCAGACCGCCGCCGCCGCCGCAACGTTGAGCGACTCGATCCTGCCGGGCATCGGGATGCGGACTGAATGCCGGGCCGCGGCTATCGTGGTCGCCATCAAACCGCTTCCCTCGTTGCCGAACACCCAAGCCACCGGGCCGGTCAGATCGATGTCATGGATTGTCGCCTGCGCATCTAGCCGGGTGGCTACGCTGATGCCACTGAACCTGCCGATCACCCGATCGAGGACGGCGTGCTCATGAATCCCGAGCTGGAAATGGGCGCCCATGGCAGCGCGCAGGACGCGCGGCGACCAGGCCTGCGCGCAGCCGTGGCCCAGGAATACGTCGGTTGCTCCGGCGGCGGCGGCCGAGCGCAGGATCGACCCCAGATTTCCGGCATCCTGTATGGCTTCGAGCAGGACGCACGTCCCTTCCATGGCGGCCGAGCGAGGCTGCCGGGGGATGGCGATCAGCGCCAGGATGCCGATCGGCGTGTCGACGGGGCTGACTTCGTTGAACATGGAATCGCTCAGCAAGTACGGTACGACTTGCGGATGCGCCGCCAGCCAATCGCGGATCTCGGGGCGCCGCGAGCCGCTCTCGCTGACGGCCAGCAGTTCGGGCGGTCCGAAATGGTCCACCCAAGCCGATACCAGATGGATGCCATCCAGGACCGTCCTGCCCTGCTTGCGCCGTTCGCGCGCAGACTGCGCCAGCTGACGCAGCTGCTTGATGGTTGCGTTGTCGCGGGAGGTGATTTTCTTCATGGTCGTTCGACAGTATAGTGACATGGGCTTCTCCCAAAAACCCCATGACTGCGGCCAATATCATCATCGTCACCCCCGCACCGCCGGGATCGCGTGCCGGCAATCGCAACACGGCGGCGCGCTGGGCGCGGATCCTGCGCGAACTTGGCTGTCGCGTCAGCGTCATGACGCATTGGGGCGGCCAGACCTGCGATCTGCTGGTCGCCCTGCACGCGCGCAAGAGCCATGCAGCCCTGCGTGACTTCCGCGCACGCCACCCGGACCGACCTGCCTTGCTGGCTTTGACCGGCACCGACCTCTACCGGGACATCCGCGAGGTCGCAAAGGCGGCCGCATCGCTCGACATGGCCACAGGCCTGATCGTGCTGCAGGAAGAAGCCCTCGACGAACTGACCCCGCAGCAGCGGCGCAAGGCGCGCGTCATTCACCAGTCCGTCGCGACCTCGCTCGTGCCGGCCCCGCCCAAGCGCAAGTTCCGCATCTGCGTGCTGGGCCACTTGCGCGAGGAGAAGGATCCCTTTTGCGCCGCGACGGCCTTGCGATCGATTCACGCGGAAAATGTCGAATTGCTGCATGCCGGCAAGCCGCTGACGAAGGCAATGGCGGACGAAGCGGGGCGCCGCATGCTGGACGATAGGCGTTATCGCTGGATCGGTGAGCAGCCGCACTGGGCGGCGTTGCGCCTGCTGTCCCGCAGCCATGTGATGGTGATCAGCTCGCGCATGGAAGGAGGTGCCCACGTGGTGTCGGAAGCCATCGCCATCGGCGTGCCGGTGATCGCCTCCGACATACCGGGCAACCGGGGCCTGCTCGGGGCGGACTACCCGGCTTACTACCCTGCCGGCGACCATGCCCGTCTGGCGGCACTTCTTCGGCTGGCGATGGACGATCGCCGATTCCTGTCCCGTCTTGCGGCTGCGACCAGGCGCCGCCGGCACTTGGTTGATCCGCGGCGGGAGCGCCGCGCCTGGCAAGCGCTGTTGGAGGATCTGGGCTTCAAACCTCGCCGAGCAAGTCGCGCACCGGGCCGAAGCTGCGGCGGTAGATGCCGATGACGCCATGCTTGCGCAGGGCGGCCAGGTGCGCGGCCGTCGGGTAGCCCTTGTGTCGGCCAAGGCCGTATTCGGGGTGCAATGCATGCAAACGCAGCATCTCGGCATCCCGCGCCGTCTTGGCCAGGATCGAGGCGGCGGATATGGCGGGCACGCTGCTGTCGCCCTTCACCACGGCACGCACGGGCAGCGCGATTCGCGGGCACTGGGTGCCGTCGATCAGCACTTCCCCGGGTTGCAGCGATAACGCCGTGATGGCGCGGCGCATCGCCAGCAAGGTGGCCTGCAGAATGTTGAGGGCGTCGATTTCCTCGACCGAAGCACTGGCGACAGCCCATGACAGGGCACGCTCCCGAATGAGTGGCGCCAGCCTGCCGCGGGCCTTCTCCGTGAGCTTCTTGGAATCGGCCAGCCCTTCGAGCGGATTGAGTGGATCGAGTATCACGGCGGCGGCATAGACCGGGCCGGCCAGCGGCCCCCTGCCCGCCTCGTCGACGCCGCAGATCAGGCGGGTTGCGGGGCGGGATTGCATTCTGCCGTCCCTTTCAGATAAGGCAGGATCGCTTCGGCTGCCCGCTCCGCCGAATTCAGGCGCAGCTGCGCATGCAGGCGGTCGAAGGTGTCGGCGATGCGCCGGCAGGTTTCCGGATCGTCAACGAGGTTGCCGAGGGCCTGGGCCAGATTGACCGGTGTGGCGTCGTCCTGCAGGAATTCCGGCACGACGAAGCGCTGGGACAGGATGTTCGGCAAGCCAATCCAGGGCTGGTATTTCATGCGGCGCATGATCCGCCAGGACCAGGATGACATGCGATAGGCGATGACCATCGGTTTTTTCAGGAGAGCCGCTTCCAAGGATGCCGTTCCGCTGGCGACCAGGACGCCGTCTGCAACGCCCATGGCGTCATGGGCATGGCCGAACAGGCGCGTGATCGGCAGATCCTGGGCCGACAGCCGATACAAGGCCTGCTCGAACATGTCCCGTGTTTCGCGGGTGGCCAGGGGCACGAGGAAGCGGGCATGCGGGAAACGCTGGTTCAGACACTTGGCGGTTTCGATGAAGACGTCGGCCATGTATTCCAGTTCCGATTGCCGGCTGCCAGGCAGCAGCGCAAACACGAGCTGTTCCTGCGGAATGCCGAGTTTCTCGCGCAATGCCGATCGATTGATGTCCTGGGGGATGACGTCCGCCAGGGGGTGGCCGACATAGCTGACCGGTATGTTGTTGCGCCGGTAGATGTCCTCCTCGAACGGAAACAAGGCGAGCATGTGCGAGACGGACCGAGCAATGCCGCGAATGCGTCCGCCGCGCCAGGCCCATATGGAGGGGCTGACATAGTGGATGGTCGGAATGCCTCTTTGCTTCAGCCGCCTTTCGAGGTACAGATTGAAGTCGGGCGCATCGACGCCGATGAAGGCATGCGGCGGCTCGGCCAGCAAATTGGCGAGCAGCTTGCGCCTGATGCCGGTGATTTCGCGATAATGGCGCAGCACTTCCGCATAACCCCGCACGGCCAGTTTTTCGGCAGGAAACAGGGCCCGGAAGCCGTTTGCCTGCATCTTTGGGCCGCCAATCCCATAAAAGTCAGTCTCCGGAAGACGGCGTCCGAGGGCCTGCATGAGATGGCTGGCCAGCAAATCACCGGAAGCTTCGCCGGCGACCATCGCGATGCGAATCTTGTCTGGCACGAAGGGGGTTACCTGATGATGCCGCGGCCGGACGTGTCGAGGAATTCCGCCAGCAAGGCAAGCGCCGGCTGGGCGCCGGATTCCTCGGAAATTTTCGCGCGCGCCTCTTCCAGCGTCGCGGCGGAACGATAAATCAGCTTGTAGGCGCGTTTCAGCGCGGCAATCGCCTCGGCATCGTAGCCGCGCCGCTTGAGTCCCTCGGCGTTGATGCCGAAAGGCTTGGCCGTGTTTCCCGCCGCCGTGACGTAGGGCGGCAGGTCCTGCAGGAGAATCGTGCCCATCGCCGTCAGGCTGTGCGCGCCGATGCGCACGAATTGGTGCACGACGGTAAAGCCGCCCAGAATGGCGTAATCGCCGACATGGACATGGCCCGCCAATTGCGCGTTGTTGGCGAAGATGGTGTTGCTGCCGATCTGGCAATCGTGGGCCAGGTGCACATAGGCCATGATCCAGTTGTCCGATCCCAGCCGCGTAACACCGGCGTCCTGCGCCGTCCCGCGATTGAAGGTGCAGAACTCGCGGATCGTGTTGCGGTCGCCGATCTCGAGCCGCGTCGGCTCGCCGGCGTATTTCTTGTCCTGCGGCGCCTCCCCGATCGAGGCGAACTGGAAGATACGGTTCTCGCGGCCGATACGGGTATGGCCGCCGACGACGACATGGGGGCCGATCCAGGTTTCGTCGCCGATTTCGACATGTTCGCCGATGATGGAATAGGCGCCAACCGCGACATTGCTGCCCAGTCGCGCGTTCGGATGAACAATCGCCGTCGTGTGGATAAGCTGCTGGCTCATTCGATGGTTCGCACCGTGCACATGAGTTCCGCTTCCGCGGCGATCTGCTCTTCCACCTTGGCCAGGGCGGCGAATTTCCAGAGTCCGCGCTTGTTGGCCTGGATGGAAACCTCCAGGATCAACTGGTCGCCCGGACTGACCGGTCGCTTGAAACGGGCTCCGTCGATGCCGACGAAATAATAGACCGACTTGTCGTCGGGCTTGCCGCCCAGGGTCTTGAAGGAAAGGATGGCGGCGGCCTGCGCCAGCGCCTCGACGATCAGCACGCCCGGCATCACCGGATGGTGCGGATAATGCCCCGGAAAGAACGGCTCGTTGACGCTGACGTTCTTCAGGGCGACGATGCGCTCTCCCGGCACGACATCGAGCACCCGGTCCACCAGCAGGATCGGATAGCGATGCGGCAGATGCTCAAGTATCTCGTGGATGTCCATTCGGCTCACGATTTCTTCTCCAGTTGTGCCAGTCGCGCTTCCAGCGCATGGATCTTCTCGGCCAGCAGGTCAAGCTGGCGCAGGCGGGAGG
The DNA here is from genome assembly GCA_964630805.1 of uncultured Novosphingobium sp. Taxonomy (GTDB): domain Bacteria; phylum Pseudomonadota; class Alphaproteobacteria; order Sphingomonadales; family Sphingomonadaceae; genus Novosphingobium. The sequence continues at coordinate 1,297 of CAZVWP010000110.1, read as the reverse complement.
CGTTCCTGAGCCAGTCCCGATGCGCCTCGAAGGGCATGGCGCCCGTATAGGTTCCCGGCTGCCGAATGGATTTCGTGACGAGCGTGGCGGCGGAAACATTGACGTCGTCGGCAATCGTCAGGTGGCCCAAAACGATGGCGCCGCCGCCGAACGTGCAGCGTCGTCCAATGCGAGTGCTGCCGGCAACGCCGACGCAACCGGCCATCGCCGTGTGCGCGCCGACCCGCACGTTATGGCCGATCTGGATCTGGTTGTCGAGCTTGACGCCGTCCTCGATGACGGTGTCTTCCAGCGCGCCGCGGTCGATGGTGGTGCCGGCACCGATCTCGACGTCGTCGCCGATAACGACACGGCCGATCTGGGGAATCTTGGTCCAGGCACCGTCCGACTCGCGCGCGAAGCCGAATCCGTCCGCGCCGATGACCGCCCCGGAATGAATAATGGCACGCGACCCGATCCGACAGCCCGGATAGACCGACACGTTGCCATGCAGCGTGCTGGATGCGCCGATCGCGACATCGTCGCCGATGACGCAACCCTGACCGATAACGCAGTGTTCTCCCAATCGCACGTTTCTGCCGACGCAGGTTCCGGCACCGACGCTGGCGCTGGGCGGGAGATCGGACTCGATGATCGCAGCGGGATGAATGCCGGCCAGTGCCGTCACCTGCGGATTGAGCAATTGGGCGACCCGCGCAAAATAGGCGTAGGGGTTTTCACTGATAATGCAGGGCATATGCGCGGCACGGGCGTCCGCCGAAGAAAGGATGACCGCCTCCGCGCGACAGGCGGCAAGCTGGCTGCGGTATTTGGGGTTGGACAGAAAGGCGAGTTCCCCCGGTCCCGCCTTGCTCAGGGTGCCTACCTGGCGAATACGCCGGCTTCCGTCGCCGATCAGTTCGCCACCGAAGCGCGATACGATTTCGTCTAAAGAATATCCGTCAACGCGTTCGGACATGCATGCGCTTTATTTGGCGTCCTTGCCGTCGGCCAGGGCCTTGATGACCTTCTCGGTGATGTCGATGCGCGGAGCAGCATAGACCGCTTCCTGGAGGATGACGTCGAACTTCTCCGCCTCGGCAATGGCCTTGATCGCCTTGTTGGCGCGCTCGAGGACGGCAGCCAGCTCCTCGTTGCGGCGCTGATTGAGGTCCTCGCGAAACTCGCGCTGCTTGCGCTGGAAGTCGCGGTTCAGGTCGTTGAACTCGCGATCCTTGTTGCGCTTTTCGCTCTCGGACATGGTGACGGAGTTCTTTTCCAGGCTCTCCTGCATCGTCTGCAGTTGCTTGGCAAGGCG
>CAZVWP010000109.1:0-6500 GCA_964630805.1 uncultured Novosphingobium sp. | reverse complement strand
AAGATGGTCGATTTCAACATCGGCATCGATCACCTGGAAGGCTGGGTGGAGCAGCAGCTCAACGGCTGCACCGTCGGCATCCGCGCCTATGGCTCGCGCCAGCTGCACATTGTCGCCGGCAACGGCCCGGTGCTGGGCGCGCTGACCATCATCCGCGGCGCGGTGACGCGCGGCGACATGATCATCAAGGTGCCCTCGAACGACCCCTTCACCACCGGCGCGATCGCCCGCACCATGGTCGACATGGCGCCCGACCACCCGGTGACGAAGCACCTCGCGGTCGCCTATTGGCGCGGCGGCGACGAGGCGCTGGAGAGCCAGATCTACCAGCCGCACAATATCGAGAAGATCTGCGCCTGGGGCGGCTTCGCCTCGGTCAAGCACGTCACCAAGTACATCCAGCCGGGCATCGAGCTGATCAGCCTCGATCCCAAGCGCTCGGCCAGCATTGTCGGGCCGGAGTGCCTTGAGAACGAGGAGGCGATGGAAGACGTCGGCCGCCGCCTCGCCGCCGACTTCGCCACCGGCAACCAGGTCGCCTGCTCGGCCAGCCGGCTGGTCTATGTCATGTGCGGCACCGACGATGACACCATCGAGAAGCTCAAGGTGCTCGGCCAGAAGACCTACGAGGCCATGCTGGCGCTGCCCGATGTCATCTCGACCAAGCCCAAGCAATACGACCGCGATCTCAAGAGCCAGGTCGATACCCTGCGCCTGTCGGACGATTTCTACACCGTGATCGGCGGACAGGACGACGAGGGCGCGATCCTGATCTCACACACTTCGGACCGGGTGGATTTCTGGGAATACCTTGGCGACCGGACGATCAACATCATCCCGGTCGATACGCTCGAGGAGGTGCTCGACGTGGTCGACGCCTATACCCAGACGGTCGGCGTCTGGCCGGAGAACCTGTGGGACGTGGTGCGCCACAAGGGGGCGCTGCACGGCGGACAGCGCTTCGTCGAACTGGGCTATGGCTTCAACGGGGCTGGGCTGGTCGGCCCGCAGGACGGCATCGAGCCGATGCGGCGGATCGTGAAGTGGATCGTCTCGGAAAAGCCCGGGCCGGACAAGGTGCCGCTGTGGGGCGCGAGCGCGGCGGATGTGAAGATGCTGGCGTAAGTCGGGAATCTTTTCTCACCCCTCCTAATCCCGTCGCCCCGGGCTTGACCCGGGGTCCTGCTGCCTTTTGCGGCGTTGCGGAAAGAAAGCTGGGTCCCGGGTCAAGCCCGGGATGACGGGGATTGGTTGTATTGGCGAGGTCAGACAAGGAACTCGTAGAGATCGTTCCAGTCGGGATTGGCCTTTTCGATCAGGGCGAACTTCCAGCCGCGGTGCCAGCGTTTCACCCGCTTTTCGTGGGCGATGCAGGCTGCGATGTCCTCACCGAATTCGGCCCAGACCAGTCTGGTCAGGCCGTAGCGTTTGCAGAAGTCGGAGCCGCTGCCTTCGCGGTGCTAGTAGATGCGGGCGGCGAGGTCTGCGGTGACGCCGGTGTAGAGCGTGCCGCGATAGCGGTTGGCCATGATGTAGACCCAGCCGCCCTTGCTCTCGCGGTCCATTGATCGTCCCCCTTGCCGTCGCCCCGGACTTGATCCGGGGTCCAGCTTTTCTATTCCGGCCTTGGATAAGGCAGCTGGACCCCGGGTCAAGCCCGGGGCGACGTGGAAGTTTAGGCAGGTGTCCTTGGCTTCCATTGCCCGTCCAAAACCGCTAACCGCGCGGCCATGCCGCAGAACGACACTCTTTACGCCGCCTTCGCCGGCCACCTGAACACCGCGCTCGATGCGCTGGAAGCTGCCGGAACGCTTCCCACCGGGCTGAACCGCAGCGCCATCGCGGTCGAACCGCCGCGCGATGCCGCTCATGGCGATCTCGCCACCAATGCCGCCATGGTGCTGGCCAAGCCTGCCGGCATGAACCCGCGCCAGTTGGCCGATGCTATCTCCGGCGAACTGGCGAAGCTGCCCGAGGTGGAGGCGGCGGAAGTGGCCGGGCCTGGCTTCATCAACCTGCGCCTCGCCAGGTCGGTCTGGCTTGGCGAACTGGCTGCGCTTGCCACACTCGGCGCGGACTATGGCCGATCCAAGGTCGGCGGCGGCACAACGGTCAACGTCGAATATGTCTCCGCCAATCCCACGGGCCCGATGCACATGGGTCACTGCCGCGGCGCGGTGGTGGGCGATGCATTGGCCAGCCTGCTGGAGTTCGCCGGCCACAAGGTGATCCGCGAATACTACGTCAATGACGCCGGCGGGCAGGTCGACGTGCTCGCCCGCTCGGTTCACCTGCGTTATCGCGAGGCGCTGGGCGAGGACATTGGCGAGATCCCCGAGGGCCTCTACCCCGGCGCCTATCTCGCGCCCACCGGCCACCGGCTGGCGACCCACTATGGCAGCAAGTTCATGGAAGCGCCGGAAAGCGAATGGCTGGTGCTGTTCCGCAAGGAAGCCGTCGCCGACATGATGGCGATGATCCGCGAGGACCTCGCCCTGCTCGGCATCCAACATGACCTGTTCTCGTCCGAGGCGGAACTGCAGGCCGCCGGCAAGCCGGCCCAGGCCGAAGCGTGGCTGCGCGCCCACGATCTCGTCTATGACGGGGAACTGGAAGCGCCCAAGGGCAAGGTGGTGGAAGACTGGGAGCCGGTCGCCCTGCCGCTGTTCCGCTCGACCAGGTTCGGCGACGACCAGGACCGCCCGATCCGCAAGAGCGACGGAAGCTGGACCTATTTCGGCGCCGACCTCGCCTATCACTTCCAGAAGGCCGAGACGGCCGATGCCCTGGTCGACATCTGGGGCGCCGACCATGCCGGCACGGTCAAGCGGATCAAGGCTGCGGTCGCGGCGCTGACCGGGGCCGAGGGCCCAAATGGCGAAAAGCGTTCGCCCAAGCCGTTCGAAGTGAAGCTGGTGCAGATGGTGCAGCTTCTGCGCGACGGCGAGCCGGTAAAGATGTCGAAGCGGGCGGGGACCTTCGTGACGCTGGCCGATGTCGTGCGCGAAGTGGGCAAGGACGTGGTGCGCTTCACCATGCTGACCCGCAAGCCCGAGGCGCAGATGGACTTCGACTTCGCCAAGGTGGTCGAGGCATCGAAGGACAACCCGGTCTTCTACGTACAGTATTGCCATGCCCGGATCTGCTCGACCCTGCGCAAGGGCGCGGCGGAGGGCTTTGCGCCCAGCGATGCAGATCTTGGCCTGCTGGGCGACGAGGAGCTGGAGCTGGTCAAGCTCGCCGCCCAGTTCCCGCGGCTGGTCGAAGCCGCCGCCGTGGCGCGCGAGCCGCACCGCATCGCCTTCTTCCTCGGCGATCTGGCCGCGGCCTTCCATGCCTATTACAACCTCGGCAACGATCGGCCGGAAAAGCGGTTCATAGTGGCACAGGATGCTAATGTGACTTGTGCCAGACTGTTTCTCGCCGCTCAGATCGGCCAATTGGTCCGCAATGGTTTGGCGCTTCTCGGCGTGGAAGCGGTGGAGGAAATGTGATGGTTGCTGACGGCAGGCCGTCCGGCGAAGACGACGGGCAGGACATTCGCCAGGACAACGATGCCGGCGAACTGGCGCTCGAAAGCAGCGACGACGATCGCCTGCCCTGGCTGGAATCCGACGATGACGATGGCGAAGAGGACAGCGGCGGCACGCGCATCCTCGGCTTTGCCGTCCTCGGCTTTCTCCTGCTCGTTGCGCTGGTCGGCGGCATCTGGTGGGTTACCCGCCTGACGCCGGACGAGACGCTGGTGGCCGACGGCAGCACTATTCCCGCGCCGAAGACGCCCTACAAGGTACCGCCCATGGACGCGGGGGGCAAAACCTTCAAGGGCACCGGCGACACGGCCTTTGCCGTATCGCAGGGCAAATCCACAGTGGCGGGGACGGCGGTCCCTGTGCCTGGCGAAAGCGGCAGCGCCCGCCCCGGCATCACCCTTCCGCCGCCGCCGGCGGTGTCGTCCAGCGGCCCGGCAGCCAGTACGCCGGCCGTTGTTCCGGGCACCATGGTCCAGATCGGCGCCTACAAGGACCGCGCCATCGCCGAAGCCGCCTGGACGCGGGTTTCGGGCCATTACAACGCCTTGTCGGGACAGCGTCACGTGGTGGCCGAGGGGCAGGCCGACATCGGCACGGTGTTCCGCCTGCAGGTGCCGGCGGGAAGCGCCGAGGCGGCGCGGACGCTGTGCGGAAGGCTCAAGGCGCAGGGGCTGGACTGCCAGGTCAAGTAGCCTCCGGCTATCCACACCGGCAGGCGCCAGCGCGCTTGCGAATGCGGTCCATAATTGCGAGTTTGGCGGGATGACCCCCGCGATTTTCGGCCTGTCCGGGCCGGTGCTCACCGATGACGAGCTCGCCTTCTTCAGGCAGGCCGATCCGGCGGGCTACATCCTGTTCGGCCGCAACGTCGAAAGCCGCGAGCAACTGCGGGCGCTGACCGAAAGCCTGCGCGCCATACATGGCCGCGACAAGCTTCTCATCTCCATAGACCAGGAAGGTGGCCGGGTCGCCCGGATGAAACCACCGGTCTGGCTGGCCTACCCCACGGGCGAGGCCTTCGACCGGCTCTATGACATCGCCCCGGCCAGCGCGATCGAGGCGGCGAGGGCCAATGCCGAGGCGCTGGGGCAGGACCTCGCTGATGTCGGCATCACCTGTACCCATGCTCCGGTGCTCGACGTCCGCCAGCCGGGCGCGCACGACGTGATCGGGGACCGCGCCTTCGGCTCCGAACCGCTGCGGGTAGCCGCGCTGGGCCGGGCGGTGCTGGAAGGGCTCGGGCGGGCGGGCGTGCTGGGAACGATCAAGCACATGCCAGGCCACGGCCGTAGCACCTGCGATTCGCACAAGGAACTGCCGACCGTCACCGCCAGCGAGGAAGAGCTGGAAACTGACCTTGCGCCGTTTCGTACGCTGAATAACGCGCCCATCGGCATGACCGGGCACCTGCTGTTCACCGCCTGGGACAAGGAGCGCCCGGCCACCCAGTCGCCCTTCATCGTGAGTGAGATCATCCGCAAGCGGATCGGTTTCGACGGCCTGCTGCTGACCGACGACCTCGACATGGAGGCGCTGTCGGGCACGGTGCCGGAGCGGGCCGAGGTGGCTATTGCCGCCGGTTGCGACATTGCCCTCAACTGCTGGGCGAAAATGGACGACATGCAGGGCATCGCCGAACGCCTGCCCGCGATGCGTCCCGAAACGGCAGAGCGGCTGGCGCGGGCCCTCGACCGGCTGGGCCCGGCGAGGCATGCGCCGCAGGCCGAACTGCTCGCCAAGCGCGACTCGCTGCTGGCTTTGGCGGAGGCGGCATGACCCAGGACCTCCAGGATACGCAGCTGGCGCTGGAGGGTTCCGAAGACTGGGATGGCGTTGGCGTGGCTACGAACGAGGACAGCGCGCTCTACCTGGAGCTCGATGGCTGGGAAGGTCCGCTCGACCTGCTGCTCGATCTCGCCCGGCGGCAGAAGGTGGACCTGCGGCGGATTTCGATCCTCGAACTCGTCGACCAGTACCTGACCTATATCGACAGGGCGGGGAGCCTGCGGCTGGAACTGGCGGCGGACTACCTCGTGATGGCAGCCTGGCTTGCCTACCTCAAGTCGGCGCTTCTGCTGCCCAAGGAAGAGCAGGAAGAGCCGAGCGCCGAGGAACTGGCCCTTCGCCTGCACCTGCGGCTCCAGCGGCTGGCGGCGATGCGCGATGCGGCGGCGAGGCTGATGGGGCGGGATCGCCTCGGCCGCGATGTCTTCACACGCGGGGCGCCCGAGGGACTGCGGGTGGATCGAAAGAACCTGTGGCAGTGTGACTGGTTCTCGCTGGTCCAGGCCTATGGGCAGGTGAAGGTGCGGACCCAGCCGGTGGTGCACATGGTTCGCGATCGCATGGTGATGACGCTGGACAGCGCGCTGTCGCGGGTGTCCTCGATGCTGGGCGTGACGCTGGACTGGCTGGAACTGCGCGATTTCCTGCCACCGCACGCAGACCCGCGCCTGCGGCGTTCTGCCCTTGCCTCCAGTTTCGTCGCCGCGTTGGAACTGGCCCGGCTGGGCAAGGCGGAACTGGCGCAGGAGGAGACCTTCGGTCCCCTGCGGCTGAGGCGGGCCGGATCATGACCGAGGGAACTGGAAAGCCCGACGATCTCGTCCGCGCGGTCGAGGCGACGCTGTTTGCCGCCGAAGAGCCGATGACGGCGGAGGCGATCTCCACCCACCTTGGCGGGGCCGACGTCCGCGATGCGCTGGCGCAACTGGCCGCGCATTACGAGGGCAGGGGGGTGCATCTCGTCGAGCGCGGCAAGCGCTGGCATTTCCAGACCGCGCCGGACCTTGCCCACATCCTTCGGCGCGAGCGCGAGGAGCACCGCCGGCTGTCCCGTGCGGCCACCGAGGTACTCGCCATCGTCGCCTATCACGAGCCGGTCAGCCGCGCCGAGATCGAGGCGATTCGAGGCGTGCAGACCGCCAAGGGCACGCTCGACGTGCTGATGGAAGCGGGCTGGGTGCG
>CAZVWP010000108.1:0-7342 GCA_964630805.1 uncultured Novosphingobium sp. | reverse complement strand
GTGCCGACCGTCACCACCCTATGGCCGGTGGCTGGATGGCTGGAACGCGAGGTCTACGACATGTACGGCGTGATTTTCGCCGGCAACAAGGACCTGCGCCGCATTCTCACGGACTACGGCTTCGAGGGCCATCCCTTCCGCAAGGACTTCCCGCTCACCGGCTATCAGGAACTGCGCTATTCCGAGGAAGACAAGCGCGTGGTCTATGAGCCGGTGCAGCTCGCGCAGGACTTGCGCAGCTTCGATTTCATGAGCCCCTGGGAAGGCGCGGACTACGTGCTGCCGGGCGACGAGAAGGCCGCAACTCCGCCTCCACCACTACCTGCGCCGCCTCCGCCACCGGCGGCCGCGAAGGAGGAGGTCGCGCCCAAAGCTGAACCGAAGCCGAAGGGCGCGCCCAAGCCCAAGGCCGCAAAGGCTCCCGCGAAAAAGGCTGATGCGCCCAAGAAGGCGACTGCGGCCAGGAAGGCTCCGGCCAAGCCCAAGGGAGGCAAGTCGTGAGCCAGTTCCAGCTCGAGCAGTCGCCCACCACCGGCGACGAAGTCATTTCGAACTACACGATCAATTTCGGCCCGCAGCACCCGGCGGCACACGGCGTGCTGCGCATGGTGATGGAGCTCGACGGCGAGATCATCGAGCGGATCGATCCGCACGTCGGCCTGCTTCACCGCGGCACCGAAAAGCTGATCGAGCACAAGACCTATCTCCAGGCGTTGCCCTATTTCGACCGGCTCGACTATTGCTCGCCGCTCGGCATGGAGCACTCCTATGTGCTGGCCATCGAGAAGCTGCTGAACCTCGAGGTGCCGGCCCGCGCGCAATACCTTCGCACGCTGTTTGCCGAGCTGACTCGCATCTGCAACCACATGCTCAACCTCGGCAGCCACGTCATGGACGTCGGCGCGATGACCCCGAACCTGTGGCTTTTCGAAATCCGCGAGGATTGTCTCAACTTCTTCGAGCGAGCCGCCGGCGCCCGCATGCACATGGCCTGGTTCCGCCCGGGCGGCGTACACCAGGACGTGCCCGAAAAGCTGCTGGTCGATATCGGCGAATGGCTCGACACCCGCCTGCCGCGCCTGTTCGACGATGCGATGAGCCTGGTGATCGACAACCGCATCTTCAAACAGCGCAACGTCGATATCGCCGTCGTCTCCAAGGACGATGCAGTGCGCTGGGGTTTTTCCGGCCCGATGATCCGGGGCAGCGGCATTCCCTGGGACTTGCGCAAGAGCCAGCCCTATGACGCCTATGCCGCAATGGACTTCGAGGTACCCGTCGGCACCCGGGGCGATTGCTACGACCGGTTCATGGTCCGCGTCGAGGAAGTGCGCCAGTCCGCGCGCATCATGAAGCAGTGCCTGGCCGAAATGCCGGAAGGGCCGATTGCTTCCACCGACCGCAAGGTCGTGCCCCCCAAGCGCGCCGAGATGAAGAGCTCGATGGAAGCGCTGATCCACCACTTCAAGCTCTACACCGAGGGCTTCCACGTCCCGGCCGGCGAAGTCTATGTCGCCACCGAAAGCCCCAAGGGCGAATTCGGCGTCTACCTGGTCAGCGACGGTTCCAACAAGCCCTACCGCTGCAAGATCCGCCCGACCGCCTTTTCGCACCTGCAGGCGATGGATTTCATGTCCAAAGGCCACATGCTCCCCGACGCGACCGCCATCCTTGGCGCGATCGACGTGGTGTTCGGGGAGTGCGATCGTTGAGCAATCTCGCCACTGCCGAGCAGATGATAGCTGCCTACAATGCGCAGGACGCCGATCTCTACGTTTCGTTCATGACTGACGATGCCTGCGAGGCGAACTATCGCGGCGCCGTCCTGCGCGAGGGCAAGGAAGGCACGCGGACCGGGCTGGCCGCTGCTTTCGCCAAGTGGCCGCAGAACAGGGCCGAAATCCGCGAGAAGCATGTCATCGGCGACTACGTCCTTTTCCGCGAGTACGTGACGCGCGGCCCGGCCAGCGACGGTTCCGAACTGGTCGAGCCGTTTGAAGTCATCGCAATCTACAATTTCGAGGGCGGCAAGTGCTCCCGTGTGGAGTTCCTCCGTTGAAGTACAGCAGCATCGATCTCCTGCGCATCTGGGCGGCCATCACCGGCCTGTTCCTGACGTTCGCCTATTTCGTCATGGTCTATGTCGGGCGGGGCAATCCGGAACAGGTGGTCCTGCTCACCGTGGCCATTGCCGGGTTCGAGCTGTTCTTCTTCGCGCAGGAAATATCTCAGCGCTTCCGGCGCCGAGCATAAATGAAAATGACGTATTTTCAAGGAGAAGCTAACATGAGGAAGTCCATCTCCACTATCGCGGCCCTGGCCGCCACTGCCCTTTTCGCCGGCTCGGCCCAGGCCGAAGTCGCCAACAGCTTCATGCGCCAGGCGATCGACAATGGCGCCAATGTCGTGGCGATTTCCAAGGACCTCATCATCAGCTGCAAGGCACGCGAGGGCTCCCCCTACCAGTCCTGCCTGCGCGCTACCTATCACTTCCAGACCAGGGGCGGGAACGGCGTGCCGAGCCACGTCTATCGCTGCGACGTGGTCAGCGCGCCCAGCTCGACCGGCGAATCGGTGATCGTCGACGAAGCCTGCTCGCAGATTCTCTGAGCCAGCCAATCCGGAGCCTTTGACGTGGCCGCAAACGCCTCCATTGCCGATACCCCCGAGCTTCGCGAGCGCTGGGGCGGCTTTGCCTTCACTCCCGCCTGGGAGGCGAAGGCAAAGGCCGCCATAGCACGCTATCCCGAGGGCCGGCAGCGTTCTGCGGTCATGGCACTGCTCGACTATGCCCAGCGCCAGGTGGGCGAGGAGACGCAGACGCAAGGGTGGCTGCCAATTCCGGTGATGGAATACGTCGCCAAATACCTCGACATGCCGGTGATCCGCGTACTCGAGGTGGCGACCTTCTACACCATGTTCAACATGGCCCCGGTCGGCCGTTTCCACGTCCAGGTCTGTGGCACCACGCCATGCATGCTGCGCGGCTCGGACGAGATCATGGCAGCCTGCAAGGCGCGCGGGATGCACAAGGGCCACACCACCGACGATGGCATGTGGACGCTCAACGAAGTCGAATGCATGGGCAACTGCTCTTCCGCGCCGATGGTCCAGATCAACGATGACAATTACGAGGACCTGACGGCCGAGCGGCTTGACGCGGTTCTCGATGCGCTGGCCGCTGGCAAGCAGCCCAAGACGGGCACGCAGGAACCGGGTCGCCACACGGTCGAGCCACTTGGCGGGCCAACTACGCTGAAGCAGATGGTCACCGAAAATCACGATTTCCGGGGGGAGTGGTAACCATGGCACTCTCCGACAAGGATCGCATCTTCACCAACGTCTATGGCTACCAGCCGTGGAACCTGAAGGCTGCCCAGGCGCGTGGCGACTGGGACAAGACCAAGGATATCCTTGCGAAGGGCCGCGATGCCATCATCGAGGAAATCAAGGCGAGCGGCCTGCGCGGGCGCGGCGGCGCGGGCTTCCCGACCGGGCTCAAGTGGTCCTTCATGCCCAAGGAGCCCAATCCGGCGCGTCCCGGCTTCCTCGTCATCAACGCCGACGAGTCCGAGCCCGGCTCGTGCAAGGACCGCGAGATCATTCGCCACGATCCGCACAAGCTGATCGAAGGCGCGCTGGTCGCGGGTTTCGCCATGGGCGCGCGGGCTGCCTACATCTACATTCGCGGCGAATATATCCGCGAGGCGGAAGTGCTCTTCGCCGCCGTGCAGGAGGCCTATGACGCTGGCCTGATCGGCAAGAACGCCTGCAAGAGCGGTTACGATTTCGACGTCTTCGTCCACCGCGGGGCAGGGGCCTACATCTGCGGCGAAGAGACCGCGATGATCGAAAGCCTTGAGGGCAAGAAGGGCCAGCCCCGGCTCAAGCCGCCGTTTCCGGCGGGTGCGGGTCTCTATGGCTGCCCGACGACAGTCAACAACGTCGAGTCCATCGCCGTCTCGCCGACGATCATGCGGCGCGGCGCCGCCTGGTTCTCCTCCTTCGGGCGCGAGAACAACAAGGGCACCAAGCTGTTCCAGATCAGCGGGCATGTGAACACGCCCTGCGTGGTGGAAGAGGAAATGAGCATCCCCTTCCGCGAGCTGATCGAACGTCATGCCGGCGGCATTCGCGGCGGGTGGGACAACCTGCTGGCGGTAATCCCGGGCGGCAGCTCGGTGCCGCTGGTGCCGGGCCATCTGTGCCCCGAAATGCCGATGGACTTCGACGGCTGCAAGGAACAGGGCTCAGGCTTGGGCACTGCCGCCGTCATCGTCATGGACAAGTCCACCGACATCGTCCGCGCCATTTCTCGCCTCAGCTACTTCTACAAGCATGAGAGCTGCGGCCAGTGCACGCCCTGCCGCGAAGGCACGGGCTGGATGTGGCGGGTGATGGAACGCCTGCGCACCGGCGATGCCGACGTGTCGGAAATCGACATGCTGCAGCAGGTCACCAAGCAGGTCCAGGGCCTGATCCGCCACTTCCGGCCCGAGCTGGAGCGGCGGATTGCCGAGAATGTGCGGGAGGCCGCCGAGTAATGCCCAAGGTTACCGTAGACGGACAGGAAATCGAAGTTCCGCAGGGCGCCACCGTCCTGCAGGCCTGCGAACTCGCCGGCAAGGAAGTGCCGCGCTTCTGCTATCACGAGCGGCTGTCGATCGCCGGCAACTGCCGCATGTGCCTCGTCGAAGTGGCGCCGGGGCCGCCGAAGCCGCAGGCGAGTTGCGCGCTGCCCGCCGCCGACGGCCAGACCATCCGCACCGACAGCGAGATGGTCAAAAAGGCGCGCGAAGGGGTGATGGAGTTCCTGCTCATCAATCACCCGCTCGATTGCCCGATATGCGACCAGGGCGGCGAGTGCGACCTGCAGGACCAGGCCATGGCCTATGGCCGCGGCGCCTCGCGCTATGACGAGAACAAGCGCGCCGTCACCGAAAAGTACATGGGTCCGCTGATCAAGACGGTGATGACCCGCTGCATCCACTGCACCCGTTGCGTGCGCTTCTCCGAGGAAGTGGCCGGCGTGGACGAGATCGGCGCGCTCTATCGGGGCGAGAACATGCAGATCACCACTTATCTCGAGCACGCGGCCAAGCACGAGATGAGCGCCAACGTGATAGACCTCTGTCCGGTCGGTGCGCTGACTTCGCGCCCCTATGCCTTCGAGGCGCGGCCGTGGGAGCTGAAGAAGACGCTGTCCATCGACGTTTCCGATGCCTGCGGTGCCAACATCCGGGTCGATAGCCGTGGCCGAGAAGTGCTCAGGGTGCTTCCGCGCATCAACGACGACGTCAATGAGGAATGGATCAGCGACAAGGCCCGCTTCCAGGTCGACGGCCTGACCCAGCGCCGCCTCGATCGCCCGTGGATCCGCAAGGGCGGCAAGCTGGTTGCGGCGACCTGGGACGAGGCTTTTGCTACAATCGCCAAGACCAAGCCCGGCAAGAGCATTGCTGCTGTCGCTGGCGGACTGGTGGACTGCGAAACCATGTTTGCGGCCAAGAAGCTGCTCGGTGCGCTTGGCTCCAGCCTGCTGGAAAGCCGCCAGACCGGCGACAGCTTCGACACCTCCAGCCTGGCCGCGATGACCTTCAATTCGGGCCTTGCCGGCATCGAGGAAGCCGACGCCGTGCTGGTGATCGGCAGCCACGTCCGCTGGGAAGCGCCGCTGCTCAACGTGCGGCTGCGCAAGGCGGCGGCGCGCAAGGGCGCGAAGGTATTCTTCGTCGGGCCCGAGTTCGAAACCACCTATCCAGCGACCTTCCTCGGCGACGACCTGTCCGTGCTGAGCAAGCTCCCCGCCGAAGTCGCCGAAGCCATGGCCAGTGCGCAGCGTCCGGCGATCATCCTTGGCCACGGCGGACTTGCCGCCGGCGCGCTGGAATTGGCTTTGTCGCTGGCGGTCAAGTGGAAGCTGGTCCGAGATGGCTGGAACGGCTTCAATGTCCTTCACCTCGCGGCAAGCCAGATGGGCGCGCTAATGCTGGGCTATGCACAGGCGGGCGGCATTGCCGATCTTGCCGCAGCCAAGCCCAAGATCCTCGTTTCATTGGGTGCCGACGCGATCGACTACGGCCAGTTCGCCGACAGCCTGAAGGTCTACATCGGCCACCACGGCGATCGTTCGGCGCATGTTGCCGACGTGATCCTGCCGGGCGCGGCCTATACTGAAAAGGCAGGGACCTTCGTCAACACCGAGGGCCGGGTGCAGTTCGCCGAGCAGGCCGTCTTCGCTCCGGGCGATGCCCGCGAGGACTGGACGATCCTGCGCGCGCTGGCCGATGCGCTGGGCGTTTCGGTCGGCTTCGACAGCTTCGAGGAACTGCGAGCGGCCATGGTGGCCGAGGTTCCGGCACTTGGCGTGGAAGCCCTGGCCGATTTCGGCTCCGCGCTGCCCAAGGGCAAGGCCGGAGGGACTAAGGGTCTTGGGGGCGCAGTCGCCTACCCGATCAAGGACTTCTACCTCACCAACCCCATCGCCCGCGCCAGCGCGACGATGCAGCGCTGCTCGGCTGAATTGCTGCATGGCGAGGACCTGAGGGAGGCGGCGGAATGACCGATTTCTTCCAATGGCTTGGCCTGAACCACGATTGGGCCTGGGGCGTCGGAACCGTCGCCGCCATCCTCCTCATCTCGGTGATCGTCATGGTTTCGGTGGCCATGGTGATCTATGCTGACCGCAAGATCTGGGCGGCCATGGCGCTGCGCCGGGGTCCCAACGTCGTCGGCCCCTTCGGCTTATTGCAGAGCTTTGCTGACGGCTTGAAGGTGTTCCTGCAGGAAACCATCGTCCCCTCGGCATCGAACAAGGGCCTTTTCCTGATCGCGCCGATCATCACCTTTACGGTCGCGTTGATGGCCTGGGCGGTGATCCCGTTCAATTCGGGCGCGGTGTTGGCGGATATCAACGTCGGGCTGCTCTATGTCCTGGCGATCTCCTCGCTGGGGGTTTACGGGGTGATCATCGCGGGCTGGTCGTCGAACTCGAAATACCCGTTCTTCAGCGCCATGCGCGCCTCGGCGCAGATGATTTCCTATGAAGTCTCGATCGGCTTCATCCTGATCTGCGTGGTGCTCTGGGCCAACAGCTTCAACCTCAACACCATTGTCGAGGCGCAGCGCGGCCATGGCCTCGGCGTGGTTAACGGCTTCTGGTTCAACCTGCTGCTGTTTCCGATGTGGGTGATGTTCCTCATCTCCGGCATGGCCGAAACTGCCCGCGCGCCGTTCGACCTGACCGAGGCCGAGAGCGAGCTCGTCGCCGGTTACCAGACCGAATACTCCTCGATGGCCTTCGCGCTCTACTGGCTGGGCGAAAACGCCAACGTGCTGCTGA
>CAZVWP010000107.1:0-7358 GCA_964630805.1 uncultured Novosphingobium sp. | reverse complement strand
GCCCTTGGCGTCGAACTGCGCCTTGAACTCGGCGTTGTAGATCTCCTCGAACAGGGCCTTGAAGCGCCCGTCATAGGCCTTCATGATGGTGTTCTTGGTCGACATGTAGAGCGGCCAGCCAAGGTCCAGCGCATAGTTCATCGACGCGCGCGCGAAATCGCGGATCGAGTCGTCGAGGTTGTACATCGTCATGGCGACGCCCGAGCTCGGGAAGTCGAACACCTCGAGGTCGATGGTCTGGCCATCCTCGCCGTCGAACACCATGCGCAGCTTGCCGGGACCCGGAATGCGGGTGTCGGTGGCGCGGTACTGGTCGCCGAAGGCATGGCGGCCGATGACGATCGGGTCGGTCCAGCCCGGCACCAGCCGCGGCACGTTGGAGATCACGATGGGTTCGCGAAAAACGACGCCGCCCAGGATGTTACGGAT
Organism: uncultured Novosphingobium sp.; assembly: GCA_964630805.1. Lineage (GTDB taxonomy): Bacteria > Pseudomonadota > Alphaproteobacteria > Sphingomonadales > Sphingomonadaceae > Novosphingobium. The sequence goes on along the minus strand of CAZVWP010000107.1, from coordinate 6,929 downwards.
CGTGCCGTTGGGCGACTTCCACATCTTCTTGAGGCTGAACTCCTCGACGCGCGCCTCGTCCGGCGTGATCGTCGCGCACTTCACGGCAACGCCATACTGCTTGGTGGCATTGGCCGAATCGATGGTGACCTGGTCATTGGTCTCGTCGCGGTACTCGATCGAGAGGTCGTAATACTTCAGGTCGATATCCAGATAGGGCAGGATCAGCCGCTCGCGGATCCACTGCCAGATAATCCGGGTCATTTCATCGCCGTCCATCTCGACGACGGGATTCACTACCTTGATCTTTGCCATGACGCCTGTTGCTCCCAAGTACCTTTCGCGCCGCTCCCTTAGCAGAGGAAGGTCGCTAGGCAAGGCAAGTATCGCTGGACAGCGCAACAGCGCAAATGCACTGCCATAGGGAGAGCAAGCGTTGCCGCAAGCAAGGGAGCAGACGATGAGCGAGGAAGTGCTGGTCAATGTCGCCGATGGCGTGATCGAGGTGACGATCAACCGCCCCGAAGCGCGCAACGCCATGAGCAAGGCCGCGGCCGAAGGCATCTCCGCCGCCATGGACCGGCTCGAGGCAGAGGACAGCTTGCGCTGCGCCATCCTGACCGGCGCAGGCGGAACTTTCTGTTCCGGCATGGATCTCAAGGGATTTCTTGCCGGCGAGCACCCCACCGTGCCAGGCCGCGGTTTCGGCGGGCTGACCGACTGGACCCCGAAAAAGCCGGTGATCGCCGCGGTTGACGGCTACGCCCTGGCCGGCGGCATGGAACTGGCGCTGGCCTGCGACATGATCGTCGCCAACACCGATGCCAGGTTCGGCGTTCCCGAAGTCAAGCGGGGGCTCGTGGCGGGCGGTGGCGGCGTCGTGAAATTGCCGCGTCTGCTGCCGCAGCCGCTCGCCATGGAACTGGCCCTGACCGGAGATCCGATCACCGCCCGGCGCGCATATGACCTGGGTCTGGTCAACCGCATCACCGATGGGCCGGCGATCGAGGCCGCGCGCGAGCTTGCCGCGGCCATTGCCGCCAACGGGCCCCTCGCCGTCATCGCCTCCAAGGGCATCGTGCGCGATTCATGGCTGTGGCCCGCCGACGAGGTGCTGGCGCGGCAAATGCCCTACATCCAGCACGTCTTCGCCTCGGAAGACGCGCGCGAGGGCGCCACGGCATTCGCCCAGAAGCGCAAGCCGGAGTGGAAGGGGCGGTAAGGATCGCAGCACGAAGCCGATGCCCTGCCAGTCCTCCTCCCGTAAACGGGAAGGGCGAGGATGCGAAAAGGGCGCCGCTTTCGCGGCGCCCTTTCAAAGTCTTGGGATGGTGGGCGTAGCAAGGATTGAACTTGCGACCCCTACGATGTCAACATAGTGCTCTACCACTGAGCTATACGCCCGCACCATCCACGCGCCGGCCGCCGAAGCGCCGGGCAGGCGGGCCCTTTAGCGGCAGCGTCCCGCCGATGCAATGGCTCAATCTGCGTTGATGCCATCGCCTTGTAATAAAATCGAACTTTGCGAGTTTGCGACCCCGAAGCGCTCGAATCGGTCGGTTCAGATCAACGCCTGCACCGGCTCGCCGAATATCCTCTGCACTTCCGCGATCAGGTCACGCAGGTGAAAGGGCTTGGACAGGACGGTCGCATGCGGTGCCTCGCGGCTGGCCTTGAGCGTGACAGCGGCAAAGCCGGTGATGAACATGACCCGCGTCCTCGGACTGATCTCGGCGCAGCGCTGCGCCAGTTCGATGCCGTCCATTTCCGGCATGACGATGTCCGAAAGCAGCAAGTCGAAATCCCGGCTCTGCAGCAGCGGCAGCGCCGTGGTGCCGCGATCGACCGCCTCCACCTCATAGCCGGCGTTTTCCAGCGCGCGCGCCAGATAGCTGCGCATGGCGTCATCGTCTTCGGCGAGCAGAATGCGGATCATTGCCTGTGGCCAACTCCTGTCACGCCGTCCATCACGGCTGCTGGACTCGCCATAGACCAGACCCGGTTAAGATTCTCGCTCGATTTCGCCCATGACCGACTTTGACACAGAAGCGCGGAGCGGCCAGCAAGAGCCGATGACACGGGACGGACCGAAACCAGTCGATTCGCTGCGGCGCGAGGGCGGTCGCATCCCCGGTAGCCAGGACCTCCACGCTTTTTCGCTGCTGGGGCCGGAGCCCTCAGCGATCCCGGTTCTGATCGCCGTGCCCCATGCCGGCCGCGCCTATACCGGCCCCTTGCTGGAGCGCATGCGCAATCCGGGTTTCGCCTCGCTGAGGCTGGAAGACCGCTATGTCGACCGGCTGGCCGCGGAAGTCGCCAAGGCGACCGGCGCCATGCTGCTGGTCGCCAATGCGCCGCGAGCGATGATCGATCTAAACCGCGCGGCCGACGACGTCGACTGGACCATGTTCAGCCGCGGCACCCCGCCCGATGTCGGCAGCTACACCCCCGGCCGCCGCGCCCGCAGCGGGCTGGGCCTGATCCCTCGCCGCCTGCCCGGCCTTGGCGAACTGTGGAAGCGCCGTCACGAGGAAGACGAACTGGCCGCCCGCATCCGCGAAATCCATGAGCCATATCACGCCTGCCTTGGCGAGGCGCTGACCGGTCTGCGCGAGCGCTGGGGCGCGGCCCTGCTGCTGGACCTGCACTCCATGCCGCCGCTGGCGCTTTCCGGAGGGCAGCCGGCGCCGGAATTTGTGCTGGGCGACCGTTTTGGAGCGACCTGCAACGGAGGCTTGGTGGGCACTACCTTCGCCTATTTCGCAGAGATGCGGCGGGGCGCGGCGCACAACCGGCCCTATGCGGGAGGCTATGTTCTGGAAACCCATGCGGCCCCGGCGCAGGGCCTGCACGCCTTCCAGCTCGAGATCGACCGCAGTTCCTATCTCGATTCGCGCCTGGCCGAACCGGGCAAGGGATTTGCCGCGATGGCCCATCTGCTGACCGGTCTCGTGCGGCGGCTGGCCGGGGAAGTCGCCGCGCTGGGCCGGCTCAATGCACCCGGAAGCTGGGCGGAAGCCGCCGAATAACTGGCGAATAACAAGGGGTCGGCCAATAAAAAACCACCTCGCGCATCGCGCGAGGTGGCCAAGGTTCAGGGAGGAGGTGCACGATGTGCACCAAGCCCTACTGAGCCATGAGGGTAGCGCCAGCAGGACACACCATACTTAGGGCAAACGCCGCGCCCTTTCAAGGGGCAAGCGGCGCCTGCGACGTTCCATTACTTTTGGGATTGGCCAGTGCGACAGGCGGCCGAAATTCACCTTTCGGCAAATTCCGGCGTGTCGGATCAGACCTGCGGCAGGAGCACCGGGCCCTTGCCCTGCTCGATCTGCTTGCCGAAAATGTCGCGCATCAGTTCCAGCGAGAACAGGTGGGCATAGATCAGGCCGAGCATGCCGCTCTGCGCCCACTGGCGCAGGATGTCGCCGCGCAGCTCGCGCAGCTTGTTTTCATCGACCATCTGGAAGCCGCGGTAGACGAAGGGCTGGTCCTTGCCTTCCTGCTGGATCGCCACTTCGCCGTCCATCAGCAACTTGTTCTTGGTCAGCTCTTCGATGAAGGCCTGGGTCTTCTGGCCGGCGATCTCGAACTGCTCGCAGAAGTTGAGCGTCGCCTTGCAGGCTTCGGTGGGGTTCTCGCCCTCGAACAGCTCGGCGCCTTCGTCGAAGGAACCGATCAGGTCGGTGGTCGGATCGAAGCACAGCGAAAGCTCTTCGGATTCCGGATTGAGCCGGGCCAGCATGAAGGGATAGCGGCGGGCATAGGCCGGGACATAGACCGGGCCAGTGACCGCGCCCTCGTCGTCGACGAACACGTTGACGCCTTCGTTCAGGCCCATCAGTGCCAGCGGCACCGGATTGTCGCCGCTCGAGAAGACGATCGGGAAGTTGCGCTGCGCCTGCGGGAATTCCTCGACCGTCAGCGGGATCGCGTGCTGGTTGACCAGCCACTTCGCCCTGTCGGTAGTGCGGCTGCGCCAGGTGCCGTGGTCGCGGCTGTTGAGCGGCATCAGGTCGTTGTAGAACAAGGGAAGGCTGGCTTGAGGCGCGCTGGCCATGAAATTCACTCCATGTGCGGGAAACTGCAAGCGGCGGCCTTTAGGCGCTGGCGAGCACTCGCGCAAGCGTGCCTTGGACAGAGCGGAGGATAGTGGGTGCGATCCGTGTTTCAGCCTGGCTGAAACAGTTTCGGCACCACCCCCGCTTCCACCTGAGTGGAAAAGCTAAACCGTTACGAGCTTGCCCGGATTGAGCAAACCGGCAGGATCCAGCGCCCGCTTGACCTTGCGCATCAGATCGAGCGCCACCGGATCGCCCAGCCGCTCCAGCTCATGTCGCTTGACCTGCCCGATGCCGTGTTCGGCCGAGATCGAACCGTGCCAGCGGGTGACCAGATCGTAGACCTGGCTGCTGATCGCCTTGCCGGAACTTTCCTCCCAGGCCTGCCGGTCGGTGATGCCTTGCGGCGCGATCACGTGGAAATGGACGTTGCCGTCCCCCAGGTGGCCAAAGGCAACGGCGCGGGTGCCCGGCCAGGCCGCTTCCAGCGCCGGGACAGCTTCGGCGACGAAAGCCGGCATGTGTTCCACCGGCACGGAAATGTCGTGCTGCACGGCAAAGCCGCGCTCGCGCTCGGATGGGGCGATGGACTCGCGCAATTGCCAGAAGGCCTCGGCCTGCGTCTCGTTCGCGGCGATCGCGGCATCCTCGACCAGCCCCGCCTCTAAGGCTGTGGCCAGCATGGCTTCGCAGCGCTCGGCGAGACGCTCCTCCTGGCCCCGCGCGGCGACCAGCTCGATCAAGGCATGCCAGGCATGCGCGCCTTCCAGCGGCGCGCGGGCTTCGGGCAGGAACCTGAGCACGCCATCAAGGCAGCCCTGCGGCAGCACCTCGAAGCTTTCCAGTGCATCGCCTTCCCGGTCCTCGCAGAACAGGAGCAGGCTTCTTGCCGTCTCCAGCGAATCCAGCCCCACCCAGGCGACGCTGCGGCCGCCCAGTGCCGGCAGCAAGCGCAAGGTCGCGGTCGTGACCACGCCAAGGGTGCCTTCCGAACCGATCAGCAACTGCTTGAGATCGAAGCCGCGATTGTCCTTCTTAAGCGGGGTCAGCGCCGAATAGATGCTGCCGTCCGCCATGACCGCCTCCATCCCCAGCACTTGTGCCCGCATCGAGCCGTGGCGCAGCACCTGGTTGCCGCCGGCATTGGTCGAGACCAGCCCGCCGATCGTCGCCGAGCCCTTGCCGCCCAGGGTCAGCGGGAAGCGCAGGCCGGCATCGTCCGCCGCCTCGTGCAGCTTCTGCAGGATGACGCCCGCCTCGCAGACCGCCTGCCGGGTTTCCGCATCGAGCGAGCGGATCGCGTTCATCCGCCGGGTCGAGAGCAGCAGTTGCGCGCCGCTGGCATCGGGGGTCGCCCCGCCCGACATGCCGCTGTTGCCGCCCTGGGGCACCAGCGCCACGCCATGCTTCGCGCACAGGCGCATGAGCTGCGCCGTCTCTTCGGTGCTGGCCGGCGAGGCCATGGCGAAGGTGCTCCCGGTGTAGCGCCCGCGCCAGTCGGTCAGCCAGGGCTCGACCAGGTCCCTGTCGCGAGTCAGGCCGCGCGGCCCGAGCAGTGCGGCCGCCTCTTCCAGAAATGAGTCGATATTCGCCATGCCGCACCTATGGCATAGCCGGGTGCGGATTGCATCTGCCGGAGCGCAGGTTAAGCGGTCGTTCAAACTGTGACGGTAATGGCTGGAAACGGACATCGCTGCAGCGCATGTCCCTCGGGGCGACGCGAGGATGAGCAAGACTGCGTGATGAAGTTCAGGGCCGCATTGCTGTTTTCGATCGCGCTGCTGATGCCGGCCGCTGCCCTGGCGGCGCTGCCGCCGTTCGGCCTGACCTCCCAACCCAGCCCCCAGCCCGCGCAACTGACACCGCTACCGGAAGCCGAGCCCGAGCCCGGCTTCGACATGGGCCAGATCTCCGCCTTTCGCGTCATTGTCGACAGCTTCCGCGCCCAGACCCAGCAGCAGGTGCGCATCGAGCAGCAGATCACCATCCGCATCACCCCGCATGCCGCGCCGGTGCAGCAGAACGTGCTCACCCAGCTCCCCCAGCGCGCGCCCCCTCCCAACCGCATTTCCGAGCGCAACATGGGCAACTGCGTTCCGGCAAACGGCATTGCCGGCGTGCAGATCAGCCGCGACAACCGCCTTATCTTCTACCTGCGCGACCAGCGCGTCGCCGCAGCCTCGCTGGAAAGGGCCTGCAGCGCGCGCGACTATTATTCGGGCTTCTATGTGCAGCGGCAAAGCGATGGGCAGATCTGCGTCAACCGCGACACCCTGCAAAGCCGCACGGGCGCCTCATGCAAGCTGTCGCGACTCAAGCAACTGGTAGAGGCGGGCAACTAGGCTTTATTGCCCGAGGGTGATTTCGCGAGCCGGCGCGCAATTCCTTGACTTTTTCGGCCCGCCCGGCTTAGGGCCGCGCGATTGCCGTCGCCAAGGCCCGGCTTGGGTCGCCCTGCGGCCAAATCCTGGCCCGGCTACGCTCGTTTTCCGGATCAAATCAAGCCCATGAAGTTCGCCGACCTCGGCCTTTCCGACCTGTTGCTCGAATCGGTGCTCGCCGCCGGTTACGACACGCCTACGCCGATCCAGGCGCAGGCCATCCCGTCCGTGCTGATGATGCGCGACCTGATCGGCATCGCCCAGACCGGCACGGGCAAGACGGCGAGCTTCGTGCTGCCGATGATCGACGTGCTGGCCCACGGCCGCCGCCGCGCGCTGATGCCGCGCAGCCTGATCCTCGAGCCGACCCGCGAACTGGCCGCACAGGTCGCCGAGAACTTCGAGAAATACGGCAAGAACCACGATCTCAAGATGGCGCTGCTGATCGGCGGCGTGCAGATGGGTGATCAGGTCAAGGCGCTGCAGGAAGGCGTCGACGTGCTGATCG
>CAZVWP010000106.1:0-7400 GCA_964630805.1 uncultured Novosphingobium sp. | reverse complement strand
AGACCGAGATCAGCCGCCGCCTCGCCAAGCTCGCAGAGGCGCCCTTCGTCAAGGTGGAGGCGACCAAGTTCACCGAAGTCGGCTACGTCGGCCGCGATGTCGAGCAGATCGCCCGCGACCTCGTCGAGGAAGCGATTCGGCTGGAGAAGGACCGCCGCCGCGAATCGGTGCGCGAGGCGGCTTCGCATGCGGCGATGGACCGGCTGCTGAAGGCGCTGGTCGGCGACGGCGCGTCCGAGGCCACCCGCGAAAGTTTCCGCCAGCGCATCGTCGAGAATGCGATGAATGACGTCGAGGTGGAGATCGAGGTCGAGGAAGCGCCCTCGATGCCCTTCGACATTCCCGGCATGGGCGGCAATGTCGGCATGATCAACCTTTCCGACCTGATGGGCAAGGCCATGGGCCGCCAGAACCTCAAGCGGCGCAAGCTCAAGGTGCCCGACGCCTGGGACAAGCTGGTCGACGAGGAAGCCGAAAAGCGCATGGACCAGGACGACGTCGCCCGGGTTGCCCTCGCCAATGCCGAGACCAACGGCATCGTCTTCCTCGACGAGATCGACAAGATCGCTGTCTCCGACGTGCGCGGCGGCTCGGTCAGCCGCGAGGGCGTGCAGCGCGACCTCCTGCCGCTGATCGAGGGCACCACGGTGGCCACCAAGTACGGCCCGGTGAAGACCGACCACGTGCTGTTCATCGCCTCGGGCGCGTTCCATGTCGCCAAGCCCAGCGACATGCTGCCCGAGCTGCAGGGCCGCCTGCCCATCCGGGTCGAGCTGAAGGCGCTTTCCGAGCAGGACTTCGTCCGCATCCTCTCCGAAACCCGCGCCAACCTGGTCGACCAGTACCGCGCCCTGATCGCCACCGAGAAGGTGACGCTCGACATCACTCCCGATGCCGTGGCTGAAGTCGCCCGGATCGCCGCGCAGGTGAACGAGAGCGTCGAGAATATCGGCGCGCGGCGGCTGCAGACGGTGATGGAAAAGCTGCTCGAGGACCTGAGTTTCGAGGCCGAGGACCGGGTGGGCGAGACCGTCACAGTCGATGCGGATTACGTGCGCGAGCGTCTGGCTGGCCTCGCCAAGGACAGCGATCTGTCGAAATATATCCTCTAGCTCAAAGCCGGCTTGGCCTCGGGAATCGTCGCGTCTTGTTCGGCAGGATCGGCTTGTTGCCATTCCTGTCCGAACACGCGCCGCAGCGGCTTTGATCCGACCAGGAGAAGTGCTCCGGCCGTGCCGACGATGGCGGCATTGATCCACCAGAAGGTGCTGGGCGCCATGGTTTCGTAAACTCCTCCCATGTAGCCGCTAAGCAGACTGGCTGCGGTGACCGACAAGGCGTCGATGCCCAGCATGGTGCCGCGCAGATGGTCTGGCGCGCGGCTGGCGTAGAGCGTCATCATCACCGGAGAGAAATAGACCGCGCCGAAGTTCGAAAAGAGGTGGAACAGCACCGGCACGGCAAGTGGTGCGCGGCCCTCGGCGTTGTTCAGCATTGGGGCCAGCGCGAGCAAGGCGACGCTGAGCGCGAAGATCAGGCAGCCGATGCCCATCTTGACGAACAGGTCAGGCTCGGTCCCCCGCTCCGCCTGCCGTCGCCAGATCCAGATGACCACCGGGGTGAAAGCGGCTGGGGCGAGGCCGTCCAGCGACTGCAGCCAGGGCACGGGCATGGTGAAGGCGCCGATCGTCAGGTCGATCGTGTCGCGCACCCAGATGTTGTAGACATTCCAGATCTGCGCTTGCGAGGTCCAGAAGGCGACGGAAACCGGCCACATCAGGAACAGCAGCGCAATATTGCGGCGCTGCATCGCATCGAGCTTGCTACGCTTGCCCGCGACCTTCGGACGTCTGACGTCCGGCGGCAGGTCCTTGGAGCCGGCGATGTACCACGTCAGGCCTATCAGCATGCCCACCCCGGCGATGCCGAAACCCCAGTGCCAGCCGTAATATTTCGCCACCGCGCCGCTGACGATGGGCGCGATGAAGGCGCCGAAATTGACGACGAAGCTGTAGACCTGGAAGGCATCGGCCTGCCGCCGGTCCCCTGCGGCATAGAGCGCGCGGATCTGCGGCTTGAGGTTGCCGCGCAGGAACCCCGCTCCGACGATCAGCAGTGCCAATGCCAGCAGGAAGGTCTGGTCGAAGGCCATGGCGGCGTGACCCGCTGTCATGCTCAGCGCGCCGAAAGTCACCGCGGCGCGCCGTCCGACCCACCTGTCGCCGACCACGCCGCCCATCAGCGGCATCAGCGCGATCAGCGCCATGTAGATGCCGAAGGTCTGGGTCGCCAGCGCCTGGTTGCTCAAGGGGCCGGTCATGCCCTCGATGAAACTGCGGTAGGCGGAAAAGCCGATGATGTTCTCGACCCGGCCCGGTTGCAGCAGGTCGCCGGTCATGTAGAGCACCAGCATCGAGAGCATGCCGTGGAACGAGACGCGGTCCCACAGTTCGGTGCCCGCCAGCACGGTCAAGCCGCGCGGGTGGCCGAAGCGTTCTTGCGTTCCCGTGATCGCTTGCTGCGCTGCCATCGTGTTCCTTTCCGTACCGGGAGTGATTGGCATCGCAGGGCCATCTGTGCAATCTCCCGGCCACCGTGCGAGGAGAGCAAGCGATGGAAACGCCCGAAGACCGCCCGATCTACCGCCTGCTCACCGGCAGGGACGACCGCGCCTTCTGCGAGCGCGTGTCCGAAGCGTTGGAGCAGGGCTGGCGGCTTTATGGTTCGCCCTCAATTGCCTGGGATGCGGAAAGCAACTGCATGAAGGCGGCGCAGGCGGTGGTCTGGCATGAGGCGGATGTTGTGAAGTGAGGGATTACTCCGCCGCCTCGCTGATTTCCTCGATCTCGCTCGCCTGCCGCGCCCACATCTCGGCATAGAGTCCGTCGAGCCGCAGCAGCTCGTTATGTGTGCCCGCTTCGGCAAGCAGGCCCTGATCGAGGACGAAGATCCGGTCCGCATCGGCGATGGTCGAGAGGCGGTGGGCGATGGAGAGCGTCGTGCGCCGGGCCGAGACCGAGTGCAGTGTCTCGAGGATCTCCTGCTCGGTACGCGTGTCGAGCGCGCTGGTCGCTTCGTCGAGCAGCAGGATCGGCGGGTTCTTCACCAGGGTGCGGGCAATGGCCACGCGCTGCTTCTCGCCGCCGGAGAGCTTGAGGCCCCGCTCGCCCACTTCGGTTTCGAAGCGCTGCGGCAGCCGGTCGATCAGTCCCATCAGCGCGGCGGCGCGGGCCGCGTTCTCGACATCCTCCTGCGTCGCGCCATCGCGGCCGTAGCCGATGTTGTAGCCGATGCTGTCGTTGAACAGCACCGAATCCTGCGGGACGATGCCGATCACGGCGCGCAAGGACTCCTGAGATACCTCGCGAATGTCCTGCCCGTCGATCAGGATGCGGCCGGACCAGGGATCGTAGAAGCGGAAGATCAGCCGCGCGATGGTGCTCTTGCCCGCACCCGAAGGGCCGACCACGGCCACCTGCCGCCCGGCCAGAACCTCGAAGCTCAGGCCATGGAGGATCGTCCGGTCCTTCTCGTAGCCGAACACGACATTGTCGAACACCAGCGTCGGCTGCCTGACCACCAGCGCGGGCGCATTCGGTGCGTCCTTCACTTCGACCTCGGTGTCCATCAGCTTGAACATCGCCGCCATGTCGATCAGCCCCTGTCGGATGGTGCGATAGACCATGCCGAGCATGTCGAGCGGGCGGAACAGCTGGGTGAGGTAGGTGTTGACGAAGACGAGGTCGCCTACCGTAAGCTTGCCCTGCGACCAGCCCCAGACCGTGTAGCCCATGGCCCCTGCCATCAGCAGGTTCACCACCAAGGCCTGCGCGATGTTGAGCATGCCGAGCGAGTTCTCGCTCTTCACCGCCGCCTCGGCATAGGCACGGGTGGCCTGGGCGTAGCGGGCCTCCTCGCGCTTTTCGGCGGCGAAGTATTTCACTGTCTCGTAGTTCAGCAGCGAATCGACCGCGCGGGCCATGGCCTGGCCGTCCAGCCGGTTCATCTTCTCGCGCAGGGCATTGCGCCATTCGGTGATGGTCCGTGTCGCCCAGGCATAGACCAGCACCGCGGCGGCGGTGGCGATCACCAGCCCCCAGCCGAAATGGAAATAGAAGATCGCCGCCACCGCGACCAGCTCGAGGACGGTCGGCGCGACGTTGAACAGCAGGAAGTAGAGCATCACGTCGATGCTCTTGGTGCCGCGCTCGATCGTCTTGGTGACTTCGCCGGTGCGGCGCGCCAAGTGGAAGCGCAGCGACAGGCGGTGGAGCTTGGCAAAAACGTCTTCCGCCAGGGCCCGGGTCGCGTCCTGCCCAACCCGTTCGAACACGATGTTGCGCAGGTTGTCGAACATCACGCCGGCAAATCGGCCGAGCGCATAGGCGAGGATGAAGGCGAGGGCGACGGTGAAGGCCGCTTCCCCCTTCACACTCATGGCATCGACCGCGCGCTTGTAGGCGAAGGGCAGCAGCAGGGTGACGGCCTTGGCCGCGAGGATCAGCAGAACCGCGACGACTATCCGCCACCGCAGCGCCGGGTTCTCGCGCGGCCACAGGTAGGGGATGAAGCGCTTCAGCGTGTCCCAGCCATCGTGGCGGGCGCCGGGCTCGTTTACGGCATGATCGGGAGGCATGGCGGGTTATGTAGGCCGAATCGGTGAAAACGGAAGCTCAGAGTGCCTATTGCGCCTGCTTCGGCAGGGCGAAGTAGACGCGGCGCGAATTGAAATCGATGGCGATGCGCTTGAACAGGCGCAGTTCGCGCATGCCCAGGAGCAGCGCCGGCTTCTTATCGAGTTCGAGCACGGTGAAAACCGGCGTGTCGGCAAAGGCGACCAGCAGGTTGGTGATGTCGATGGTGCCGATCGACAGCTTGCGCGGAAAGCCCAGGTCTGCGGTAATCGTTTGCCCGGTGGCGCTCAGCAGCGTTATCCGCGTGCCGGAATTGCGATGGCTCAACGCCATTTGCAAGGCGCGATTGCCGACAGAGGTATCCGCGCCGGTATCGATGATAACATTGGCCCGCACGCCGTCGATCTCGGCGTTGGTCATGATCAGCTGCCCTAGCCGCCGCCGCGCGGTGACAACGATCTCGAAGTGGCCGTTGCCGCCTAGTGTCCTGGCATCGCCCACTGCAATGGTGTTGCGCTCGAAATCCAGGAGGACGCGCTGGCGCTGGAGGCTGTCGATCCCGACAATCCCCTCCGCGCCGATGTGGCGCGCTTCGAGCAGGGCCACTTCGAGATCGATGTAGGAGCGGCGGCCAATGCCCAGTTCGGCTACCCTTGCGGTATCGACCACGTCGGCGCCGCCCACCCCTACGATTCGCGCCCGGCGTGCGAGGGGCAGGGCAAGGCGCCGGGCAAGTCCGGTCGACAGCACGGTCGATTGCGAGCCGGTGTCGATGACGAAGCGGAACGAGCCATGTTCGCCGATCCGCACCGGCACGGTCATGCGTCGCTCGGCATCCGGCTGCGTCTTGATCACTTCGACCTGGTCCCGTGCCGAAAGGCCGATGACCGGTTCGGTGGCGGGCAGGGCCTGCGTGTTGAGCAGCAAGGCCAGTACAGGTGCGGACAGCGGCATGGCGGACCTCCCGGTAGGGGAGAAGGTATCACCCTGTCCGGGACCACGCCATTCCCTTGGCAGTTGCCGCGCGAATCAGGCCTGTGCGGGGCTCGAAGGCTTGCGGATGCGGCTCCACTGCTCGCGCAGCATCTGCGGCCAGAAGGCCCAGAGGGTGCCGAGATAGACAAGTCCGCCCGCGCTCACCAGCAGCGCAAGTTGCGATATAGGAGCTAGGGCGGTGGACAGCGGCGCCAGCGCCTTCACCGCCACGGCCATGGCGCCGCAGGCGAGGGCCGGAGGGAGCAAGGCGGCAACGAGATCGCGCAGCCGCGCGCCGATGGCGGGCAGGGTTAGGCTCAGCGTGAAGACCAGCAGCAAGGGCGCGGCCACATGCCAGGCGCTTACCAGCCCAGTGGGGCCGTATCGCACGCCGAAATAGAAGCACGCAGGCATCAGCACGGCGCCGGCGATGCTGGTGGCCAGGTAGATGCCCGGTCGGCCGAGCCCATTGGTTGCGGGCGAGCAGACGAAGTGCAGCGTCATGGCCGGCATGGCGAGCGACAGGCCGGCGACGATCGGGGCCATCTCCGTCCACTTCGCGCCGAAGAATGTAAGTACCAGCGGGCTCGCGACCAGGCTCAGTCCGATATAGAAGGGCATGGCTACCAGCATGATCATCCTCGCGCCCGAGATGAAGGCGGGCCCCAGCGGCTTGCCGGCGTTCTTGAGCTCGGCATAGGCCGGGAAGGCGACTTCGTTGAGCGGCGGCAGAAAGCGGCCGGTGAAGATGAGGGTGAGGAACAGGGCTTCCGAATAGAGGCCCAGCTGGTGCGGATCGAAATTGCGGCCGCCGATGACGATGTCGGACTGGCTCTGAACGATCCAGAACAGCTGGCTGAGGGTGAAGGCGGTGCCGAAGCCCAGCAGCTCGCCATAGCCGCGAAAGTCGAACACTGGCCGGACCAACCGGCCCGAAGCGATCGTGAGGCCCACCGCGCGAGTGGTGAACATGACGATCGGGGCCCAGACCAGCGCCCAGGGGCCATGACCGGCCCAGGCGAGGCCGAGGCCCGTGCCGGCGCCTGCCATGGCGCAGACCAGGTTGTTCAGGGCCTGCAGGCGGAAGTCGAGCCGCCGCGCGAGCAGGACCGATGGCATCGAGATGAAAGGTGTCGTCAGGAAGATCAGCGCCTGGACGCGCAGCATGTCTGTCACCAGCGGCTGGCCGAAATAGGCAGCGGCATAGGGTGCTGCGGTGAACTGGATTGTGGCGAGCGCGAGGGCGGCGATAATCAGCATGCCGAAGGTTTGCCCGACATGCCGCTCGCTGAGGTCGCGCGCCTGGATCAGGGCCGTCGCGAATCCATAGCCGTTGAGGAAGTTGAGGCCGGTGATAACCGCCTGGGTCATGGCGAAGAGACCATAGTCGCTGGGATTGAGCAGACGCACGATCAGGATCGTCGTGGCCCAGGTGATCAGCTGGGAGATGACCTGGCTGCCCCAGCGCCATACCACGGCGGAGCGCACGCGCTCGGCAAAGCCATCATCGGCCGCGATCTGGCTGCTGGACCCGGAACTCATGGGGCGGTCCTAGCCGTGGAACGGGTAAATTAGGGTTAACCGCGTGTTGATCGGAGTGGATTCGGGCGAATCCGTGGGGAGATTCAGCTGGCTGACACGAAAATGTCATGGACCCGAGCGATAAGGCCGCAGTTCCGACGACCGAAAAAACGCGAAAATCCGAGGGTTTTTGCGGGTGCGAAAGATTTTCTCAAAAAAGTCGTTGACCGAATCGGAAGCCCCCCTTAGAGGGCCGGTCACCGCAGCGGA
>CAZVWP010000105.1:0-7426 GCA_964630805.1 uncultured Novosphingobium sp. | reverse complement strand
AGCGCGGTCAATGCCGACAGCTATGATGCCGAGGGCAAGATCATCCCCCAGGTCTATTCCTCCATGACCCGGCAGGACCGGCACGAACAGCTCATCCGCTACGCCATCGACGGCGCGGTCGAACAGGTGAAGCGCGCCTATGACATCGCCAGCGGCCGTGGCGCGATCAACATCAACGTGCTGTGGGAAATGGGTGGCGCGCAGCAGGTTCTCGAAGGTGTACTGGAACGCACGCGAGGGCTGGTGACAGGCGTGACCTGCGGAGCGGGCATGCCCTATCGCCTGTCGGAGATCGCCCAGCGCTTCAATGTCAACTACCTGCCGATCGTCAGCTCGGCCCGCGCCTTCCGCCTGCTGTGGAAGCGGGCCTATCACAAGGTGTCGGAACTTATGGCCGCGGTGGTCTATGAAGACCCCTGGCTGGCCGGCGGGCACAATGGCCTTTCCAACGCCGAGGACCCGAAGAAGCCGGAAGACCCTTATCCGCGCGTCAAGGCGCTGCGCGAGACGATGCGGGCCGAGGGCGTGTCGGAGAGCGTGCCGATCGTCATGGCCGGCGGCGTCTGGTATTTGCGCGAATGGGATCACTGGATCGACAATCCGGAACTGGGCGCAATTGCCTTCCAGTACGGTACGCGTCCCCTGCTGACGCACGAAAGCCCGATCCCGAAGGCCTGGAAAGACAAGCTGCGCGAGCTCGATCCGGGCGACGTGCTGCTGCACCGCTTCTCGCCCACCGGCTTCTATTCGTCGGCGGTGCGCAATCCCTTCCTGCGCAATCTCGAGGCGCGTTCGGAGCGGCAGATCCCCTATTCGAAGGTGGAAGCCGGCGAGCACACGGTTCGGCTCGATGTCGGCGTGCGGGGCAAGAACTTCTGGGTGACCCCGCGCGACCTCGATCGCGCGCGCGCCTGGGCGTCGCAAGGTTTTGTCGAAGGCTTGCGCACCCCGGATGACACCATCGTCTTCGTGACGCCCGAAGAGCGCGAGACGATCAAGCGGGACCAGTCGGACTGCATGGGCTGCCTGTCGCATTGCGGCTTCTCGTCATGGAAGGATCATGACGACTACACCACCGGGCGCCTCGCCGATCCGCGCAGCTTCTGCATCCAGAAAACCCTGCAGGACATCGCACACGGTGAGCCGGTGGACGAGAATCTGATGTTCGCCGGCCACGCGGCCTACCGGTTCAAGGAAGACCCGTTCTATTCGAACAACTTCACGCCGACCGTGAAGGAACTAGTGGACCGGATCCTGACAGGCGACTGAGCCGCAAGCGGCCCAGTCGCAATCCTGTCAGTCGAACTCTTATCAGTCGAACTCCCAGCTCCGCTCGCCATGACTGGCGAGGTCAAGCCCCTCGCGCTCGTCATCTTCGCTTACGCGCATCGGCAGAATGAAGCCGATGCCCAGTGCCAGCAGCGCCGTCGCCAAGGCAGACCATATCGCCGTCACGCCGACACCGACAGCCTGTGCGGCCAGCTGCGAGCCCATGGTGGCATGCTCGGCATAGCCGGTGCCGCCGAAAGTGGGCGAGATGAAGATCGCGAGCAGGATGGAGCCGGTCATGCCGCCGACGCCGTGGACGGCGAAGACGTCGAGCGAATCGTCGATCTGCAGCTTGCCCTTCACCAGCTGGATCATCGGATAACATACAGCCGAGGCTGCAATGCCGATGAGTATGGCTGAGCCGGGGGAAACATAGCCCGCGGAAGGCGTGATCGTCGCGAGGCCCGCGACGGCGCCGGTGGCGAAGCCGATGCTGGTCGGCTTGCCGACTGAAAGGCGTTCGATCAGCAGCCAGACCATCGAGGCAGCGCATGCGGCGACGTGGGTGTTGATGATCGCCGCGGCGGCATTGTCGTTGGCGGCAACAGCCGAACCGCCGTTGAACCCGAACCAGCCAACCCACAGCATGGCCGCCCCGGCCGTCACCAGCGCGGGACTATGCGGCAGCATCAGCGTCTTCGGGAAACCTTGCCGCTTGCCGAGCAGGGCTGCCGCGACCAGCGCGGAAATGCCGGCAGTCGTGTGCACCACGATGCCGCCCGCGAAATCCATCGTGCCCATGCTCTTCGACAGCCAGCCGCCGCCCCAGACCCAGTGCGCGACGGGCGCATAGACAACCAGGCTCCAAAGCGCACAGAAGGCGACGACCCAGCCGAAGCGTGCCCTGTCCACCCAGGCGCCGACCATCAGTGCCGGCGTAATGGCCGCGAACATCATCTGGAAAAGGGCAAAGGCGCTTTCGGGAATCAGGTAGCCTTCGCGCACATTGCCGAGATTCATCAGCATCCAGGCGTTACCGGCGCCGATCCAGCCGTTTGTCACTTGCCCGAAGGCCATGGTGTAGCCCGCAACTACCCAAAGCAGCGAGACTATCGCGGCAATTGCGCCGGTCTGTACGCAAACCGAAAGGACGTTCTTGGTGCGCACGAGGCCGCCGTAGAACAGGGTCAGGCCTGGCGCGGTCATCAGCAGCACCAGTGCCGACGAAACCAGGATCCACGCGGTATCCCCGCTGTTGCTGGGATCGACGACTTCGGCCTGGGCATGTGCCAGGGAAGGTATGGCAACGAATGCCGCCGCCGCGACCGCGGCCAACCATTTGCGCATCGTATGAACTCCCCAGTCCGCAACGCCGCGAGCGGCGTTTAATCCGACGCGTGGTCTAAAGAAGCGATGGGAGCGTTACAAGAACGGGAATCGTCACTGCCCGGGACTATGCCCAGCCTTCGAGCACCTGGTCCGGCGGACGGTGCCCGTCAGCCCAGAAGCGGATATTGGCGATGACTTTTTCGCCGGCAGTCTCCCGCCCTTCGTAAGTGGCGCTGCCGAGGTGGGGCAGGGCGACGACCTGGGGCATGGCCAGCAGGCGCGGATCTACGTGCGGCTCCGTGGGGTAGACGTCGAATCCGGCTCCGGCGATGCGCCCCTGTTCCAGCGCTGCGATCAGGGCTTCTTCGTCGATGACATCGCCCCGGGCGGTGTTGATGACGCAGGCTGTCGGCTTCATCGAGGCGATCCGCGCGGCGTTGAGCATGCCAACGGTCTCCTTGCTGGCCGGGCAATGCAAGGAAAGGATGTCCGCTTCGGCAATCAGCTTGTCGAGATCGGGCTCGAACCGCGCCGCCAGCATGTTCTCGACGGCGGCGGGGAGCCGGTTCCGGTTGTTGTACACGATCTCAAGACCGAAGGCGCGCGCCCTGTGCGCGACCGCCTGGCCGATCCGGCCCATCCCGACGATTGCCAGACGTTTTCCGCTCAGCCGGTGGCCGAGATTGCCCGAGGGAGCCCAGCCGGCCCATTGCCCGGCCATCAGCTCGCGCACCCCGGCCGCAAAACGGCGGGGCACCGATATGATCAGCATCATCGCCAGGTCCGCCGAATCGTCGGTAAATACGCCCGGAGTGTTGGTGACTATGATGCCCTTGGCCCGCGCTGCGGCGAGGTCGATATGGTTGGTGCCGGCACCGTAACTGGCGAGCAGACGCAGCCGGTCTCCGGCCGCAGCGATCATTTCCGCGTCGATGCGGTCCGTCACAGTCGGCACCAGCACGTCTGCCTCGCGCATCGCGGCAACGAGTGCTTCCCGGCTGAGTTGAAGGTCGTGCGGGCTCAGCACCGCGTCGAACAACTCGCGCATGCGCGACTCGACGGGGGGCAGCAACCGCCGTGTCACGACCACCCGCGGCTTGCCCTGGAAACGCTTCGCGGGTGCGGGATCGGTCACGACTTTCATGGTGACAATCCGCTATCGCGCCGTGGCTTGCGGGGCAAGCGACCTTGATGCCTGCAAGTGCTCGACGCTATGGTATTCACATGCCTGTGAGTCCCCGCTTCCTAGCCGCCGTGTTATGCTTGGTCTTCGCGATCCCGGCGTCCGCGGACGATTCGAAGCCGCCCTATTGGGCTTCGATCCGGTCGGAAGCCGTGAACATGCGTGTCGGGCCTGGCGAGGACTATCGCATCCAGTGGGTCTACCACCGGCGTCTGCTGCCGCTTCGGGTCTTGCGGACCCGGGAAGGATGGCGCTTCGTGGAGGATCCCGAGGGTGCGAAAGGCTGGGTGCTGGCGCGGATGCTCTCTCGGGAGCGGGGCGGACTGGTAATTGGTCAGGGACTGGCCGACATGCGGGAGAAGACCGATCCAGCCTCCAGGCTCCTGTGGCGGCTTGAGCCTGGGGTCACCGGAAAACTCGGCGATTGCGCCGATGGTTGGTGCCATTTCGAGGTCGAGGGTCGTTCCGGTTATGCGCCGCAACAACGCTTGTGGGGCGCCGGGGCCCCCTGACCGAACGAGGCGCTCAGGGGGGGAACTCCGAATCGCAGGGCTCAATAGCGCCAATCCCTGTCATGTTGCCGGTAGTGGCGGCGCCATTCGTGACGATCGCGGTCCCGGTAGCGGTAGGCATGCTGGTACCGGTGCCTGCGTTCCCAGCGCCAATGGTGCCTATGATGGCGGTGTTCCCAGCGCCAACGGTCGCGGGATCGGTAGTTGTCGTAATGGCCGCGGTCATGGCCGTAGCCGCGATCGTAGCCGTAACGATTGGCGCCATGGGGATGCGCGCTGGCAACACCCGGAACGGCGACACCGGCGGCCAACAGCGCAGCCAACAAGAGACGTTTCATTGTCCATTTCCTTCTGCATGGTGCGACGCCGGGCGTTCCCGGCGCCCGCACAATGCGAAGGACTAGGAGAGGATGGCTGAATCTGCGCGGAACCGGCAGTTCAACTCACCGTAATGGAAGTTCGACTCACGTGCCCCGACGGGCTCAAATGCGACGAATCAGACCAGCTCGACAGCCACCGCCGTTGCTTCGCCACCGCCAATGCACAGGCTCGCGACGCCGCGCTTGAGACCCTTGTGCTTCAGCGCGCCGATCAGCGTGGTAATGATCCGCGTGCCGGATGCGCCGATGGGGTGACCGAGTGCGGTGGCCCCGCCGTTGACGTTGATCTTCTCGTGCGGAATGCCGAGGTCGCGCATGGCGAACATGGCGACGCAGGCAAAGGCCTCGTTGATTTCGAACAGATCGACGTCGCCAATCTGCCAGCCCGCCTTGTCGAGCAGCTTGGTGATGGCGGCAATCGGCGTGGTCGGGAAGCGCTGGGGCTCGTGCGCGTGGGCGGAGACGGCAACGACCTTGGCGACGGGCGTCAGGCCCTTGGCCTTGGCCACGCTTTCGCGGCTCAGGACCATGGCGGCGGCGCCGTCCGAGATCGAGCTGGAGGAAGCGGCCGTGATGGTGCCGTCCTTGGCAAAGGCGGCCTTGAGGGTCGGGATCTTGTCCGGACGGCCCTTGCCGGGCTGCTCGTCGGTATCGACGACGACTTCGCCGGCGCGGGTATTTACGGTCACCGGGACCAGCTCGCTGGCGAATGCGCCCGAGGAAATGGCCTCCTGCGCGCGGCGCAGCGATTCAATGGTATAGGCGTCCTGCTCTTCGCGGGTGAGCTGGTACTCGTCGGCGACGGCCTGGGCATAGGAACCCATGGAGCCGCCTTCGTAGGCGTCTTCGAGGCCGTCGAGGAACATGTGGTCGTAGGCGGTATCGTGACCCGCGCGGGCGCCGGAGCGGTGCTTTTTCAGCAGGTAGGGCGCGTTGGTCATGCTTTCCATGCCGCCGGCGATCACGATGTCGATGGTGTTGGAGGCAAGGGCCTCGGCACCCATGATGACCGTCTGCATGCCCGAGCCGCAGACCTTGTTGACAGTGGTGGCTTCGACCGACTTGGGCAGGCCTGCCTTAAGCGCGGCCTGGCGGGCAGGGGCCTGGCCGAGGCCGGCCGGAAGCACGCAGCCCATGTAGATGCGGTCCACATCCTCGCCCTTGACGCCGGCCCGTTCGACCGCGGCCTTGACGGCAACTGCGCCAAGGTCGGTGGCAGAGACGTCGGAGAAGACGCCCTGCAGTCCGCCCATCGGCGTGCGGGCATAGGAAAGAACGACAATCGGGTCGGAGGCGGAGATCTGGGCCATGCTTGAAACTTTCGTGAACTGGTGCGACTCGGCGCGACATAATGTTGCACTGCGGCAAAATCAATCGGCGCGTCTTCCACGGCGAACGCTATCGATCCGGGGATAACCCCACTTGCGCGGGCAACTGCCCCGGACTAGGGCGCGGGTGCGCAATGCCCTTCGATGATTCCTGCATTTAACGAGCTGTTCCGTGGTCGATCTCGAACAATATCTGCCGATCCTGATCTTCCTCGCGATTGCGGGCGGTCTCTCGGCTTTGCTGGTTTTCCTGCCCATGGGTGTCGCTCGGTTGACCGGTGCGCATAATCCCACTGCCGACAAGCTGAGCGAATACGAATGCGGCTTCCCCGCCTTCGAGGATCCGCGCAGCCAGTTCGATGTGCGGTTCTATCTGGTCGCGATCCTGTTCATCATCTTCGACATTGAAGCGGCCTTCCTGTTCCCCTGGGCGGTCAGCCTTCAGGACACCGGCTGGCCAGGCTGGATTTCGATGATGGTATTCCTGTTCGAACTGGCGATCGGCCTTGCCTATGCTTGGAAGAAAGGGGCGTTGGACTGGGAATGAACGCGATCACGCCTCCCGATCAGGGTTTCTTCCTCGATCTCAACAGCCAGGTCCAGGACAAGGGCTTCCTTGTCACCTCGACCGAGGAGCTGTTCCAGTGGGCCCGCACCGGCTCGCTATGGTGGATGACTTTCGGCCTGGCCTGCTGCGCGGTGGAGATGATCCACGTCAACATGCCGCGCTATGACATGGAGCGCTTCGGTGTCGCCCCGCGCGCCTCCCCGCGCCAGTCGGACGTGATGATCGTCGCGGGCACGCTGTGCAACAAGATGGCCCCGGCGCTGCGCAAGGTTTACGACCAGATGTCGGACCCCAAGTACGTCATCTCGATGGGCAGCTGCGCCAATGGCGGTGGCTACTATCACTATAGCTACAGTGTCGTGCGCGGCTGCGACCGGATCGTGCCGGTGGACATCTATGTTCCCGGTTGCCCGCCGACCGCCGAGGCGCTGCTCTATGGCGTCATGCAATTGCAGCGGAAGATCCGCCGGGTAGGGACGGTCGAACGGTGAGCACTGTCCTGCATTCCGCTCCGAAGTTCGCGAGCAACGAAGGCGTGCTCGATGCGCTGACCGGCGCGCTGGGCGCCTCGGTCGCCGCCGCCAAGGAAGAGTACGGCGAAGTCGTGATCACTGTCGCGCGCGACGAGATCGAGAACGCGCTGCGCGAGCTTCGCGACAACCACGAATACCAGCAGTTGATGGAGATCGCCGGGGCCGATTATCCCGACCGGGCCGAGCGGTTCGAAGTGGTCTACATGCTGCTCTCGTTGACCCGCAACCACCGCGTCATGGTCAAGGTCTGTGCCGCCGAGGATACGCCGGTGCCGACCGTCACCACCCTATGGCCGGTGGCTGGATGGCTGGAACGCGAGGTCT
>CAZVWP010000104.1:876-7514 GCA_964630805.1 uncultured Novosphingobium sp. | reverse complement strand
CACGCCTCGGCCTGGGACCTCGACAACAAGGACGACCTGCGCATCAAGATGTGCATCAAGGTCAATGGCGACGACTTGGTCACCATCCACCACGAGCTTGGCCACAACTATTACCAGCGCGCCTACAACCAGCAGCCGCCGCTCTATCTCGACGGCGCCAACGACGGCTTCCACGAGGCCATCGGCGATACCGTGGCGCTCTCGATCACGCCCGAATACCTCGTCCAGATCGGCTTGCTCGACCGCGCGCAGGTGCCGGGGCCGGAGAAGGACCTGGGCCTGCTGTTGCGCCAAGCGATGGACAAGGTCGCCTTCCTGCCCTTCGGCCTGCTAATCGACCGCTGGCGCTGGCAGGTCTTCTCCGGTGAAATCCAGCCGGCCCAGTACCAGCAGGCCTGGACGGACATGCGGCTGAAGTACCAGGGCATCGTTCCGCCCAGCTCACGCGGAGCCGACGCCTTCGATCCGGGGGCCAAGTACCACATACCGGCAGTGGTGCCGTACACCCGCTATTTCCTCGCCCGCGTGCTGCAATTCCAGTTCTACGAGGCGGCCTGCCGCATCTCCGGCTGGAAGGGCCCGCTGCACCGCTGCTCGTTCTATGGCAACAAGGATGTCGGCACCCGGCTTAACGCCATGCTCGCCATGGGCGCGAGCAAGCCCTGGCCCGATGCGCTGGAGGTTTTCACCGGCAGCCGCGAAATCAGCGGCAAGCCGATGATCCGCTACTTCGCCCCGCTGACCCGCTGGCTGCAGCAGCAGAACCGGGGGCGGAAGTGCGGCTGGTGATGGCGCGCGCTTATTCGGCGGCTGTGGCGAGATGCCATTCGGGAGCCTCGTCCAGCGCCATCAGCCGCGCGGCTTCCTCGGCAATGTAGTCGCGCGTCATCGGCAGCGCGTCGCGGTGCTTCACGGCCTGGATGTGGAAGTTGACCATGCCGCCGTGACGGAAGCTTTGCTCTGCCCCGGCCAGGTAATATTGCCACATGCGGTATAGCCGCTCGTCGTAGAGCTTCACGACCTCGTCCCGATGCCGGAAAAAGCGCCGATACCATTCGGCAAGGGTGTCGGCATAGTGGTAGCGCAGCACTTCCACGTCGGCCACTTCCCAGCCGGTGCGCTCCATGGCCGCGACCAGTTCGCTCATTGCCGGGATATAGCCGCCCGGGAAGATGTACTTGCGGGTGAACTTGTCGGTGCCGCCGGGAGGCCCGGTGCGGCCGATGGTGTGCGTCAACGCAACGCCGTCATCGGTCAGAAGTTCACGCGTCTTGGCGAAATATTCCATGAAATGCGGCGCGCCGACGTGCTCGATCATGCCGACACTGACCACGCGGTCGAACTGCCCGGTCACGTCCCGGTAGTCGATCAGCTCGAAGCGAACCTTGTCCGCAACCCCCGCTGCCTCGGCCCTTTCGTTGGCAAACCGGACCTGGTCCGGGGCGAGGCTGACGCCCAGCACCTCGCATCCGTAGTGGCGGTTGAAATAGAGCCCCAACCCGCCCCAGCCGCCGCCGATGTCCAGCACCCGCATCCCGGGGCCCAGCCTCAGCTTGGCGGCGATCAGCGCCTTCTTGTCGAGCTGGGCGCGCTCCAGCGTGTGTGCCGGATCGCGGAAGTAGGCCATCGAGTATTGCCGGTCCTCGTCGAGGAACAGCTCATAGAACTGGCGCGTGAGATCGTAGTGATGGACCACATTGCGGCTCGAGCGGGATCGCTGGTTGTGCTGATCCCGCCGCGCGGCCATGGCGTCCAGCCAGCGCCGAACCTTGCCGCGCGGCAAGATCCTGTCGGTCCGATTCTGGCCCTGCGACATGACGAAGAGGACGAAGTCGCGGATGTCGTGCGGCGGTTCGACGACGAATCGGCCGTCCATGTAGCACTCGCCCGCATTGCACTGCGGATCGCGGGCGATGTGCCTTGCCGCGCCCTTGTCGGTAAAGCGGATCGCGATGGCCTCGCCCTTGCCATTGCCATTGCCATAGCGGTACTGCCGGCCGTCATGATCGGTCACGGTCAGCGTGCCGGAATCGATCAGCCGGCGCAGTATCTGGTCGAGCAGCCACATGGCTGCGAGAACTTACCACCAGCCGGCAAGTTCCCCAAGTTGCCAAATACCTAGGAACAGGAAGAGCAGCGCCGCGCCGATCCGCGCCGCCTTGAGGGGCACCACGCGGGTTATCTGCTCGCCCAGGAACACGGCAGGGCCGTTGACCAGCATCATGCCGATCGTGGTTCCGGCGGCGACGACCG
Source organism: uncultured Novosphingobium sp. (assembly GCA_964630805.1). Lineage (GTDB taxonomy): Bacteria > Pseudomonadota > Alphaproteobacteria > Sphingomonadales > Sphingomonadaceae > Novosphingobium. The sequence goes on along the minus strand of CAZVWP010000104.1, from coordinate 5,261 downwards.
GCACGGAATGATATTGCGCGCCGAGTGCCACGGTTGCCACCTGGGTCTTGTCTCCCATCTCGACCAGGAAGAAGGCGACAAGTGTGGTCAGGAAGGCGCCACCGCGGTTCTTCACCGCATCGTCGTCATCCTCGAACTTGTCGGGCACCAGCGTCCAGGCCGCCATGGCGACGAAACCCAACGCCACCGCCGCGCGGAACCAGGGGGCCTGGATCAGGCCGGCCACTTCGCTGCCCACGAATGCCGCAAGGGCGTGGTTGGCGATGGTCGCGCAGAAGATGCCGGCGACAATCTGCCATGGTGCGCGCAGCTTCGCTGCCAGCACGATGGCCAGCAGCATGGTCTTGTCGCCGATCTCGGCGAGCGCGACTACGGCAATGGAAGCAAGCAGGATCTGGATCATTCGCGCGCGAGGTAGAGGACATCGCGGCGTTGCGAAAGCAGGTGCTGGCCGGAATCGACAAATATTGTCTCGCCGCTCGCCAGCCAGCCCTGGCTGAGGAACAGCGCGGCTTCGGCGATCTCTTCCGCGGAGGTCTTGCGGCCGAGCAGGTTCATCCGGTGCGAGACTTCGATCTCATCCTCGCGCTGGTCATGGCTGGCGAGGATTGCTCCGGGGGCGATGGCGTAGATTCGGTCCTCCGGCCTTTCCTGCGCCATCGCCAGCATCCGCACGCTCGCGGCGAGGGCATGCTTGCTCATGGTGTAGGAAAAGAAGTCCGGGTTGGGATTGGCGAGCTTCATGTCGGTGACCTGGACGACGCGGCGCCCCCCCTTCCCTTTCGCCTGGGCCAGGAAGGCTTGCGACATGCGCACGGCGGCCTCCACATTCACTGCCATGGCCTCGTCGAAGACGGCGGGTTGCAGGGCAAGGGCAGAGTCCTCGTGGAAAACCGCGGCGCTGTTGACCAGCATGCGCCAGTCTTCCAGTCTTGCGGCAAGGCCGGAGACCATCGCCACGGCCGCATCGCCATCGGCGAGGTCGCATTCGACGCATTCGGCGGATGGTAGCCGGGCAGCGAGCGCCTCGGCATCGTCATGCGAAGCCCGATGATGGATGACGACATGCCAGCCCGCCTCGCCGAATGCCGAGGCGATCGCGGCGCCGATCCTGCGGGCGCCGCCGGTGACGAGTATTGCCGGACGCATGACTTCAGCCAAGCACAAAGCCCGATGTCTGTGAACCGCTAATGTCGCCAACCCCGAAACAAGGCGCCGCAGCCGAGATCAGGGGCCTGAAGCTCCTGCAAAGCCTTTTCTTCCCGGCAGTTCCCGCCTAGCATTGCGGCCGAGTGGGATGCCGATAGGCAGGAGGCTTTGCATGCAGATCTTGCGGACTGTCGTCTGGGTGGTGCTGGTCATCGCACTGCTGCTGTTCTCGCTCAACAACTGGCACCCGGTCGATATCAAGATCTGGGAAGGGCTGATCCTGGAGACAAAGCTGCCGGCGCTGGTCTTCGTTTCCTTCCTGCTCGGGCTGGTGCCCATGTGGCTGTTGTCGAAGGCGGGGCGCTGGCGGTTGAAGCGCCGGATCAGCACGCTTGAAAATACTGTTCGCGCAACGGCAACTCCGCCGCTAGTCGGTACCTCGACCCAGCTCGAGGCAGCGAGCAGGGAAGCTGTTGCATCCGATGATTCCAAAGCGGGGTGAAATGTCGAATCCGGTTTATCTTGCTCTCGATCTCCCGCGGCTCGATGCCGCGCTGGCGCTGGCCCGCAAGGTCAAGAGCCATGTCGGCGGGATAAAGCTGGGCCTCGAATTCTTCTGCGCGCATGGCCATCACGGGGTGCACGAAGTGGCCCATGTCGGTTTGCCGATCTTTCTCGACCTCAAGCTGCACGACATTCCCAACACTGTCGCCGCGGCCATGCAGTCGATCCACGTGCTGGAACCGGCGATTGTCACAGTCCACGCCGCGGGCGGGCGGGCGATGATGGAAGACGCCAAGGCGGCCGCGGGTGAGCATTGCAGGGTGGTCGGCGTCACGGTGCTGACGAGCCTCGATGAAAACGATCTGGCCCGCACCGGCGTCAGCGGCTCGCCGCACGACCAAGCGCTGCGCCTTGCCGAGCTTGCCCATTCGGCAGGGCTCGACGGCATCGTCTGCTCTGGCCACGAAGTTGGCGCCGTGCACAGCCAATGGAAGGACGGCTTCTTCGTCGTCCCCGGCCTGCGCCCGTCCAACGGCAAGGGTCACAACGGCCTTGCCGACCAGAAGCGCATCGTTACCCCGCGCGAGGCGCGCGATGCGGGGGCTTCCGTGCTGGTGATCGGCCGGCCGATCAGCCGCGCCGAGGATCCGGTGGCGGCCGCGCGGGCGATCGAGGCGACTCTCTAGGGCAGGTCTACGATTCGCTGTCCGAAGGCGGCGGGTTCTTGCTTATGGACCAGCCGGCGAGCTGCTGCTTGCCGCCGTCGAGATTGCGGTAGGTGAACTGCTCGTAGGCCGCGCCCTTCTCGAAGGTGGTCTTCATGTTGAGCCGGGAAAAGCTGTTGCCGTTGTCGGTGTTGTAGTGCCAGCCCTGCTGCTCGGCGGAGACGACCTTGCCGTAGTAGTTCCTCACGCCATCGAGCAGGTCGAAGAACTGGGCCTGGCTGGTGGTGCCGGTAAGATCGGACGAGCTGGCGTCCCAGATCGCCTGGTTTTCGCCATTATTGAAATGGGCATGGAACGTGTCGACGTTCTGCCGCGCCTGCTTGACCGAGGCGGGGCCGGAGCAGGCCGTCAGCAGCGCCAGTGCGGACATCGCCGCGAGAGCCGGTTTGAACATCGCGCTTTCCCTCCTGTTGTTGCGCTCTCGCGCTTGTGCCAAGTGCGCCCGAATCTTCTTCTGTTTTGCGGGAACATGCATTGAGCGCCGTCATAATCAAGATATGCGGGTTGACGCAGCCGGACACGCTCGAAGCCGCGATCCGGGCGCGGGCGGACCATGCCGGGTTCAATTTCTTCCCGCCAAGCCCACGCTTCCTGCCGCTGGCCGATGCGCGGGAGCTGGCGGCGCGGGCGGAGGGGCGGATCGGCCGGGTCGGCGTTTTCGTCGATGCCGACGATGGTGCGATTGCCGATGCAGTGGCGGCGGCCTGCCTTGACGCAATCCAGTTGCATGGTTCGGAAGCGCCGGAGCGCGCGGCGCAGGTCAAGGCGCGCTTCGGACTGCCGGTGTGGAAAGTGATCTCCGTCGCCTCCGCCACCGATGTGGCAAAGGCCATTGCTTATGCCGGGGCGGCCGATTTCATCCTTTTCGACGCCAAGACCCCCAAGGGCGCCGCCTTGCCCGGCGGCATGGGCCTGGCCTTCGACTGGTCGCTGGTCGCGGGCTGGAAGGGGCCGCTGCCCTCGGGCCTTGCCGGCGGGCTGAACCCTGACAATGTGGCAGAGGCCGTGCGGCTTGCAGGCGCTTCCATGGTCGATACCTCCTCCGGCGTCGAAAGCGCGCCGGGCATCAAGGATGCGGGCAGGATTGCCGCCTTCTGCGCCGCAGCGCGCTCAGCCTGAGGCTCGAAAGGACACCCTCTAGGTGAAAAAGGGGCGGCCCGGTTGGACCGCCCCTTGCCCGCTCCAACCGGAGCAAGGGCTCAGAACTTGATGCCGAGTCCGGCGGAAACGGCATTCGCATCGGGCGCGCCGTTGTGAACGAAGAAGTGCCGGTACTCGACCTTGCCATAGAGCCTTGAGGCGAAGTTGTGCTCGTAACCGGCGCCGAGATGGGTCGCGCTTTCGCACAGGCTGCAGGGCTTGGTGGTGTAGCCGGCGGCGGCGAACAGCTTGTCGCCCGGCGAAGGCTTGACGCCCACGCGGCCGGTAAAGCCCCAGGCGATACGGTTGTGGGTGGAATCGAGCACCTTGTCTCCCGACACTTCGGCGCCGGCGAAGGCGCTCGTGCCGAGGTCGAAGTCGTACCCGACGGCTGCGCCGACAGTTCCATCCGTGTGGCCAGGTGACCAGTAGACGCCGCCCCGCGCCTCGACGCGGGCTTCGTTGGCCAAGGCGGGCGTAGCGATCGCCAGCGACGCCGCGAGTGTGAGAAGGACCTTGCGCATAATGTAACTCCTTGAACTGAAGCCCCGGCGACGGGGCCACTTCCGGGCTAGGAATGGACAACTTGCGCGGGGGTGAACCGGATGTTCAGCAATGTCGCAGAAGACGACAAGCGGTTCAGGAACAGCGACACGTGGACACAGGTCGCGGAAAACCTGCCCTAAAGCAGGGGTCCGCGGCGCTGGACTTCGCCGGCTACCTCTGCCAATCGCAGCGCGTCATGAACGCCCCCAACTCCTTCCGCACCATGCCCGACGATCGCGGGCATTTCGGCCAGTTCGGCGGACGCTATGTCGCCGAAACACTGATGCCGCTGGTGCTGGAGCTGGAGGCGGCCTATGAGGC
>CAZVWP010000104.1:0-866 GCA_964630805.1 uncultured Novosphingobium sp. | reverse complement strand
TCGACCTCGAACGCGAGTACCGCAAGGCGAAGGCGGATCCCGCCTTCAAGGCCGAGTTCGAGGACCTGCTGAAGCACTATGTCGGCCGCCCCAGCCCGCTGTATTTTGCCCCCCGGATGACCGAACACTTTGGCGGTCCGCAAATCTGGTTCAAGCGCGAGGAGCTGAACCACACCGGCGCGCACAAGATCAACAACTGCATCGGCCAGATCCTGCTCGCCCGCCGCATGGGCAAGACGCGGATCATCGCCGAGACCGGCGCAGGCCAGCACGGCGTCGCGACGGCGACGGTGGCGGCGCGCTTCGGCCTGCCCTGCGTCGTCTACATGGGCGCGGTCGACATGGAGCGGCAGAAGCCGAACGTCTTCCGCATGAAGCTGCTGGGCGCCGAGGTGATCCCGGTGACCTCGGGCTCGCACACGCTGAAGGATGCGATGAACGAGGCGCTGCGCGACTGGGTCGCCAATGTGCACGACACCTTCTACTGCATCGGCACGGTCGCGGGGCCGCATCCCTATCCGGCGATGGTGCGCGACTTCCAGTCGGTGATCGGCAACGAGGTGCGTGCGCAGCTCGAAAAGGCGGAGGGCCGCCTGCCCGACCTACTGATCGCGGCGATCGGCGGCGGCTCGAACGCCATGGGCCTGTTCCACCCGTTCCTGGACGATGCGTCGGTTGCCATGCACGGCGTCGAAGCGGCGGGCCACGGCCTGGAGACCGAGCAGCACGCGGCGTCGCTGACCAAGGGCACGCCGGGCATCCTGCACGGCAACAAGACCTATCTGTTGCAGGACGCCGACGGGCAGATCATCGAGGCGCATTCCATTTCCGCCGGGCTCGATTATCCCGGTGTCGGCCCCGAACAT
>CAZVWP010000103.1:0-7665 GCA_964630805.1 uncultured Novosphingobium sp. | reverse complement strand
AGGTCGGCGTTGCCACCCTGCCGATCATCGCCGGCCAGCAGCCGGTCGAGATCGGCACGCGCGCGCTGCAGTCGGCCAGGCTGCAAGCCATCGACGTGCTGCTGCTCGACACCGCCGGGCGTTTGCATGTCGACCAGGCGCTGATGGACGAGATGAAGGCGGTCGCCGCCATCTCTTCCCCACGCGAAACCCTGCTGGTCGTCGATTCGCTGACCGGCCAGGACGCGGTCAACGTCGCCCAGGCATTCGGCGGCCAGTGCGACCTCACCGGCGTGGTGCTCACCCGGATGGACGGCGATGCCCGTGGCGGCGCGGCGCTGTCCATGCGCGCGGTCACCGGCAAGCCGATCAAGTTTGCCGGCACCGGCGAGAAGCTCGACGCGATCGAGCCGTTCCGCCCGGCCTCCGTCGCCAGCCGCATCCTCGGCATGGGCGACATCGTCTCCATCGTCGAACGCGCCGCGGCGACGATCCAGGAGGAAGAAGCCGAGCGCATGGCCGAGCGCATGGCCCAGGGCAAGTTCGACATGAACGACCTGCGCAGCCAGCTTCGCCAGATGCAGAAGATGGGCGGCCTCGGCGCGCTCGCCGGCATGCTGCCGGGCATGAAGAAGGCCAAGCAGGCGATGCAGCAGTCCGGCATGGACGATCGCGTGCTGCTGCGCATGGACGCGATCATCGGTTCGATGACCCCCAAGGAGCGCGCCCGGCCCGACCTGCTCAACGCGAAGCGCAAGATTCGCGTGGCCAACGGTTCCGGCACGCAGGTGCAGGACGTCAACAAGCTCATCAAGATGCACCAGGAAATGGAACGCGCGATGAAGCAGATCAAGAAGATGGGCGGGCTCAAGGGCCTGGCCGCCATGTTCGGGAAAGGCGGGATGCCCGGAATGGGCGGTGGCATGGGGGGCGGCGCAGGTGGGCTCCCCGGCCTCGGCGGCGGCGCGCCCGATCTCTCTCAGTTTTTGAAGAAGTAAGTTTTCAGACGGTTCAGTTAGAAAGGTAGATACACATGTCCGTTTCCATCCGGCTTTCGCGCGGCGGTTCCAAGAAGCGCCCCTATTACCGCGTCGTCGTCTCCAACAGCCGCTCGCCCCGCGACGGCAAGTACCTCGAGCAGTTGGGCACCTATAACCCGCTGCTCGCCAAGGACGACGAGAACCGCGTCCGTCTGGTCGAGGACCGCGTGCGCTACTGGCTTGGCGTCGGCGCCCAGCCGACCGACCGCGTTGCCCGCATGCTCGACAAGGCCGGCATCAAGGAACGCGCCGCCACCAACAACCCGAAGAAGGGCGAGCCCGGCCAGAAGGCCAAGGACCGCGCCGAGGAGAAGGCCGAGAAGGCCGCCGCCGCCGAGGAAGCCGCCCGCGAGGCTGCTGCCGCTCCGGCGCCTGAGCCGGAAGCCGAAGTCGAAGCTGCTGCCGAGGCTCCGGCCGAAGCCGCTGCCGAAGAACAGAGCGAAGGCTAACCTGCCTTGAACCCCGACCGTCCCGTCACGCTCGCCGCGATCGCCGGCGCGCATGGCGTGGCGGGCGAGGTCCGGCTCAAGCTGTTCGGCGAGGGTCTGGCCGGCCTGAAGCGCCACAAGGCGTTCAACGGCGGCAAGCTCATGCTCGAGAAGCTGCGCGATGACGGCAAGGGCGGCGCTATCGCCCGCTTTGCCGGCGTGACCGACCGCAATGCGGCCGAAGCGCTTCGCGGCACAGAACTGACCATTCCCCGGTTGGCCCTGCCGCCCCTTGCCGAGGACGAATACTACCACGCCGACCTGGTCGGCCTGCCCTGCGTGCTCGCCACTGGCGAAGAGCTGGGCACCTGCATCGCCGTCGAGAATTTCGGAGCCGGCGACGTCCTCGAAATCGAGAGACCCGACGGCAAGCGCTTCATGGTGCCGATGCGCGAGGAAGCGGTCCCCGAATGGAACAGTTCGCGGATCGTCATTGCGCCCGGCTGGGAAGGATAGCGCCGGTTGGCCGGTGCAGCTTCCAAACTCTCGAACCCTGCCGACCACCCGGTCTGGCAAGCCCTTTCTTCCTATAACATCGGCCCAGAAGGCTCGGCCCTGCCCTTCGCGCGGCGGCTGGCGCGGGAGAACGGCTGGACCCAGGCCCATGCCGAACGTGTGATCGAGGAATACAAGCGCTTCTGTTTCCTCGCCGTCGCCGCCGGCTTCGAGGTTACGCCGTCCGACCCGGTCGACCAGGCATGGCACCTCCACCTCACATACAGCCGCGACTACTGGGACCGGTTCTGTCCGGAAGTTCTGGGCTGCAAGTTGCACCATGGCCCAACCAGGGGCGGCGCCGAGGAGCGTGGGCGCCACTTCGAGCAATATGCCGCGACCTTGAAGGCCTATGAGCAAGCGTTCGGACCGCCACCTGCGGACATCTGGCCGGTGGCCAACGACCTGCTCTCCGATTCGGCGCGCGCACGGCGCGTCCATCCGCGCGACGGCGTGGTCGTGTCGCGCAGGCTCGCCTATGGCTTGTTCGGGGCAACGGTGCTGGTTATCCTTCTGATAGCGCTGGTTTCCTGTGGGAGATACTGAGCATGGGACCGTTCGACCTGCCGGGGCCGCAATTCCTGACGCTTTACGGGATACTGCTGGTGGCGGCGATTGCCTTTGGCCTGATCATCCCGCGGCTGCTGCGTCCGGCTGGGAAAGATGGCCCGGTGTCCGACGAGGACGAAATAGCCTACCTCGCAGGTGGCGCGATCCGGCTGGCGGAAGCCGTCACTGCCACGCTGCTCGCTTCCGGTGCCATCGCCATGCAGGGCAAGCGGGTCGCAATCATGAACCCCTCGGCGCGCACCTCCCGCGCCGGGCAGGCCGTGCTCGCGCTCCCAACCCCGGCGAACTGGAATGCCATCGCCAGTGCCGTCAAGGCCGAGGGCAGGCAGCTCTGGCACCGGCTGGCCGCGCGAGGCCTGATGATCACGGGCCCGGAAGCCTCGCGCTTGCGCAAGCTCCAGACCTTGCCCTATTTCCTGCTGCTGGCGTTCGGCGCGATCAAGCTGGCCATAGGCATGGTGCGAGACAGGCCGGTCGGTTTCCTCGTTGCCCTGCTGGTGGTCACTGCAGTCGCCGCCATGCTGCGCTACGGCAACGTCGACCGGCGCACGCAAGCCGGGGTCAATGCCGTCCAGTCCGCACGCCAGGACGCAGACCGGCTGCGCCGGGCGCCGCAAGGGGACGAATCGGGCATGGCGGTCGCCCTGTTCGGCACGGCCGTGTTGGCCGGATCCGCCTTTGCGGGGCTGCACGACATGCGCACCAGCAGTGGCGGTTCTTCCGATTCGGGCGGCTGCAGCAGCGACAGCAGCGGTTGCAGCGGCGATAGCGGCGGTGGTGGTTGCGGTGGCTGTGGTGGTGGCGACTAGCGCCAAAGGAGCGATTGCACGCGCGGCCCCGTTCTGGGAAAGTATCAGCCAATGACCTTTTCCGCCACCATCCTCACCCTCTACCCCGAAATGTTCCCCGGTCCGCTCGGCCATTCGCTCGCCGGACGGGCGCTGGCGGATGGCACATGGAAGCTCGACACCGTCCAGATCCGCGATTTCGCCATCGACAAGCACCGCACCGTCGATGACACGCCCGCCGGCGGCGGAGCGGGGATGGTGCTGCGGGTCGACGTGCTGGCGGCGGCGGTGGACCATGCGGTCGCGCAGCACCCCGGGGTTCCGATCCTCGCCATGACCCCTCGCGGCAAGCCGCTCACCCAGGCGCGCGTGCGTGAACTGGCAGCCGGGCCGGGCATCATCGTGCTGTGCGGCCGGTTCGAGGGTTTCGACGAGCGGATTTTCGAGGGACGGCCGATCGAACAGGTCTCGCTCGGCGACATCGTCCTGTCTGGCGGAGAGCCTGCGGCGCTGGCCCTGCTGGACGCTTGCATTCGCCTGCTTCCCGGCGTAATGGGCGCGGCCTTAAGCGGGGCCGAGGAATCGTTCGAGGACGATCTGCTCGAATATCCCCACTATACCCGACCCCAGGAATGGGAAGGGCGCACGATCCCCGAAGTGCTGCGATCGGGGGATCATGCGAAGATCGCCGCCTGGCGGAAACAAAGGGCGGAGGCTGATACTCGGTCACGCAGGCCGGATCTTTGGGAGCGTCATGAGGGCGCTCGGGTCCAGTCTGCCTCTGGCGCGCGGCGTAAAAAGAAGGACATGGACCAGTGAACCTGATCCAGCAGATCGAGGCCGAGGAAATCGCCAAGGCCGCCAAGGATATTCCGACTTTCCGCGCGGGTGACACCGTGCGCGTTGGCGTGCGCGTCGTCGAAGGCGAGCGTACCCGCGTCCAGGCCTTCGAAGGCGTCTGCATCGCGCGCGCCAACAAGGGCATCGGCAGCAATTTCACCGTGCGCAAGATGAGCTTCGGCGAGGGTGTCGAGCGCGTCTTCCCGCTCTATTCGCCGAACATCGAGAGCATCACGGTCGTCCGCAAGGGCATCGTGCGCCGCGCCAAGCTCTATTACCTGCGCGGCCGCACCGGCAAGCGCGCTCGCATCGCCGAGCGCCGCGACGTCCAGAACGAGGCCTGATTTCGGGGCTGATTCGGCCGCTTCGGCGCAAATCGCAATTTTTCGCGGCCGGCAACTCGCAAGGGGTGCCGGCCGTTTGCGTATGTAAGGAATTGATATGGGCTATCGGGTAGCGGTCGTGGGGTCGACACTCATTGCCGGCACGACGCTCTTCCGATCTGTTGTCGAGCGCGAGTTCCCCTGCGACGAGGTGGCCGCCGTCGCCTCCTCGCGCTCGACGGGCGACGAGATCGAATTCGGCGAGACCGGGCGCATGCTCAAGTGCAAGAACCTTGAGCACTTCGACTTCACCGGCTGGGACATCGCGCTGTTTTCCGCCGGTTCCGGCCCGGCCCAGACCTATGCCCCCAAGGCGGCGGCGCAGGGCTGCGTCGTCATCGACAACTCCTCGTTCTGGCGCATGGACCCTGACGTGCCGCTGGTCGTGCCGGAAGTGAACCCGGAAGCCATCGATGGCTACAAGCGCAAGATGATCATCGCCAACCCCAACTGCTCGACCGCGCAGATGGTGGTGGCACTGAAGCCATTGCACGATGCCGCGACGATCAGGCGGGTGGTGGTATCCACCTACCAGTCGACCTCGGGCGCCGGCAAGGCCGGCATGGACGAGTTGTTCGAGCAGAGCCGCGCCATCTTCGTCGGCGATCCAGTCGAGGCGAAGAAGTTCACCAAGCAGATCGCCTTCAACGTCATCCCGCACATCGACAGCTTCCTCGACGACGGCTCGACCAAGGAAGAGTGGAAGATGGTGGTCGAGACCAAGAAGATCCTCGATCCCAAGGTCAAGGTCGTCGCCACCTGCGTTCGCGTGCCGGTTTTCGTCGGCCACTCCGAGTCGATCACGCTGGAGTTCGAGAAGGAGATTTCGGCGAAGCAGGCGCAGGCGATCCTGCGCGATGCGCCGGGCGTCATGCTCGTCGACAAGCGCGAGGACGGTGGGTACGTCACCCCGATCGAATGCGTCGGCGACGGGGCGACCTTTGTCAGCCGTGTGCGCGAGGATCCGACGGTGGACAATGGCCTGGCGCTGTGGTGCGTCTCGGACAACCTGAGGAAGGGCGCGGCGCTCAACGCGGTGCAGATCGCCGAGTTGTTGGGACGGCGGCATCTCAAGAAGGGGTAATCTCGTATGGCCGCGTTGAGCGATGCCGATCTGATCGCTCTGATCGAAGCCCGTTACCAGGAACTCGGCCATACCAAGGGGTGGCGCCTACTTTATTCGCCCCGCTCGACGAGGGATAGGGCGCGTATTGCCACCTTGGGGTTGAATCCCGGGGGCGGTCGAACTGCGGACACAGATTGGTCGCAATTCAAAGGGCTCACAAACGAGGAGGGCAATGCCTACCTTGTCGAGCATTGGCTGGCAGGACGCTTTTCGCCTTTGCAGCAACAGGTTCAAAAGCTGGTCGACCTGACGGGATGCGATTGGGCCTCGGTCGTTTCGTCCAACTTGGTTCCGTTCCGAAGCCCCACCTGGAACGAGTTGCCCCAGCCTCACGAGTCCCTTGAGTTCGGATTTATGCTACTCGATTGGGTATTGATGTCCCCCGAACTCAAATTGGTTGCTCTATTCGGCTTGGGACATTCCGAAAGGAGAGTTGTCGAGGCGATGGGTGGTTCGGGCGTCCCATTCCAAATGATCCCCACCGGTTGGGGAAAAATACGGGCAAGGTTCTATCGAACTGCTGGCCCTGTCGTCGTCGGCTTGCCGCATCTTAGCCGCTATCAGATATTTGGTCGCCCTCAAGCGAATGAATTGGAAGCTGCCATCGCAATGATCATGGCCGACGATGGGGTCGTCAACCCGAACCGCTTCAATTTGGCTGGGCAATCTCAATGACGGGCTCATCAAGTCAATTGATCGTAGGCTTTGGAGGCACGAGCCTCGCGGTCCATCGTCTGGGTGCGGGCCGACCGGTGCTGCTGCTCCACGGCCTGTTCTCCAGCGCTCAGGTCAACTGGATCAAGTATGGCACCGCGGCGCAACTGGCCGAGGCGGGGTTCGAGTGCATCATGCCGGACCTGCGCGCCCACGGCGAAAGCGAGGCACCGCACGATCCGGCAGCCTACCCAACTGGGGTGCTGGTGAAGGACGTGATGGCACTGGTCGAGGCGCTGGGGCTTGGGGAGTATGACCTCGCCGGCTTCTCGCTCGGTGCGCGCACGGCGGTCAGCGCCGTGCTGGCGGGCCTCAAACCGCGTCGGCTGGTGCTGGGCGGCATGGGGCTGGAAGGGCTGACCGGTTGGGAAGCGCGCACGGTCCATTTCCGCAAGGCCATCGAGCAATACGGCTCATTCAAGCCGGGCGATGTGGAATACATCGCCCAGCAGTTCATGAAGACGATGAAGGTCGATCGCGAGGCCATGCTGCTGTTGCTTGCCTCGGTCGAGGACATCGCGCCAGAGGCGCTTTCGACCATTATCATGCCGACGCTGGTGGTCTGCGGGGCGGAGGACAGCGACAACGGTTCCGCGCCGCGTCTGGCGGAGGCGCTGCCCGACGCGCGCTATGCCGAGGTGCCGGGCAACCATATGAACTGCGTGACCAAGCCGGACCTCGGCAAGGCCATCGTCGAGTTCCTCGCTGCCTGATCGTTCCCGGCTTGACCGGACCACGCGGCTGTATCAGCCTTCCGGGCATGATCAGAACCGTCTCGCTCGCCGCCATTGCCGCAGCCCTCATCGCCACCCCGGCACTCGCCGAAACAGCAACGCCGCAGGCCGCCGAGGCCTTCGTCGCCAAGGCCGAGGCCGACTTCAACAAGGCCGGCATCGAGGCGGCGCAGGCGGACTGGGTCTACCAGACCTACATCACGCAGGACACCGAAGCGCTGACCGCCCGGGCGGGAGCGGCGGCGACGGTGGTCAATGTCGCCAATGCACTGGGCGCGGCGAAGTTCGCGGGGGTTCCGGGGCTCTCCCATGACACCGCGCGCAAGCTCAACCGCATGCGCACCCTGATCGTCCTGCCCGCGCCGACGCGCGACGGCGCGGCCGAGGAAGTGGCGACGCTCAATGCCCGGCTCCAGGGCATCTACGGCAAGGGTGAGGGTACGCTACAGGGCAAGCCGATCAACGGCTCCGACATCGAGGCGGCCATGGGCACCAATCGCAACCCGGC
>CAZVWP010000102.1:3729-7698 GCA_964630805.1 uncultured Novosphingobium sp. | reverse complement strand
TCTGGACGAGGTCGCCGATGTAGATGATGTTGTCGTTCTTGAGGCAGTTGGCCGAGCGCACCGACAGCTCGAGCTCGTCCACCTTCTTGAGCAGGTAACGGTTGAGCTGGTTGGTGTCGCCTTCGTCGACCGGAGCGGACGAAGCGGCAAGGCCGATCATCGGCGAAGCACCCATCGGGGCGGCATCGTCGAAGTGGACGAACAGTGCGAGCTGGTCCTGCAGGATGCGCGCGGCATAGGCGACGGCGTCCTCGGGAGTGACGGTGCCGTCGGTCTCGATGGTCAGGTTCAGCTTGTCGTAGTCGAGCTCCTGGCCGATGCGGGCATTGTCGACCTTGTAGGAGACCTGGCGGACCGGCGAATAGAGCGAGTCGACCGGGATCAGGCCGATCGGTGCGTCGATCGGACGGTTCGACACGGCCGGGACGTAGCCCTTGCCGGTATCGGCGGTAAGCTCCATGTTGAGCGTCGCGCCTTCGTCGAGGTGGCAGATCACCAGGTCCTTGTTCATCACTTCGATGTCACCGGTAACGGCGATGTCGCCGGCGGTGACTTCGGCCGGACCGGTGGCCGAGAGCTGAAGGCGCTTGGGGCCTTCACCCTGCATCTTGAGCGCGATCTGCTTCACGTTGAGCACGATGTCGGTGACGTCCTCGCGCACACCGGCGAGCGAGGAGAATTCGTGCAGCACGTTCTCGATGCGGATCGAGGTAATCGCGGCACCCTGCAGCGAGGACAGCAGCACGCGGCGCAGGGCATTGCCCAGCGTCAGGCCGAAGCCGCGCTCGAGCGGTTCTGCGACGAAAGTGGCGCGGCGCTTGGGATCGCTGCTCGGCTTCACTTCCAGCGCGTTGGGCTTCTTGAGTTCCTGCCAGTTCTTTATGTTGATGTTCATATATTTCCCCTGGGGTTCTCTCTGGCGGGACGTGGCCGCAGGGTCCGATTACCCTTGCGGCCGATCCGGGAGCCGGCGGTGCGACAGCCCCGCCGGAATGACTCGATCAGACGCGGCGGCGCTTGGAAGGCCGGACCCCGTTGTGCGGGATCGGCGTGACGTCGCGGATCGAGGTGATGGTGAAGCCGACGGCCTGGAGGGCGCGAAGGGCGCTCTCGCGGCCCGATCCGGGGCCCTTGACCTCGACCTCGAGGGTGCGGACACCGTGCTCAGCAGCCTTCTTGCCGGCATCGTCGGCGGCAACCTGGGCGGCATAGGGAGTCGACTTGCGGCTGCCCTTGAAGCCCATCATGCCGGCGGACGACCAGGCAATCGCATTGCCCTGGGCGTCGGTGATGGTCACCATGGTGTTGTTGAAGCTGGCATTCACGTGTGCGATGCCGCTGGTGATGTTCTTGCGCTCCCGCCTTTTGAGGCGCTGAGGTTCGCGTGCCATTGTCTCTACCTACTCTCTGTGCGTTTCAGCTTGTCCCGAGGCGCGCCCGAAAGCCGAGCCTCGAAGGACGGCTTACTTCTTCTTGCCGGCGATCGGCTTGGCCTTGCCCTTGCGGGTGCGGGCATTCGTGTGGGTGCGCTGGCCGCGAACGGGCAGGCCCTTGCGGTGACGCAGGCCGCGATAGCAGGCGAGGTCCATCAGGCGCTTGATGTTCATCGCGGTTTCGCGACGAAGATCGCCTTCGACCGTGTGGTCGGCATCGATCGTCTCGCGGATGTGGAGGACTTCCTGGTCGGACAGGTCCTGCACGCGACGGCTGTGTTCGATACCCAGCTTGTCGGCAATCTGCTTGGCCTTGTGGGGGCCAATGCCATGAATGTAGGTGAGCGCGACGATAACGCGCTTGTTGGTGGGGATGTTTACCCCGGCAATACGAGCCACTGAATTCTCCTGCTCCACAGGAAGCAGGGGGGATCCCGGCTTCCCATCTCAACGCGAAACACTCGTCAAAACGGCGAAAAGCCCGGATGGCGCGCGCGAACGCGGCTGCCTTCCGGACGAACCCGTCTTTTCGAGTGAATGGCGCGCTTAGGACGATTCGCGCGCGCTGTCAACGCAGCACAGGCATGCGCGCGGCCCCGCTCGCCAGAATTCCCGGCGAGACCCCTTCTCCTGATGCGAGCATAGCCGAAATGGTGAAGCTGCGCAATCGTCGCGCCTCACAGTCCACGGCGCAATAGCCCGTCAAACAGGCAATTGGCGGCGGTCAGGCCGAAAGGATCTTCCCGATCGCCTTGGTGACATCGTCGATGTCGGCCATGCCGTTGACCTGGTGCACGATGCCGCGCGCCTCGTAGATCGGCAGGATCGGCGCAGTCTTGGCGCGGTACTCCGCCATGCGGGTGCGCACGGTTTCCTCGTTGTCGTCCGGGCGACGCTTGAACTCTGTCGAGCCGCACTTGTCGCAGACGCCGGGCTGGCGGGGCTGCTCGAACTTGTCGTGATAGCCCTTGCCGCAATTGGCACAGGTATAACGCCCGCAGATCCGCTCGACCAGCGCGTCCTCATCGACCGCGAGTTCGATGACGTAATGGAGGCTGCGGCCGCGTTGACCGAGGATCGCGTCGAGCGATTCCGCCTGCGCCGCCGTGCGCGGATAGCCGTCGAAGATCGCGCCGGCATCCTTGCCCATCGCATCGAGCTCTTCGCCGATCAGCGCCGAGACGATCTCGTCCGAAACCAGTTCGCCCCGCTCCATCACGGCCTTGGCCTGGAGGCCGACAGGAGTGCCCGACTTGACGGCCGCGCGCAGCATGTCGCCGGTGGAAAGCTGGCGCATGCCGCGGCTCTCGACCAGCCGCTGCGCCTGGGTGCCCTTGCCCGCCCCCGGTGGCCCCAACAGAATGATGTTCACGCCTTCAGTCCCCCTGCCGGTGGAATTCCTAGTTGTCGCATCGCTTGAAGCGGAAAACCGGTTCCCACTTTTTCGCGCGATGCTTAGCGAACCCGGCCCTTGAGCTTGGCCTTCTTGATCAGGTCGCCATACTGGTGGGCCAGCATGTGCGACTGGATCTGGGTGATGGTATCGACCGTCACGTTGACGACGATGAGAATGCTGGTGCCGCCGGCGAAGAACAGCGGCATGCCGGTCTGTGCGATGACATATTCCGGGATCACGCAGACAATGGCGATATAGGCAGCGCCCAGCACGGTGATGCGGGTCAACACGTAGTCGAGATAGGTCTCGGTACTCTTGCCGGGACGGATGCCCGGGATGAAGCCGCCGGCGCGCTTCAGGTTCTCCGAAGTCTCCTCGGGATTGAACACCACGGCGGTGTAGAAGAAGCTGAAGAACACGATGCCGATCGCATAGAGCACCATGTAGAGCGGCTTGCCGTGCGCCAGGTACTGGTTCATCGAGATGATGAACCCGCCCATGGTGCTGTCCGGCGACAGCGAGCGGCCGGCGAACTGGCTGATGGTCAACGGCAGCAGCAGCAGCGACGAGGCGAAGATCGGCGGGATGACGCCCGCGGTGTTGATCTTGAGCGGCAGGTGGCTGCGGTCCGCCTGCATCATGCCCTTCTGGCTTGCCCGCTTGGGATATTGCACCAGCAGCCGCCGCTGCGCCCGTTCCATGAAGCAGATGAACAGGACGAGGCCGATCAGCAGGGCGGCCATGCCGGCGATCGCGAAGCCGCTGATCGAACCCTTGCTGCCGCCTTCGAGCAGGTGCGCAACGAATGTCGGCATCTGCGCGACGATGCCGGCCATGATGATCAGCGAAGTGCCGTTGCCGATGCCGCGCGAAGTGATCTGCTCGCCCAGCCACAACAGGAACATGGTCCCGCCCACCAGGCTGATGACCGCGCCGACGCGAAACAGCATGCCCGGGTTGACCACAGCCTGTAGGCCCGAGGAGGCTGCATAGGCCTCAAGCCCGGAAGCTACGAAATAGCCCTGGATGGCGGCCGCCTCGAACATGGCGCGCGCCTTGGCATAGTCCTTGGGGATGCCCTGGCCGAAAAAGTAGATGTTGCCCATCAACCACTCCGCCACCGGGTGGCCGAGCTCGGCC
>CAZVWP010000102.1:0-3719 GCA_964630805.1 uncultured Novosphingobium sp. | reverse complement strand
CCCTGGATGGCGGTCAGCAGCACGGTGCCGTAGCGGGTGTACTGGTTGAGCTTCTTGCGCCCGCTCTCACCCTCCTTCTTCAGCGCCATCAGCGCCGGGTGGAGGGAAGAGGCCAACTGCACGACGATCGAGGCGGTGATGTAGGGCATCACCCCCAGCGCGATCAGGCTCATGCGCTCGAGGCTGCCGCCCGAGAAGGTGTTGAACAGGTCGAGAATGCCGCCCTGGGTCTGCTTGTACAGGTCCTGCAGGATCAGCGGATTGACGCCGGGCAGCGGCACGAAGCTGAGGAACCGGAAGACGATCAGCGCGCCGATCGTGAACCAGATGCGGTTCTTGAGCTCTGTCGCCTTGCCGAAATTGGCGAGACTGAGGTTGCTAGCTACGTTGTCGGCGCGTGATGCCATCGGGTGAGTGAGCCTTGCTGTGGGTCCGGATCGAACCGCTTGCGATCCCTATTTGGAAGGACCCAATATAGGGAGCAAGGCGGGATGTCGAACCCCTCCGTACCTGCCAGTCCCCGAACCGGCCGTTCGGGGATGGCTTGGCATTACTTCGCGGCCGCTGCCGCCTTGTTGGCATCGCGGCGAGCCGTCTTCTTTTCCTGCTCGCTGGGCTGGGCGGCGGGAAGCTCGACGGAGCCGCCGGCCTTTTCGACCGCGGCGCGGGCACCGGCGGAACCACCGGCGACCTTGAAGCTGGCCTTGCCGGTGAAGTCACCCTTGCCGAGCAGGCGGACGCCGTCCTTGCCGCCACGGGCCAGGCCCGCGGCCTGCAGCGCGGCGTGATCGATCACCGCCTTGGCGTCGAGCTTGCCGGCTTCGATCGCCTTCTGGACGAGGCCCAGGTTAACTTCGGCATAGTCCTTGGCGAACTTCGTGTTGTTGAAGCCGCGCTTCGGGATGCGCATGTGCAGCGGCATCTGGCCGCCTTCGAATCCGGCTATGGAGACGCCCGAGCGCGCCTTGGCGCCCTTCTGGCCACGCCCGGCGGTCTTGCCCTTGCCCGAGCCGATGCCACGGCCGACGCGCATGCGGCCCTTGCGGGCGCCGGAATTGTCACGGATGTCGTTGAGTTTCATGTCAGTGCACTCGCTTTCGCTTGGGTCGCGCTATGTCTGGAGCAGGACTGTGCCCGATCCGGTTGGAGGCGCGCCATTAGGGGATGTGGATAGGCCTGTCACCCCCCTTTTTGCGCGGCTTTGCCGCGTGGTAACCGGCGGCGATGGGCAAGGGGCTGCAGGCATTGGCGAAACATCCGGCGGGGCAGTTCACCCTGCTGCTGCTGCTGGCCCTCATTCTGCGCTGCGACACCTTCGGCGATCCCAGCCTGCACGGCGACGAGGCCTTCTACTGGACGGTCGGCGTCGCCATGCATGACGGGGCCATCCCCTATGTCGATGTGTGGGACCGCAAGCCCTTCGGCCTGTTTGCCGTCTATTACCTGATAGCCGCGATTTCCTCCGCGCCCATCGCCTACCAGATCGCAGCCACGCTCGCTGCCGCTGGCACGGCATGGGCGATCTGTGCCATGGCGCTGAGGCGGACGGGCCTGCAGGGCGGCCTGCTTGCCGGCTCGGCCTATCTGCTGTGGCTGGGACCGCTGCAAGGCTTTGGCGGCCAGGCGCCAGTGTTCTACAACCTGTTCATCGCCATGGCCGCGCTGATCGTGCTGCGCGCGCTTCCCGCCTTGCAGGAAGGCCGCGCGCCGCGCTCCGTGCCGCTCGCCATGCTGCTGGCCGGGATCGGCATCACCATCAAGACCACGGCGCTGTTCGAGGCAATGTTCCTCGGACTCTATGCGACCGCCGTGCTGGCGCGCTCCCCGGCGGGCCTGCCGCGCACCGCCCGTGCCGCCCTGACCTGGGCCGCGATCGGGGCGGCGCCCAGCCTTGCCATTGCCGCGGGCTACTGGGCCGGCGAGCACTGGGCCGAATACTGGCACGCCATGGTGACGTCCAACCTCGCCAAGCCATCGGACCTGCTGACGGCCTGGCTACGCTTGCGGATCATGTTCGTGTTCATCGCGCCGCTGCTGGTTTTCGCCGGTTTTGGCCTTCTCGAAACGGACAAGGAGACGCGCAGTTTCCTGCTGCCGTGGCTGCTCGCAGGCTTTGTCAGCCTGCTGGCGGTCGCCAACTTCTATATCCACTACGCCATGCCGCTGACCGTGCCGCTGGCCTTAGCCGCGAGCGCCTTTCTGGCCCGAGGCGCTCTCGGACGCATCGCCATTGCCATACTGGCAATACTGTCCTTCGTTGTCGCCCCGCCCTTCAAGTTCGACCACACCCGACAATCGCGCAAGGCGATGGAAGAACTCGTCAAGACAGTTCAGGCTCATGACGCCGGCCGCGGCCTCCTGACTTTCGAGGGGCCGAGCCAGCTATATGCCTATACCGGCAAGCCATTCATGACTCCGCTGGTCTTCCCGACGCACCTCTCGGCGCAGATTGAGAAGGACGTGAGTCACCTTTCCACTGCTGCGGAAATGCGCAAGGCGCTGGCGGGGAAGCCGGGTGTTGTGGTGAAGGCGCAGCCGATCCACAATGCCCCGGTCAATGCAGAGACCCAGACCATGGTCGAAGCCTATGTCCGCGCGCACTGCAGGCTGATCGGCATGCACAAGATCCTCGAGCGCACGCAGGACATCGATCTGGCCGTCTGGGGCGACTGCCGGGGGTAGTCCAAATGCAAAAAGCCCCGGATCGCTCCGGGGCCTTTCGAATTCATGCAAGGGATCGACTTAGTCGACCACTGCCACCAGGTGCGGCAGCTTGGCCACAGCGCCGCGCACTTCGGGGGTGTCTTCGAGTTCCACCACCCGGTGCATCTTGCCGAGGCCGAGGCCGACCAGAATTTCCTTCTGCTTGGAAGGACGGCGAATCGGCGAGCCGATCTGCTTGAGCTTGATCTTGGCCATCGTGCTTACTCCGTGATCGCCGCGGCGTCGGCTTCAGCCTCCGCAGCACTGGCGCCACCGCGGCCGAGCAGGTCGGCGACCTTCTTGCCGCGACGCTGCGCGACCGACTTGGGCGACGTCTGGGTGGTCAGCGCGTCGAACGTCGCACGGACCATGTTGTAGGGGTTCGAGGTGCCGACCGACTTGGCGACAACGTCCGCAACGCCCAAGCCTTCGAACACTGCGCGCATCGGGCCGCCGGCGATGATGCCGGTGCCGGCCGGAGCCGAACGGACATTGACCTTGCCGGCGCCGAAACGGCCCTTCCCGTCATGGTGCAGGGTACGGCCTTCCTTCAGCGGCACGCGGACCATCTTCTTCTTGGCCGAGGCAGTCGCCTTGGTGATCGCTTCCGGCACTTCACGAGCCTTGCCATGACCAAAGCCGACACGGCCCTTGCCGTCGCCGACCACGACCAGCGCGGCAAAGCCGAAGCGCTTGCCGCCCTTCACTGTCTTGGAAACGCGGTTGATGTGGACGAGCTTCTCGATCAGCTCCTCGCCGCCCTCTTCGGCATCGCCGCCACGGCCACGACGCTCGCGGTCGCCACGGCCACGGCCGCCGCGATCGCCGCCACGGTCTCCACCGCGACCACGGCCGCGTCCACGGCCCTCGCGCTGCTCGCCACCTTCAGGAGCGGCAACGCCTTCGCCGGCAGCGGCTTCAACGGCAACGCCGGTTTCGATTTCGGTTTCGTCAGCCATGCTCAGAACTCCAGCCCGCCTTCACGCGCGGCGTCGGCCAGCGCCTTGACGCGGCCA
>CAZVWP010000101.1:0-8067 GCA_964630805.1 uncultured Novosphingobium sp. | reverse complement strand
CCGGCAGATGCTCACCACCGCCTTCCGCCACGACGGCCCCAGCGCCGTGCGCTATCCGCGCGGCCATGGCCCGGGCGTGGCGCTGCAAGCAGGACTGGCAAGCCTCCCCATCGGCAAGGGAGAAATCCGCCGCTCCGGCGCTCGCGTCGCCCTGCTCGCCTTCGGCAGCATGCTGGCCCCGGCCCTCGAGGCGGGCGAACGGCTCGACGCCACGGTAGCCAACATGCGCTTCGTCAAGCCGCTCGACCACGAACTGGTCAGGGAGCTCGCCTTCGCCCATGATCTGCTGGTGACCGTCGAGGAGAACGTCGTGATCGGCGGCGCCGGCGCGGAAGTCGCGCGCTCGCTCGAAGAGCAGGGACTCAACACGCGGATGCTGCGTCTCGGCCTGCCCGACCGCTTTACCGAGCATGGCGATGCCGCCACGCTGCTGGCCCAGTTGGGCCTGGACGCCGAACACATCGCCGAAAGGGTCAAACGGGCAATACTTGAGTAATTCTGTCGGGAATGATAGGATGCGTTCAAAAGAAAACGCTGATAGACGCCCCCCACCCCCGAGAGAACCGCATGAGAATGAATGAAACCATGGCCATTCCCGACGTCCAAGGCTCCGCCGATACCCGCCAGCTGGCCATCAACAAGGTCGGCATCAAGTCGATCCGCCATCCCGTCAGGGTGATGGACAAGGATGGCGGCGTGCAGCACACCATCGCCGTGTTCAACATGTACGTCGGCCTGCCGCACAACTTCAAGGGCACGCACATGTCGCGCTTCGTCGAGATCCTCAACGCCAACGAGCGCGAGATCTCCGTCGAGAATTTCGAGCCGATGGTGCGCGAAATGGTCAAGCGGCTGGAGGCGGAAACCGGCCTCGTCGAGATGACCTTCCCCTATTTCGTCAACAAGAAGGCGCCCGTATCCGGCGTGCAGAGCCTGATGGACTACGAGGTGACTTTCATCGGGCAGGTCTGCGACGGCGGCAAGTACCGCTTCACCATGAAGGTGCTGGTGCCGGTGACCAGCCTGTGTCCTTGCTCCAAGAAGATTTCCGAGCGGGGCGCGCACAACCAGCGTTCCCACGTCACCGTCACCGCCACGACGAACGATTTCGTCTGGATCGAGGAGCTGGTGCAGCTGGTGGAAAGCCAGGCCTCGTGCGAGCTGTACGGCCTGCTCAAGCGCCCCGACGAAAAGTACATCACCGAGCGCGCCTACGACAATCCGAAGTTCGTCGAGGACATGGTGCGCGATGTCGCCGCCCTGCTGAATGCGGAAAAACGCATCGATGCCTATGTGGTGGAATCGGAGAACTTCGAGTCCATCCACAACCATTCCGCCTACGCCCTCATCGAGCGCGACAAGCGCAAGGGCTGAAACCTCTCCGCCAGCCAAAAAAACGGGGCGCCGCAGCGCCCCGCCCCGTCTGGCTTGCCTGGCCCGGCCTCTTACTGCGTGCCGGCCTTGCTGGAAGTCGCCAGTTTCTCGCGAATCCGCGCCGACTTGCCGGCGCGGCTGCGCAGGTAGTACAGCTTGGCCCGGCGCACGTCGCCCCTGCGCTTCACCTCGATGCTGGCAATCAGGGGGGAATAGGTCTGGAAGGTGCGCTCGACGCCTTCGCCCGAGGAGATCTTGCGCACCGTGAAAGCGGAGTTGAGGCCGCGGTTGCGCTTGCCGATCACGACGCCCTCGTAGGCCTGCACGCGCTTGCGTTCGCCTTCGACGACGTTCACGTTCACGATCACCGTGTCACCGGGGGCGAAGTCGGGGATGTTCTTGCCGAGGCGGGCGATTTCTTCCTGCTCAAGCTGCTGGATGAGGTTCATTGCATTGCTCCTGATTCAATTGGCCCTTGGCCTGGCACACAGAGCAGGCCTCGGCCTGATGCGTGCATTTCTGGTTAAAAGAACTACTTTTCCCGTTGCTGCCTGAATTCCTCAAGCAGCGTTGCTTCTTCTTTGCTCAATTCCCGGTCGGCAATCAGTTCCGGGCGCCTCAGCCAGGTTCTTCCCAGCGCCTGCTTCAGCCGCCACCGGCGTATTTCCGCGTGGTGGCCGGACAGCAGGACCTGCGGCACCGGAATGCCTGCATACACCTCCGGCCGGGTGTAGTGCGGGCAGTCGAGCAGGCCATCGGCAAAGGACTCTTCCACGGCCGAATCGGCATCGTTCAACGCCCCCGGCAACTGCCGCACCACCGCATCGATCAGCGCCATGGCGGCGATTTCGCCGCCCGAGAGGACGAAATCGCCAAGCGATATCTCCTCGTCCACATTGCGCTCGATCAGCCTCTCGTCGACGCCTTCATAGCGTCCGCACAGCAGGATCGCTCCGTCCTCCCGCGCCAGCCTGGCCGCTCTCGCATGACCGAGAGGGCGCCCTTGCGGCGACAGATAAATCACCTTCGCTCCCGGCTGGTCCGCTTTGGCCGCAAGAACCGCCTTTTCCAGCGGTTCGGCCAGCATCACCATGCCGGGGCCGCCTCCGTAGGGACGATCGTCCACCGTCCGGTAATTGTCCGTGGCGAAGTCGCGCGGGTTCCGCAACGCCAATCGCCACAGCCCCCGCTCTCTCGCCCGCCCCGTAATGCCGTAGTCGGCGACCGCCGCGAACATCTCGGGAAACAGGGTGATGACATCGAAAGTGATGCTCACCACGCCCTCTCCCAGTCCACGCTGATCCGTCCGCCGGACAGGTCCACCGCCTTGATCACCGAGGCCACGAAGGGCAGAAGGCGCCGCGTGCCGTCTTCGTCGCGCACATCGAGTACTTCATGTGCTCCGGACCTGATCAGTTCGGCCACGTGCCCCAGGCGGTCCCCGGCAGTATTCACCACTTCCAGACCGGCCAGATCGGCCCAGTAATATTCATTTCCCGCCGTGGCCGGCAACGCGGCGCGCGGCGCGCCAACGTACTGCCGGCTCAGCAACTCGGCGGCATCGCGATCATCGACGCCGTCGAATCTGGCGACAAGCCCCTTGCCCTGCACCTTGCATTCGGCCAGCGTGCGCGCCTGCCATGCGGCATCGCCAGCGTCTTCCCGCTGGCACAGCCACCAGCACGGCATGTCGGTCCAGGCTTCCGGATCGTCTCCGAACACCTGTACCTTCACCCACCCACGCACTCCGAACGGGGCGGTGACGCGCCCCAGAACGACCATTGCGATTAGGCGGCAGCCTTACCGGCAAACTGCTTGACCAGGCGCTCGACGGTCGGCGACAACTGCGCGCCCTTGCTCGTCCAGTGCTCGACGCGCTGCAGGTCGACGCGGAGGCCCTGCTCCTTCTCTCCGGCGACGGGATTGTAAAAGCCGACGCGCTCGATGCAGGCGCCATCGCGACGCTTGCGCGAATCAGTGACGACCATGTTGTAGAAGGGACGCTTCTTGGCGCCACCCCGGGCAAGCCGAATCACGACCATGTGCTTAGTCCTTGATTGAAATCTGAAAACCGATACCTGCCACCTGCCGTAACCATCGAATGGATGCCCTGCGAGGCAGCGGGAACTGAAACCGGCGATATTAAAGGAAAATTGCCTGAAAAACAAGAACAAACGGGATCGATTCGACAAGCAGCGCACAGACGCCGCAGCGGCAGGACGCATCTCTACCCGACAACTCGATTCCTACTCTACAATGATTCTTCCATTATTCGAGGGTTGCACTGCGCCCTACGCCAAGCTTGACACGTCCTGCCCCCCTCCATCAGAGCCGCCCGCCCGACGACATCGCCCAGATACTCGACTGGCTCGACTCCCCGATTCAGGAGGATACGGCTCAGGATCTTGCCCATCCGAGCGGCGAACTGGCCGCGCTCGGCCATGCCCGCCTGGAGGATGCCCATTACCACCGCATACGCGACCTCTTCTACGACCGGGCACAGCGACTCTCCCCGTCCCTGAAAGTGCACCTGACCGAGGCCACGCTGCCGCTCGGCAAGGAATTGCGGGCGATGGCGGCCTTGCTGATTTCGGTGCATGAAAGCATCGCTTCGGGCTATGAGCGGGTACTGCTGGACACGGAGCGCCTTGCCCATAGCAAGCGCCGCAATGCCGCCACCGTGGCCGCCCGCGCCCTGCGATGCCTGTCCGGCGCATTCGAGGCCAGTTGCATGGTCGCCGGGCCAGCGCCGACAGGCCTGTGGCGCCGCGCCCACGCCTTGGCCGGATCGGCGCGGGCACGCTTCGAGCCGACGGCTACGGTCATCCCCGGGCTCTCCCTCGATACCGAGAAGATCTACAAGGCGTTGCTGGCCCTGGCTGCCGCCCAGCCCGAAGGCTTTTCGCCCAGAGAAATCGCACTCGCATGCGAATACCTCATGCATTTCTCCGCGGCGGTCAACCTGCTCGCCGAGCCCCCCGCGGAGGAAGAAGGTTCCTGGTACTGGGTCGACAGCGATCGGGACATGGGCCCCGTCCCGCCCAATCGACGCATCCCGCCTGATCACGGCGATCTGATCTATTGCTCATTCCAGTTGCTGGCCCGCCTGCTCGGCGAGCAGGTTTCGGCCCTTGAGAGCGGCATGCCTGCCGGCAACCTGCGGCTGCCGGAGGGTGCGGCGGGACAGGGCGGCATCGCCGCGCTCAAGCGCCTGCAGGCGCACTGGTCGCATCCGCCCCATCGCCAGCACTCCCGCCGCCACAACAACTTCCGAACGCAGATCTGCGTCGGCCTGAGCGAACTCTGGCAACTGCTCGAACGCGGCGAAGCGCCGGAAGGCACGGAAGCCGGTGCGCCACACATGACCGAATGGATGGTGCTGAACGAAAGCCCGGCCGGTTATGCCGTGATGCACGTTGCCGGCGAAATCGAGGGCCTCGTTCAGGGCAGCGTCATCGCCCTGCGCCCCGCGCCGGACAAGCCCTGGAACATTTGCATCGTGCGCTGGATGAGAAGCGAGAATCCGGAGCATATCGAACTAGGCCTCGAACTGGTCGCTCCCGCGGCCCGTTCGGTGCAGCTCATGTTCCGCAACGGCGATCCGGCCCAGTTGCCAACCCCCGGCTTGCTGTTGCCGGCCATCCCCGCGCTGCGCGAGCATCCTGCCGTACTGGCCCCCTCGGGCGCGAGCACCGCGCGGCGCTTCTTCATCGTAGCGGGCGAGGACAAGACCCACATCCTGCAGGGACGCCTGCTGAGCCTCGACATGCAGACGGGGGCGGTCGAACTGTTCCAGTTCGAGTCCGATCCCTACCCCACCTGATCATCCCCTGGCCGGGCTCATCTCCCCCAGCACTGCCGCGGTGAGCGCGCCGGCCAACACCACCAGCCAGGAAAGGTACAGCCAGACCAGGAAGATCGGCACCGCGGCAAAGGCCCCGTAGATCAGGGTGTAGTTGGGAAATACTGCAATGTAGTAGCCGAATCCTCGCTGGACGAGCGCGAACCCGAAAGCCGCCACCAGCCCTCCCGCGATGGCATGCCAGGGCCTCACTCGTCGATTCGGTATGGCATAGTAGATCAGGCCGCACAACGCGGCGAGCATGAGGGTCGGGAGGATTTTGAGAAAGAGGCCGGTCATCCATCTCGGCTCATTGATCAATCCCAGCGATTCCGTCACCAGGTAGGTCGCCACCGCCACGCAGGCGCCCAGCACGACCGGGCCGAGCACCAGGCCGCCGAGATAGATCAGGATGCGTCTGAGCACCGGCCGTCGCTCCTTGATCCGCCATATCTGGCCGATAACCCGTTCGATGGAAAACATCAGCAGCAGGGCGGTCACCACCAGCATGCCCGTTCCCAGCGCCGTCAATCGTCCGGTCTTCTGGCTGAATTGCAGGGCGTAGGCAGCGATGATCTTGCCGGCCTTTTCCGGCAACAGATTCGCCAGCAGGAAATTGCGCAGGGCGGTGCCGAGGCCCGAGAAAAGGTCGAACTGGGATATCAGCACCAGCGCCACGGTCAGCAGCGGCACCAGCGCCAGCAAGGTGGTGAACGCCAGGCTGGCTGCAGCCTGTGCGCAGCGCTCCTCACGAAAACGTCTCACGCAGCGCAGCAGGAAGTCGGGCAATGGGCCGACCAGGCGCATCAACGCATCCTGTTCCGATAGAATGCCGCGATTCTACCGGAAGGCCCGATGACGACAGCCGCCCGCCTGTGCAACCAAGCCGCCGCAGTCAGCCTGGTGGCCCTGCTGACGCTCTGTCTCGCCTGGGAGTTGCGGTGGGCGCCGCTGCGTCCAGGCGGCTCATGGTTGGTGTTGAAGGCGCTGCCCCTGCTCGCCCCGCTTTTCGGGGTGCTGCGGGGACGGCGCTACACGCATCAATGGCTATCCCTTCTTGCCCCGGCCTATTTCATGGAGGGCAGCGTGCGGGCCGCCAGCGAAGCCGGCCTCTCGGCCCGGCTTGCCCTGGCCGAAACGGCCCTCGCCATCGTCCTGTTCGGCAGCGCTGTGCTCTACGCCCGCCTCACCGGCAAAGTCAGTCGCCCTGGCACGGCGGCTCGGGCGCGGAACTGACCGACAGCATGGCGCGCCGCCGGCGCCAGGGGACGAGAAAGCCCGATGCCTGGAAGAACACGCGGCATGCCACGGCCTTGCCTTACAGGTCCTTGCCGTTGTTCAGCAATTCCGCGGCTGCCAGAATCTCCTCGGCAACATCGCCGATCTTGCGGCGTTGCGTGCGCGCCGAGTTGCGCAGCGCCTCGAATGCCTGCTGGCGGTTCAGCCGGCGGCGTTCCATGATCAGCCCCACCGCCATGCTGACTTCACGGCTCTCGTTCAGCGCGGTCTGCAATTGCTGCCCGGTGGAGCGCAGTTTCCCCAGATCAGCGGAGCGTGCCAGCGCGGCCGAGAGGGCAGGAATCAGTTGCGGCAGGTCCACCGGCTTCACCAGATAGCCGAGCGCGCCGAATTCAACGGCCTGCTGCACGACTTCCTCATCGCCATACGCGGTCAGGAATATGAAGGGAACGGCGGGGTGGTCGTCGAGCGGGTGCTGCGCCAAATCCAGGCCGGTCTGATCGGGCAGGCGGACATCCAGCACGGCGATGTCCGGCCGTTCCACGCCAAGCACCCGTCGTGCCTCCTCCACGGAGGCGCAAGCCTGCACGGCAAAGCCGGCCTGTTCCAGGCCGCTCGCCAGCGTGGCCAGCACCAGCCGGTCATCGTCGACCAGCAGTGCCTTGCGAATCTTCGCGTGTGGCTTGTCTTCTTCCATGCTCAATTTCCTGCCTTCCAGAATAGTTTACGGCTGACTCGTTCATGGCTTTAGTGCTGGTCGGCCGCCAAAGGTTCGCCCGGAGCAAATGGCAACGATGCGCGGCCAGCGCTGCTCGGTGCGGGTACGGGGCACAGGAAGGCGGGAAGCGTCTTGCGGAACCGGATTGGCGAGGGCGGCTGGTTCTTGGCACACCCTCGGCATCCCGAATTTTATCAGACCTGCGGGTTCACCTTTTCTGGCTTGGAAACCAGCTTGTTCAGGGCGTTGATGTAGGCCTTGACGGAGGCGACGATGATATCCGTATCCGCGCCCTGGCCATTGACCACACGGCCGTCCTTGGCCAGACGCACGGTGACCTCGCCCTGGGCGTCGGTGCCGCCGGTGATGCTATTCACCGAGAACAGCAACAGCTCCGAGCGACTCTCGGCGATATGTTCGACCGCCTTGAAGCAGGCATCCACCGGACCATCGCCATCGGCCTCGGATTTCCTTTCGCCGCCGCCGGCGGACAGCGTGATCATGGCGTGCGGCGTCTCGCCGGTCTCCGACGTCACGCGCAGCCCCACCAGCTTGAAAAACTCTTGCTCCGGCGTCACCGCCTCGTCGGACATGAGCGCCTGCAGATCCTCGTCGAAGATTTCATGCTTCTTGTCCGCCAACTCCTTGAAACGGGCGAAAGCGGCATTCAAATGTTCCTCCGACTCGACCGCGACGCCGAGCTCCGCCAATCGCGATTTGAAGGCATTGCGGCCGGAATGCTTGCCCAGCACCAGCTTGTTCTGCGTCCAGCCGACATCCTGGGCGCGCATGATCTCGTAGGTCTCGCGGTGCTTGAGCACGCCGTCCTGATGGATGCCCGATTCGTGGGCGAAGGCGTTGGCGCCGACGATGGCCTTGTTCGGCTGCACCGGAT
>CAZVWP010000100.1:0-8105 GCA_964630805.1 uncultured Novosphingobium sp. | reverse complement strand
CCTGTCGGCACTGCGCAGGCATGCCGGGGCGAAGCACGGGCGATGCTGCGGGTTGTTGTAGATACGCGAAGCGGGACAGACTGTGCGCCTGGCCCGCTGGGATGAATCTGACGGATTTTACCCTAGGAAGGGCTCGTCCTGCAAACCGGACGCTCGCTCACCTCAGGCCGAGCACGTCCTGCATGTCGAAGAGGCCGCTCGGGCGCCCCTTGAGGAAGCGCGCGGCGCGCAGGCTGCCCAGCGCATAGGGCATGCGCGAGGCCGCCTTGTGGGTGATTTCGACGCGCTCGCCGGTGCCGGCGAAAAGCACCGTATGGTCGCCGACGATGTCGCCGCCGCGCACCGTGGCGAAGCCGATGGTGGACGAATCGCGCTCGCCGGTGACGCCCTCGCGGCCATACACGGCGCACTGCGACAGGTCGCGGCCCAGCGCCTGCGCGACCACCTCGCCCATGCGCAGGGCCGTGCCGGACGGCGCATCCACCTTGTGGCGGTGGTGCGCCTCGATGACCTCGATATCGTAGCCCTGGTCGAGGACGCGGGCTGCAGTGTCGAGCAGCTTGAAGACGAGGTTCACGCCGACGGCCATGTTCGGGGCGAAGACGACGGGGATCTCGCGCGAGGCATCCTGGATCTGCCGCTTGTGCGCCTCTTCCATGCCGGTGGTGCCGATGACCATGGCCACGCCGCCGCGACGGCAGGCGGCCAGATGCGCCAGCGTGCCGGCAGGGCGGGTAAAGTCGATCAGGCAATCCACGCCGGCCAGGGCCGCGCCGATGTCCGCGCCGATCGCCACGCCGCAGGGCGAGCCGATCAACTCGCCCGCGTCCTTGCCGAGAAACGGACTGTCCGGCTGCTCGAGCGCGGCCGCCAGCTGCATGTCCCCGGCTTTGAGGACGGCTTCGATGAGGGTGCGGCCCATGCGGCCGGAACTGCCGGCGATCGCGATCTTCATGCCTCTCTGCTCCTGGTATCCGCGGCGCCGGGCAGGACGCCCGGCCCGCTTACGGCTTCTCGGCGGGCCGTGGCGCGCTTTCGGGGCCCACTGCGGCCTTCTGCTCGGCTTCCCCGGCTTCTTCCTTCTTCTTTTTGTCGTCGTCCGCGGCAATCTCGATCACGCGCGAACGCGCCTCGGCGGTCGCGGCCGTCGCGGCTTCGGCCTCGCCCGGCTCGGCCCCAACCACATCGCCGGCAACCCGCGCCAGCTTGTTGCCATCGAAAAAAACGGCAAAGCGCCGCAACTGCATCTCCCCCCGGCCCGGCTTGAAGCTGTAGATATAGTCCCAGCGCTCGGCATGGAAGATGTCGGCCACCAGCGGGGTGCCGAGAATGAAGCGCACCTGATCCCGCGTCATGCCGGGCTTGAGCTGGGTGACCATCTCCTGGGTGATGTGGTTGCCCTGGCGGATATCGATCCGGTACGGCGTGATGGCCGAGGCCACATCGGGCATTTGCACGTTCGAGCATGCCGCCAGCGGCAGAAGGAGGGGCAGGTGGCGCAGGAGTCTCATGCGGGATCGGGGTCTGGAATTCTCAACAAACGCGCAAAACTATATCATATCGACCATCCTCCCCGACCCCGCCGCCGCCATGAGCAATTCGCAAGACCTGAAAAGCATGGGTCTCAAGGCGACCTTCCCGCGCCTGAAGATTCTCGAACTGTTCCAGAAGGCCCAGACGCGCACCGGCAGCCGCCACATGACGGCCGAGGACGTCTACCGCGCCCTCATCGCCGAGGACATGGACATCGGGCTGGCGACGGTCTACCGGGTACTGACGCAATTCGAGCAGGCCGGCCTGCTGGAGCGGCACTACTTCGAATCCGGCAAGGCGGTGTTCGAACTGAACGAGGGCAAGCACCACGACCACCTCGTCTGTCTGCAATGCGGCAAGGTCGAGGAGTTCTACGATGCCGAAATAGAAAAGCGCCAGGCCAAGGTGGCCACGGAGCACGGCTTCCTCGTCAGGGAGCACGCCCTCCATCTTTACGTCGACTGCATCAAGCCGAACTGTCCGAACAGGAAACCGGATCGCTGATCGGCGGAAGCGTTCCGGACACCGCTCAATAACCGAGCAGTTCGGACGCATGCCGGCGCGTGGTCGGCGTGATCTTGACGCCGCCCAGCATGCGGGCGATTTCCTCGATGCGTGCTGCGCGATCCAGCGGCGTGACGCGGCTGACGACGCCGTTGCCTGTCCCCTCTTTCGCAATCGACCACTGCCAGTCCGCCTGGGCCGCCACTTGCGGCAGGTGCGTCACGCACAGGACCTGGCGGCCCGACCCAAGCTGCCTGAGCAGGCGTCCGACGATCTCGGCCACGCTGCCCCCGATGCCGACATCGACCTCGTCGAACACCAAAGTCGGCACATTGCCTGCGGTCGAGGCGATGACCTGGATGGCCAGGCCGATGCGGGAGAGCTCGCCGCCGGAAGCCACTTTCGACAACGGCCCGGCGGCCTGTCCCTCGTGCGCGCTGACACGGAACTCGACGCTTTCGAGGCCGTATGCGGCGCCTTCCGGCAATTTTTCCAGCGCCACTTCGAAACGCCCGCCCGGCATGGCGAGTCGCTGCATGGCCTCGGTCACGGTCTTGCCGAGGGCCAGCGCCGCCTTGCGGCGGCCCTTGCCCAGAATTTCCGCGCGGACAAGATAATCCCGCTGCGCCTGCGCCTCGCGCTCGGCGAGCGCTGCCGCATCCTGCAGCGTCTCCAGCTCGATCAGGCGCGCGCCCCAGCCGGCCAGCAGTTGCGGCAGTTCCTCGGGCTGGACACGGTATTTTCGCGCGGCATCGTGTACCGCCCGGATGCGGCTCTCGACCTCGGCGAGACGCGTCGGATCGACGTCGATACGGTCGCGGTAGTGGCGCAGGGCATGCGCCGCTTCCTGCAGCTGGATCTGGGCGCCCTCGATGATCTCCAGCGCGCCTTTCAGCGAAGGATCGTAATCGACCAGCTGGCGCAGCCGGGCGCCCATGCGCTCCACCTGCCACATTGCCGCCAGTTCGCCCTCCGACAGGCCCTCCAGTGCCTCCTCGACGCCCGCCTGCAGCGTGGCGGCATGAGCCAGCCGCTTGTGTTCGATGGCGCTATCGGCCCAGTTGCCGGCGTCGAAGCCGAGTCCGGCCACTTCCTTCACCTGCCAGGCCAGCATTTCGCGCTCGCGCGCATTCGCCTCGGCGTTCTTCTCCGCCGCCAGGCGCGCCTCTTTCGCCTTGCGCCAGGCGGCATGCAGGGCAGCCACTTCATCGGCCAACGGGCGCTGCGCGGCCAGGCCATCGAGCAGCTGGCGCTGGGCTTCGCCGCGCAGCAGGCTGTGATGGGCATGCTGGCCATGGATGTCGGCAAGGAAATCCGCCGCTTCCCGCATCTGGGTCAGGGTGGCCGGCGCGCCGTTGATGTAGCCGCGCGAACGGCCGCTCGACTCGACCACGCGGCGCAACAGGCAGGTTTCGTCGTCGAAGTCGTTGGCGCGCAGCCAGGCGACGAGCGGACTTTCCGCCGCCACGGCGAACTCGGCGCTGATCTCGGCCTTCTCGCAGCCGCCGCGGACCGAGGCCGCATCCGCCCGTTCGCCCAGCGCCAGAGAAAGGGCATCGACCAGGATCGACTTGCCCGCGCCGGTTTCGCCGGTCAATGCCCCGAAGCCGGCAGCGAACTCCAGTTCCAGCCGGTCAACGATGACGTAGTCGCGGATATAGAGGCGGAGCAGCATCTGGGCAGCTTCAGTAACTGCGCGGCGTCTCGCTCCAGTGCAGCTTCTCGCGCAGCATGGCGAAATAGCTGTAGCCGAGCGGATGCAGGAAACGGATCGAACGGTTCGAGCGGGACACGCCGACGCGGTCCCCCGCCTCCAGATCGAATTTTTCCTGTCCGTCGGCATGCACGCGGGCCCGATGGGGAGGATGCAGGACGATCTCGATGCGGCTGTCATCGCTGACGGTGATCGGCCGGTTCGACAACGCGTGCGGGCAGAGCGGCACCAGGCCGATGCCGGGCACCGAGGGATGCAGGATCGGGCCGTTGGCGGACAGCGCGTAGGCCGTGGAGCCGGTCGGCGTGGCGACGATGAGACCGTCCGAGCGCTGGTTGTAGAGAAACTCGCCGTCGATGGACACGGCGAACTCGATCATGCGGCCGAGGTCTCCCTTGTTCACCACCACGTCGTTGAGCGCTTGGGTGCGGAAGACGACGATCTCGCCGCGCTGCACCACCGCATCGAGCAGGAAGCGCTGTTCACTCTTGAACTTGCCCTCGAGCAGGTCGGTCACGCCGTCGAGCATGTCGTCGCGGGCCAAGTCGGTCATGAAGCCGAGGCGGCCCTGGTTCACCCCCACCAGCGGCACGTCCGATGCGGCCAGGTGGCGCGCCGCGGTCAGCATCGAGCCATCCCCGCCCAGGATGATGGCCAGGTCGGCCTGCTCGCCGATGCTGGCGTAGGAGGCAGTGGGAAAACCGTCGGCCCCGACCAGGGCGGCGGTCCCTTCCTCGACCAGCACGCCGGTGCCGCGGCTCCTGAGGAATTCCGCCAGGATCATCAGCGACTCGGCGATTTCGTGGCTTTTATACTTGCCGATCAGGGCGATGGTGCGAAAGGCCGGATTCATGACCGGGATTTAACCACAATTCCTCCCATGCGATTGCAGCGCTTTGCCGCCATTTTCAATAAAATGAAGCCCATGCTGGACCAACGCTCCCAGATTCTCCTCAAGACGCTGATCGAACACTATGTTGCGGAAGGCCAGCCGGTGGGCTCGCGCGCCCTGTCGAAGTATTCCGGCCTCGAGCTGTCCCCGGCGACGGTGCGCAACGTCATGTCCGACCTGGAGGAAATGGGCTTCATTTCCAGCCCGCACACCTCGGCCGGACGCGTGCCGACGCCGCGCGGCTACCGCTTCTTCGTGGACAGCCTGCTCACCGTGCTGCCGCTGCCCGAGGCACAGATCCATGAGCTGGAGGAACAACTGCAGCCCGACCAGCCGCAACGCCTGATCAACTCCGCCTCGCTGCTGCTCTCCGAACTGACGCACTTCGCCGGTGTGGTGGTGGCGCCGCGGCGCGTCACGCCGAAAATCCGCCAGATCGAATTCCTTGGCCTGTCCGAGAAGCGCATCCTGCTCATCATCGTGACGGCCGAGGGCGACGTGCAGAACCGCATCCTGTTCACGCAGCGGGCCTATACACCGGCCGAACTGGTCAGCGCGGCCAACTACCTCAACCAGAATTTCGCCGGACTGGACTTCGCCGAGATCCGCAGCCGCGTGCGCGAAGAACTGCGCCAGCTGCGTGCCGACATGACCGAACTGATGACCGCCGCCATGGAAGCCGGCGGCGAAGCGGTGGCGGAAACTTCCGGCCGGTACGTCATCTCCGGCGAGAAGAACCTGCTCGAAGTGGAGGACATCTCCTCGAACATGAACCGCCTGCGCGAGCTGTTCGCCCTCTTCGAGCAGCGCACCGGCCTGGTGCAACTGCTCGACATGAGCAATCGCGCCGAGGGCGTGCAGGTCTTCATCGGCGGCGAGTCGGGACTGGCCCCGCTCGACGAATGCAGCGTCGTCACCGCGGCCTATGAGGTCGACGGCCGCATCGTCGGATCGGTCGGCGTCATCGGGCCGACACGCATGGCCTACAACCGGATCATTCCCATCGTCGATATTACCGCCAAGCTGCTGTCGAGCGCGCTATCCGCACCATGACGCCGTCCAGCCCTGCCGCGCCCCCCGGCAAGGCGGCCGTCCTGCTCATCAATCTCGGCACGCCCGATGCTCCGACGCCAGCCGCCCTGCGCAAATACCTGAGGCAATTCCTCTGGGACCCGCGCATCGTCGGGCTGCCGCGGGCGCTGTGGTGGCTCGTCCTCCATCTGTTCATCCTCAACACGCGGCCGAAATCGTCCGCGGAGAAGTACGCCAGGATATGGATGCCGGAAGGCTCGCCGCTCAAGGTGCACACCGAACGCCAGGCCAAGCTCTTGCGTGGCTACCTGGGCCAGTCCGGACAGGGAGGCATCGTCATCGAGTGGGCCATGCGTTACGGCGAGCCCTCGGTGGCCGGCGCACTGGACCGGCTGAAATCCGCCGGCTGCACGAGCATCCTGGTCGTGCCGCTCTATCCGCAGCATTCCGCCAGCACCACCGCCAGCGCCATGGATGCCGTCGACGAATGGGTTCGCCGCAATCCCGCCGCGGCGCAAATCGACGCGATCGACAACTTTCATCAGGACGCCGGCTATGTATCCGCGCTCACCGCCGGCATCCAGGCCCACTGGATGGACCATGGCCGGCCCGACAGGCTGGTAATGAGCTTTCACGGTCTGCCCAGGGCCAGCATCGCGCGTGGCGACCCCTACTACGGGCAATGCCTGGAAAGCGCGCGACTGCTGGCGGCCGAACTGGGGCTGGTCGAGACGGATTACACCGTCACCTTCCAGTCGCGCTTCGGCCCGGCCGAGTGGCTGCAGCCCTACACCCAGGCAACTCTGGAAGCGCTGGGACGGCAGGGGGTGCAGCGGGTCGACGTGATCTGCCCCGGCTTCGTTTCCGACTGCCTGGAAACCCTGGAGGAGATCGCCATGGAATGCAAGGCGGCCTTCATCGCCGCCGGCGGCAAGGAGTTCCGCTACATTCCCTGCCTGAACGAGCGCCACGAATGGATCGAGGCGCTTGCCGCCCTGGCGAAACGAAGCCTGCCCGCCTGATCAACTGCGCGACAGGCGCTTCCTGCGCCGCGCCGCGCCCGGGTCGAAGTGGCCGGCCATGTCCCTGACAGCACCGCGGCGCGCCTTGACAGCCAGCTTGAAAGCGCCTTCATCGCCGTATTTCTTCACGGAAAACTTGGCCCGCTTGGGCCGCCCGTCGGGCAGTATCCAGGAGGCAACCCAGAAACAGCGTTTTTCCGCGTTCGGCTTCTGGCCGGTTTGCGAAACGCAATAGCGGCACACCCCGACCACCCCGGACTTGTTGCTCTTCTTGACGATTTCCGCGTGCTCGCGCCTGGAGAACGGCGGATGCCTGGTCACGATCTCGTCGCGATAGGCCTTGGCCGCCGCCAGCGACCGTGACTTGCCGCCCAGCACCCCATCGCTGAACTGCTTGCGGAAAATGGTACCCCGACGCTGGATGGTCACCAACCAGCCGTGGGTGCGGCTTCTTTCGCTATCGATGCGGCTGACGCCGTAGATCGGGGATTTGCGTTTCACTTCGATTTCCAATGCGGAACATCGAAGCCTTTACGGCCGCAGGGCGAAAAACTTTAGGGCCCGGTGACATTCATTTGATCGGTGCAAACGGGCCTTTCCGGGCGCAGGGCAAGGCGCGGCGGCGAAGCCCCTCTCCTTAGCCCGCGGCTACGGCGTCGTCGGCTGCAATCCCACCACGACCGTGCGCGCCCGCACGTGCGAGAACACCCCTGCCGGCACATCGACCGGAATCGATTTCACCGGCCGCATCAGGCGCGCGTCGAAGACCACCAGCTGCCCGCCCTGCCCGCCCATGGAGCGATCGCCCCGATAGCGCGAGCTCACGTAGAAAAAGTCCCCGCGCGCCGTGTATTCCGGAAAGTGCGAATGACCGAGCGTGCCCGCCACTTCGATCGTGCCCGCCACCTCGAGCGTGTTCTTGTCGATGAACTGAATCTTGTTTGCGTTCGGGCCGGTGCCGACGATGTCGACGATGATGTAGGGCGCATCGGGGTGCGCCGCCGGCGACTCGGTCGGGCCTATGACCGGGATGCGCTTGACCACCTCGAAGGTGCCCATGTCGAAGACGGTCACTTCGTAGGACGCGCAATTGGCCTCGCCGATGTTGGTGCCGATGCCGAGCAGGCGGCCGTTCGATTTCACCACCGCACCCGAACCCAGATGCGGCTTGCAGCCGGCCGGAATCTTGCGGAGGATGCGGGCTTCGGCGAGATCGATGACCGCGTTCAAATGGTCGTCGTAGGATGCAACCACGAACTGGCGCCCGTCGGGCGAGAGAAATCCGTCGTGCAGATGGCGGCCCACGCCGGTGATCGCCGTGATCGGCATCCCGGCCCGATCGAGGTCGACGACCCACACCTGGCCCGCCTGTTCGAGCGCCACCACGAACCAGTTCGCGAAAGGCGTC
>CAZVWP010000099.1:0-8156 GCA_964630805.1 uncultured Novosphingobium sp. | reverse complement strand
CTTCCGCGGCCGCGCGCCCAGCGTCGATGCCCTGCTGCGGCACAGTGGTATGATTCCGGCCTGACGCCGCATCGCCGACTCCGGGCCATCAACGCCCGGATGAAACCTGGCGGTTGCGACCGGCACGTAAGGCGTTGCACATTATTCTGTCTGCGGAGCCCTGCCATGCGGATCGTTCGAGCCTGTCTTCTGTCGATGCTGGCGTTCTCCTTCGCCGCCAGCGCCCAGACCCTGTACAAGTGGGTGGACAAGAGCGGCAAGGTGCACTATTCCGACCAGCCGCCGCCCAAGGAAATCAAGAAGGTGGAGCAGCCGCAGCTCAGGGCCGGCAGCATCGACACCAGCGGCCTGCCTTACGAGACGCAACAGGCCGCGCAGGACTTTCCGGTGACGCTCTTCGTTTCGGCCGACTGCAAGAACGAATGCGACAATGCGCGCGCCTTCCTGCGCAAGCGCGGCGTGCCCTTCAGCGAGAGCATGGTCGGCTCACCCGAGCAAAACCAGGCTTTCAAGAAACGCTTCGGCAGCGACGGCATTTTCCTGCCCGCCCTGACAGTCGGCAGCCAGAAGCAACAGGGCTTCGAGGAGGGCGCCTGGAACGGCATGCTGGATACCGCGGGTTATGCGCGCACCGCGATTCCCGGAGGCGCTTCCGCCACGCCTGCCGCGCCCGCGGCGCAATGAAGCTCGCCACCTGGAACGTCAACTCACTCAAGGTCCGCCTGCCGCAACTGCTGGATTGGCTGGCCGAACACCGGCCCGACGTCGTCTGCCTGCAGGAGATCAAGCTCGAGGACAAGGCCTTCCCGCGTGCGGAACTCGAGGCGGCCGGCTACCAGGCCGCCTTCGCCGGCCAGAAAACCTACAACGGCGTTGCCATCCTTGCCCGCCTTCCGCTTGCCGAGGTGTCGGTGGGCATTCCCGGCTTCGCCGACGAGCAGCAGCGAGTGATCGCCGCGACCGTCGATGACGTGCGGGTCGTCTGCGGCTATTTCCCCAATGGCCAGAGCGTCGGTTCCGACAAGTATGCCTACAAGTTGCGATGGATCGATGCGCTGACAGTCTGGCTGCGCGACGAACTGGCGCGCCGGCCACGTCTGGCGCTGCTGGGCGACTACAACATTGCGCCGGAAGGACGCGACGTGCATGACCCGACGGCGTGGGAAGGCCGGGTGCTGTTCTCCGCGCCGGAGCGCGCTGCCTTCCGCCGTCTGCTCGAACTGGGCCTGAAGGATGCCTTCCGCCTCTTCGAGCAGCCGGAGAAAATCTACACCTGGTGGGATTACCGCATGATGGCTTTTCGCCGCAACATGGGATTGCGCATCGACCACATCCTGCTGTCGGCCGAGCTTGCGGGAATCTGCACGGCCTGCACGGTGGACAAGGCGGCACGCAAGGCCGAGCGGCCCTCCGATCACGCCCCCGTCGTGGCCGAACTGGCATGAACGCGTCTTTGATACAGATCGAAGCACAGTATCCCGTGCTGGCGGAATTGCCGCCCGGGTTGCGCGAGAATATCGCCGCCGCGGCCCAGACCCTCACCGTGCCGGCCGGCGCCAAGCTGTTCGACGAGCACCAGCCCTGCCAGGGCTTCCCCTTCGTCCTCTCCGGCGGCATCCGCGTGGCGAAAGTCGCCGCCAACGGCCGCGAACTGCCGCTCTATCGTGTCACCCCGGGGGAGACCTGCATCATCACCTCGAGCTGCCTGCTCGGCAACGTCCCCTACAACGCGCGCGGCACGACCGAAAGCGAGACGCTGCTGGTGCTGCTGCCGCAGGGACTGTTCAACGACCTGCTGGCGCAGGTGCCTTTCCGCAACTTCATCTTCAATCTCTTCGCCGAGCGCATGGCCGACCTGATGCGGCTGGTCGAGGAGGTCGCCTTCCGCAAGCTCGACCAGCGGCTCGCCGCCCTGCTGCTGGGCAAGGGACGCATCGTGCGCGCCACCCATCAGCAGCTGGCCGACGAACTCGGCAGCGTGCGCGAGATGGTCAGCCGCCTGCTGAAGGGCTTCGCCGAGCAGGAGCTGGTGGCCCTGGGGCGCGAGCAGATCGAGATCCGCGACGCCGCCGGCCTGCGCCGCCTCGCCGAAGCCGTGTGATCTTGGTTACAGACGCCCGGCTGTGGAAGGGCGTCTAATGGCGGCGCAACCCCAACCGCAACAGGAGGCTTCAATGAAAAGCAATGTCGGCGGCATCGACCGCACACTTCGCATCGTGGCGGGCCTGGCGCTCGTCGCCTGGGCCGTGATGGGCGGACCCGTCTGGGCCTGGATCGGCCTGCTGCCGCTGGCCACCGGTTCCCTCGGCTGGTGCCCGGCCTATCTGCCCTTCGGCATCAAGACCTGCGCAACGAAGAAGTAAGAAGACCAGTACCTGTCCCTCGCCCCTTTCCCGAGGAAAGGGGCGGCGAAGATTCAGCCGCGAAGCGGCTTCCAGGTTGTTGGCTTCAGGCCTCCATGGGGCGGTCCGGCGAAGGCCTGCGCGCTGCCAGGCGGTTGGCGATGCGCACGTAGTCGCCAACCGCCAGGTCCTCCGCGCGCCGCGTTGGCATGATCTCCAGCGCCGCCCAATCCTCTTCCGACAGCCGGTCGCGCAGCGTGTTGCGCAGCATCTTGCGCCGTTGCGCGAAGGCTGACTTTACGATTTGTCCCAGCAGCATTGCGTCGGCTGCGCGAAGCGCCTCCTGCGGGCGGGGAATCATGCGCACCACCGCAGACTCGACCTTGGGCGCGGGATTGAAGGCGCCCGGCGGCACGAGGAACAGCCGCTCCATCTCGAAACGGTACTGCAGCATCACCGACAGGCGGCCGTACTCCGCCCCGCCGGGTGCCGCCACCATGCGCTCGACGACCTCCCGCTGCAGCATGAAATGCATGTCGCGCACGCCGTCGGCGCCGGCGGCGAGATGGAACAGCAGCGGCGTGGAGATGTTGTAGGGCAGGTTGCCGACCACGCGCAGATGCGGCCCGAGCGCGGAAAAGTCGAACTGCAGGGCATCGCCTTCGTGGATCGCCAGCCGCCCGGCCGGGAAGCGCTCGCGCAGACGCGCGATCAGGTCGCGGTCGATCTCGACGACATGCAGGCGATCCAGCCGCGCCAGCAACGGCCCGGTCAGCGCGCCGAGCCCGGGGCCGATTTCGACGACCGTGTCGCCCGCCTGCGGGTGGATGGCGTCGACGATTTTGGCGACGATGCCGGGCGAGACGAGGAAGTTCTGTCCGAAGCGCCTGCGTGCGACGTGGGGTTCGGTGTGCGGCTTCATGGGCGCCGCGCCAGTTCGACCGCCAGGCCCA
This sequence comes from uncultured Novosphingobium sp., assembly GCA_964630805.1. Classification (GTDB taxonomy): domain Bacteria; phylum Pseudomonadota; class Alphaproteobacteria; order Sphingomonadales; family Sphingomonadaceae; genus Novosphingobium. Next base: position 4,861 of record CAZVWP010000099.1, on the reverse strand, counting down.
CGGCGGCGAACAGGCTGCGCGGATCCGCCCTGCTGCTGCCGGCAAGATCGAGGGCGGTGCCGTGGTCGACCGAAGTGCGGACGATGGGCAGGCCCAGCGTGATGTTGACGCCCTCCTCGAAGGCCGCGTGCTTCAGCACCGCCAGGCCCTGGTCGTGGTACATGGCGAGCTGCGCATCGGAGCCGGCCAGCACGCCGCGCGTGAACAGCGTGTCGGCCGGCAGCGGACCGACCAGAGTCATGCCTTCGCCGCGCAGTTTCTCCAGCACCGGCGCGATCACCTCGATCTCCTCGCGACCCATGTGGCCGCCCTCGCCGGCGTGCGGGTTGAGGCCGGCGACGAGGATGCGCGGCCGCGCGATGCCGAACTTCCGCACGAGGTCGGCATGCAGGATGCGCAGGGTGGCTTCGAGGCCGGATTGCGTGATGGCGCCGGGCACGTCCCTCAGCGGCAGGTGTGTCGTCGCCAGGGCGACGCGCAGTCCGGCGCCGGCCAGCATCATGACGACCTTCGGCGTGCCGGTCTTTTCGGCGAGATATTCGGTATGCCCGGTGAAAGGGATGCCCGCCTCGTTGATGATGCCCTTGTGCACGGGGGCCGTCACCAGGGCGGCAAACTCTCCGCTAAGGCATCCGGCGAGCGCGCGGTCCAGCATTGCCAGCACGCAGGCGGCATTGCCGGCGTCCGGATGACCGGGTTGCGCCGGCCGGCGCAGCGGAACATGCAGGATTTCCAGGCCGTCGAGCGTCTGCCCCAGCCGTGCCGCGCGCGCGGCCAACAACTGGCGATCGCCGATGACCACTATGCGGGCACCGGCCTTGCATCGTGCCAGGGCGAGGCAGATGTCCGGCCCGATGCCGGCCGGTTCGCCGCTGGTGACGGCAATCGCGGGTGTTGGCTCCATGCGAGGGTCCTGCGCCCGGCGGCGGCTACCGGTTGTCTTCCAGACGGTATTCGACATAGGCCTGGTCGCGCATCTGGCGCAGCCAGTCCTGGTAGGCCTCGTCCGCCTTGCGCTCGCGCAAGGCCATGCGCGCAGTCTGGCGCACCCGCTCCTGCGAAACGTCCATGCGGCGCTCCAGCACCTGGATCAGGTGCCAGCCGAAGGGGGATTGCACGGGTTCGCCGACCTCGCCCGGCTTGAGACGGTTCATGGCTTGCTCGAATTCGGGAACCGTGTCGCCCGGATTCAGCCAGCCCAGGTCGCCGCCCTTTGCGGCGGACAAGTCGTTCGAGTGCAGGCGGGCAAGCTCGGCAAAATCGGCACCGTGGGTGGCGCGCTCCTTGAGCGCCGTCAGCCGCCGCTTTGCTTCCGCCTCCGACACCAGCTCGCTGGTCTTGATCAGGATGTGGCGGGCGTGCGTCTGCTCCACCGGTTGTGCCTTGATCGCGCCGCCGCGCCGATCGAGCAGCTTGAGGATGTGATAGCCGGCCGGGCTTCTCAGCACCTCGGAGACCTCGCCCGGCTTCAGCCTGGGCGCGATCTCGGCGAACAGTGCGGGCAGCCGCTCCAGCGGGCGCCAGCCCATCAGGCCGCCGGACAGGCCGTCGGGCGCGTCGGAATAGCTTGCCGCCAGCTGGGCAAAATCCGCGCCGCGCCGCAACTGGGCGATGATGTCCTCGGCGCGCGCCTGCAGGCGCGCCAGCTGTTCCGGCTTCGCCTGTTCGGGCACGCGCAGCAGGATGTGCGCCAGACTGTATTCCTCGGCGCCTATCGCGCCGGCGTTTTCGAGCAGATTGTCTATCTCGCCTTCCGAAACCGTGATCTTGCTGTCGACTTCGCGTTCTCTCAGCCGGCTGATGGCGATCTCGTTGCGAATGTCCTCGCGGAACTTCCCCCAGGCAATGCCATCCTGTTCGAGGGAGGCGCGGAACTGCGCCATGCCCATGCGATTGCCCTCGGCGATGCGCGCGAGGGCCTGCTCGAGCTGGGCATCGTCGATGCGCAGGCCGGTTTCCTTGGCGAACTGGAGCTGCACGCGGTCCACGATGAGCTTTTCGAGGATGTGCTTCTCCAGCACGTCGCGCGGCGGCAGTTGCGTGCCCTGTTGCCTGAGCTGCCGTTCGACCTGCGCCATGCGGTCGCGCAACTCATTCAGGGTGATCACTTCGTTGTTGACCACCGCGACGATGCGGTCGGCCTCGATTACCCGCGCGGGGCGCCCCTGCGCGAATGCCTGGCCGTCCGGCCAGCCGCAGAGGACCGAAAGGGCCAAAACGATGGCGGCGCAAATCGAATTGCGGGTCACGCCTTCACCTTCATTGCAGTCATCAGTCGTAGCCGAACGCGTGATCGGAGGGAGGCTGGTTGATCCGGCCATAGCCTGGAATCCGCCGTGACAGCAGCTCAAGCGGGTTGGAGCCGATCTTGGAGAAATCGTTCAGCTCCAGCTGGGCGAAGAGGGCCGTGTTGGTGTCCCCGGCGGACGTGGCGTAGCGCTGCAGCACGATGCGGCCCACCCAGCAGCCGCCGTTGTATTCCAGGCCGCCGATGGTTTCGATGATCTTTCTATCCTTCAGCGAGTAATTGAAGCGGCCAACACCGTACCACCCCTGCGCCAACGGCCACTGGCCGGAGAAGTCGACCTGGCGGATGCCTGCCGTGCCGCCCGTCAGCATGTGATCCCGCGTGTAGCGGTAACTGGCGCTCAGCGTCTTGGCGAAGTCGGGCTGCCAGCGGCCGCCGGCCGAGAAGCGCTCGGTCTGTCCGTCGCGCGGATCGTATTGCCAGGCAAAATCCGCGTAGGTCTTCGGCAGGAGTCGTCCGGACAACGCCGCCAGGAAATCCGAAGTGCCGGCAGGCCGGGTCGGCTCCCACGGCATGGTCACGCTCTGCTGGGCGAAATAGTAGCGCTGCCCGACCATGCCACGAACATACTCCTCGCCGCTCTGCGGATCGATCAGTCGCGAGGTCAGTGCGGCGGTCAGCTGGTTGGCGTCGGCGATGCGGTCGTAGCCGGCATAGACGTTGTCGGAGAAGATGGTGGCGAAATTGAAGTCGGTCCGGCCCGAATCGAAGATGGGAATCTTGTCCTGATTGCGCTGGGGCACGAGCAGGTAGTAGAGCCGGGGCTCCAGGGTCTGCGCCAGGCTCTTGCCGAACCAGTCCAGGTTGCGCTCGAAGGCCAGGCCGGAATCGACGCTGAAAATGGGCAGGGTGCGCACGATGGTGTCCGGCCCGACGGTCGTCTTCCGGCTGATGTCGTAGCGTGTCGAGTGCAGGCCGATCTTCGGCGTGACATACCAGGCGGGCGTCTGCAACGGCAGCGACAGCTGTGGGTAGAGGGTGAAGCGCCGGGCGGTATCCAGGGTGGGATGATCGAAATTCACGTATTCGCCGTTGAAGGCGAAAGCCGTGCCGCCGAAGAAATCGGGCCGGTTCGACACCACGGTAACTTGCGGCAGGCGCTGGTAGGGCTTGGCGACGGGCGGCAGGGCGGGGTCCTGCAGCGTCTGGTAAGTCTGCAAATTGACGGAGGCGGATCCCCACCAGCCGCCGTAGCTCAGGACGCCCTGGCGCAGCAGGTTGCCCTGGGCCGCCTCGGTGATGCGCGTGCTGAGGTCGCGCAGATAGGTCGCGTCCGAAACGCCGCTGACATTCAGCAGCCCGCTGAAGCCGTAGCCGAGATTGGCGTGATTGTGCAGAATCGAATAGCCATAGCGGCTCTTGTCCGCCAGGCGATCGTTCGGCAGCCACTCGAGGCGCGCGAGGCCGTTGTAATCGTAGTTCAGATAGCGGAAATCGGTGTTGAGCTGCAGACCGCGCTTGGCCATCAGCCGCGGCGCGATCGTTGCGTCCATGTTCGGCGCGATGTCCCAGTAATAGGGCAGGGTGAATTCGAGACCCGTCTTGGAACTCATGCCGAAGGTCGGTGCCAGCAGGCCGGACTTGCGCTTGTTGTTGAGCGAGAAGCTGATCCAGGGCGAGTAGAAGAGAGGGACGCCCTTGAATACCACCGTGGCATCGCGCGCCTCGCCGACCTCGCGATCGTAGTCGAGATCTATGACGGCGGCCCGCGCATACCAGTCCGGATCGTCGGCGGAACAGGTGCTGTAGGTGGCATTCGTCAGCCGCTTGCGGTTTTCGCCCATGAACTCCATCCGATCCGCCTTGCCCGAGGCGGTCGTCAGGTTTTGTTCCGCATCCACCACTTCTCCGGCGATGGTGCTGACGACGGTTCTCTCCTTTTTCTCCCGCGGCAGGAAGGAGGGCAGTTTCTTGACGGGCTGAGCCGCCGTTCCCATGACGGAAGAATAGGGTTGCCTGTGTTCCTTCGCCGAACGCGTGACCGAATAGCTGGGCTGCTCGAAATAGCCCGTATCCTCGGTCAGGTTCAGGCGCAGCTTCGGCCCGGACATCCTGTCGGCCTCCTTGGCATAGCGGACGTCGCCCTCCGCCTCCATGACGTCCTCGACCTTCCAGTAGGTCAGGCGATGCGCGCTGAGGGAGGTGTTGGTTCTGCGAAACTCCGCTTCGCCCTCGGCCGCGACCTCGTTGTCGTTGCGGCCGTCGATGCGCGAAGCGGCTATGAAAGTGGGATAGGCGGCCTTTTTGTCGATCTGCAACGGAGACAGCCGGTCGGCCGGCTTGAGTTCGGGTATCAGTCCCGCCTCCGCATGAGCGGAATACAGGGGCGGCAACGCCGGGCGCTCTTCCACCTGGGGCGGTTCCGGCGGCTGCGGCTTTTGCGCCACGGCCGGCCTTGCCTCGACAGCGGTGGCGGATACGGCCGCTCCCGTGCGCTCCGCCTTCTTTTCCTCGGCGGTCGGCGCGGGCTTGGGCAGCCTGGTTTCAGTCACCTTGGGCGGCGAGGGCGTCACGCCCCTTTTTTCCTCTGGCCCGGGCGTTGCGGCAAGCGGC
>CAZVWP010000098.1:929-8742 GCA_964630805.1 uncultured Novosphingobium sp. | reverse complement strand
GAGTTGTTGTAGACCAGCTTGGCGTTGGGAACGGCCTCGCGGATGCGGTCGACCATGCCGGCGATCTGCTCGATGGTCGGCTTTTCGGTCTCGATCCACAGCAGGTCGGCGCCGTTCTGAAGGCTGGTGATGCAGTCGAGCACGCAGCGGTCCTCGCCGGTTCCGGAGCGGAACTGGAAGAGGTTCGAGGGCAGGCGCTTGGGGCGCAGCAGCTTGCCGTTGCGGGTGATCAGAACGTCGCCGTTGCCGATTTCGCTCGGCGAGACTTCGTCGCAATCGAGGAACGCGTTGTACTGGTCGCCCAGGTCGCCCGGCTCCTTGGAGAAGGCGATCTGCTTGGTCAGGCCGGCGCCGAGGCTGTCGGTGCGGGCGACGATGACGCCATCGTCAACGCCCAGTTCGAGGAAGGCGTAGCGAACGGCGCGGATCTTTGCGAGGAAGTCCTCGTGCGGCACGGTGACCTTGCCGTCCTGGTGGCCGCACTGCTTCTCGTCGGAAACCTGGTTTTCGATCTGGATGCAGCAGGCGCCCGCCTCGATCATCTGCTTGGCGAGCAGGTAGGTCGCCTCGGCGTTGCCGAAGCCGGCGTCGATGTCGGCAATGATGGGAACGACGTGGGTTTCGAACTCGTCGATCTTGTGCAGCAGGCGGTGGGTGTTGACCGCGTCGCCGGCTTCGCGCGCCTTGTCATAGTCGCGGAACAGCATGCCCAGTTCGCGGGCGTCGGCCTGGCGCAGGAAGGTGTAGATTTCCTCGATCAGCTTGGGGACCGAGGTCTTCTCGTGCATCGACTGGTCGGGCAGGGGGCCGAATTCGCTGCGCAGGGCGGCGATCATCCAGCCGGAGAGGTAAAGGTAGCGGCCCTTGGTCGACTTGAAGTGCTTCTTGATCGAGATGATCTTCTGCTGCGCGACGAAACCGTGCCAGCAGCCGAGCGACTGGGTGTAGTTGGCCGGGTCCTTGTCGTAGGCGGCCATGTCGCGGCGCATGATCGCGGCGGTGTAGCGCGCGATGTCGAGGCCGGTGCGGAAGCGGTTCTGCAGGCGCATGCGAGCGACGGAATCGGCTTCGATGCCGCTCCAGGGAGCGCCGTTGGCTTCGATCGTGCGGCCGGCTTCGAGCTTGGTCTGCAGGTAGGTCACTTCGGGGATCCTTTTGAAAGGCGTGGAATGTGGCGCCGATACAGGCGGATGCTGCATTGCGGCAAGGCGTGGCGGAGTCGGGCTGTAAGGCTTTACAATTAATTATTGTAAAGTTGTGAAGTTGTGACAAAAGCTTTTGTATGGCTGACGCACAATCCCTCTATCTCGGGCCGCGCCTGCGGCGTTTACGCCGCGAACTGGGGCTGACCCAGCAAACCATGGCCGAGGATCTCGGCATCTCGCCGAGCTACGTCGCCCTGCTCGAACGCAACCAGCGCCCGCTGACCGCGCCGCTGCTGTTGCGGCTGGCGCAGGTCTATCGGCTTGAAGTGGCCGATATCGCCAGCGAGGACAGCAGCGACTATGCCCGCCGCCTGGGCGAGGCGCTGCGCGATCCGATCTTCGCCGATATCGATCTGCCCTCGCTGGAAATGTCGGACGTTGCGACGAATTTTCCCGGCGTGGCCGAAGCCCTGCTGCGTCTCCACGGCGCCTATTTGCGCGAGCAGCGGGCCCTGGCGGAACAGCGCGCCGCCGGCGGCTCGGACCGCGCTGACCCGGTGGTCGAGGCGCGGCGCTTCGTCGCCGAGCGGCGCAACTATTTCCACGCGCTGGATATCCGCGCCGAGCAACTGGCCGAGGAAGTGGCCGCCGCGGGCGGCACGGAAACCTGGCTGCGCGCGCGCGGCGTCCGGGTGCGCTTCATGCCGTCGGATGTGCTGGTCGATTCGGTTCGCCGCTACGACAGGCACAACGAGCAGCTGCTGATCGACGATTCGCTCGACGCCGCCAGCCGGGCCTACCAGCTCGCCGTGCACGTCGCCTATTCGGCCATGCGCGGCGAGATCGGCCAGATCGTGCGCGAGGGCGAGTTCTCCGGCGATACCGCTCGCAACCTCGTCCGCCGCGCGCTTGGCGGCTATGGCGCGGCGGCGCTGATCATGCCTTATGCGCGCTTCGCCCAGGCGGTCGAGCAGCGGCGCTACGACATCGAGGCGCTCAGCCGCCTGTTCGGCGCGAGCTTCGAGCAGGTCGCCCATCGCCTGACCACGCTCAACCGCCCCGGCGAGGAGCGCGTCCCCTTCTTCTTCATCCGCGTCGACGAGGCGGGCAATGTCTCCAAGCGGCTGGACGGCGCGGGCTTCCCCTTCGCCGCCCATGCCGGCGGCTGCCCGCTGTGGAGCGTCCACTCGGTGTTCCGCCGCCCCGGCGAAGTGGCGACGCAATGGCTGGAGCTGCCCGACGGCCAGCGCTTCTTCTCCATCGCCCGCACCGTCAAGGCAGGCGGCGGCGGCCACGGCCGCCCCAGCATCCTGCGCGCCATTGCGCTCGCCTGCTCGGCCGAACACGCACCGCGCCTCGCCTATTCCGACGGCATGGACCCCCGCCAGGCGCAGGCGACCCCGATCGGCATCACCTGCACCCTGTGCCAGCGCGCCCAGTGCACCGCCCGCGCCGTCCCGCCGATTGGTCGCGAAGTCCTCCCCGACGACTACCGCCGCGCCGCCCAGCCCTTTGCATTCTCGGAAAACTAGGGCCTAATGGGGTGCGAGAGGATTCGATGACAGAAAACCCATATCCTACCTGGCCGCCGGGCCTGTGGCGCCGCATCGTGTTGCAACCCGGCACCAGCGAGCATGGGGGCTGGATCGGCGGCGCGCTGGAAGACGACATGCACCGATTCCACATGCGCTTCGATCACAAGGACGGCCGCATCACTGCCGTGAAGGCCGAGGCCCGCCGCCACCCATGGTCCCAATGCCCCGGTGCCGTCCCCCACATCGCCGGCGAGCTGAAGGGCGAACTGCTGAGCGAGGTCGCCAACCGCGATCCCTTCCAGCATTGTACCCACCTCTACGACCTCGCCGTGCTCATGGCCGCCCATGCCCATGACACCGAACCAAGCCGCTTCGACATGCGCGTCGCCGACCGGGTCGATGGCCGCACCACCGCCACGCTTGAGAAGAACGGCGTCGAACTGGTCCGCTGGCAGCTCGACGACACCGCCATCTCCGGCGCCGAGCCCAGGGGCGGGCGCGATGTTCGCCAGCTATCGAAATGGAAACACGAAATCGCCCCGGACCTCGCCGAACTGGCCCTGCTCCTGCGCCGCGCCATCTTCGTTTCCGGCGCACGCCAGTTCGTGCCGCCGCCGGACGAGCAAATGGGCGAGTGGAACACCATGCGCAAAGGCGTCTGCTTCAATTACCAGCCGCCGCAGATCGGCAACACCGTGCGCAGCGAGGACTGGCGCCGGGACTTCTCGCAGAGCGGGTTGGAGCCGCTGATGCACTTCGATCCGGCAAGCGAATTTGCAGAGTTGGCGGGGTAGACAAGCGAATTTCCCGCGCGACGGACTGCGGAAACTACGATATTCTCCCGAGATCGCCGCGGGGGCATGCGAGGGCGGCCGTATGCCACGGAAGGAAAGCCCCATGCGAAAGTCCCTGATCGCTGCTTCGCTCGCCCTGGCCATGCTGCCGCTCTCCGGCTGTGTGACGGATGGCTATGGATATGGCGGAATCGGCTGGTCCACCTACCCCTACGACGTCTGGTACGATGGCTACTATGGCCCGATCTATGACGGCTATTGGGGCACCGACAGCTACTTCTGGTACCGGCCCGAACCCGGCGTCAACCGCTACCAGCGCGGCGGTCGCGAACATTTCCGCAGGGACACAAGCCCGCCTGGCGGCAACTTCCGCCGCTTCGAAGGCCAGATGCAGCGACCGCAACAGGGCATGCGCGCGCCAAACCTGCCGCGCGGGCAAGGTCCGGGCGGTCGCGGGCCTGGCAGTGGCGGGCCGGGCAGTGGCGGGCCGGGCAGTGGCGGGCCGGGCAGCGGTGGCGGCCAGGGCGATAGCGGCCGGCATGGCGGCCACCATCCCTGAGCCTCAGTCCGCCTGGCTTTCCTCCCCTTCGGCCTCCTCGTCCTCCGTCACATCGGGCGCCATCAGCCGCCGGCGCATCAATTCGAGCTTGCGGTTGATGCTCTCGACGATCATCGGCGCCTCGGCCTCGCGCCGCTTGCGCTCTTCCTCCTGCCACTCGGCCTTCAGTCGATCGTAGACGGGGTGGCCCGGGCGCAGGCTGGCGAAATGCGCGCCTTCGCCGTTCCAGCGCTTGCCCCGCCGCTGCCGCAGCAGGAACATGAGCAGTTGCGTATCGTGCCGCCGGTACCGCGCGACGACCTCGCCATTGCGGACCACCACCTGCTCCTCCCCCTCGATCGCCCGCTCCAGCGCGCAATCCTCCAGCCGCGCGATCCCCCGGTCGATTGCCAGCTCCCATGCGGCCGAAAACCCCTCCGCCCCCGGCAGGTGCCGCAACCTGTAGAGCGCCTCAAGGCTCGCCCCGATCTCGCGCGCGGCCTGCGTCACGATGCCGCTGGCGGCGAGCGCGGCGATGAAGGCCCGCTGCCGGTCCGGGGTGATTGAATTGCGTCGCGGCGCCTTGTGCTCATAGGGCGTAAAGCCCAGCAGCGGATCGTCGGGATCGGGCGGCTCGGCGCTGAAGGCCGTGCGGCTGGTGCGCCGCGAAGGGCGCGCTGAGGTGCAGGCAGGCAAAGGGGGCAAGAGGGCGCTCCGTGGCAGCTGTTGGATTTTCCCTCGGAGGGACTGCCTAGCGCGGAGCGGGGGGTGTAGGAAAATGGTTTTTGTGAAGCCGGGATTGGAGAGCATGGGCCCGGCGAGCTTGGCCGGACCGTGCAGACGCAGTCCCTGCGCGAACCATGACTGCGCATACCACGGCGAGCCAACCGACCGCCACGACTGCGAACGAGACCAGTCCTGCCCCGGCATGGCCGCTGGCCACAAAGGCAAAACCCGCCAGCGCATAGAAATCGCGCATCGTGAGCCAGGTCAGCCACTTATTGATATTGGTAGGCCGCTGCTTGAACTGGTTCTTGACGAGGTCGAATGTGAAGGGCCCATCGCTTCTTCGCGTCTTGAGCCCGATCAGCAGCAGTCCCAGCGCCATTGCAGCCAACCCGATGGCCCCCAGCGCCGCCTCCGGTTCCCGGTCTGTCATCCAGAGATTGGCCGCGACACCACCAATGAAGGCCACATTGGTGACCGCATCGACCAGGCTGTCCGCCGCCGCGCCGAAGCGGGATGTCCTGAATGTGGCGCGTGCAATCTCACCGTCCACGCCATCCAGCACCGATGCAGCCTGAAACAGGAAGGCTCCTATTACCTGGCCCCGGCTTCCTCCGCCAAGCAAGGCGGCGGCCATCGCGACCGCGACAGCTGCGGCTGTCGCAGTCGCGTGAATGGGGCGAATCCAGTGAAGCCGCAGCAACAATCGGGAGATCGACCGGGACACCGGTCGATTGATCATCCTGGAAACCAGCCCGTCGCCCGGTTTCGCGGTGGCGAGCAGGATGCGTCGCTCCGCAAGATCACCTTCCGCGCTGAAAAGTTGGTCGCCATCGACGATCATGGTTTGGCCAAGGGCTTCTTCCTCCATGCCTGGGAACACGATGTGCACGCCGGGTGCGAGTCTTTCGATTTCCCGCATGACCCGCTCGCTGGGCCGCCACCTGGCGCCCGTCGTGACGACGCAACTGTCCATTCCGGCCAAGGCAAGCTGGCGAACCGCGCGGGCAGCGGCGGGGAGCCCCGCAACATTGCGTTCGGCGTTATCCGGGCTGGCAAAGGCTATGACTGCAGTGCGCGATTTCGCGATGGTGCTGTCGATATACATGCGGTTGCCCCCGGAAAAGCAAGCCAACTACAAGTGCCTGGCGTTATATTATGTTCCGGGTGAGTCAGCCCAAGTCGCGAAATGTAACATTGTGCAACAGGCGCAGTAGGCGTCGTCACTTCAGCAGCGTTGGCAATTCGCATACTGGCGGGTAAGGGCTCGCGGCAGAGGCTGGCATCAGATTCGGCCCTTTGCGGGTGGCATTTCCTTGGTCAAACCTTTCGTCCGGTCAGTGCTGGCCGTGATTTCCCTGTTATGCGCCTGGCACGCTTCGGCTGGTTCACCTCGCGCCCTCGGCAGCGGGGTCGAAAATGCGCAGCTTCTGGATAACCTGGCGTTGAGCGGTGAGCTGTTCCACGTTCAGGGTGTCGATATGGACGCACGGCACATCTGGGTCACATCGGTCGACCGCAGGCACCATCGGGGATACCTTCACGAATTCGACCGAACCACCGGCCAGTTCCTGCGCCGGGTGGAGCTGACGGACGGCCCGCGCTATCATCCTGGCGGCATATCGGTGCTGGCGCATTCGCTTTGGGTCCCCGTGGCGGAATCCAGGCCCGATAGTTCGGCAGTGCTCGAGGAAATCGACATTGAAAGCCTGCAGGTGCGGCGCAGGATCGCTGTGGCGGATCACCTGGGTTGCGTCGCGGCATCGGACAGCAAACTGATCGCCGGAAACTGGAACAGCAGGCTGCTGTATGTGTTCGACCTGTCCGGGCAAGCGCCGGTGCAGATCGTGCCGAACCCCTCCCGCACCCGTTACCAGGACATGAAGTTCGTGGATGGCGAGCTCGTAGCAAGCGGAACGCTGACACGCTCCAGCGGGACCATCGAATGGATCGATTGGCGAACGATGAAGGTCTTGCGCAGTCTGCGGGCAGGGGCGACGCCGCCCGAGGGCTCCTTGCGCACCAGCCTCTACACGCGCGCGGGGATGACGCTTCAGGGCCGCGAGCTCTATCTCGTTCCCCTGGATGGTCCCGGCCGCATGTTCCATTTCAGGATCGACAGGTAAACCGGGGACGCTGGCAAGCGGACTTCCTGCCCCTGCCGCGACAATGCTTGACCCCATGTTGGAATCACCCTAAGGGCGCGCGCTTCCCGGCTGTCCGGGATTGAGCTGAACATTGCCGGTGCGGGTCCCAAGGGCACAATCCGTCAAAGTAACCGGCGCCAAGGCGTTGGTGGAGCGTTTCAAGCTCGTCAGAGCACAGCCCCCGCGAAACCGGGGGGCGTTGCCCTTGGCGATCCGCAAGCCTTCACCTTTGCCAAAAGCGCCCCAACAAGGTGAAGCATTCTCGATGCCGACTATCAACCAGCTGGTCCGCAAGGGCCGCGTGCCGCAGAAGACCAAGTCGAAGGTCCCTGCCATGGAGCAGAACCCGCAGAAGCGCGGCGTCTGCACCCGCGTCTATACCACCACTCCGAAGAAGCCGAACTCGGCGCTTCGCAAGGTGGCCAAGATCCGCCTGACCAACTCGCGCGAAGTCATTTCGTACATCCCGGGCGAGGGCCACAACCTGCAGGAGCACTCGGTGGTGCTGATCCGCGGCGGCCGTGTGCGCGACCTTCCGGGCGTGCGCTATCACGTGCTGCGCGGCGTGCTCGACACCCAGGGCGTCAAGGACCGCAAGCAGAGCCGTTCGAAGTACGGCGCCAAGCGGCCTAAATGATTGGTGCGCCCTTGGCATCCGCCAAGGGCTTGCGGCACCGGCCCGCTCCCCCGCCCGACCACCGAGAGTGTACTCTTGCAAGGTGGTCGGGCGGGGCAGCGGACCGGAGCCGAAGTTGAAGATTTCACGCGGATTCGGCGCTCTTCCCCGCCCGGCTACCCCTACGAGGTAGAATTTGGGTGGCCGGGCGGGGGAGAGGGCCGGAGCCGCAAGGTGGTCACGGATGTGACCACCGCACTCCGAAGGAGTTAAACGAAAATGTCACGTCGTCGTCGTCCCGAGAAGCGGGAA
>CAZVWP010000098.1:0-919 GCA_964630805.1 uncultured Novosphingobium sp. | reverse complement strand
GTACGGGGCGAAGCGTCCGAAGTGACCTGACGGCCGTAGGCGTCAGGTCATCCTGAACTCGTTTCAGGATCCATGGCTCCGCAGGCGCAGGTTTGAAGGTTCAGACCGCCGACCCAGCCTCCCGATGGACCCTGAAACGAGTTCAGGGTGACCAAGACCGGAAGGGGCGGCGAGTTGGTTAGAAGGAATTAGTCCGATGTCACGTCGTCGTCGTCCCGAGAAGCGGGAAATCCTGCCCGATCCCAAGTTCGGTGATCAGGTTCTGTCGAAGTTCATGAACAACCTCATGCTCGACGGGAAGAAGTCGGTCGCGGAGAGCATCGTCTATGGCGCGCTCGACACGATGGAGACCAAGGCCAAGTCCAACCCGGTGGAGCTGTTCCACTCGGCGCTGGAGAACGTCAAGCCGCAGATCGAAGTGCGCAGCCGCCGCGTCGGCGGCGCGACCTACCAGGTTCCCGTGGAAGTGCGCCCCGAGCGCGCCCAGGCCCTGGCGATCCGCTGGCTGATCACGGCTGCCCGCAACCGTTCGGAAACGACGATGGCGGCGCGCCTTTCGGCCGAACTGCTCGACGCCGCCAACAACCGTGGCAACGCGGTGAAGAAGCGCGAAGACACGCACCGCATGGCCGAAGCCAACCGGGCGTTCTCGCACTACCGTTGGTAATATTTTTGCCTGTGTGAGGCCGGGAAATCCGTCCCGTCTTACAATTGCAACATAGATGACCATATGGGCGGGGCCGCAGCAAACGGCTCCTCCCCAGCTCCCAAGGAATTTCCCATGGCACGCGGCCATTCTCTAGAGAAATACCGCAACTTCGGTATCATGGCGCACATCGACGCTGGCAAGACCACGACGACCGAGCGCATCCTCTACTACACCGGCAAGTCCTACAAGATCGGCGAGGTCCATGAGGGC
>CAZVWP010000097.1:0-8799 GCA_964630805.1 uncultured Novosphingobium sp. | reverse complement strand
GACATCCAGATCAAGATGGCCCAGGGCGCAAAGCCCGGTGAGGGTGGCCAGCTGCCCGGCCACAAGGTCGACAAGATCATCGGCAAGACCCGGCATTCCACGCCCGGCGTCGGCCTGATTTCGCCGCCGCCGCACCACGACATCTACTCGATCGAGGATCTGGCCCAGCTGATCCACGACCTGAAGAACGTGAATCCCAAGGCGCGGATTTCGGTGAAGCTGGTGTCGGAAGTCGGCGTCGGAACGGTCGCGGCGGGCGTTTCCAAGGCGCGCGCGGACCACGTCACCATCTCGGGCTACGAAGGCGGCACCGGCGCTTCGCCGCTGACCTCGCTGACCCATGCCGGCTCGCCCTGGGAGATCGGCCTTGCCGAAACCCAGCAGACGCTGCTGCTGAACAACCTGCGAAGCCGCATCGCCGTGCAGACCGACGGCGGCCTGCGCACCGGCCGTGACGTGGCCATTGCCGCGCTGCTCGGCGCGGACGAGTTCGGCTTTGCGACGGCTCCGCTCATCGCGGCCGGTTGCATCATGATGCGCAAGTGCCACCTCAACACCTGCCCGGTCGGCGTTGCGACGCAGGACCCGGTGCTGCGTGCGCGCTTCACCGGCCAGCCTGAACACGTGATCAACTATTTCTTCTTCGTGGCCGAGGAACTGCGCGGCATCATGGCCGCCATGGGCTTCCGCACCGTCGGGGAAATGGTCGGCCGCGTGGACCGCCTCGACGCCAAGCTCGCGGTCGAGCACTGGAAGGCGCAGGGCATCGACCTGTCGAAGCTGCTCTACAAGGCGCCGCAGGGCGATTCTCCGTCGCTCAACTGGTCGGAGACGCAGGATCACGGCCTCGACAAGGCGCTCGACAACGAACTGATTGCCGCCTCCGCCGACGCGCTCGAAAAGCGCGAGCCGGTGCGGATCGAAGTGCCGGTCAAGAACGTCAACCGCACCGTCGGCGCGATGCTCTCGGGCGAAGTGGCCAAGCGTTATGGCCATGCCGGCCTGCCGGACAACACGATCAACGTGAAGCTCACCGGCGTCGCCGGCCAGAGCTTCGGCGCGTGGCTGGCCCATGGCGTGACGCTGGACCTGACCGGCGACGGCAACGACTATGTCGGCAAGGGACTATCGGGCGGCCGCGTCATCGTCCGCCAGCCGGGCCATGTCGATCGCGAGCCGACCGAGAACATCATTGTCGGCAACACCGTGCTCTACGGCGCGATCGCGGGCGAGGCCTTCTTCAACGGCGTTGCCGGCGAACGCTTCGCGGTGCGCAATTCGGGGGCCGTCGCCGTGGTCGAAGGCACCGGGGACCATGGCTGCGAATACATGACCGGCGGCGTGGTCGTCGTACTGGGCAAAACAGGCCGCAATTTCGCGGCGGGCATGTCGGGCGGCATCGCCTATGTCTATGACCCGGACGGCCAGTTCGCCCAGCTGTGCAACCTCTCGATGGTCGATCTGGAAAGGATTTCGCCCGACCGGGACGAGGAGGACGGGGCCGGAAGGCCGCAGCAGCGGACCAACGGCGTCAACGATCCGGGCATGGGCGACATGCTGCGCCACGATGCCGAGCGCCTGCGCATCCTGCTGGAACGGCACCACCTCCACACCGGCAGCAAGCGCGCCCGCGCCCTGCTCGACGACTGGGCCAATACGCTTGGCAAATTCGTCAAGGTCATGCCGCGCGACTACCGCAACGCGCTGAAGCAACTTGAGGCCGAGCGGCGCGAAGCCGCCTCTGTCGCCGCCGAATAAGGGTTATCGGAAAATGGGCAAGGAAACCGGCTTTCTCGAGCTGGACCGCAAGGACCGCACCTATGACGACGCGGCCCGCCGGATAAAGCACTACAAGGAATTCGTGATTCCGCATGCGGAAGTCGACCTGCGCGCGCAGGCCAGCCGCTGCATGAATTGCGGCATTCCTTACTGCCACAACGGCTGTCCGGTGAACAACATCATCCCGGATTTCAACCACCTCGTCTATGAAGGCGACTGGAAGAACGCGCTCGAGGTCCTGCAGTCGACCAACAACTTCCCGGAATTCACCGGCCGCATCTGCCCGGCGCCCTGCGAGGAGAGCTGCACGCTCAACATCCAGGACCAGCCGGTCACCATCAAGTCGGTGGAATGCGCCATCGTCGACAAGGGCTGGGAAAAGGGCTGGATCACGCCCCAGCCGCCCAAGAAGCGCACCGGCAAGTCGGTCGCGGTCGTCGGCTCGGGCCCGGCGGGCCTCGCCTGCTCGCAGCAGTTGGCGCGCGCCGGCCACTCGGTGACGCTGTTCGAGAAGAACGACCGCGTCGGCGGCCTGCTCCGCTACGGCATTCCCGACTTCAAGATGGAAAAGCACCTGATCAACCGGCGTGCCGCCCAGATGGAAGCCGAAGGCGTCAGCATCCGCACCTCCACGGAAGTGGGCGTCCATGTCTCTGTCGATTCGCTGAAGGACAATTTCGACGCCGTGGTGTTCTCGGGCGGCGCCGAAGAAGGCCGCCGGCTGGAAATCCCGGGCGCGGAGCTGCCCAGCGTGCGACTCGCCATGGAATTCCTCGTCCAGCAGAACAAGCGCAACGCCGGTGACGACGAGATGCGCGCCGCACCGCAGGGCTCGATCCTCGCCACCGGCAAGCATGTCGTGGTGATCGGCGGCGGCGATACCGGCTCCGACTGCGTCGGCACCTCGATCCGCCAGGGCGCGGCTTCGGTCACCCAGATCGAGATCATGCCCAAGCCGCCGGAAATGCCGGACAAGGCAATGACTTGGCCCAACTGGCCGCTTCGCCTGCGCACTTCGTCCAGCCACCTCGAAGGCTGCGAGCGCGACTGGGCGATCCTGACCAAGCGGGTCGTCGGCGAGAACGACGTTACCGGCCTCGAATGCGTCCGCGTCGAGTGGGAAGGCGGGCAGATGAAGGAAATTCCCGGCAGCGAGTTCACGCTGAAGGCGGACCTTATCCTGCTGGCCATGGGTTTCCTCGGCCCGCGCAAGGCCGGCATGCTCGACCAGGCCGGCGTCGATCTCGACGCGCGCGGCAATGTCGCTGCCAACGTCATCGACTACCGCACCAGCGACCCGCAGATCTTCTCCTGCGGCGACATGCGGCGCGGCCAGTCGCTGGTGGTCTGGGCGATCCGCGAAGGCCGCCAGTGCGCCCGCGCGGTGGACGAGATGCTGATGGGGGTCAGCGACCTGCCTCGGTGAAGCGTCGCATTGAGGAGTGCAATGCGGACCAACAAGCAAGTTCTGGGCGATATTGGCGAGGCTTTTGTCGCCGAGGAGCTTGGCAATGCCGGTTTCACCGTCGAGTTGATCGGCGGAAACTTTCCCGGCTATGACATACTTGCAAACCATCCGATTGCAGGCACCGGAATACGTGTGCAGGTCAAGACATGGAGTGAAGGCAAGACCGACAGTTATCTCGCCAAGGTAAGCAAACTGCACCGGGCTGACGTGTATGTCCTCGTCAGGGCAGACGATCTGGAGAATCTTCGGCCTTACGTCTTTCTGGCCGATGAAATTGCGGAAGCGCGCCCAATTTCCGAAACTCCTTCGTCTTTTCCCTTCACGCGCGATCCCGGCGTGAAGAATCCAACTGGCGTGAAGTTTTGGGCCCGCAGGAATTGGCAGTTTTGTCAGGATGACCGATTGGCTGCGTGGCACCTGATCAGGGCAAGTCAGATAGGCCCCGCTTCGTCGCTGATCGAACATGAGCGACAACACGCCAATGACAGGCCCAACATTATCCCGACGCAGGAAATCGCAAAAGCCATGCGCGAGGAAAGAAATGGCGTGCGTGCACCAAAGCCGGGTGGGCTGTGTTATCAGGCATGGGGCGTCTGCGACGAGTTGCTGAAAAGTCTAGGTCGCGTACCCATGCGGGCCGAAGTCATTGAGGTCGGGGCAACACGCGATCTCAATCGAGGCAATATCGCCATCGAGTACCAGAACTGGAAGAAATTTCACGGGCTGTCCGCTTCAAGGCCAGCCGGCCGAGAAAGTGCCCTTTCGACTATAAAGTCCCTGGTATTGTCGAAATTTGCAAAAGCTGAGCCGCCAATGCCCGTCGAGATCGACCCCTTCCACGCGATTTCCATCGGCGCCCTTGCTTATGAGCTGGCGGCGCAGGGCCAGTCTGTGATCCACATGGAGTATGGCCAACCCTCCACCGGCGCGCCCTCGGCGGCGATTGCGGCGGTGCACCGGGTGCTCGATGCCGATCCCATGGGCTACTGGGAAAGCCCAGGCCTGATGGAGCGCATTGCCGCGCACTATCGCGAAGAACACGGCGTGGAGATCGCACCCGAGCAGGTGATGCTGACCTGCGGTGCCTCCCCGGCGCTGGTACTGGCGCTGAACACGCTGTTTGCGCCGGGCGACCGGGTGGCGCTCGCCCGACCGGGCTATGTCGCCTATCGCAATACGCTGAAGGCGCTGTGGATGGAGCCGGTCGAGGTCGATTGCGGGGAGGCGGAGCGGTTCCAACTGACGGCGGCGGCCATCGCCGCGCTCGATCCGGCGCCTGCCGGCATCATCGTTGCCAGCCCGGCCAATCCGACGGGGACCGTCATTGCCGATTCGGAAATGGTGGAGATCGCCGAGGTCTGCCGCGATCGGGGCATTCGGATCGTTTCCGACGAGATCTACCATGGCATCGTCTATGGCGAGAGGGTGCGCTCGGTACTGTGCCATGAGCCGCAGGCGCTGGTGATCAACAGCTTCTCGAAATACTTCAGCATGGCCGGGTGGCGGCTGGGCTGGCTGGTAGTGCCGCCGGACCTCGTCGAACCGGCGCGGGCGCGGATGGGGAACCTGTTCCTGACGCCGCCCTCGCTGGCGCAGCATGCCGGTCTCGCCGCCTTCGATTGCCGCGAGGAGCTCGAAGGCCACATCGAGACCTATGCCCGCAACCGCGCGCTGATGCTGGAGGCGCTGCCGAAACTTGGTCTGCGCCGCATCGCCCCGCCGGACGGAGCCTTCTATATCTATGCCGACGTCGGCCACCTGACCAACGACAGCCTTTCCTTTTGCAAGCGGCTGCTGCGCGAGACAGGAATCGCCACCGCACCAGGCGTCGACTTCGACCCGGCGAACGGCAATCGCTTCATCCGTTTCAGTTTCGCGGTATCGACCGCCGAGGTGCAGGAAGCGCTGGACAGGCTGGAGCGCTGGCTTAAGTCGCAGCCGCACTTGAACGAACAAGAAGGTTGAGGATGTCCGTCGATACCATGCAGGCCCCGCGCCCCGCCCATGTGCCCGCCGAGGCCGTCTATGATTTCGACTATTTCCACGACGCCGGCCTGATCGTCGATCCGCATGCCCGTCTGCTGGAACTGGCCGGCGAGGCACCCCCGTTGTTCTGGACCCCGCGCTGCGGTGGCACCTGGATCGCCATCGGCTATGACGCCGCATTCCGCGTGCTGCGCGAGCCGGAGGTCTTCTCCAGCGTGCTGCACGCCAGCGAGCCGGGCGCCGCCTTGCCCCTGCTACCCAACGGCCAGCGCATCCCGCTGATGACGCCGATCATGATGGACCCGCCCGAGCACACGGTGCTGCGCGCGCCGCTGCAGAAGACCTTTTCGCCCAAGACGGTGCTGGCGATGAAGGATAAGATCGAGGCGCTGGCGATCAGCCTGGTCGAGGCGGTGAAGCCGCAGGGCGCTGCGGACTTCGTGCCCGCCGTCACCGAGGCGCTGCCGGTGCGGATATTTCTCGAGATGATGGGGCTCCCCGATGACCGCATCGAGCAATTCCGCGACATGGTGCGCGAAGTGCTCGCCCCGCGCGGCGGCGATCCGACCGCAGAGTTGTTCCGCATGCGCCGCGTCGCCGACGCCATGGAGCCGACGATTCGCGACCGCCGGGACAATCCGCGCGACGATCTCATCTCCATGCTCTGGGCGGTGGAGATCGAGGGCCAGCCGATGACCTTCGAGTTGATGGAGGACTATTGCTGCCTGCTGTTCATCGCCGGGCTCGACACGGTGATCAACGGCATGACCTACGGCATCCGCCACCTGGCCCAGCATCCCGAACTGCAGGCCGAATTGCGCGCCAATCCCGATCTCATCGTCGAGGCCACCGAGGAACTGCTGCGCCGCTATTCCTTCAGCGGTCCGGTGCGCCGCGTTACGCACGAGACGGAGCTGGCGGGGCGAAGGCTGCTGCCTGGCGACCAGGTCTTCGTCTACATGGGAGCGGTCGATCTCGACCCGCGCGAATTTCCGCAGCCGGGCGCCTTCGATCTCACCCGGGAGAACAAGAACCACCTGATCTTCGGCGCCGGCCCGCACCGCTGCCTCGGCTCGCACCTCGCGCGGGTGGAGCTGCAGGTTCTCTATCGCGTGGTGCTGGAAAGGCTGCCCCTCTTCCGCATGGACTCGGACAAGCGCCCGGTGTTCCATCCGGGCAACATCCTGTCGGTGTCTTCCCTGCCGATCCGCTGGGATTGACGGCTACTTCTTCGGCTTCAGCTTTGCCAGCGCGGCAAACGGACCGCTTGCCCCCTCGTCGCCCAGGCCCGCCGCGCGCCGTGCTTCCTCCGCTTGAGGCCCTGTGGCGAAGGGGTCGATTGCCAGCGAAAGGCTCTCGGCCACGGCTTCGCCGATATCGAACTCGCTGCCTTCGTATTCGATCTCGTCGATCGAGCCCGAATCGATTTCCTGTTCCTCTTCCGAAGCACTGGCAGCCGGTGCCGGAACGAAACGCAGGGCCAGAGGCTCGTCGATCGAAACCGGCAGGTCTTCTCCGGATACGGCGCAACTCTGGACGATGTCGGCGGACAGCCGCCCGGATACATCGACCACGCTGCCCTGCCGGTCGAGATCGAGCTCGGTCTCCAGCCGATCGATCCGGACAAGGCCGAAGCGCCTGGCGAGCGCCGCCCGTTCCGCTTCACTCGCTTCCAACCGCATGTGCTTGCGATCCGCCTGCCGCACGTCGACCAAGCGGGAAAATTCGGCCGCGGTCATGGCGCGATGCGGACGGCCAGCAGGTCTTCCGCCGAAGTCGCATCCAACCTGGCGACGACCTGCATCAGCCGCTGTGCCACCTTCCGGGCTTCGCCATGCTCGGCCAGGGTGGCATTGCGTTCGGCAAAGGCCGTCACGGCGTCCTCCCCCTCGGGAAGAGCTTCGCGCAGTGCGCCCAGCCTGCCGCCGAGCACGCCCATCAGCTTGCCCATGTGCTTGCCGACAACGATATCGCCAACCCCAGTGTTGCGCAGCTGCCCGTCCATGTCGTCCACGAACAGTTCGGTCAGCCGCACGGAAGGCGTGATCAGGGGCTCCTCGCGCTCCATGCGCAGCAGCACGGCGGCCATCACCAGCGTGATCATGTCGAACCGCCCGGGAACGGTGTCGGCCACGCCGCAATCGGCATACCACTCCTTTTCGCGCGCGATCTCGACCACGCGGTGCCACAGGGGGCGCAAGGGGGCGCGGTCATGGTTCTTGCGGTCAAACAGGCGGGAGAAGAGGGACATCTGGCTGGGCTTACCTGTTCATGGACAATTCAACGGCCCATTGCCACCTGCGTTCCGGATGGGATTGCCCCAAGGGATTGCAGCGCCGGGCCCGCGGGCCTAAGGCTTGCGCCGTTACACGCGGGGCATCACTGCTTCAATGGAGTTTCGGATATGACGGCATCGATAGGGCGCATGGCAGTTCGGCTGGGGCTGCTGGCAGGCCTTGCCGTCGCTGCTGCCGGCTGCACCACGATCAAGGATCATCGCGGCTATATCATCGACCAGGCGCTGGTCGATTCCGTGCAGCCGGGAATCGACAACCGCCAGTCGGTGGAAGGCACGCTCGGCCGCCCGACCTTCATCAGCCAATTTGGCGACAAGAGCTGGTTCTACGTTGCCCAGAATACCCGCCAGAAGCCGTTCAAGCGAGCCCGCACCAACGACCAGACCATCCTGCGCATCCGCTTCGACGAAGCCGGCAATGTCGCAGGCGTCGACAGGGCTGGCATGGAAAAGGTCGCGCGGCTCGATCCCGACGGGCACAAGACGCCGACCCTGGGCCGCAACCGCAGCTTCATCGAAGACCTGTTCGGCAACATCGGCGCCGTTGGCGCGCCCGGAGCGGGCGGCGGTGGCGGCGGTCCGGGCGGTGGTCCCAACGGAAGCTAGGTTGAACCTCCCGGGTTAGGCCATATATCGCGTCGCATGAACAACGACGCGGCGAGCCACGGCCTGATCCAGTGGCACGGCACCACCATCATCGGTGTGAAACGGGGCGGCAAGACCGTCATCGCAGGCGACGGCCAGGTTTCCATGGGCAACACCGTGATGAAGCCCAATGCCCGCAAGGTGCGGCGCTTGGGGGACAAGGGCGATGTCATCGCCGGGTTCGCCGGCGCGACAGCCGATGCCTTCACCCTGTTCGAGCGGCTGGAACGCAAGCTGGAGCAATATCGCGGCCAGTTGATGCGCGCGGCGGTCGAGCTCGCCAAGGACTGGCGGACCGACAAGTACCTGCGCAACCTCGAAGCGCTGATGATCGTCGCCGACGCGGAGACGCTGCTGATCCTCACCGGCAACGGCGACGTGCTGGAGCCGGAAGGCGGCATCGCGGCGATCGGTTCGGGCGGGAACTATGCCCTCGCGGCAGCGCGCGCCCTCTCCGATTACGAGGACGACCCCGAGAAGATCGCCCGCCGCGCCATGGCGGTTGCCGCCGAGGTCTGCGTGTTCACCAATGACCGGGTGACGGTGGAAACGATCGAATCCTGAACTGAACCCCGTTCGTGTCGAGCGAAGTCGAGACACGCAGCGCCTGGTGTCTCGACTTCGC
>CAZVWP010000096.1:0-9187 GCA_964630805.1 uncultured Novosphingobium sp. | reverse complement strand
CTTCCGCGGCCGCGCGCCCAGCGTCGATGCCCTGCTGCGGCACAGTGGTATGATTTCGGTGTAGCGCACCGTCGGAGGCACGCCATGAGAATAGTCTCGATCAGTCTGATTTCGCTCTCCCTGCTCGCGCCGGGCGCAGATGCCCAAACGATGTATCGCTGGGTAGACAAGGACGGTAAGGTGCATTATTCCGACCAGCCACCCCCGAAGGAAATCAAGAAGGTCGACCAGCCGAAACTCGGCGTCACGTCCAGCATCGAGACCAGCGGCCAGCCCTTCGATGTTCAGCAGGCCGCGCAGAATTTTCCGGTCATGCTGTATACGACGCCCGAGTGCGTCTCGGAATGTGCCGTTGCGCGCGATCTTCTGAAGCGCCGCGGCGTTCCCTTCCGGGAAGGGAGCGTGGTGACGACCAACGACGCCGATATATTCAGGAAGACACTGGGCACGGACAAGTTGCAGTTCCCGGCACTCACCGTCGGCAAATCGAAGCAGATCGGCTTCGAAGAGGAAACCTGGCACGGCCTGCTCGATGCCGCCGGCTACCCGCGTGGCACGGCAACTGGCACGACAGGCGGCCAGCCCGCAGGCGCACCCCCCGGGCGATGAAGCTCGCCACCTGGAACGTCAACTCCCTCAAGGTCCGCCTGCCGCAACTGCTGGAGTGGCTGGCCGCGCAGAAGCCGGACGTCGTCTGCCTGCAGGAAACCAAGCTCGAGGACAAGGCCTTTCCGTGCGCCGAGCTGGAGGCCGTCGGCTATCGGTCGGCCTTCGCCGGACAGAAGACCTACAACGGCGTCGCCATCCTCTCGCGCCTGCCGCTCGGCGACATCGCCATCGGCAATCCCGGTTTCGCCGATGCGCAGCAGCGGCTCATCGCCGCGACCGTCGGCGGCGTGCGCGTCGTTTGCGGCTATTTCCCCAACGGCCAGAGCGTCGGCTCGGACAAGTACGCCTACAAGCTGAAATGGCTCGAGGCACTGACGGCCTGGCTCAGGGAGGAACTGGCGCGCTTCCCTCGGCTGGCGCTCCTCGGCGACTACAACATCGCCCCGGAAGCGCGCGACGTGCACGACCCGAAGGCCTGGGAAGGCCAGGTACTGTTCTCCGAAGCGGAGCGGGCCGCCTTCCGATCCCTGCTCGAGCTCGGCCTGAAGGACGCCTTCCGGCTCTTCGATCAGCCGGATAAGACCTTCACCTGGTGGGATTACCGCATGATGGCCTTCCGCCGCAACATGGGCCTGCGCATCGATCACATCCTGTTATCGGACGAGCTTGCCGGAAATTGCACGGCATGCAGCGTCGACAAGGAGCCGCGCAAGGCGGAGCGTCCCTCCGACCACGCGCCCGTCATCGCGGAACTGAAATGAACCTGCCCCTGCCGCAACTCGAGGCGCAATATCCGGTGCTGGCCGAATTGCCGCCGAAGCTGCGCGAGGCCGTCGCAGGCGCTGCCCAGGCCATGACCGTACCGGCCGGCGCCACGCTGTTCGACGAGCGCCAGCCCTGCCAGGGCTTTCCCTTCGTCCTGGCCGGCGCCATCCGCGTGGCGAAGGTCGCCGCCAACGGCCGCGAACTGCCGCTCTACCGCGTCACGCCGGGCGAGACCTGCATCATCACCTCGAGCTGCCTGCTCGGCAACGTGCCCTACAACGCGCGCGGCACGACGGAAAGCGAAACGCTTCTGGTGCTGCTGCCGCAGGGCCTGTTTACCGAGCTGCTGGCGCAGGCGCCTTTCCGCAACTTCATCTTCCAGCTTTTCGCCGAGCGCATGGCCGACCTGATGCGGCTGGTCGAGGAGGTCGCCTTCCGCAAGCTCGACCAGCGGCTCGCCGCCCTGCTGCTGGGCAAGGGCCGCGTCGTGCGCGCCACCCACCAGCAGCTCGCCGACGAGCTGGGCAGCGTGCGCGAAATGGTCAGCCGCCTGCTGAAAGGATTCGCCGAGCAGGGCTGGGTGGCGCTGGGCCGCGAGCAGATCGAGATCCGCGACGCGGCCAGCCTGCGCCGACTGGCGGAAGCTGTGTAACCTTGGTTACAGACTCTCGCCCCGCTGCGGCGTTTTAATGGCGGCGCCATTACAAACAACTCGCAATAGGAGGCATCATGAAAATCAACATGGGCGGCATCGACCGCATTCTTCGCATCGCGGTTGGCCTGGGCCTGGTTGGCTGGGCCGTCATGGGCGGTCCGGTGTGGGCCTGGCTTGGCGTGATTCCCGTCGCTACCGGCGCACTCGGCTGGTGCCCGGCCTATCTGCCCTTCGGCATCAGCACCTGCTCGACGAAAAAGCAATAAAAGCGAAGCACCTATCCCCCAACCCCGGCCCCGCGGCTGGCTTTGCATAACCAGCCGGCTCAGCCGGCGCAGAGCAGCGCTCTGCGAAATCCCGGCTTCGCCCCAAGGAAAGGGGTGACAACGGTTCAGCCGCGAAGCGGCTTCCGTCCCGCTGACTTCAGGCCTCCTTGGGGCGGCCCGGCGGAGGCCTGAGCCCCGCCAGGCGGTTGGCGATGCGCACATAGTCGCCGACCGCCAGTTCCTCCGCACGCCGCCTCGGGTCGAGGCCGAGCGCGACCCAATCCTCCTCGTTCAAATGCTCACGCAGGGTATTGCGCAGCATCTTGCGCCGCTGCGCGAAGGCTGACTTTACGACTTCCCCCAGCAGGACTTCATCGCTGGCGTCCAGCGTCGCGCGAGGTCGCGGGACCATGCGCACTACCGCCGACTCGACCTTCGGCGCCGGATTGAAGGCGCCCGGCGGCACCCGAAACAGCCGCTCCATCTCGAAGCGGTACTGCAGCATCACCGACAGGCGCCCGTATTCGGCACCGCCCGGCGCCGCCACCATGCGCTCGACCACTTCCCGCTGCAGCATGAAGTGCATGTCGCGCACGCCGTCGGCACAGGCGGCCAGGTGGAACAGCAGCGGCGTCGAGATGTTGTAGGGCAGGTTGCCGGCCACGCGCAGGCCAGGCCCGAGAGCGAAAAAGTCGAACTGCAGGGCATCGCCTTCATGGACCGACAGCCTGTCGGGAGTGAATCGCTGGCGCAGGCGGGCAATCAAATCCCGGTCGATCTCGACGACGTGGAGATGATCGAGGCGCGCCAGCAGCGGCTCGGTCAGGGCGCCGAGGCCCGGGCCGATCTCGACGAGGAGGTCGCCCGGCTGCGGGCGGATCGCCTCGACGATCTTGGCGACGATGCCGGCAGACACGAGAAAGTTTTGCCCGAAGCGCTTGCGCGCGACATGCGGCCTCATCGGCGCCGCGCCAGCTCCGCCGCAAGGTCTACCGCGGCGAACAGGCTGCGCGGATCGGCCCTGCCGCTGCCGGCCAGGTCGAGCGCGGTGCCGTGATCGACCGAGGTGCGGATGATCGGCAGTCCCAGCGTGATGTTGATGCCGTCCTCGAAGGCGGCGTACTTCAGCACCGCCAGGCCCTGGTCGTGGTACATGGCGAGCTGCGCGTCGGTGCCGTCCAGCACGCCGCGCGTGAACAACGTGTCGGCCGGCAGCGGGCCCACGAGGTCCATGCCCTCGCCGCGCAGCTTCTCCAGCACCGGCGCGATGACCTCGATCTCCTCGCGGCCGATGTGGCCGCCCTCGCCGGCATGCGGGTTGAGGCCGGCGACGAGCATGCGCGGCCGAGCGATGCCGAACTTGCCGACCAGGTCGGCGTGCAGGATGCGGATCGTCGCTTCCAGGTTCGGCTGCGTGATCGCCGCCGGCACCTCCTTCAGCGGCAGGTGCGTCGTCGCCAGCGCGACGCGCAGCCCGGCGCCGGCCAGCATCATGACCACCCGCGGCGTGCCGGTCTTTTCGGCGAGGTATTCGGTGTGACCGGTGAACGGGATGCCCGCTTCGTTGATGATGCCCTTGTGCACCGGCGCGGTGACCATCGCGGCGAACTCCCCGCTGCGGCAGCCGGCAAGGGCGCGGTCGAGCATTTCCAGCACGTAGGGCGCATTGCCGGCATCGAGCCGGCCGGCTTGGGCCGGGCGACGCAAGGGAACGTGCAGGACGTCGAGCCCGTCGCAGGCAAGGCCGAGCCGTTCGGCGCGCGCGGCGAAAAGACTCCGGTCGCCGAGAACGACGACACGCGCCGCGCATTCCCGTCCCGACAGCCTCAGGCAAATCTCCGGCCCGATGCCGGCGGGTTCGCCGCTGGTGACGGCGATGACGGGGGGGGGCTGCATGCCGGCCGCCGAGTCGTTACCGATTGTCTTCCGTGCGGTATTCGACGTAGGCCCGGTCGCGCATCTGGCGCAACCAGTCCTGGTAGGCCTCGTCCGCCTTGCGCTCGCGCAGGGCCATGCGGGCCGTCTGGCGCACCCGCTCCTGCGACACATCCATGCGGCGCGCCAGCACCTGGATCAGGTGCCAGCCGAAGGGCGACTTGACGGGATCGCTGACCTCACCGGGCTTGAGCCGGTTCATGGCCTGCTCGAACTCCGGCACGGTGTCGCCCGGGCTCAGCCAACCCAGATCGCCTCCCTTCGAGGATGAAAGATCGTTCGAATGCAGGCGCGCCAGCTCGGCGAAGTTCGCGCCATGATCCGCCCTTTCCTTGAGGCCGATCAAACGCCGCCTGGCCTCCGCCTCGGACACCAGCTCGCTGGTCTTGATGAGGATATGGCGGGCATGGGTCTGCTCCACGGGCTGGGCCTTGATCGCCCCGCCGCGCCGATCGATCAGCTTGAGAATGTGGAATCCGGCCGGACTGCGCAGCACCTCCGACACCTCCCCCGGCTTGAGCTTGGGAACGGCTTCGGCAAACAGGGCCGGCAGGCGCTCCAGCGGACGCCATCCCATCATGCCTCCGGAGAGCCCATCCGGCGCATCGGAATAACTCGCCGCAAGCTGGGCGAAATCCGCCCCGCGTCTGAGCTGGGCGACGATGTCTTCGGCGCGCGCCTGCAGGCGCGCCAGCTGTTCGGGCCTCGGCTGCTCGGGCACGCGCAGGAGAATGTGCGCCAGGCTGAACTCCTCGCTGCCCATCTGTCCGGCGCTTTCGAGGAAATTGTCGATCTCGCCCTCCGAGACGACGATCTTGCTGTCGACTTCGCGTTCCTTGAGGCGGCCGATGATCATTTCATTGCGGATGTCCTCGCGAAACTTGGTCCAGGGAATGCCGTCCTTCTCCAGCGAGGCGCGGAACTGGGCCAGATCCATGCGGCTGCCTTCGGCGATGCGCGCCAGCGCCTGGTCCAGCTGCGCATCATCCACGGTCAGCCCCGTTTCCCGGGCGAACTGGATTTGCGCGCGATCGACGATCAGCCGCTCGAGGATATGCTGCTGCAGCACGTCGCGCGGCGGAATCTCCGTTCCCTGCTTTTTCAGCTGCCACTCGACCTGCGCCACGCGCGCGCGCAATTCGTTCGCCGTGATCACCTCGTCGTTGACGACGGCAACGATGCGATCGGCTTCGATGACCCGCGCGCCGCGCCCCTGCGCCAGCGCCTGGCCATCCGACAGGCAGACCAGCGTGGCGGCCAGCGCCACGCCCGCCAGGATGCATCTGCAGTTCACGCCGGCGCCTTTCCCGATCTCTCACTCATAGCCGAACACGGGATTCGACGGCACCTGGTTGATCCGGCCATAGCCGGGAATTCTCCGCGACAGCAGTTCAAGCGGATTGGAGCCGACCTTCGAGAAATCGTTCAGTTCAAGTTGAACGAAGAGCGCCGTATTGGTGTTCCCCGTGGAGGTGGCGTATCGCTGCAGCACCAGCCGGCCGACCCAGCAGCCGCCGTCGTATTCGAGGCCGCCGATGGTTTCGATGATCTTTCTTTCCTTCAGCGAATAGTTGAAGCGGCCGACGCCGTACCAGCCCTGGCTCAGCGGCCACTGCCCCGAGAAGTCCACCTGGCGAATCCCCGGCGTGCCGCCCATCGGCGTGTGGTCGCGCGTATACCGATAGCTGGCATTCAGCACCTTGGCGAAATCCGGCTGCCAGCGGCCGCCGAGAGCGAAGCGCTCGGTTTGCCCGTCGCGCGGATCATATTGCCAGGCCACGTCCGCATAAGTCTTCGGCGTCAGGCGGCCCGACAGCGCGGCGAGGAAGTCGGAGGTGCCGCCCGGGCGCGCCGGCTCGCCCGGCAGCGTGACGTTCTGCTTGGCGAAGTAATAGCGCTGGCCGACCATGCCGCGCACGTACTCCTCGCCCGTTTGCGGGTCGATCAGCCGCGAGGTCAGCGCGGCGGTCAGCTGGTTGGCATCGGCGATGCGGTCGACGCCGGAATAGATGTTGTCCGAGAAGATCGTGGCGAAATTGAAGTCCGCCAGGCCGGAATCGAAGACCGGGATCTGATTCTGGGTGCGCTGCGGCACCAGCAGATAGAACAGCCGCGGCTCCAGCGTCTGTGTCAGGCCCTTGCCGAACCATTCGAAATCGCGCTCGAAAGCCACGCCGGAGTCGACGCTGAAGACCGGCAGGTTGCGCACGATGGTGTCGGGGCCGACGCTCGTCCGCCGGTCGATGTCGTAGCGCGTCGAATGCAGGCCGATCTTCGGCGTGACATACCCGGCCGACGTCATCAGCGGCAGGGAAAGCTGCGGATACAGGGTCAGGCGGCGGGCGGTATCCAGGGTGGGATGGTCGAAGTTGACCCATTCGCCATTGAAGGCGAAGGCTGTCCCGCCGATGAAGTCCGGCCGGTTCGATACGACGGTGACCTGCGGCAGGCGCTGATAGGGCTTGGAAACGGGGGGCAGGGCCGGATCCTGCAGCGTCTGGTAGGTCTGCAGGTTAACCGTGGCGGAACCCCACCAGCTGCCATAGCTCAGCAGGCCCTGCCTCAGCATGTTGCCCTGGGACGCTTCGGTGATGCGCGTACTGAGGTCGCGCATATAGGTGCTGTCGGAAACCCCGCTGACATTCAGCAGCCCGCTGAAGCCATTGCCGAGGTTGGGATGATTGTGCAGGATGGAATAGGCGTAGCGGCTTTTCCCGTACACGCGATCGTCCGGCAGCCATTCGACGCGCGCCAGGCCGCTGTAGTCGTAATTCAGGTAGCGGAAATCCGAGTTGATCTGCAGGCCGCGCTTGGACATCAGCCGCGGCGCGATGGTCATGTCCATGTTCGGCGCGATGTCCCAATAGTAGGGCAGGGTGAATTCAATGCCGGACTTGGAACTGGTGCCGAAGGTCGGCGCCAGCAGGCCGGACTTGCGCCTATTGTTGAGGGAGAAGCCGACCCAGGGCGAATAAAACAGCGGCACGCCCTTGAACACGACTGTCGCATCGCGTGCCTCGCCCACCTCACGATCGTAATCGAGGTCGAGCTGCGCCATCCTGGCGTACCAGGCCGGATCGTCCGCGGCACAGGTGCTGTAGGTGGCGTTGGTCAGCCGCATGCGGTTCTCGCCCCTGAATTCGAGCCGGTCCGCATGGCCCGAGGCGGTCGTGAGCTTGTGGTCCGTATCGACCACCTCGCCGGCGATGGTGGCGATGGCGTCCTTCTCCTTCCTTTCCCGCGGCAGGAAGGATGGCAGCTTCTTCACGGGCTGCGCGACAGCGCCCAGCACGGGCGAGTAGGCCTGCTTTTGCTCCTTCGCAGACCGCGTAACCGAATACTCGGGTTGCTCGAAGTAGCCGGTATTGTCGGTCAGGCTCAGGCGCAGCTTCGGCCCGGACATCCTGTCTGCCTCCTTGGCGTAGCGGACGTCGCCCACGGCTTCCATCTCGTCCTCGATCTTCCAGTAGGTCAGGCGATCCGCGGTAATCGATGTATTGGTCCTGCGCAGTTCCGCTTCGCCCTCCGCCACCACCTCGTTATCGTTGCGGCCGTCGAGGCGGGAGGCGTCGATGAAGGTGGGATATTGCGCATGCTTGTCCGCCTCGTGGGGCCGCAGCTGGCTGTCGGGCCTGAGCCTCGGCACGAGGCCGGCTTCGGCATAAGCCGAATACCGCGGCGGCAGTTTCGGTTGTTCTTCCACTTGCGGGGGCTGCTCGGCCTTTGCCGGGCTGCGTTCGGCCGCCTGGGGAGCGGTCGCCGCGGGCTTGCCTGCTTCCTCCTTCTCCGCCGAGGCTGCGCGAGGAGCGGGCCTGGCTTCCCGCTGAGGCTGTTCGACCTTCGCCTGGCCGGATTCGGCAGCTTTGCCAGCCACCGCCGTTTCACGCTGCGGTTGGCCCTTGTCCGCCGCAGCTGCGCGAGGAACGGGCTTGACCGGTTCTGGCGCTTGGGTCGGGGCGGAGGGCGTGACTTTCTTTTCCGCCACGGCGGGCGCGGCCGGTCGCACCGGCGCCTCCTCGCGGGGCGGTTCGGCCAGCACGGGGGCCTGAACGGGCTTGACTGCGGACGAAGGCACTTCGATCGGCGCTTCGGCCTTCGCACTCGCTGCCCCCATTCCCAGCAGTGCCGGATCGACGCGCAATGGCGGCAAGTTCTCGGCCGCCAGCAAACTGCCGGACAAACCGAAAGTGAAAACCAGAGCAAGCCGCGCCGGAGCGTGCATTTGCGAATTCTTCTTTATTCGCCGTGGGCTTGCCGGGCAAGACCGGGAAAGACGCTACGGCGGGAATGGTAGAATTGCGTAGTTTATCACCAAGCGCAGCCTTCGAAACCAGCGCAAAACCGGCCATGCAACGCCTCGAACTGGTCCATCAATGGCTGGCCGGACTGTTCCCGGGACGACCGCTCACGATCGCTCCGGCTTCCGCCGATGCCAGCTTCCGGCGCTACTTCCGCGTCAGCTTCGACGATGGCTCGAGCCGCATCGTCATGGACGCGCCGCCCGAGCACGAGGACTGCCGTCCCTTCGTCAAGGTCGCCGGCCTGCTGCACGGCGCCGGCGTGCACGCCCCGGAGATCCTGGCGCAGGACCTCGCGCGCGGCCTCCTGCTGCTGAGCGACCTGGGCAGCACCGCCTACATCGATGCGCTGAACGACGGGAATGCCGATGCGCTGTTCCGCGATGCCCTCGACGCCCTCGTCAAGTGGCAGCTGGCCAGCCGGCCCGACGCGCTGCCGCCCTACGACGAGGCGCTGCTGCGACGCGAACTCGGTCTCTTCCCCGAGTGGTACGTCGCGCGGCATCTTGGCACCCCGCTCGCCACGGAACAGCAAGCGGCGCTGGAGGGCGTGCAGGCGACGCTGCTGCGCAACCTCCTCGCCCAGCCCTGCGGCTTCGTGCACCGCGACTACATGCCGCGCAACCTGATGGTGTGCGAGGACAACCCCGGCGTGCTCG
>CAZVWP010000095.1:0-9193 GCA_964630805.1 uncultured Novosphingobium sp. | reverse complement strand
GCGTGCAGACCGCCAAGGGCACGCTCGACGTGCTGATGGAAGCGGGCTGGGTGCGGATTGCCGGCCGGCGCGAAGTACCGGGTCGTCCGGCGATCTATGCGACGACCCCTGAATTCCTTGCCCATTTCGGCCTCGAGAGCCGCAAGGACCTGCCCGGCATCGACGAATTGCGCGCCGCCGGCCTGCTCGATCCGGTCGAGGACGCGCTGGAAGCGGCCATGTCGGGCGATACAAAGGGCGACACGGATTCTTCCGACGGACTGGCAAGCGAGGAAGAAAGCGCCTAGATAGGGCCCATGCGGAGCGCTGCTCCGCCCAATTTTCCGGAGTCCTGAGTAATGGGTGGTTTTTCGCTTTGGCACTGGATCATCGTGCTGATCGTCGTGCTGCTGCTGTTCGGCCGCGGCCGCGTGTCCGATATCATGGGTGACTTCGGCAAGGGCATCAAGAGTTTCAAGCAGGGCCTCAACGAGGAAGAGTCAAAGCCCGCCGCGCCGCCGGCACAGATTCCCGCACCTGACGCCAGCCCGGTAACGCCTGCCGCCGACACGACCAAGACCGGCCAGTAAGCCGAGTACCGGCACGTGTTCGACATTGGCGCATCGGAGCTTTTGCTGACCGTCATTGTCGCGGTCGTCGTCATCGGGCCCAAGGACCTGCCGATGGCGCTGCGCACAGCGGGACGCTGGATCGCCAAGGTGCGGCGCGTCTCGGGTCATTTCCGCAGCGGCATCGAAACCATGATCCGCGAGGCCGAGCTCGAGGAAATGGAGAAGAAGTGGCGCGAGCAGAACGCGGCGATCATGGCTGCGACGTCTACCGATCCGACGCACTACGTCGATCCCGCGCCTGCCGAGCCTGCGGCCCAGTTGCCAGCACCCGATCCGGTCCCGGTTGAAGCCCAGCTCGAAGCACCCGGGCCCGAAGTGCCCAAGGCTGCCGCCCGTGCGGAGCCGCAATTGCCGTTCCCGCCGCCATGAAGCTGTTCCGCATCGAGGAAATCGACGACACGCAGGCCCCGCTGCTCGATCACCTTGTCGAGCTGCGGGGGCGGCTGATGCGGTGCATCGCGGTGCTGGTGGTCGCCTTTGCGGTATGCGCGTACTTTGCGCAGGACATCCTCGGCTTCCTCGTCCATCCGTTGCTGGCCGCCGGGCAGAACAAGCTGATCTACACCAAGCTTTACGGCCAGTTCTTCGTCGAGATGAAGGTTGCGCTGTTCGCCGCCTTCTTCGTCAGCTTCCCGGTCATCGCCAACCAGCTCTGGGCCTTCGTCGCGCCGGGGCTCTATGCCAATGAAAAGAAAGCCTTCCTTCCCTTCCTGCTGGCGACTCCAGTGCTTTTCATCGCGGGCGGGGCCATGGCCTATTTCGTGGTGATGCCGACGGCCTTCCACTGGTTTCTCAGCTTCCAGGGCAGCCAGGGCGGCGTGCAAATCGAGGCGCTGCCCAATTCCGAGGATTATCTCGGCCTGGTCATGCAGTTCATCCTCGCCTTCGGGTTCTGCTTCCTGCTGCCGGTGCTGCTGATGCTGCTGAACCGGGCGGGGATCGTCAGCCGGGACCAGCTGGTCAGGGCCCGCCGCTATGTAATCGTCGGGATCACCATCATCGCCGCCGTGATTACCCCACCCGACGTGATCTCGCAGCTCTTGCTGGCCGTGCCGATGTACCTGCTGTTCGAAGGCTCGCTGGTGCTCATGCGGATCAGCGAAAAGCGCGCGGAGCGGGAGAGGGCGGCGGACGAGGCGAAAGCTGCCGCCAGCGGCGGGGAGATGTCAGCGGGGAGCTGACGTCGCTTCCTCCTTCGCCTGCCAGACCGGCTTGCCGCCGATCCAGGTCTGCAACACCCTGAACGAGCGGAGCTCCGACGATGCGGCGAGCAGGGGATCGTTTGCCACCAGCAGGAAGTCGGCGCGCTGGCCCACTGCTATCCGGCCAAGCCTGCCTTCCGCCTGCGCTGTCCAGGCCGCGCCGGAAGTCATGGCGGCGAGCGCTTCCTCGCGGGGCACTGCGGCAGCGAGCGTGGAAAAGGGCTCGACCTTGCCGGATGGGGCGCCTGAGCCGAGACTGTAGCGCACCGTCGGCACGCCCGGGCCGGCGAGCGCCGGAATGGCGGGGATCGCGCCACCGGACGGCGGCATCACGGCAATCGACACGCCCAACTGGGCAATGCGCGGCAGGTCGGCGGCAGCGGGCGCCACCGGCATGTCGACTCGCCAGCGCCGGTCGCCCTTGTAGGTTTGCTGCATCTCGGCAATCGCGTCGAGCACCGGCGCAACCGCCTGGGCATCCGGCACCTCGACGGCAGCCTGGAAGCCATCGATCCCTGCCCGGCTGAGCAGGTTCTTGAGCTGTATTGCCTGCTGCCTCTGCGCGGCCTGCTCCGCCTGTGCCACCGTGAGGCTCCGCCGCGCGACAGGCGGGGGCAATTGGGGCCCATAGGCAATGCGCAGGCCATTGAGCCGCAGGCGGTCGTCATAGAGCCAGGGCGTCGGGCCGGGGCCGGCGATCAGCGCCATGTCCTCGGCACTGGCGGCATAGCCCAGGATGCGGATCGCCAGCCGTCCCATGTCGCCTGCGCGGCGATAGGCCTGCCAGGATTCTATGGTGGTGCCCATGTCGGTTGCGGTGGTGATACCGCGTTCCAGCAGGAATTGCTGGGCCTTGGTCAGGGCATCGTCGCGGTCCTCGGGGCGGGGCCGCGCCTTGTCGGAGGCGGGGCCGAGCAGCGTCAGGCCAAGCGCCATCAAGTCGACATGGGCGTCGACCAGCCCGGGCATCAGCACCCGGCCCTTGCCGTCGAGCCGGAAGTCCACGCGCTGCGGACGCTTGTCGCCGCGCTGGAACATTTGCTCGATGCGGCCGTCGTCGCCGATCAGCAGGCCGGTGAAGCGCTGAATCCGGCCTTCGGCGGTGAAGGTGAAGCCGTCGACATTGTCGACCAGCGTATCGGCCTGGGCGGGGGAGGCGAGGGCGAGGAAGGCCGCCGCGAACCAAAGCCTCACTTGCCGCCTTTCCTCGGCAGCCGGCGGATGAGTGCGCTGGTATCCTGCCTGCCGCCGCCCAAGGCCTGGACGTCGGCGAAGAGCTGGTTGACCAGCGCGGTGATCGGCAGCGAAACCCCGATGCCGCGACCCTCGTCCATGGCGAGGCCCAGGTCCTTGCGCATCCAGTCGATGGCGAAGCCGAAGTCGAACTCGTCCCTCACCATGGTCTGCCAGCGGTTGTCCATCTGCCAGCTCTGCGCGGCGCCGCCCGAGATCGCCTCATATACCTTGTCGAGATCGAGGTGCTCGGCCTGGGCAAAACGCACCGCTTCGGCAAGGCCCGCGACGATGCCGGCGATGCAGATCTGGTTGACCATCTTGGTGGTCTGCCCGGCGCCGGCCTTGCCGACGTGGACGATGCGCGAGGTATAGGCCTCCATGATCGGCCGGGCAGCCTCGATGGCGTCGGCCCTGCCGCCGCACATCACGGTGAGCGTGCCGTTCTCCGCGCCGATCTGCGAGCCGGTCATCGGCGCGTCGACGCAATGAACCTGCAGGTCGCGCGCCTCGACGGCGATCTGGCGGGCGATGCGGGCGGAGACGGTGGTGTGATCGACGAACACCGCGTGCTTGCGCAGGGTCGAGAAAACCCCCCGCGAGCCGAGCACGACGTCTGCAAGGTCATCATCGTTGCCGACGCAGGTGATCACGGCATCCGCCCCTTCGGCGGCATCGGCAGGGCTGGAGGCGACCCGCACCGCAAGGCCGGGATTGGCATTTTGCCACTTGGCCGCCCGGCCGGGGGAGCGGTTGTAGATGGTCAGCCGGTGGCCCGCCTTGCCGATATGGCGGGCAAGGGCGCCGCCCATCACCCCGAGGCCGATGAAAGATACGTTCAGTGCGTCCGTCATGCCCACGTTCCTAGCGGCTTATACGCCGCCTGCCCACCTTGCCTGAGGTCCGGCCCGTCGATAGTTGTCGGGCATGGCCTTCCTGAGAAATCCGCGCATGGTTGCGCTGGCGCGCGTGCTGTTCGTCCTGGCGCTGGTTTTCTCGATGACGATGGCCCTGCTACCCATGCCGCCGCAGTTACCCATCGACAAGCTCGGCGACAAGTTCGAGCACATGCTGGCCTTCGCCACGCTGGCCGGGCTGGCGGCGCTCGCCTTTCCCGCTTCCTCGCCCTGGCTCCGGGTCGAGCGGCTCTCGTTTTTCGGCGCGTTGATCGAGATCTTTCAGGCCATTCCCGCGCTCAATCGCGATTGCGACTACCGCGACTGGATCGCCGATACGCTTGCCGTGGTGGTGGTGACGCTGGCCGCCGGGGTGATCCTGCCGGCGTGGCGCGGGCGGCAGCAGCGATAGCGGTTACACCTGCCCGAACTTTGCGATAGGCTCGTGCCATGAAAAAGCTTGCCGCAACCGAAACCGAAGCGCTGCCCCTCACTCCCGCCGATGTGCGCGCGGCGGCGGAGCGCATTTCCGGGGCGGTGGTGCACACGCCGACGCTCTATTCCCGGACTCTCTCCGAGATAACCGGCGCCCATGTCTGGCTGAAGTTCGAGAACCTGCAGTTCACCGCCGCCTACAAGGAACGCGGCGCGCTGAACAAGCTACTGATGTTGAGCGAGGCTGAGCGCGCCAAGGGCGTCATCGCGGCATCGGCGGGCAATCACTCGCAGGGGCTGGCCTATCACGCGGGGCGGCTGGGCATTCCGGTGACAATCGTCATGCCCAAGTCCACCCCGATGATCAAAGTCCAGCTCACCCGGGGCCACGGTGCGACGGTGATCCTCGAGGGCGATACCTTCGACGAGGCCAACGCTCATGCGAAGCTGCTGGAGAAGCAACTCGACCTGACATTCGTCCACCCCTTCGACGATCCGGCGGTGATGGCCGGGCAGGGGACGGTCGCGCTCGAGATGCTGGAGGACGTGCCGGAGCTCGACATGCTGATCGTGCCGGTCGGCGGCGGCGGGCTGGTTTCGGGCATGGCGGTGGCGGCCAAGTCGATCAAGCCCAGGATCCGGGTGATCGGGGTGCAGTCGAACCAGTATCCGGCGATGTACCTGCTGAAGCACCACGAGGAAGTGCGCGGCGGCGGCGATACCATCGCCGAGGGCATCGCGGTGAAGCAGCCGGGCGTCCTGACACGGCAAGTGGTGATGGCGCTGGTCGACGAGATGCGGATCGTGGCCGAGCCGAAGATCGAGGAAGCGATCTCGCTGCTGCTCGATATCGAAAAGACGGTGGTGGAGGGCGCGGGCGCGGTGGGCCTCGCCACCTTGCTGCCGGTGAAAAGCGGCGCGCACCGGCACGAGTTCGCCGGGCGCAATGTCGGCGTGGTGCTCACCGGCGGCAACATCGATCCCAGATTTCTCGCCAACGTCATCCTGCGCAACCTGGCGCGCTCCGGGCGGATCGGGCGCATATCGGTGCTGCTCAACGACAAGGTCGGCGCGCTGCACGAGATTTCCGGCATCTTTGCCCGCAACCAGGCCAACATCATCGAGGTGCTGCACCAGCGCATTTTCGGCGTGCTCTCCGCCAAGAGCATCCAGACCGAGATCGAATTCGAGATCCGCGACCAGGAGGCGCTCGACACCCTGCTGCAGGAACTGTCCGATGCCGGTTACGTCTTCGACGTCATGACCATTTCCGGCCGCCGGCCGGGCCGCTCGCTGCGCAAGGACAAGCAGTAAGAGTTCTGTTTGGAAATTCGCGGAAGAGCGAATTTCGGTTGCGGCACCGGCCCGGTGCCGCAACGATCCGAAACGCAGTTGCGGATCAAGTAGGCCCCGGGAAACCATCCGACTGTGCAAATTTTCACTTCGTTAACCCTGTTTCTTGGTTAAAAGACTTTCAACAGGGGGTTCCGGCGGGCATATTCTACCTACGCGATGAGTCCCGCATCGACAGAGAGGTCAGGAACACACCACCCGTGACGGCACCGGTTCGCTTTCCCAGGTTTTTCGTGACCAGCCCGGCGCCGTGCCCCTACCTGCCGGGGCGACAGGAGCGGAAGGTCTTCACCGAGTTGCGCGGGCCGCATGCCGACGCGCTGAACGATGCGCTTGGCCGGATAGGCTTTCGCCGTAGCCAGACGGTCGCCTATCGCCCATCCTGCCTCGATTGCACGGCCTGCGTCTCGGTGCGGGTGGTGGCGGACGAGTTCCAGCCCAACTCGACCCAGCGCCGCAACATGAAGCGCAATTCGGACCTCCAGGTCTCGCTGTGCCGTCCATGGTCGACGGCCGAGCAATTCGAGCTGCTTCAGCGCTACCTCGGGGTGCGCCACCCCGGCGGCGGAATGGCCTCTATGGATGAGACCGATTTTGCCGACATGGTCGAGCATACCCCGGTCACCAGCTACATCGTCGAATACCGCGAGCCTTCTCTCGATGGCGTCACGCCCGGCCGGTTGGTCGGCGCCTGCCTGACGGACAGGCAGGCCGATGGGCTGTCGATGATCTACAGCTTCTACGAGCCCGATCACACCAGCCGCAGCGGTCTCGGCAACTACATCATTCTCGATCACATTCGCCGGGCGGAGCAGATGAACCTGCCCTTCGTCTACCTCGGCTACTGGGTCGAAGGCAGCCAGCGCATGCAATACAAGGTGCGCTACCGCCCGATGGAACGGCTGAGCCGCCAGGGGTGGGAACGCATTTCTCCCGAGGAGCACGACCGCCTGATCGCCGACGCCGCCTCCCGCCCCCGCAGCAGCGCTCCGGCGCTGGACGGCGCGGCCAAGGATGGCGTGCCGGGAAGCGCGGAGCTTTACCGGCTGGCGGAGTAGGGGCTTGCGAGTGGCCCATGCGGCCACAGCAGGTGGTTCCATCTTGTCCCAACCTACCAATTATCGTCACCCTGAACTTGTTTCAGGGTCCAGCCTCGTTTTGCCCGGCGACGCAGGGCAGGAGCTAACCGCGAGGTTGGCTTTGGCCGGCGTGGGCCCGGGTAGGGAGCAGGCTGGATCCTGAAACAAGTTCAGGATGACGAGTTTTGACGGGATATGCCAGGCACAGCCCATCCTCCGCAGGCGAACGCGGACTTACGCCGAATGGAGAAGAGCGGACGGGCTGGCCGGCGCTGGAGTGCCTGACGCAACACGCTTGGCTTGGTGACTTCGCTGCGAACGGCTGGAGAGGGTCACATTCTCGCCAACTCGGCCCTGCGTGCGAGGCGACGGCGGGGCGGGCTCGCGCTCTTGCCGCCTACCGAGGGGCATACCCCAAGTTCCGCGGCCGGAAGATCGTCCAACCGCTCCTCGCATCCCTGAGTGCGGCGCATCCGCTGGGGAGAGCGCCGGCCTTTGCGGAAGTGAAGAAGCGAAGCGCTTTGACGCCCCCGCACCCGCCGCTGTCGCCAGTGGAACTGGCGGCGGGGTGTATAACCTATATGGTGATAAATGTCAAGGAAATTTGGTCGTGATCATGTCGTGGCCATGGCAAGTGTCATCGTTTCACGCGAATGGTGCCGTTCCCGGCCACGACAAAGAAAGCCGACGTTCGCGGTGACCTTCTTAGTCCAGCACCAGGGGCAACCGATCAAGCCGTCGCACGGCCAGACTGGAAACCCACTGCGGTCGGTTTACTGCATCCAGCGCGAATTCGCGGGTGCTGGCCAGCAGTGTTTCCAGCACCACCCGAGCCTCCAACCGCGCGAGTGTGTTGCCAAGGCAAACGTGAATGCCGCTGCCAAATCCCACGTGCTTTCGCGGTCGGGCGAGATCGATCTTGTGGGGGTTTTGGAACTCGACGGGGTCCCGGTTGGCCGAACCCCACATCAACAGCAGCGTGGCTCCTTCCGGGATGCGCATGCCGCACAACTCGGTATCGCGGGCGACCAGCCGCATGTGGTGACGAAATGGTGATTGCAAGCGCAGCGATTCCTCGATGAACCTGGGGATCAGGCCGGGCTGTGTCCGCAATCGCGCCTGCAGAGCCGGGTCCTTTGCGAGCAGCATGACCGAATTTCCGATCAGGCTGGAAGTGGACTCGCCCCCGGCGGCAAAGAGCGTCAGCAGCACCGCCATGGCGAAGGGAACATCGATCTCGCCGACGTTCATTGCCCGGGCAAGCAAGCCGAGTATGCCTTCTCCCGGCGCAGCCATTGCCGCCTGTAGCTGCTGGAAGACCCAGATGTAGGTATTGTCGGTGAAAGATACCCTGCGCTCAAGCTCTTCGCGCGAAATGGCGCTGGCCAGCATGTCGGTCTGGACGATGGCGGTCTGGAACAGCGCTTCCGCGTTCCGCTCGCTGAAGGCAATCATGTCGATGATGACCTCAATCGGGATCATATTGCCGACCGCCGACATGAATTCCATGTGGCCGCCATTACGGCCGGTGGCAAGCCGCTCTCGCGTCATTGACCGCAGGCGCTCTTCCAGTGCGGCTATGCGGTGCGGGCTGAACTCGGGGCTGATGACCTTCTTGTGCCTGGCATGGTGTGGCGGATCGGCAGTGGCCAGCACGTTGGCCCCTTCGATGCCGGCCATGCGGTGCAGCAAGCGCCCCGGCAGGCCACGCTCGTCACGGTAGAGAAAATAGCGCAGGTTGGACGAGAAATCCTCCGTGCGCCGGCATGCTTCGGTTACTGCCGCATAGGAATTGGCCGTAAACACATCGCTGTCGCCTACCTGCCAGACCGGAGCTTCGGCAATAAGCCGGTCATAGAAGGACGATGGGTCGACCAGGACCTCGTCATCGAGCAACGCGGTGCCCGGCATCGTGGTCTTCTGGCCCATGCGGTCATCCTCTCATGATGAATTTGCATCTATGCTAGCTAAGCGATTTGCAGGCTGCCAAAACAAAAGGGCGCCCGGATCGCTCCGGACGCCCTTCCTTGTTCCGATCCCTGAAGATCAGGCCGAATAGTACATGTCGAACTCGACCGGCGAGGGCGTGGTTTCCCAGCGCATCACGTCGGGCCAGCGCAGTTCGGCGTAGGCTTCGATCTGGTCCTTGGTGAAGACGCCGCCTTCGAGCAGGAAGGCGTGGTCCTTGGCCAGGGCGTCCAGCGCCTCGCGCAGCGAGCCGGCCACGGTCGGGACCTTCTTCAGCTCCTTCGGCGGCAGGTCGTAGAGGTTCTTGTCGAGCGCTTCGCCCGGGTGGATCTTGTTCTTGATCCCGTCGAGGCCGGCCATCAGCAGCGCGGCATAGCACAGGTAGGGGTTGGCCATCGCGTCGGGGAAACGGATTT
>CAZVWP010000094.1:0-9336 GCA_964630805.1 uncultured Novosphingobium sp. | reverse complement strand
CGGCGCAGAGCGACAGCCTACCTCTGACTGCCGCCAATCTTTGCAACAGAGCCCTGCTGCCAGCCCCAAAGCGAGGATGGCGCAGTCGCGGATCGCGCGACTCCCCTCCCCTGTTGCCTTGTTGATCATCGCCGACAGCTGCGTAGCGGTGATCGCCGCTTTACGCGCACTCGGTCGGGCGCGCTGCTCGCGGTGAATTCCTGCGAGCGTATCGGCGATCACCATGCGCTCGTCGCGCTGCTGCGGCGGCGCTAGGCCCTCTTGCCGATGGCGCCAGGCGATCGCTGCGGCATGCCGCGTCACGGTGCTGTCCGCCCGCCCCGCCATGGCCAGCGCGGCCAAATAGGTCGCCACCGCCTCAGGACGCGCAGGCAAGCTCTCGAGCTGGCGCTTGTCGCACCAGCCCTGGAACTGATTCCAGTCGCTGGCGTAAGCACGCAGCGTGTTTGCGGACTTCGCCTTGATGTCGGCTGCCAAAGTTTCTGTCATCGCAGCGTTCTGTTGAAGGGCTTCCGTGCCATAATTAGTGGCACCGCCGCTCGTGCGTTTACACGCCCGACAATTGAATTACTTTCCCGGCCATGTCCGCGACCCGATCTTGGCGTGCCGGCTTCGAGCTGGAAGTCATCCTCGGTGACCTCGGCGAGCCTCGTTTTGAGCGAGAGCTACGCGAAGGAGAGGCCATGGACGAGGCTTCGCCTGCCTTCTGCCGAGCATTCGCGGCCAAATTGCGGGACCGGACAGGCCGCGCCTGGTCCGCTCCATCCGGAACCCCCAAGCAGCCCGGCTTTTATGTCGTCCCGGAATATGGGCTGGACCCGCTGAACTGGCCGGAAGACCGCCTGACAGGCGTGGAATTGCTGACCCCTCCCCTGCCCCTGGACGAGGCCGAAACAGTCAGAGCCGAGCTCATTGAGGCAATCTACGAGATCGACGGCGATTTCAACTTCGTCGAAAATGACCATACCGCCAATTGCGGTTGGCACATCAACATCGATGCCGGGAAGGGCCATCGGCTCGATCCCGACCGGTTCATCGTCGGCGTCGATGAATTGCTGCTGCTCGCGAACAACGACCGGCTATTCAGCCGCTACACGGCCTTGCAGCGCCATGCCGTCGGCGTCCCGTTGTTGCGGCATCTGGCGCATGATCCGACCGGAAAATTCCTGCTCGGCTCGGCGCTTGGTAACTTGCTTGAGGCCCGTGCCGGGCGCGACAAAGGTTATGCTGCAAATTTCGCCAAGCTGGACAAGGGCTATCTCGAACTGCGCCATTTCAGCGCGGAATCGTTCTTCAACGGCCCTCACCTCACCGAGCAACTCGAACGCATTCCAGCGGCCCGAGGTCTGGCCCACCTACAGCCAGCCCTTCGAGCAGGACTTTCGCCAGAAGTTTCTGCTGCTCTCGCGCTGGCTTGCCCGAAATCGCGACAAACTGACGTGGGACCTGGCTCACGGGCTGGTTGCGGCCTCGGGCCGGGTTCATTTCGCCGACGAACCGCTCGGCCTTGTGATGGCCGACGGCCTGGTCGAACTCAATCTGTTCGGGCGCGGCGAGCATGAGTATGTAGCCACCATCCGCGACATTGGCCTCTCGGATATCCCCGAAGCGATCGCCTTGCTCGCGCTCGATCTTGCCGAGCTTTACAACCTTGGCATCCGGCAGCGGGCCAGCGGCAACACAGCCTTCCAGCGCGCGGTGCTCCAGCTCGCGGCCTCGTTGCGGAAGGATGCCAGTCTTTCAAGCGCGGCCCAACTTGAGGCGCTGGCCCATGCGGAGGCACAGCGCCGAAAGATGCACCCGTACTCTGATGGGATCGCCGCGACATAGCGTCATGGCAAACTAGGAAACCGGCTGCCCGCCACCGTCGCGCAAGCGTCCCAGCACCCGCGCTGCGGCATTGTTGCCCACGGCCAGTTCGCGGGCATAGCGCAGCGCGGTGGTCGGCGACGACCAGCGTAGGGCCAGCGCGATCCCGGCGCCGTCTTCGCCCGCCGCGAACAAGTCCTGCGTCAGCCCCACCCGGAACGAATGGGCGCTGAGCGAGCGGACCGTGTCTCCTTCCATCCCGGCTTCCAGCTCGACATGGCCAAGGTCGATAGCCTCGAATACCCGGCGACGCAGGATCGCGACCACGCCTTGCCGGGTAAGCGGCTTCTGGCCGATATAGTGCCGCTGGACTTGCTGCCCCGCATCGTCTGGCGGACTGGCCAGCACGTTGATCCGCCGGAACACCGCCCCTTGCGTAATCCCGCTCGCCAGCAGCCAGGCCGAGAGGCGCGCCATGGTGTCGGGCGAGAGCCAAGCCAGAGCCCCCTCCCCCAGCTGGTCGGTCTTCGAATGCGCGATCTCAAGCCGCCCGCTCCCATCCACAGCCTGACTCAGATCGGCTACCGTTGCCCCGACCAGCTCGGAAACTCGCAGGCCCGCGTCATAGGCAAGGCTGATCAGCGCCGCATCGCGCTTGCCCGTGATGTCGGTACCGCACGAGGCGAGCAGTCCCTTGATCGTCACCCCTTCGGGCGGCGCCTGCCCCTCCGCCATCGCCTCGCCAAACCGCAGCGGCGCGGCCTGACGCTGCCGCTCGCGCTTCTTACGCCTGATCGCTTTCAGCGTGTCGCGAACCATCCCGGCCTGCGTTGGCAGCGGCTCCTTCTCGCCGAACCCGAGGATGCGGTGGATCCGGGCGATCGAGGCGATCCGCCGCGCCAGCGTCGCGGGCTTGGCCGGAGACCGGGTATCCGAACCTTTGGCCAACCAGTGGAGATAGTGGACAAGGCTCTCCGGATCGGCGGGCACCGCGGTGACCACGGGCCGCCGCGACTTGCACCAGCCAAGGAAGCACCTGAGGTCGGCGGTGATCGCCGCCTTTGTCGCCGGCGCCATCGCCGCAACCGCCGCCTCGAGCGCCAGCGGGCGCGCGGCGCGCGCGTCGACCAGCGGGCCATGCGCGCCCAGCACCAGCTCGACCGAGGATCGGAAGGGTCGATCAGCGGTCATACGCGACGGGTACTTCGAGCGGCGTGCATGGGGCAATTTCTGGCCAAAATGGGCATTTCTGGCAAGTTCGATTTTACCATAACATCCGATTATGGAAAGTCCGTGTTTTTGGCATTCGGAAAGATAGGATACCAAACTGGCATTTGAGTAAACTTTAGATTGACCGCATGGACCGCTGCCAATACCCAGGCTTGCGGCCAAAACGGCAGGAGGTATTCCGGTGAAAGATGTAGCTGATACCAGCCCCATCGCTTTCCGGCTCGGCCAGGTGGATGCGCTGGCCAAGACCCTGCTCGCCTCCCCTGCCCTCTATTCGGCGGAAATGCGCGCTTCACTCGCGCTGCACTGGCTAAGCAGAGCGTGGCAGCAGTACCGCGAGGACCGGGCAATCACGCTGGGCCCCGCGCTGATCGGCGCGGAGTGCGCGGCTGAGCGCAACGCCTTTCTGACCCTGATCGAACAGGCCCTCCTGCCCCGCGAGAAACTCCTTTCCCAAGCGATCCGGACGGTGCGCAAGGTCGCCATTCGGCCGATGGCCAGCGAGGTCGCCGACGCCGAAGCGATCGTCGCCGCAAGCACCGATGAGCTTGATCGGGTGCTTACCGCGCTTGCCCAACCCAAGCTAGCCAATGCGCCGCTTGAGCGCCTGCTCGCGCTGGTCGACGGGTTTCGGTATTCGACCGGCGACGATGCCAATCCCCTGTCCGCCACCGCTCGGACCCCATGCTGGGCTATCAACCTAGCCGCCGCCGCGCGCAGCGACGCGTTCCGCCTGAGCGACACCGCCCTCCCCTTCCCCGGCCTTATCCAGCGGCGGCTGTTCCGCGCCGATCTC
Source organism: uncultured Novosphingobium sp. (assembly GCA_964630805.1). Taxonomy (GTDB): domain Bacteria; phylum Pseudomonadota; class Alphaproteobacteria; order Sphingomonadales; family Sphingomonadaceae; genus Novosphingobium. Next base: position 5,501 of record CAZVWP010000094.1, on the reverse strand, counting down.
GATCCCCAGGACAGGCGCAACGACGCGCGCGAAAATCTGCTTGAGGCGCTGCACGCTACCGCCTGCGACATCGTCCGGTTCCCCCGCGCGTCCGAGGTCTTCGCGCGCGAATTTCTCAAGCAACGAACCAACTCCCGGCTTTACCTCGCCTGGATGCTGCTATTCGGGCTCGGCGGATTGACGCCGGCCCAGCTCGCCCGAGCGCTGTCGGCGACCAAGGCGGGGGCAGGCAAGCTCTTGCGCCAGCTCGAAACCCGCCACCTCGCGCGCAATCAGGGCCCATTCGCGCCCTTCCTGTGCACGCTCAATATCCCTGTCGCCATGCCCGACTGGCGTTACCCGAGCCCGGATTGACCGAGGCGCAAGGCTCTTGCAGGCGCCCGAAATGGCGCTCGAACGCTGCCGCCCTCGCCACCTCGATATCCCGGCGCTCTCGCACCCATGCGTAGGCGCGCAGCAAGTCGAGGATTCCCGGCGCCATCCACCGCGAAGTTGGCTTAGGCTGAGCGCAAGTGCGCAGTCGGTACGGCGCCTTCGCGTGTGCCTGAACACCGCCGCCGACCGTGGGTCGTTCGGGCAACCGCGCCGCAACCAGACGTTCGAAGCGGCGCGCCAGCGCATGTCGGTTGCCATGCGCGAGGGCCAGCAGGGCGATCCGATCGGCTGAAAAGTGGAACTGGTTCGCGGCGAACCGGGCGTGATAACACTTGTTGGGCGGCCCCAAACCGTGCCAATCGCTGGAACCCACCAAATAGGCCAATTCCGCCGCATTCTGCGGTATCGCGCCCGGTCGAACCTGGTATGCCCAGCGCCGCCGCTCCGCCGCGATGATGGCCAGTCCCAGATCCGATTGCGAAGGCATGCCCGCGCCGTCCGTCAGCAGGCTGGCCATGTCGCACAATGGCAACTCGTGCTTCTTGCAACGCCAGCTTGCCCGCAAGATCCATTCTCGGTGGACGATCATCGGCTTGCCTGCCCGTCCCGCTTCGTACCAACACCGTGCACAGGCGTATCGCCGCAAGCGCCTCGGCAGCACGTCGTTCGCCTCACAGGCGAGAAAAGTGGCCAAAATCCTGCCGATTTCGCATTGAACAGCCCAGGCGAGGCGCTCGACCAGATTGGTAACGGCACTGTGCCAAACCGCGTCCAGACCCCGCGCGGCGCGCGCCAGGTCCAGCCCAGCAAGAGCCGGTTCGATCCCGACATGGCGGAAGAGCGCGGCACGGGACGTTTCGTGGGCCCTGGTCAACCGGTCGATCCAGGAATCGAAACATTCGTCGCCAAGCGGTCGCACCCGAAACGCCAGCGGCTCCGGCTCTACCCCGAGCGCGATCACCTCACCGGGTGGCCGGGGAGCAGCCCCGCAGCCTCACGGATATCGGCGAATTCGACACTTTCACGGCCGTGCCGACGCGCGACTTTCTGCCCCCAGTGGAGCAGCCGTTTGAAATTGCCGGTCACCCCAAGACTGTGGCGCCACAGGAATTCGGCGATCTCTGGCTCTGCAAGCCGGTCGGGTTCGATCAGCTTCATCCCCTTCGCCAGAACGCGGATCAGCCGCTGCGATGCCTCACCCGGCGGCCAAGGATTGAGCCGCACAATGATCGAGCGATAGGCCAGCTCGACATCTTCGGCGAAGATGTCCGCCGCAACGTCGAGCCCGGCCACCACCATCGGGACATTGCCCTCACTCATCAGGAAGCGGAACGCATCGAGCGTATCGCGCCGCGCCCTGCCGCCGGCCGTGAGGATGGCATGGACGTTGTCGATCCCCACGAGCCGCGTCCGCTGGTGACGCAGGAGTTCGACCACCTTGAGATCGGCGATACGGTGGGTTTTGCCGGTGATTGGCCAACCCTGCTTCCACAACAGTGTCAGGTTGATCTTGAGCGCAGTCGAACCCGACGGAATGACCGTGCGCAGCATTGGCTCGTAACGGGCTTCGCCCCAATCGGCAGGTTCGGGAAAATCGAGCGCGATCCGGCGCTGGGTCTCACGCAGGATCGATGTCTTGCCCATCCCCGACTGGCCTACCAGCAGCACACAGGGCGGCCGCTCGTCGGGCTCGTCGTGTGCCAGTTCGACCAGTGTCGTGACCGCGCGGCGCGCTTCGTCGAAATCGATCCAGAAGCCCGAATTTCCGCTCATTTGTGCCATTTCAGCCAATCATCATCAGGCAAATCCGCAGACGGAACCCATTGGACTTCGGCCCGTTCAATCCGTCCCTTGACCTGGGGGCCGTGCGACACACCTTCGCGCTCCTGCTGCTTGCGCTCTTGCCGGCTACTCGCTGTTAGGTGCCGTGCAATGGCAACTTCGCGGCGTGCGGCCTGGATATACCGCGCAGTCGCCGCCCTTGCGCCATCGGCCTGAAATGCTGCCCCAGCCCGCCGCAGGCGTTGCCGCTCGGCTTCCCATTCAGGCTCGCTGATATCCGGGTAGTCACCGACCACGGGCAAGATGACGAACTGGCCATCGATCTCCGCATAGACCCGTTGCAGCGTCCGCTCGTCGTGATGCACGGTAATCTGTTGGCCGATCCGGGTCGCCAGGACCGAATTCCAGTAGCGACGATGGAGTATCTGCACGCCATAAGCCTGGACGGTTCGCTGCCGCGCCGGCAGGAACTGGCGCGTGAGATGCTCAACTTCAATGCAAGCCGGTAGCAGAGGAGGACGGCTGAAAACAGCCGTTTTCCAAGCTTGGCTAGGGCATTGTCCCCCCAATCCCTTGTGCGGTGTGTTGTGATAAATGGCGATCTGGAACAACAACCAACGCTCGAACTCAGGCAAGGTCATCGCTGCCGCCTGTCCGGCATCGTAACCATCGCGCTGGGTGACGTTGCCGCCCGTCGCCCCCGGCAAAAGTCGCATCTTCCCAACCATTGAACCGATCAAGCGCTCAATGTGCCCACCGAAGTGCGCCGGTCCGCGCGGACGAATGTCAGGATCGATCCCGTTGGCCAAGCAGGCCCGCCGGAAACTCTCGGCCCGGTGCGGCGCTGCATGATCGGCATGAAGCCGTCGGAATTGTCCGTGCATCGGGTAGGAGACATCGACGCCCAATTCCTCGAGCAGCGACTCCTTGGGCAACAAGGCATTGGCCACCGCCCGACCACAGCGGAAGATCGAAGGATCGCCGAAACTGACATAAAAGCCCAGAATACTGCGGGTCCAGACCTCGATCAACAACGTGATCCAGGGACGTGCAAGCTCCTCTCGATGCACGCTGTCGACGAGAATCACATCGGCCCGCGTATGATCCATCTGCACGAGATCGAGCAGGCCCTCGCTGCGGTAGCTGCCCGGATGCGGCTCGTGAGCGCTGCGCTGCTTTGAACCCATGCTCGATCGGGCGCGCTGTGGCTCGGAAATCTCGCCGATAAGCCTGATCAGGGTACGCTCGCTTGGCACTTCTCCCGGCGCGAAACGGAACTCCCCGTCCTCCGCGATCAACAGGCCATGGATTTCCCGGGCTGCCAAGGCTGCAGTGGGTGGCGGCTTTGCCAGGAATACCTCCTGGGTGAGCCGATCTATCGCCTCCCGCACCGTCTCAGCGATACGGTGACTGCCAATCCGGGGGCCACGCGGCGTTGGCGCTAAGCTGGAAGCCACAGGATTTGCGCGGAATCTGGCCGCCAGACGTCGTATCTGACGCTCACTGAGGCCTGACTGGGTTGCAACCGCATCGATGATTTGTGCTGTAAGCGGGCCATCGAGCGGGACAAGGCGTCTGAAGATTGGATAAAGCTCCGCGCCCGTCGCCAGAGCCTCAGTGGACGCAGCTTTCGTGCGGCTCGGTTTTCGTTCGATCACCCGACCTCCCGTGGCCGGAGATCGACCGTATCGATGACATCAATTCTGGCAGAGTTGCCGACACGGAATCTTGGCGCGCCAGAATTGTTGGCATTGAAATCAATATAATTGATTGATTTTTAGTGGATAAATGAGGTTGCCATAAACTTTGGCAGCCGACAACAGCGCTTGAGAAGGCCGATTTGGCCACCTTGCGCCCCGGTGACCATGCCCTGACCCCCAAAGCGGCTCCCAGAGCCTCCTGAGGCGCCCTACGGCGTCAATGCGACCTCGCGGTAGGGCACGCCAATGCGCTTGGGGGCACTGGCCCTGCGACGCAGCAATTGGCTGGCAAAGCGCGATGCTTCGTTCTCGCTGGCAAACGAGACCGCCCTCCCCTGCCCCCGGGTCCCGATCCGGCCCCAGGCGAACTCGACGATCGAAGCCCCGAACAGGTCGCGGCTCAGCGCGACGGTATAGCGCCGGGCGACATTGCGCTCCGCGCAGACGGCTTCGAGCCAGATGAAGCTGCCGTGGGTCGGGGTGTCCATGCGCGCTTCAATGCCGCAGGCGGTTTCTCGTGATCCAACGGGAATTTTGAATCACAGGAGTCGGACTGATTCACGCAGGCGATTTGTTGCGGTCTCCCGCGCGAAGGCATGAGCCTTCAGGTCCAGTACTGGTCCAAAACCGCGCGCACTGCTTCTTCCGCCTCTTGGCGCGTCGCTCCACCCTTGCTCAGGAGAGTGAGGCGAATGCCCTTGCGATCGGCGCCTTCAATCCGAAGCACCGGCTTACCGCTCGCGTTCGCGACCGTTTCAGCCTTTCCTGACTTTTTGGGGGATCCTGACTTCTTGGGGGGATCAACAGCCAGTGACAGTGCCTTGATCACATCGATCACGGGCATCGACTTTCCGGTTGCCTCACGCTCGTCGGCCAGGCGTGCGGCCTCTTGGAAGGCGCGTGCCTTGCGCTCGTCTGGCTTCAGAAGGGCCTTAAGAGCGATTGCGTTTCGAATGCCGAGTTCTTGCGGGTCGCCAAAAGCCCGGGTCAGTTCGTCGGGAAGGCGAGCGAGATCGAGATATCGCGTGAGCCAGCTTTCAGAGACTTTCAGCCGCTCGGCCATCGTCCTCTGACGGCCATCATAGTACGCTGCCAGTGCGCGCAGATAGTCCCTGGCCCTCTCAAGATCCGTAAGATCATCCCTGGCTCGGTTTTCGATGTCAGCGAGCCTGAATGCCTCTTCGTCGCCGATCTCCCGGACGTCGACCAAGAACTTGAAGTCTGGATAATTGTGAGACCTCAACCAGCTAATCGACCAATGTCGCCGCGCGCCGCAGATAACTTCAAAATCGAAATCCTCATCACCGGAAAGGCGGCGCACAATTGCGGGGATTTCCTGCCGCCCTTGCGCCTTGATGCTCTCAATGAGATCCGAACACCGTTCTTCGTTCAGCAAGGCATAATCACGGTTATGGCCTGCCCACATCCGGCATCTGGCAGGATCCACCAACTCATGGGTCCGATTGACAATTGCCCCGGATGCCAGGTCGGCAAGACGGTTTGAACGACCGGTTAGAACGTTCGATGCGATGCTCGATCGACGAGGCGCTGTGCCTGCGTCCGTCAGGTCAATCCCGGACGCCAAATCGGCCGCAAAACCGCTGTTTTTCTTACTCATGCGACCCTCCCGTCAGCCGAATTGCA
>CAZVWP010000093.1:0-9782 GCA_964630805.1 uncultured Novosphingobium sp. | reverse complement strand
ATGTCATTCCGAACGCCAAGCTCGCCTACAACAATGCGCCCAGCTTCAACTGGACGCTGAACTTCCGCCAGCAGGTGTTCGACGCCTGGGAGAAGGAAGGCAAGGACGTCTCGGCCTATGACCGCGCCCGCCTGATGAGCGCCGAATACGACGAGACCGAGCTTTCGATCGAAGCCGACGAGAAGATCCGCACCTTCCAGCGCGACGCCGCTGCCCGCGCCGGCATCTTCCATCACCTGATCACGCTGCCGACTTACCACACCGCGGCGCTCAGCACCGACAACCTCGCCAAGGAATACTTCGGCGACCAGGGCATGCTGGGCTACGTCAAGGGCGTGCAGCGCGCCGAGATCCGCCAGGGCATCGCCTGCGTGAAGCACCAGAACATGTCGGGCTCAGACATCGGCGACGACCACAAGGAATACTTCTCGGGCGAAGCCGCGCTGAAGGCGGCCGGCAAGGACAATACCATGAACCAGTTCGCGGCCTGAATGTTATAAGGGAATCGGGTTCGTCGCTTCGGCTGCGAACCCTGTTCCCGTCAGGTCCTGAAAGGATTTGCCATGGCAGAACCCACCCGCTCCCGCGCCGTCCTGTCGAACGAGGACTTCAAGCTGCTGAAGGAGGCCGTCCGCTTCTATCTCCAGCACAACGGGGACTCGCCGGAATCGGCCAAGTATTCGAACCTTTACCACCGCCTCGGCAGCGCCTTCCGCGGCTGAAGCATTGACCACTTTCCTGGGGAGGAAAGCCAGGCCCGTCGCGTTCACTCCCTGTGGCGCGGCGGGCCTTTCTATTTGCGGCCGGTAGGCAAATACCGTGACAATGTCGCTACGATGCCTGTCGATGGCGGCGCGATTCAGCGCGCCGGGTTGACCAGAAAGACAACGTAACCGCGAAAACGCGGGTGGCGCGCCAAGCCCGCGGGCGGCGTCCAGGCCCCGTCCTGCACCAGCCCAACCTTGAACGGCAGCGGAAAGTCCGGGCCCATTTGCCTGAAGTAGCGCTCGTAGCCGGGAATCGTCGCGCGGCCCTGGTAGGTCTGGATCACCACTTCGTCGACCGTGCCGGAAAGCGAGCGGAGCGCCAAGGGATCGCCATGCGCGCTCCAGTCCATCAGACCGGTGATCGACAGGCGGTAACGCGGCGGCAGTCCTCGGCGCAGTTGGCCGAGGAACTGCACGTAACGATCGAGGTGCCGGGTACGGGCGTCGAAATCCACCTGCAATCCCGCCACCGAGTTACCGGCCGCGCGCCATGCATCGAGCCGCTCGACCAGCTCCGCACCGGTGCCTTGCGGCCAGTCCAGCGTCTCGACGCGGGTGACCAGCCACAGTTCCTTGCCCGGCACCTTCGGCACCGCCGGCCGCAGCGGCGTCAGCGTCTTCGCACCCTCGCGCAATTCGCTATCGAGCACGTAGACGGTCCGCGCCTTGTCCAGCACCGGCTGGGGTCTGGTCCCGGCCCATAGCCAGAAGGCGTCATACTGGCCTGCATCCACAACGCCGGACTGCCGCGCGCAGCCGGCCAGCAGGGCCAGCGCGAGGGCGGCCGCGATGCGCAATCGGCGCACCTACCAGTAGAATTTCAGGCTCTGCGCCCAGCGAGAGCGCGGGTATTGCGCCTTCAGCCGGTTGTACCAGGCGCGGCGCTGGGCGACCGGCACGTCCGCGCCGCCGCAATCGTTGTTGCCGCTGGGCGCATAGCAGCGAATGGCGCGGTAGAGCGCATAAGCCTGTGCGTCGGGGCTCGCCGCCCGATCGCTCATCACCGCCTGGTAGATATCCTGCCGGGCCATGACCTTGCCTGGAAACAGCGAGGGCGTGCCGCCCAGCTCGCCCGGCGTCAGCGGCGTGTCGAAGGGGAAGCTGTCGAAACTGTTGCTGCGCCAGAACTCGCCCAGACACAGGCGGGCCTTGGCGCCCCGCGGGTTGCGGGCCAGCGCGGCTACGGTTTCGGCCAGCACCGGACAGCCGAAATCGCCGGTCTTCCCCTTGCCGACGAACACGCCGAGCGGGACCGAAGACTCGCTGGGATCGAAACCGCCGCCGGCGTTCTGCGCCCCGTCGATCAAGCCAGCCTCGCTGCCGGCATCGGCCGGGACAAGCTTCACGTCGTTCAGCCATTCGCGGTAGGCACCGTGCCTCAGGTCCTTGGCGAGCAGCACCCAAAGCGCCGTCTCGCGCTCGTGTTTGGCGACGGACATGTCGCGCACCTGCTGGCGCAAGAGGTCTGGCCCGGCGACGAATTCGAGGAGAATCCCGCGCACGATCGCGTTTCGCACCGGCGAAGAGCTGTCGAAGACGCGGGCGAGGCCATCGTGCCGCTCCTCGAAGGAAGCATAGGCCAGCTCGAGCGCCTCGCGCTGCCATGGCTGTCTTGTCCCGGCGAACAGGTCGCGCCAGAACTGCCGGGCATTGGGATCGCGGAGTTGCTCAAGCGCCATGCCGCGCAGCATCTGGCGGCTGAACTGGAGGTAGGTGAATGAGTCCTGGTGCGATGCGTCGGGGATCAGCTCCATCACTTCGCGCGGAGCATTGCGCAGATAGAGCGCCTCGGTGGCTAGCAGGTAGGAATGGAGATCGGGCTGGCCGGCGAAGAACGGCTTCTGTCGATCCAGTTCGGCGCGGGTGATCGGCTGGCGATCGCTGTCCGTACCCTCTGCCGGCTTGCGCATGCGCATCAGGTCGGTCACCGCAAGGATCGTGGGATCGGTGAAAGCCGCCGCATCGGCGGTGAAGAACAACTTGTTGTCGAGTTCGTCCGCCGCATCGACGGTCACGGACCGTGAAACCTGACCCAGCCAGTCGCCATAGGCGGAAGACAGCTCGGCATCCTTGCCGCCAAGCCAGTAGGCCCGCCGGAACAGGCCCCGGGCCGAAACGGCATAGCGGCCCTGCGGATAGGCCTGGAGATAGGCCCTCAGGCCGGCAACCGCAGCCTGCACGATTACCGCATCGGTCTTGCGGGGGCTGGCCAAGCCGCCCCATTCGTCGAAGGCGCCCTTCTGCGCGAGGTTCAACTGCGAGCGCGCGACCATGTAGAGCGCGGTTTCGCGCAGCCAGCCGTCCCTGGCATCGGCAAGGCCGGAGAAGGCGGTGGTCGCCGCGGCGAAATCGCCGGCATAGAAAGCCGCCGCACCCCGCAGGTACTGGCCGAACTGCTGGCCTTGCGGCGACTTCACCGCATCGAGCGGCAGCGCGGGGACGACCGGCGCGCCGCTGTCGGCGCAGTTGAAGGAAAAGCCCTTGCGCGCTGCGTTCAGCGCATCGCGTTCCGGGGCGGAGAGCACGGCATTGGCCGCGACGGCAATGGCGAACTGCTCCGCGCCACTGGCGGAGGTCTGGCAGCGGCTGCCCTCGAAAGGGCCCGATTGCTCATCCTCGCCCGGAGGCGCGATCCGGTCGGCCAGTTCGTCCCATGAGAACAGGGGTGCAGGACCCACCTTGCCCGGGGGCGGCGCGGTGCGATCGGCCAGCAGCAAGGCGAGATTGACCCGGGTGTCGTTGCTGGGCGAGAGCATGGCGCTGGCGCCGTTGCCGTCATAATCCGGCTTGCGCACCGCCCAGACAGGATTGTCAGGCTCCCATGCGCAGGCCCAGACGATGGGCACGGCGAGAGACGTTGCGGCCAGGGCGGTGAGGACGCGATTGCGAGTGCGGGTCATGGGCTTCTCGCGATTTTCCATCATTGCCCCATCTGCATGAGGCGGCGCTTGGTCCAGTCGACGTCCTTGGCGGCAGCCTGCTGGTACAAGTTGCGTGCACGCGCCGCTGCCACGATCAACGCCAGAACATGCTTAACACGCATCGTCCCGTCCCCAACGCCTGCGAAGAGGCGAAGGTAATTCAAGGGCATGACCGTGTGAAGCCCGACAACAAAAAACCCCGCCGAAGCGGGGTCTTGTATTGGCTGCGGCCGAGAGGATCCATTCGCCTGACATTCGATTGCCGCCCGAGCCGCACTGATGAGCCGGCCGACACCGGGCCGGTCAACATGCGTTGCAGGCGAGATCGGCCCAGTGCTCAACCGAGCCGGTAGGAGATCGGCACCGATTTCGGGCCGCAAACGAAATTCGCCTCGGTTCGCTTCGGCTCTCCACTGAGCTCGACAGATTCCAGCCGCGGCAGCAGTTCCTCCCAGAACACCCGCATTTCCATTTGGGCCAGGTGCTGACCCAGGCACTTGTGCGGGCCGTGGCCATAGGCGACGTGGCGGTTGGGGCTACGGTCGATGTCGAATTCGAAGGGGCGCTCGAACACCGCCTCGTCGCGGTTGGCAGACTGGTAGCTCAGCATGACGAGGTCGCCCTTGCGCACCCGTTGCCCGGCAAACTCGACATCCTGCGTCGCGGTGCGCATGAAGTGCTTGACCACCGTGGCCCAGCGCACGGCCTCGTCGATGAAGGGGCGGACCAGTTCCGGGGCGGCCTTGAGCCGGGCCAGCAGGGCCGGCTGCTCGGCCAACTGCCACATCGCCGCGCTGGTGGTGTTCGAGGTGGTGTCATGGCCTGCCGTGGCGGAGATGATGTAATAGCCGATGGCATCGCCCATGCCGATGGGTTCGCCATGGATCACGCCGTTGGCGACCACGCTGGCAAGGTCCGAGGTCGGATGCCTGCGGCGGTCGAGCGTCAGTTCGGTAAAGTAGGTATTGGTCTCGATCATCGTCTTTTGCAGGTTGGCCTGGGCCTGCACGGGATCTTCGGCCGCCTTGCCGCCGCTGCTCAGGTCCGTATCGCGCGAACCGAAGATGTCCTGCGTGAGCTTGATCATCAGCGGCTCGTCCTCGGGCTTCATGCCGAGGATCTCCATGATCACCCGCAACGGATAGTAAAGCGCGATGTCCCGCGCGAAGTCGCAGGAGCCGCCCAGCGCCGCCATCCGGTCCACCGCCTCGCGAGCGAGACCGCGGATCCGGTCCTCTATAGTCTTGAGGTTCCTGGGCATGAACCAGGTCTGGGTCAGCCTGCGGAATTCGGAATGATCCGGCGGATCCATCGAAACCAGCGTGCGGTTGCCCTTGAAACCGTCGCCCATGCGCGCGTCTAGCACGGCGCGCGTGGTCAGGATCGGCATGTTGGCGCCGCTGCACCACAGGTCCGGGCGAAGCTCGATTTCGGAAAGGTCGGCATGGCGCGTGACGACCCAGACCGGATCGTAGCCCTCGGGCGTAACCCGGGAGAAGGGTGCGTTGGCGCGAAGCCAGGCGAAGGCCTCGTCCACCGGCTTGCCGAGGGCATAGGCCTTCGGATCGGCGATGGTATCGGCAATGTCTTGCGGAACGGCAGATTGCATGCAGGTCATCCTTGCGCTCATGCCGCTATTGCCACAGCCGCTCCACCGGTTCAATAATGCAACGCGGCAAGTGCATATTGCCGGCGCGAGGGAGAGATCATGGAACACAAGCTCACCGGACGGCGTATCGCGATCACCGGAGCGGCGAGCGGAATCGGCAAGGGGATTGCGGAACTGTTCGCGCAGCATGGCGCACAGCTCGCCCTGTTCGACCGCGACTGGCGTTCCGCCCCCGGCCAAGGCCTTGCGCTGACCTGCGACGTATCGGACCATGCCGCGGTGGAAACGGCCATGGCCGAAGCCGCCGCGGAACTCGGCGGGCTCGATGGCCTGGTCAATGCCGCCGGCTTCCTAGTCATGGCGCCCTTCGCCGAACTGACGAACGAGCAATTCGACGCCATGGTGGCGGTCAACCTCAAGGGGCCGTTCAACACGATCAAGGCCGCCCTGCCCCACCTCCGGCAGGCCACGCAGGCGACCATCGTCAACATCGGCTCGGTCAGCAGCGTGATGCCGATGGCCGGGTCCTCCGGATATTCGGCCAGCAAGGGCGGCGTGCTGATGCTGACCAAGGGCATTGCGCTCGACCTTGCCCCCTCGATCCGCGCCAACACGATCTGCCCGGGAACCGTAAGGACCGAAATGACGCGCTACATCTGGGAAAACCCCGAACACCGCGAACGGGCGGAACAGCGCGCCGCCCTGAAGCGGCTGGGCGAGCCGATAGACATCGCCCGCGCGGCCCTGTTCCTCAGCTGCGATGACTCCGCATTCATGACCGGCACCGAGCTGGTCGTCGATGGCGGCTTTTCCTGGCGTTAGCCGTCGCTCACCACATAGTCGGCGAAGTCGGGCCTTGCCATGACCTCGACGAAGTGGGCCCAGCTCCACGGCCAGACCTGCGGCTCACCGCTGGCGTCGAGATACCAGCTCTTGCAGCCCGAGGCGAAGACGGTCTTGCGGGCAGTTTCGCCGCGCCTGGCCTCATAGGTCTCGAGCGCCGCCATGGAGGGCGAGACGGCAACCGCCCTGCCCTGGCGCACGGGCGCCACCACCTGGTCGAAATAGTCCCACTGCTTTTCGGCTATGTCGATCAGCGAGAAATTGCCGACCGGGCCCGTCGGTCCGTTGAGCAGGCACATGTTGGGGAACCCCGGAACCGTTACGGCATAGTAGGCGCGCGGGTGTTGCGCCCAAAGGTCGTCGAGGTCCTGCCCACCTTGGCCGATCACCTTGATCGGACGGGTGAACTGGTCCGTCCTGAAACCTGTCGCCAGCACCAGCACGTCGAGTTCGTGGAAAGTCCCGTCCTTCATCCTGACGCCGGCCGGCTCGATGCGCTCGATGGCCGCGGTTTCGAGAACCGCGTTCGGATGCTGGATCGCCGCGTAATACTCGCCCGAAAAGACCATCCGTTTGCAGGCGGCGCGATAGGTGGGGCGCAGCTTTTCCTTCAACGTCGGGTCGCGGATGCTGTCTTCGAGGTTCTTGAGGACAATGCCCTCGATCTCCGCAAGCGCGGGAGAGTTCACGTCGATGATCGCCGAGGTGAACCGGGCCCGCCTCGCGGCGGCGTCAGGCCCGTCGCGCACCTGGGCGATCCGCTCCGGATCGTCGCGAAAGGCGCGCTTGTCCTCGTCGCTGTAAACCACCTGCGGCGCCGGCATGATCCACTGCGCGGTCCGCTGGAAATGGACAAGGCGCGCGGCGCGGCCCACCAGTGCGGAAACAATCTGCACGCCGGTGGAGCCATTGCCGATGACGCCGATCCGCTTGCCGTCGAGCGGTACGGAGTGGTCCCAGCGGGCGGAATGGAAGGAAGCGCCGGCGAAGTCGGCAAGCCCGGGGATCTCCGGAACCATGGGATGGTGCAATACGCCTGTCGCGGCGATCAGCACTTCGCCCGCGTCGGTGGTCCCATCCTGCAGCGTGACGTGCCACTTCCCGTCGCACCATTCGCAACGGGCGATCGGCGAATTGAACCGGATGCTGCGATGAAGATCGAAGCTGGTGGCGACTTTCTCGAAATAGTCGCGGATCTCGGGCCCGGGGGCGTAGTAGGAGCTCCAGTCGGGATTGAGCGCAAAGCTATAGGTATAGCTGTGCGCGGGCGTGTCGCAGGCGAGACCCGGATAGGAGTTCTCTCGCCAGGTCCCGCCGACCGTGTCGCCCTTCTCGTAGATCGCGAAATTGCCGTCACCGCGCTGGCGCAAGCGGATGCCGGCGAGCAGGCCGGCCATGCCGGCACCGATGATGATTGTCCTGATGGTCATTGGGCTCCCGGTCTTCGGCAGTTTGGCCAGCCCGGCGGGCCGTCACTGCAACATCGCACGCATTGCCGTTGAAACACAATGCACACATGGCGTAGCATAATGTGCAGGCTGCCAGCGAGCATACAGTCGTTTCGCCGCGAAACAGGAGAACCCATGCCTCAATTCGTGATGTATTGCCTCGATGGCGCGAAGGTTGCGGATCTGCGCCCGCAGGTTCGCGAAAGCCACCTTGCCTATCTGCGCGGCAGCGGCCTTGTCCGCATCGCCGGGCCGATGCTCGATGCCGAAGGCAAGCCGGTCGGCTCGCTGCTGATCGTCGAGGCCGAGGATATCGAGGCCGTTCGCGCCTTCAGCGCAGCCGACCCATATAACCTCGCGGGCGTCTTCGCCTCTGTCGAGATAAGGCCGTTCGCCCTGTCCATCGCGGACCTCCCGTCAAGCTAGGCGCCGAGCCATGCCCATCACATTCAATCGTGGCGCCGGCATCCACTGGCAACCGCACGGGCCACAGGATTCGCCCGCGGTCGTGCTGCTGCACTCCATCGGCACCGACCTGTCGATCTACGATGAGGTCGTTCCCTTGCTGGAAGGGCAATTGCGGGTGATCGCCATGGACCTGCGCGGCCACGGACAATCGCAGGCAACGCAAGAGGAATATTCGCTCGAACTGCTGTCGCACGACGTCCTGGCCGTGCTGGACGAAGCGGGCATCGACCGCGCCATCGTCTGCGGCACCTCGCTGGGCGCAATGATCGCCATGAAACTGGTCCAGCTCGCACCGGACCGTGTTTCCGGGCTGGTACTGGCCAATACGTCTCCCGGCATGAGCCCTGCACTCTGGCCCGAGCGTATCAAGACAGTGCGCGAACAGGGCGTCGGCCCGGTGCTGGTCGGCTGGGCGGCGCGTCATCTGTCGGAAGGCTGGATGTCGGCCAATCCCGAGCGTGTCGAGACGCTGGAGCGCGGCTTCGCCGGTATGGACCCACTGGGCTATATCGGCAGCGCTGCCGCCATTCGCGACATGGATGTGATTGACGGCCTGCCAAAGGTCACGGCACCGACCATGATCGTTGCCGGCCAATTCGACATTGCCACCCCCTACCAAGGCCACGCCGACCGAATCGCCGCGGCGATGGCGACTGCCAGCGTAGAGTTCCTCCCCACCGGCCATCTGGCCTGCATGGAGCGGCCCGAACTGTTCGCGAACTGCGTCCTCGCCCTGGCTCGCCGCTGCGAATGAGGAGAATGAAGGTCACCAGCGAAGGCGGAATGGACTGCAAGACCTGCACGAGACCTGCATCGCGTTCAATGCGCCTGGTCCCGGCGGCGTGATTTTGGCAGGCGTCCACGAGCCCTTTGACACGCGGTCCGGGAACGCCACGCTCTCAAAGCCGCCCGATCAAGATGTGCTAGGGTCACCAATGCTCTTCCCTGAAAGGCGGAGCACCAACGGGATCGCAAGCCCGATCCTGATTTCCGACAAATTCGGCCGCACATGGCGCAACAGAGTATAGGACCTGAAATGATCGACACCGCATCCCTTGCCGACCAGTTCGCCATACGCTCCGTGCTCGACGAGTATTGCCTGCGCCTCGAAGTGAACATGTTCGATGAGTGGATGGACCTGTTCACCGAGGACACGGTCTATGAAGTCTACAAGCTGGTGCTGAAAGGCCGCGACGAAGTGACCAGGGTGCTATCGCAGGCCCCCCATGGCGTCCACATGCCCGGCGCCACCCGCATATCGATCGATGGTGACAGGGCCGAGACCATACAAAGCTACGCTTTCATCTCCACCAGCACCGACGAATGGAACGTCGGCTGGTATTTCCGCGACCTCGTGCGCACCGCAGACGGCTGGAAGATTTCACGCACCCGCGTCAAGTTCGGACGAAAGGGCGATCTTGCCCCGGACGATCGCGCAAACAAGCTGGCCTTCCCGATTTCGCTTGGCTGACAAAGCGCACCAGACCCGGAGGCCCCGGGAGACGAAGTTGTGCGCCCAATGATCGAGCTGCGAATCCTGGCACCGCCCAAAACAAAAAAGGCCCCGGTTTTCACCGGGACCTATTTTGGTTGCGGGGGTAGGATTTGAACCTACGACCTTCAGGTTATGAGCCTGACGAGCTACCGGGCTGCTCCACCCCGCGTCACCATGCAGCCCAGCTAGGGCAAAATCATTTGGGCACAAGTCCCCGGAGACACAGAAAGG
>CAZVWP010000092.1:0-9944 GCA_964630805.1 uncultured Novosphingobium sp. | reverse complement strand
CGCGCCAAGCAGAAGCTCAAGGGCTACTACGGCGACGTCACCGAAAAGCAGTTCAAGGCCACCTACCAGGAAGCCGCCCGCATGAAGGGCGACACCGGCCAGAACCTGATCGGCCTGCTCGAGCAGCGCCTCGACATGGTGGTCTACCGCGCCAAGTTCGCGCCGACCGTGTTCTCGGCCCGCCAGATCGTTTCGCACGGCCACATCCGCGTCAACGGCGTGAAGTGCAACATCGCCAGCCGCCGCATCAAGCCGGGCGACGTCATCTCGCTGGGTAACAAGGCCAAGGAAATGGCGCTGATCGCCGAAGCGCAGAGCCTGGCCGAGCGCGAAGTGCCCGATTATGTCGCGCCAGACGGCACCGACAAGGTCACTTTCGTGCGCGTCCCGACGCTGGACGAAGTGCCCTATCCGGTGCGCATGGAACCGAACCTGGTGGTCGAGTTCTACTCGCGCTGATCCAGCCGCACAGGCTACAGGAAAAACGAAAGGGCGGTCCCTCGGGGGGGCCGCCCTTTTCGCATCAGAGCCTGCGGAAGTGCGCCCGTTCAACCATGAAACATGGCTAAGGAAATGGCGCAAAATCATGCCTAACAAATTGGTCACCGCAATCCTTCACCCTGGCTTAGCCAGCCTCCTGAACGCGGTGGGAACCGCTGACGACCGAAGGCTGTGCCCGAAACGCATGGCAGTCAGGAAGCGCAGGACATGAACAGGCCCCAATGGCAAGACGAGGCCCCCGCAGAGGCTGCCGAACCGGCCCAAGTCCCTGCTCCGCCCGTTCGGGTGCCATGGTTCGTCGCCAAGTGCCGCACCGCCGGCGGGTCAAAGTACGACTTGCCGGTGTTGGACCTGTCCGCGGGTGGTTGCCTCGTCGAACTGGGCTTTCGTGCCTTCAAGACAGGCGAGCGCGTGCTGGTGGGCCTGCCGGGCCTTTCCGCGATTCCGGGCGAAGTGGTGTGGATCGAGGAAAGGGACGCCGGGATCGCCTTCGAGAGCGTGCTGCACGAAGCGGTTTACGAAAACCTTCTCGCCGCCCGCCAACGTTAGGCACTGCGGAGCGCGCGTTCCTTTCGCAAGTGGACAACCACGAAGGCACGGTTGCCGACTACATCCCGGAGCTGGGCAAGGCGAACCCCGGCAATTACGGCATGGCCATCGCCACCAGACGCCAAGGGCAATTCGGTGCGCGGCATGGGGGCCTTCAAGGTGCTGGCCGAGCACTTTGGTCTGCATGCCTTTGACTGCACGAACGTCGGCTCCTCGTTCATCGCCTCGCTAATCAAGTGAGGCGTCAGGCCTTGGCGAGGTAGTCCCGGCGGAAGTCGGCAGCGAAGGCGCCGAACCGCCCCTCGGCGATAGCGCTGCGCATGCCCTGCATCAGTTGCTGATAGAATGTCAGGTTGTGCCCGGTGAGCAGCATGGCGCCCAGGATCTCGCCCGATTTCACCAGATGGTGGAGATAGGCGCGGCTGAATTGCGTGCAGGCATCGCAGGGGCAGCGCTCGTCGAGCGGTGAAGAGTCCTCGGCATGTCTTGCATTGCGCAGGTTGATCGGCCCCAGCCAGGTGAAGGCCTGCCCATTGCGGCCAGAGCGGCTGGGCAGCACGCAGTCGAACATGTCGACCCCGCGCTCGACCGCGCCGACGAGATCGTCCGGCTTGCCGACGCCCATCAGGTATCGCGGGGCATCCTCCGGCAGCATCGGCGCGGCGAAATCGAGCGTGGCGAACATCGCCTCCTGCCCCTCGCCCACCGCAAGTCCGCCGATGGCATAGCCGTCGAAGCCGATATCCCGCAGCGCATCGGCGCTTTCCCGCCGCAGCCCCTCGTCGAGCGCGCCCTGCTGGATGCCGAACAGGGCGGAGCGGCTGGCGTGCTCCTCGCCCGAATCGAACCCCGCGCGGCTGCGCCTGGCCCAGCGCATCGACATTTCCATCGACTTGGCGATCACATCGCGCGGCTGGTCGATCTTCGGGCATTCGTCGAAGGCCATGACGATGTCGGAGCCCAGCAGCCGCTGGATCTCCATCGAGCGTTCCGGCGTCAGCAAATGCCGCGAACCGTCGAGGTGGCTGGCGAAAGTCACCCCTTCCTCGGTGATCTTGCGCAGGTCCGAAAGGCTCATCACCTGGTAGCCGCCGCTGTCGGTGAGGATCGGGAAAGGCCAGTTCATGAACTTGTGCAGCCCGCCCAGCCGGGCCACCCGCTCAGCGCCGGGACGCAGCATCAGATGATAGGTATTGCCGAGCAGGATGTCCGCGCCGGTCGCGCGCACTTCGCCCGGCTTCATCGCCTTGACTGTGCCCGCTGTGCCGACCGGCATGAAGGCGGGCGTACGGATGATGCCGCGCTGCATCCGGATTTCGCCGGTGCGCGCCTTGCCGTCGCGGGCGTGGATGGAAAGGGCGAAACGTGTCATGGTGCGGAGCGGCGCTTAGAACGTCGAGCGCCCTTGCGCCAGCCGGGTGTTGACGCCAGCCACGTGTTGACGCCAGCCACGTGTTGACGGGGGTCAAGGAACCGCTAGCCTCGCCTGACGATAGGATGCCCCTATGGAAAATGTCGAAAAGGCAGCTCTGATCACCGCCGTGCTTGAACGAGCCGCGGAGCAATTGGGCGACATCACGCCGCTGGCGGTCGAGCTGTGCTATGCCCGCCATCCCGAGGCGCGCGAGCTCTTTCGCACACTCGACCCGCAAAGCCCGGCCCGGCTCGAAGGCGCGATGGTGGAGCAGTCGCTCTATTGCCTGATGTACTGGACGGACAGCCCGGGCGAGGTCGAGATCGTGCTGATGACGACGCTGCCGCACCACATCGAGACCGTCGGCGTCAGCGCCGACATGTTCACCCACTTCTTCATCGCGGTCTGCGACGTCATCGCGGACACCATACCCCCCGGTGAAACGGCCCAGAGGCAGGCCTGGGACGAGCAGCGCATGGAACTGCTTGCCCTGATGGACAGCAGCGCCGCCTTTGCCCGTCCCAGACCGGCCCCCAGCCCGAGCTGAACAACAAGAGGAGCCTCCATCGTGATCATCCACAACAAGGCCGTGGTTCTCGTCGCCGATGGCAAGCGCTATCTGCTGCTGCGCAATGCCGGCACCCTCGACAAGCCTGTACTCGTCTTCGAGGGCGGCGGCGAGCAGGAGAACCCGGCGACGCACCAGCATGGCACCGATGGCCCCGGACGCACGTCCGGCAAGACCGGCGCTCCCCGCAGTTCCATGGAGCAGACCGACTTTCACCAGTTGGAGGAAGACCGCTTCGCCGCCGATATTGCCCAGATGCTCGGCAAGCTTGCCGAAGCGGACGATTTCGCCGAACTTATCGTCGTCGCGCCCCCGCGCACGCTGGCCGAGATGCGCAAGAAGTTCGACCGCAAGGTGGCGGACAGGGTGGTGGCCGAAGTGTCGAAAGACCTCACCAAGCACCCGGTCGAGGAAATCGCCGCGATCCTCCAGCGCAACGGCGAATAGCACCCGCGGAATTTTGTCCGGCTAGCCGCGAAGGGTGCGGCGAGGTGGTGCGTTAGGCTCATGTCCCTGAGACACTAGGAGAATTCACCATGTTCACCCGCACCTTGATCGCCGCCAGCCTGCTTGCCACCAGCGGCCTCGCCTTGCCCGGCGAGGCCTCGGCCCGCAATGCCTGGCAGCGCCACCACCCTGCCCGCACCCACATCAACCACCGCATCGCCCACCAGCAGGTGCGCATCACGCGGGAAGTGCGCCAGGGCGACATGAGCCGCGCCGAAGCCCGCGGTCTGCGCCGCGACCTCCATGGCATCCGCGTGCAGGAACGCAACATGGCCCAGGTCAACGGCAACGGCCACCTGACCCGCGCACAGGCACGCGATCTCAACCAGCAGCTCAATCACACCAGCCGCGAAATCGGGCACTGATCCAGCCAGTACGGCGCCAGAAGGCCCGTCGCGCAAGCGGCGGGCCGTTTTTGCATAGGGATTTGGTTGCCTGACCGCCCGTAATTACCGTGGCGGCAATCCCTCGTCCTGTAGCATCCGCCGCCGTACTTCACGCATGGCGCGAATCCTTTCTCGACGCTCCTGCCGCCAGAGCTGGCGTGGTCCCGGGCCGGGTTCCATCGGCGCGGCTTGTTCGGGTCCATTGGCCCCCGCCAAGACCGCCTTCATCCGGCGGCGCTGCATTTCCATCCGGCGCTCGCGCAGCGCGGCGCGGCGGGTGGCAGCCTCTGCCGGGTGCGCTTCGGCCCAGGCGCGCCGCTGGGCCATTTGCGCCGCCTGCACCGGGTGGGCCTCGGCCCATTGGCGGCGGCGTTCGGCGATCCGGGCGGCCTGAAGCGGATGGGCTTCCATCCAGGCGCGGCGCTCCTCCGGGTTGGCGAAGCGACCGGGCCCCCGCAATGGGCGAAGGTCCTGCGCTGGCAGGGCCTCTTGCGGCGACGCACTCGCGCTGGGAGCAACGATCGGTTTGCTTGGCCGAGCCACAAGTTGCACGGGCCGCCTGCGGTGGCGCAGGTGCTCGGGAATAACTCGCTCGATCACCTTGCCGATCACCGGCGCCTTGCCGACCGCCTCGCGCACCGGCTCGCCGAAATAGCCCATCGCGGCGGCGGAAATGCTGAGCATGCCGGCGGCAATCACGCCCAGCCCGCCGATGCCCGACCTGATCCACCGACGCGGCAACGGGCGACGCTGGCGGGGGAGCGCGGGGGGATCCACTTCGTCTTGCGGCAGGGCCATGGCCGCCGCCGCAGCCCGCGCGGCAAAACCCTCGGGCAGTGGCGGCACCGTGTAAGCATCCAGCCTGCGGGCGAGCGCGGGATCGATCGGCTCAGCCATCTTCGTTCTCCACCAACATGGCTTTCAGCGCCCGGCGGGCGCGCAGCAGCAGCGATTCGAAGGCCTTGATGTTCATGTCGAGCACGTCCGCAGCCTCGGCATTGGAAAGTTCCTCGTAATAGGTCAGCACCACGGCGGCGCGCTGGCGCTCCGGCAGCAGGCCTAGCGCGCGGATCACCGCCTCGCGGTCCTGCTCCACGGCGATCAGGGCATCGGCCAGCGGCGCCTCGTCCTCGCGCTCCGGCACTTCCTCGCCGGACAGGCGAGAACGCTGGCGCAGCCGATCGAGGCACAGGTTGGTGCAGACCCGCGTCAGCCAGGCGCCGACCCCCGGCCCGCCGCCGCGCCAGCTTCCGGCATTCTGCCAAAGCCTGAGCATGGCTTCCTGCGCGACGTCCTCCGCCTCCGTTCCATCGCCGAGCATGCGCCATGCGATCCGGTATGGCCGCTCGCCGTGCCGTTGGGCGAGAAGCTCGAACGCCTGCGCATCGCGCGCGGCGACGCGGCGCATCAGCGCATCGTCGTCGTCCGCCTGCGCGGGACAGATCAGGCTCGTCGCCATCGGCATTCGTTGAGCATAACGGGGCAGTTGCGAAAACCCTTCGTGTTCCTCCGCGCAGGCTCCATAATGCCTTGGGGGTCTGATCCGAGGAGCAAGCGATGAGCGCCGCGATAGACGTACTGAGGCATGAACACGATGCGATCCTGATGGCCCTGCGCATACTCGACCGCATCGCCGAACACGCCGGGCAAGGTACGCTTGCATCCGCCGATGCCGCCGCCTTCCTGGGCTTCCTGCGGGAATTCGCCGACAAGTGCCACCACGGCAAGGAAGAGGGCCTGCTGTTCCCAGCCATGATCGAGGCGGGTCTGCCCCAACAGGGCGGGCCGATCGCAGTCATGCTGCACGAACACGAAGAGGGCCGGCGTCTCGTGGCGGCAATGGGCCAGGCTACCGAACCGACTCTCGATCCCAGGGCCTTCGTAGCGGCGGTCAACGCCTATGCCGCTCACCTCAGGGCCCACATCGAAAAAGAGAACACCATTCTCTTCCCCATGGCAGAGCAAGTGGTGGCCCCCGGCGTTCTGGAGGGACTGACCGAACGCTTCGAACAGCACGAGGAACAGGTTATCGGCCATGGCCGGCACGAGGAACTGCACGGGATGCTGAAGGATCTGAAGGCGCGCTACCTCGACGCCACCGGCTGACTCACGGCAACAGCAGGCTGGCATCCCCATAGGAATAGAACCGGTAGCCCTCTGCGATCGCATGGGCATAGGCCGCCTGCATCCGCTCCAGCCTCATCAGCGCGCTGACCAGCATGAACAGCGTGGAACGCGGCAGGTGGAAGTTGGTCATCAGGCCGTCGATCGCCTTGAAGCGATAGCCTGGGGTGATGAAGATCGAGGTATCCCCTTCGAACGGGCGAATCACCCGGTCCTCGCCGGTGGCGCTTTCGAGCAGGCGCAGGCTGGTGGTGCCGACGGCGATGACGCGGCCACCGGCGGTGCGGGCGGCATTGAGCCGGTCGGCCGTCGCCTGGTCGATTCGCCCCCATTCGGCGTGCATGACGTGGGCTTCGGTCTCGTCGGCTTTCACCGGCAGGAAAGTTCCGGCGCCGACGTGAAGCGTCAGCGTTTCATGACCAATGCCCGATTCGGCCAGCGCCTCCATCAGGCCCGGCGTGAAGTGCAGCGCTGCCGTGGGCGCTGCGACGGCGCCGTCCTTCGCCGCGAACATGGTCTGGTAATCGCTGCGGTCCGCCTCGTCAGTCTCCCGCTTGCCGGCGATGTAGGGCGGCAGCGGCATGCGGCCGGCCCGCTCCAGCAAGACCTCGACTGGCTCCTCTCCCTCGAAAGCCAGCGTCCAGCTGCCGTCAGGGTGGCGCTGTTCGGCGATGGCGCAAACCTCCGCCGGAAATTCCACCTTGTCGCCCTCGCGCAGGCGCTTCGCGTTGCGCACGAAGGCCTGCCACCGGCGCAGACCCAGCCGCTTGTGCAGGGTCGCACCGATCCGCGCCTCTCCGCGCCGGCCTTCGAGCTGCGCGGGAATCACGCGGGTATCGTTGAACACCAGCACGTCGCCTTCGCGCAACATCCGGGGCAGGTCGCGGACGTGGCGATCCTCGAAAGGGCCCTCATCCCGCACCACCAACATGCGCGCCGCATCGCGCGGGCGCGCGGGACGCAGCGCTATGCGCTCGGGAGGAAGCTCGAAGTCGAAAAAGTCAACGCGCATGGCGCGTGCCTAGGCGCTTGCTCGGCTCAGTTCGACGTGGAATTGCTCAGCTGGTCCGCCGTGATCGGCGCCGCCGCGGGTGGCGGCGCTGCCACCGGCATCGGCGGTGGCGGCAGGCGCTGGTCAGCGAACGAGGCCTGCAGTATCTTCGTCGGGTTCTGCGGCGGCTCGCCACGCTCGATCTTGTCGACCACGTCCATGCCGGCGATCACCCGGCCGAACACGGTATATTTATGGTCGAGCGCGAAACGCGGGTAGAAGACGATGAAGAACTGGCTGTTGGCGCTGTCCGGCGCATCGGTGCGCGCCATGGAGACCATGCCGCGCAGGTGCGGAATCGAGTTGAACTCGGCCTTGAGGTCCGGGAGTTGCGAGCCGCCCGAGCCGGTTCCGGTGGGATCGCCGGTCTGCGCCATGAAGCCCTCGATCACCCGGTGGAAGATCACGCCGTTGTAGAATCCGAGGCCGGTCAGCGTCTTGATCCGCTCCACGTGGCCCGGCGCCCATTGCGGCATAAGCCGGATCGCCACCCGCCCGCCGTTCGACAGGTCGAGGATGAGCACGTTTTCCGGCGAATGCGAAATGTCGGGATCGACCACGGTGGACAGGGCCGATGGCGCGGCGTTGACGGGCGCCTCACGCTTCTTGGCCTGGGCCGGAGCCGCGGCAAGGGCAAGACCAAGCATCAGGACGGAGAAGGCACGCAGCAGCATCGGCAACTCTGAGTTGGGCGGAAGCAGGTCCGCGGGGACTGGCGGGGCGATAGCGCCCGCCCGCTGTCATGGCAATGAACGAGTGGGCTTTGGTTCACTGGCGTAAACGCCATGACTCCCGCCCGTGCTTCAACGCTTCCCCAACCGCGCCACCACTTCCTCGCGGATCGTCGGGGTGACGAACTTCGAAATGTCGCCCCCGTATTGGGCAATTTCCTTGACCAGCCGTGAAGCGATCGGCTGAAGGCTGACATCGGCCATCAGGAACACCGTCTCGACCCGGTCGTTCAACTGGCGGTTCATGCCGGTGAGCTGGTATTCGTATTCGAAGTCGGTAACGCCCCGGATGCCCCGGATAACCACCGAAGCTCCCATGGCCTCGGCAAAGTCCATCAGCAGCGAGTCGAAACCGACCACCCGGATTCGGGCATTGCCGATGCTGGCGACTTCCCGTTCTACCAGCGCTATTCTCTCGTCGTCGCTGAACATTGGCGATTTGGCGATGTTGGTGGTCACGCCAATGATCAACTCATCCACCAGTTTGGCTCCGCGCTGGATAATGTCCATGTGGCCGAGCGTGATGGGGTCAAAGGTGCCCGGATAAACCCCGATCCGAACGCCCGACGATCTGGGCATCAGTGCTTCCTTTCGACGATGTAGCGCGCAACGGCGCGCAGCAGGTCCGCCTCCGGCCCGTGCTGGCCGAGGTGAGCGATGGCCTGGTCGACCAGCATGCGCGCCTGTTCGCGCGCGCGCTCGGGGCCGAGCAACGAGACGAAAGTCTGCTTGCCCGCTTCGGCATCCTTGCGCAGCGCCTTGCCGGCCAGCGCCTGGTCGCCATCGTAATCCAGAAGGTCGTCGGCGATCTGGAAGGCAAGGCCGATGTCGCGGGCATAGCCGCGCAGGTGGACGCGGCCTTCGGGCGGCACCTTGCCGAGAATCGCCCCCATCTCGACCGATGCGCCGAGCAGTGCCCCGGTCTTCAACTGCTGAAGCCGGGTGACAGTCGGAAGGTCGAAGCTTTCGGTTTCCGCGACCATGTCCATCATCTGCCCGCCGGCCATGCCATGCGCGCCGCTGGCCGACGAAAGCGTGCGCACCAACTCGATCCGGGTGAAGGGGTCGCCCGAGGTTGCGGGGTCGGAGAGTATCTCGAAGGCAAGGTCGTGCAGCGCATCGCCCGCCAGCACCGCCGTCGCCTCGTCGAAAGCCTTGTGAATCGTGGGCTTGCCATGGCGTAGGTCATCGTCGTCCATGCAGGGCAGGTCGTCATGGACCAGAGAATAGACGTGGATCGCCTCCACCGCGCAGCCAGCCCGCACCGCCGAAGTCCGGTCGACGCCATAGATTTCCGCCGTCGCCGCCACCAGCAGCGGGCGCAAGCGCTTGCCGCCCCCGATCGCGGCATAGCGCATCGCCTCGATCAGTTTGACGCGTGGATCCTCCGGCATTGGCAGCAGCGCGTCGAACTGCACGTCGACCTCGCGCTGGATGCGCTTAAGGCCCTCGGCCAGCAGCGAGTCCGGCAACGCCTCGCTCACGCTCAGCGCCCCGGTTCGTCGAATGGGGCGGTGGCGACCGACCCGTCCGGCCCCGCCACGATCTTCTCGATCCGCGCCTGCGCCGCATCGAGCCGCGCCTGGCAGTGCTTCCTCAGCAATTCCCCGCGCTCATAGAGCTCGATCGACTTGTCGAGCGGCACTTCTCCGCCCTCCAGCGCGCGCACGATATCCTCCAGCGCGCGCAGCGCATCCTCGAAGGTCAGGCTGGAAATGTCCGTCGGCTCGCTCATGCGCCTGCAATGGCGAGGCAGTGTCCACGGGTCAAGCACGCGATGACTCGCATCTGCCGCTGTCCCTCGCTAAGGCGCGGCGCATGTCCGAAATAACCCCTGAAGTCGTCGAATCGCACGGCCTTTCGCCCGAGGAATACGAACACGTCCTGCACGCGCTGGGCCGCGAGCCGAACCTGGTCGAACTGGGCATCTTCTCGGTGATGTGGTCCGAGCATTGCTCCTACAAGTCGAGCAAGCTGCACCTGATGAAGCTGCCCACCAAGGCCCCATGGGTGATCTGCGGCCCGGGCGAGAACGCCGGCGTCATCGACATCGGCGATGGCCAGGCCGCCATCTTCAAGATGGAGAGCCACAACCACCCCAGCTACATCGAAC
>CAZVWP010000091.1:0-10104 GCA_964630805.1 uncultured Novosphingobium sp. | reverse complement strand
AGCCGGCAGACCTCGAACAGCTTGCGGGTCTGCGGCTCGATGCCCTTGGCCGCGTCGATCACCATGATCGCCGAATCCACGGCGGTGAGCGTGCGGTAGGTGTCCTCGGAAAAGTCCTCGTGGCCCGGTGTGTCGAGCAGGTTGAAGGTGATCCCGTCCCGCTCGAAGGTCATGACGCTGGAAGTGACCGAGATGCCGCGCTGCTGCTCGATCTTCATCCAGTCCGACCGGGCGCGCCGGGCGGCACCGCGCGCCTTGACCTCGCCGGCCAAATGGATCGCGCCGCCTTGCAGCAGCAGCTTTTCCGTCAGCGTGGTCTTGCCCGCGTCGGGGTGGGAAATGATGGCGAAGGTGCGGCGGTTGGACATTTAACTCAGTTCTCTCGATTTCCGTCATCCTGAACTTGTTTCAGGACCCATTTCTCCGGTTGCGCAGGTGGTGCTTGCTTCAGCGCGACAGCGCGGTTTGCTCCTCCCCGGCTTGAACAGGGCTGAGAGGCGCGATGGGTCCTGAAACAAGTTCAGGATGGCAAATATAGTTTCAGCTCGACTCGCCAGTCGCATTCAAGGTGACAGGAGCCAATGTGACATTGACTTTCCCCTCCGCCCGAAGGGTTGCCCCGATCTTCTTCGCCGCTTCGAAAATTCGCCCGTTGATAGCCAGAAAGTCTTCTTCGGTGTAACTCTTTTCGCCCGGCTGCAGCATCACTTCCACCGCCAGCGACTTCTGCCCCTCAGGCACGCCCTGACCAGCGAAGAGATCGAACAGGCGCGCCGAAACGATGTTCGCCTTGTCGGCATTGCGCACCGCGCGGACGAGGTCGCCGGCTAGCAGGTCGGCCGGAACGAGGAAGGCAAAGTCGCGCGTCACCGCCTGCAGCACGGGCGGGGCATAGTGCGGGCGGGCGAAGGTGGCTGTGCCCTTCTTTGCGGGCAACGCATCAAGGAACAGTTCAACCGCCGCCACCGGGGCATCGATGTCGAACTGCTTGAGCACCGCCGGGTGCAGCATGCCAAAACGGGCGAGCACCGTCTTGGGGCCAAGCCTCAGGGTGGCCGACTGGCCGGGGTGGAATTGCGGCCCCGGCCCAAGTGCATCAGGGCCCATGACCTGCAGGTTATCGACTGGCGCACCGGCTTCGCCCAACAGGGCCACGGCTTCGGCCTTGGCGTCGAAGGCGTCGTAGCGCTGTGCTTTGTCGTTAGCCCATCCACGCGCAGTCTTTTCGCCCGCCAGCACGAGGCCCAGCGAGAGGCGCTCGTTAGAAACTCCACCCTCGCCGCGCAGGTACCGGCGACCGATTTCGAACAGGCGCAGGCCCGCCGCGCCACGATCGAGGTTGCGCTTGGCCGCCGAGAGCAAGCCCGGCAGCAGCGAGGGGCGCATCGCCTTCATGTCCTCGCTGATCGGATTGGCGAGGATCCAGAGCGGGCCATCGGCAAAGGTCTCCGCCTCGGCTTCCGGCAGGAACGACCAGGTCACTGCCTCGTTCGCCCCGCGCGATGCGGCAGCGCGGCGAAGGCGGCGTTCCAGCTTCTGCGCAGAAGTCGCGGTCGGCCGCGCCACGCCATCGGCCCTCGGCAGAGGGACGCTGGCGATGTTGTCCAGCCCGTGAATGCGGATCACTTCCTCGACAATGTCGGGCGCACCGTCGATGTCCGGACGCCAGCCGGGAGCAGCGACAGTCCATTCGGCATCCACGGCGAAGCCCAGCGCTTCGAGAATGCGCATCTGTTCCGCCTCAGGCACGGCAACGCCGCCCAGCGAAGCGGCCAAGGCCGGATCATACGCCACCTTCTTCGCGCACGGAGGCAGCGTGCCGGCACGGACCACTTCGGAAGCCTCGCCGCCGCAGGTGCCGATGATCATGGCCGTCAGGTAATCGAGCCCGGTATCGAGGAATTGCGGATCGACGCCGCGCTCGAACCGCGAACGGGCGTCCGAGGTGAGGTTGAGCTTGCGGCCCGTCGCGGCTATCCGCTCGGGATCGAAATAGGCGACTTCGAGCAGAACCTCAGTGGTGCTTTCATCGCAACCCGAATGCTCGCCGCCCATGATGCCGGCGATGTCGTGGACGCCAGAATCATCGGCGATCACCGTCATCTCGCTATCGAGCGCGTATTCCTTGCCGTTGAGCGCGACTACCGTCTCGCCTGGCTTCGCCCGCCGGGCAACCACCGCGCCCTTGAGCTTGGCGAGGTCATAGGCGTGGGACGGCCTGCCATGGGCCAGCATCACGGCATTGGTAATGTCGACCAGCGCGGAGATCGGCCGCTGCCCGGCGGCCTTGAGCCGGTCCTGCAGCCACTGCGGGGAGGGGCCGTTCTTCACCCCTCGTATGACGCGGCCATAGAAGGCGGGGCAGCCTTCCGGATCCTCGGTGCGGATCTCGACCGGGCAGGGGAAGCTGCCGGGCACGTGCTTCACCTCGATCGGCACCATTGTGCCCAGGCCCGCGGCGGCGAGGTCACGCGCAATGCCACGCACGCCCATGCAGTCCGGGCGGTTGGGGGTGATCGAGATGTCGAACACCGGATCGGCCCCGTGGTAATCGGCGAAGGGCGTGCCGACGGGCGCATCCCCGGGCAGCTCGATGATGCCGTCGTGGTCCTCGCCCAGCTCGAGCTCGCGGGTCGAACACATCATGCCATTCGAATCGACGCCGCGCACAGCGGCCTTCTTGAGCTCCATGCCATTGACCGGCACGATGGCGCCGGGCAGTCCTAGCACGCCCACCAGGCCTGCGCGGGCATTGGGTGCGCCGCAGACGACCTGGAGCGGCTGGCCGTCACCGGTGTCCACCGTCAGCACCTGCAGCTTGTCGGCATTGGGATGGCGCTCTGCGGTGAGCACCCTGGCGATGCGGAAGCCGGCAAGCTTCTCCGCCGGGTTCTCGATGCCCTCGACCTCGAGGCCGATGGCGTTGAGCTTGGCGGCGATTTCCTCGACGCCGGCTTGCGTGTCGAGATACTGCTTCAGCCAGGAAAGCGTGAACTTCATGGTGCGCCCTCCTTAAACCGGGGTGCCGACGCCGCCCGACAGGGTCGGCACGTCGAGCGCGGAAAAACCATAGTGCGACAGCCAGCGGGCATCGCCGTCGAAGAAGGCGCGCAGGTCGTCCATACCGTATTTGAGCATGGCCAGCCGGTCGACGCCGGTGCCGAAGGCGAAGCCCTGCCACTCGTCGGGATCGAGCCCACCGGCCTCGATCACCCGTCGGTTGACCATGCCGGAGCCGAGCACTTCCATCCAGCCTTCCGAGCCGCCGATGACGCGCTTGCCATTGACCAGGCTGTAGCCGACGTCGACTTCGACCGAAGGCTCGGTGAAGGGGAAGTAACTGGGGCGCAGGCGCAGGACGACGTCGTCGCGCTCGAAAAAGGCCTTGAGGAAGGTTTCCAGCGTCCACTTCAAGTGGCCGAGGTGGATCCCCTTGTCGATCACCAGGCCTTCGATCTGGTGGAACATCGGCGTGTGGGTGGCATCGCTGTCCGAGCGATAGACGCGGCCGGGGGCAATGACGCGCAAGGGCGCTCCGCGCTCCAGCATGGCGCGTATCTGGACCGGGCTGGTGTGAGTGCGCAGCAGCATTTCCTCGCCCGCCGCGTTGCGGTCGGGGAAATAGAAGGTGTCGTGCATGGCGCGCGCGGGGTGGCTTTCCGGCATGTTGAGCGCGGTGAAATTGTGCCAGCCATCCTCGATCTCCGGCCCGGTGGCGACGGCAAAGCCCATGTCGGCGAAGACTTCGGCCAGTTCGTCCATGACCTGGCTGATCGGGTGGACCGAACCGCGCGCAGATTCCGGAGCGGGTAGGGTGAGGTCGATCCGCTCCGAGGCCAGCCGCGCTTCCAGCGCCGCGCCTTCCAGCGCTGCCTTGCGTGCCGCGAGCGCTTCGGTGACGCCTTCCCGCAGGCCATGGATCTTCGGGCCTTCGCTCTGGCGCTGGTCGGGAGACATGCCGCCAAGCGTCTTCAGCAGGGCAGAGATCGAGCCCTGCTTGCCGAGGAACTCGACGCGCAGCGCCTCCAGCGCGTCCAGCCCTTCGGCGGCCGCTATGCGCGCCAGCGCTTCCTGCCCTGTAACCTCGTAATCCACTGGATTTCCGTCCGCTCAAAATGCCGCAAGCCGCGCTCCTTAGGAGCGAAAGCCGCGCTTCGCAATCATGGCGAAACGGACACACCGGATGGGCCGTCGAGCGTTTGCACGGCCGAGCCCGCCGTGCGCGCCCGCTCGCGCATGACTGCGGCGATCAGCGGCTTGGGCAAGGACGCATATTGGCGCGGCGACATGCCGATGAACTGGCGGAAATCACGGACGAACTGGGCTTGGTCGTGATAGTGGCTGTCCATCGCTCCGATCCACTTGAGCGTGGGATCGAGCATGAAGTCCGTCAGGCTGCGCATGAAGCGCTGACGGCGCAGCAAGAGCTTGGGCGAAAACCCGAAGGCGCGGTGGCAGGTGCGCTCCACCGTGCGCTGGCTGGCACCCAGCTTTGCGACGAGATCGCCTACCGTCGAGACATCGGGATCGACCAGGGCCGCATGGATCGCGACGATTCGGCGTTCCTCTTCGACAGGCTCGTCGATCATCGCGAGGAAATGCGCGCAGATGCGCTCCAGTTCTCCCGTTTCGTCCGGCCTGTCGCCGAACAGACTATTCGCCAGCGGGACGAACCTGGCAAAGGCTGGGTCGGCAAAGCCGTCGATCGCGACATTGGCATAATCCGTCGCATTGGCGCGGACGAACTTCGCCCAACCCAGCGGCAGAAATCCGACACCCCACATGCGCGAGGAGCCGACGGTGAAACGTATGGTCTGGGTGGTGGGCCCGGTCACCGGAAAGGCGGTCGGCTCCATCCGCTTGCGGGAGAGCGGCTCGGCCATGGGCAAACCACCTGAATGGAAGCGCAGGTTGGCCCACTCCGGCAGAAGGTAGTCGGTAATCTGCCCGCCATCCGGCACGTCCCATGCCGCCACGTAGAAC
This sequence comes from uncultured Novosphingobium sp., assembly GCA_964630805.1. Lineage (GTDB taxonomy): Bacteria > Pseudomonadota > Alphaproteobacteria > Sphingomonadales > Sphingomonadaceae > Novosphingobium. The sequence continues at coordinate 5,121 of CAZVWP010000091.1, read as the reverse complement.
GTTGTGAAATAGCGGCGCAATTCCGCCGGCGGCGGATGAAACCGCACCCGCACTTCGCAGGATGGCGACACCGTTGTTAACCCCTATCGATGAGCCGCCCCTGCCAGACGGCTCCGGATACTTGCAGTGCTTAGGATTACGGTGGAGTGCGTGGAAGCGCAAGCGGACATACGAAAAACCGGGCCGGATTGCTCCGGCCCGGTCGTTTCGCTGTCCGCAGGGGACTTTAACGTGTCAGGCGAGCGCCGCCTTGGCCTGGGCGATGACGGCGGTGAAGATACCGCCTTCGTTCATCGCCAGGTCGGCCATGGCCTTGCGGTCGAGCTCGATGCCCGCCAGCTTGGCGCCGTGGATGAACTGCGAATAGGTGAGACCCTCGGCGCGGACCGCGGCGTTGATCCTCTGGATCCACAGCGCGCGGAACGACCGCTTCTTCACCTTGCGGTCGCGGTAAGCATACTGGCCGGCCTTCTCGACCGCCTGCCGCGCGACGCGGATGGTGTTCTTACGGCGACCGCGATAGCCCTTGGCCTGGTCGAGAATCCGCTTGTGCTTGGCGCGGGTGGTGACACCCCTCTTGATACGGCTCATTGTCTAGCGCTCCTGCTCAGTTCAGCCCGTAGGGCGCCCACTTCTTGATCACCTTTGCGTCTGCATCGGAAATCACGTCGGTGCCGCGGTTCTGGCGGATGTACTTGCCGTTGTGGCTGATGAGCCGGTGGCGCTTGCCGGCGACGCCATGCTTCACCTTGCCGGTGGCGGTGAGCTTGAAGCGCTTCTTGACGCCGCTCTTCGTCTTGAGCTTGGGCATTTTCGTCTCCTTGGATGTGGTGCGTCAGACCTGCCGTGGCAGCCCTTGTGGCCAGGCCGGTCGTCGATTCCGCACCGATGAAGGGCGGGCCTTTAGTGAGGGAAGGCGGCAAAGGCAAGGACGGATTGCGGGCCAGGCTTGTTGAGGAAACACATGCGCAAGCGGCCTATGTGGATTCGGTATATTATATATTATTTTCAATTACTTATGTGAACTCGAAGGCAGCTGCCTCAATAGGCCTCCCGATGCACCAGCACGCGCAGGGTCAAAAGGACGATCCGCACGTCGCGCCAGATGGTCCAGCCCTCGAGGTATTCGAGGTCCGCCTGCAGCCGGCTGGCGAGGTCGGATTCGTGCTCGGTCGCGCCGCGAAGCCCTCGTATCTGGGCCAGCCCGCTCATCCCTGGCTTGAGCGAATGGCGCTGCCAGTAGCGCTCGTCGACTTCCCAGAAGAGCTTGTTCCCGGCCTGCGAACCGATGGCATGCGGTCGCGGGCCGACGAGGCTCATGTCGCCCAGCAACACGTTCACCAGCTGGGGCAGCTCGTCGATGCTGGTGCGGCGGATGATGCGGCCGACCCGGGTGACGCGATCGTCCTCCCGGCCGGTCGAGCGATTGCCGTCGCGGTCGGCCTCGGCCTTTCGCATGCTACGGAACTTGTACATGTTGAAAAAGCGGTTGCCGCGCCCCAGCCGGCGCTGCACGAACAGGACAGGCCAGCCGATCCTCCAGCATGATCGCAATGGCAACCACCAGCAGCAGCGGCGACAGCACCACCAGCGCGCTGCCCGCCAGCACCAGGTCGAGCGCCCGCTTCATCGCCCTTGCCCGCATGCCGAGCGGACCTGCCGAAACCTGCAGCCAGCCATGCCCCCCGGCGATCCGCGCACCCTGGGCGCCCAGCTCCATCACGTCGTCGTCGAGCACGGAGCCTTCGATATTGGCCCCCTTGAGGATCATCGCCCAGACCTGGCGTCGCGCCGACGGACAGGTCACCACCACCCGATCGACATTGCGCATGACAAGCCCGATGCGGTGCAGCGCGTGGGGATTGCCGAGGTCCGGCGAAAGTCCGTGATCGGCAGCCTTTATGCCGATCGTCCCCGGCAGGTCGACCGGCGGCCCGCCGTCATCGATGACCAACTCGTTGAATACCCGCCCGCCGCAGCGCCAGGCCACGAAACTGCGCATCTGCAGCCGCAGCCACGGGGCGATGAAGGCAATCAGCAGCATGCCGGAGGAAAACACCACGCGCGAGAACTGCGCGCTGGCCTTGGCGTAGAAGGCGATAAACACCAGCAGCGTCGCCGATACCGCAAGCGCGATCAGCAGCCGGGCGATTCCGTCGCTCGGCCGGATCAGCACGCCCATCGAGTAGGCGCCGTTGTAGAGGCTGACCGTGAGGAAGATCGGCAGGAACAGCTGCGCCTGCAGCAGCGCCATGCCCGCTCCGGACGGCCCGAGGTAGAGATAACCGGCCAGGACAAGCCCGGCGAAGATCGACACGACATCGCCGGCCATCAGCGCCAGGTAGCATTGCAGCCGCCGCCGCTCGAGCGCGGGGGTCACCTGTTGGAAGGGCAGCACGGCCCTTAGCCCCGTCGCGCGGCGGCCCGGGCAATCTCGCCAAGCCCCTGCGCCATGATCAGCTCCGCATTCTGGCTGTTCCCCAGCAGCGCCGCATGCAGGGCCACGAGCTTCTCGATCAGGCGTTCCAGCCGCTTGCCGCGCCAGCGGCCAAGCTGCGCGGCGATCTCGCGCTCCTCTTTCCAGAATATGCGCCGCGCCGCCGCCTCGCCCTTGACGAAGGCGGTAACGTCGCCCTTCGGCCCGAGCCTTGCGGCGAGCTGGCCAAGTTGCGCGGCGCGCCGCTCGAAGGCGAGCAGCACGCCCACCGGATTGAGTCCGAGCTCACGCATGCGGCGTAGTTCGCCGGGCACCTTCTGCGCCTCGCCGCCCAGCACGGCGGCGACCAGCGGGGCGAAGCCATCGTCTTCGGTGCGCGCGGCGATGGCGTCGAGATCGGCGGCGGTCACGCCTTGCGGGCTCTGCGCGCTGGCATCCTTGTAGAGCGCCAGCTTGGTCACTTCGGAATGGGCGAGGCGCGTGTCGAGGCCGCAGGCGCGCGCCAGCCGCTCGGCAAGGTCGGCCCCCATGCGCAGGCCTGCTCCGTCGGCCATGGTGCGCACGGCCTCGGCGACCTGGCGCAAGTCGGGCGGATGGAACATGGCGACCAGCGCATCGGGCCGGGGCTCCAGCAGCTTCGCCGTGCGCGACTTGTCGCTGGCGCCGGTGGCGACGATCAGCACCGGGCAGCTCTCGACGTCATCGGAAAGCAGGTTCTCGACCGCGTCGAAAACCTCGTCGCCCTGGGCACGGACATAGATGTGGCGGGCGTCGCCGAACAACGAGTTGGACCGGGCCTCGTCCGATAGCCGCACCGGATCGCGCCGCAGCTCCGCGCCGGGCAGTTCTATCCGCTCGCCGGGATCAGGCAGCAGGGCATGAATCTTGCCGGCGGCGTCCGCCGCGCCGGCCTCGTCCGGCCCGCAAAAGAAGAAGATCCGCGCCGTGGAGGCGGCGCGCGGCGCGGTCGATGCAAAGTCCCGCTGGGTGGCCTTCACTGGCCCCCACCCTGGCCCCCGCCCGGCGCATCGCGCAATTGCAGGGAAAGCTTGGTGACGATGCGATCGGCAACATCGCGCGAGAGGTTTTCAAGCGCGGTGTTTTCCGCCGCTATGGTCGCATATTCGGAGCTGACGACGTCGATGCCGGCGTCGGATCCGGCGGTTGCGTCGAGCACGATCTTGCCGTTGGAAAGATCCACCAGCTGGTATCGCGCACGCAGGGTGCGCCGTTCGCGGCCGATGCTCTCATCGGACAGCAGGCCAAGGCCTTCGAGCTTGTCGTCGAGCCGGACATCCAGCCGGTAGCGCGCCGAACCCGACGGCTTGCCCGCTCCCAGCCGGTCGACCAGGGCATTGCGCATAAGCCAGCCGGCCTTGCCCTCGATCGGGGGCACGTCGATATCGGCCAGCCCGCGCGCGACCTGGCCGCTGCCGCCACCGGCATACATGGGCTGGAGGCCGCAGCCGGCGAGCAGGAGCACGAGGAAAGGCGCGAGCGCCCTCACGCTACGAGATTCACCAGCCGGTCTGGCACGACTATCACCTTTTTCACCGCTGCACCTTCCAGCGCACGCTGCACCTTGTCGCTGGCAAGGGCAAGCGCTTCGAGGTCTTCCTTCGACGTGCCCTTGGCGACGGTGATGGTGTCGCGCAGCTTGCCCTTGACCTGGATGGCGACGGTGACTTCGTCCTCGACGAGGAGGGCGGGATCGTGGGAGGGCCAAGCGGCTTCGGCAACTAGGCCGAACTGCCCCTGCGTGATGGCTGCCCAGGCCTCTTCGGCCAGGTGCGGCATCATCGGCGAGACCAGCAGCAGCAGCTTGCGGATCGCATCCGAACGGCTGGCCGAAAGCGGAGCCTTCTCGATCGCGGCGGTCAGCTCGTAGATGCGCGCCACGGCCTTGTTGAACGAAAGCGCCTCGATATCCGCGGCCACCGCGGCGATGGTCTGGTGAACCTTCCGGTCGAGCGCTCGGTCATCGTCGGCATCGGCGCCGGCGCCGCCAGCACCAACCTGCCCGAACAACCGCCACAGCCGCTGGACGAAGCGGCCGCAACCCTCGATTCCCGCCTCGGACCAGGGCAGGTCGCGCTCGGGCGGGCTGTCGGAAAGCATGAACCAGCGGATCGCGTCGGCGCCGTAGGTCGCGACGATCTCGTCCGGGTCGACCACGTTCTTCTTCGACTTCGACATCTTGATGACGCGGCCGATATCCACCGGGGCGCCATCGGCCTTCAGCCTCGCGCCCTCGCCGGTACGATCCACCTCGGCGGGGGAGAAGTAGACCGGCTGGCCGTTCTCCGGGTTCTTCCGTTCATAGGTTTCGTGCGTAACCATGCCCTGGGTGAACAGGCTGGCGAAGGGTTCCCTGATATCGACCAGCCCGACGTGCGCGAGCGCGCGGGTCCAGAAGCGGGCGTAGAGCAGATGCAGGATCGCGTGCTCGATGCCGCCGATGTATTGTTCCACCGGCAGCCACTGCCTGATCGCCTCGGGATCGAACGGCCGGTCAGCCGGCTGGCTGGCGAAGCGCAGGAAATACCACGAGCTGTCGACGAAGGTGTCGAGCGTGTCGGTCTCGCGCGTCGCCGGCTTGCCGCATTGCGGGCAGTCGACGTGCTTCCAGGTGGGATGGCGCAGCAGCGGATTGCCGGGGGTCGAGAAATCGACATCCTCGGGCA
>CAZVWP010000090.1:0-10662 GCA_964630805.1 uncultured Novosphingobium sp. | reverse complement strand
CATCGAGGAGGGCGGTTCGCTCACCATCGTCGCCACGGCCCTGATCGATACCGGCAGCCGCATGGACGAAGTCATCTTCGAAGAGTTCAAAGGTACCGGCAACTCGGAAATCGTGTTGGACCGCAAGGTTTCCGACAAGCGCATCTTCCCTTCACTCGACGTCGGCAAGAGCGGCACCCGCAAGGAAGAGCTGCTGGTGCCCAAGGACCAGCTCTCCAAGATGTGGGTCCTGCGCCGCATCCTCATGCAGATGGGCACGGTCGACGCCATGGAGTTCCTGCTCGACAAGATGAAGGACTCGAAGACCAACGAGGACTTCTTCGCTACCATGAACCAGTAAGCGACGGGACAGGACAGAATCATGCTCGACCTTCTGGCCGCAGCTGCGCCCTCCCTCGGCGGGCCTGCCGACATTTGGCAGCACATCGTCAACGATTTCTCGAACATCACCAGCCCTTCGGCCTTCGCCGCTTTCCTCCAGGTGCTGATGATCGACATCGTGCTGGCCGGTGACAATGCGATTGTCGTTGGTGCTCTTGCTGCTGGATTGCCGGCGGCGCAGCGCAAGAAGGTCATTGCCATCGGCGTGCTGGCGGCGCTGGTCCTGCGCGTGTTCTTTGCGCTGACGGTCAGCTGGCTGCTCGGTATCGTCGGGCTGGTCCTCGCGGGCGGCATCCTGCTGCTGTGGGTGGCATGGCGTATGTACCGCGACATTCAAGGCCACGGCGCCGGCGAATCGCCCGGCTCGCCGGAGATCGCCGGTGACGAGCATTCAGGCCTCGCGCCCGCCAAGAGCTTCGCTTCGGCTGCATGGGCAGTGGCCATCGCCGACGTTTCGATGAGCCTAGACAACGTGCTCGCCGTCGCCGGTGCGGCGCGCGAGCATCCCGGGATCCTGATCGTCGGCTTGGTCGTCGCCGTGGCGCTTATGGGCGTCGCCGCCAATGTCATCGCCAAGTACATCGAGCGCTATCGCTGGATCGGCTGGGTCGGCCTGGTGGTGATAGTCTATGTCGCGCTCAAGATGATCTGGGACGGTGCGCACGACGTCCACCCGCACATCATGGTCCTGATGGGCTAGTGCTTTCCGGGCCGCCCGCTCCAGTCCGGATGGCTGGGGGCGGCCCGAATGGTTCAAATCCAAGCTGTCCTTACCCGACGTTCGCGGCAAAGAACTCCGCGGTCCGCTTGTCCGCAAGCTTCGCGCCTACCTCGTTGCGCCGTGTGCCAAAGGTGTCGGCAAAGCCGTGATCGAGGCCTTCGTAGTCATGCAGGGTGACGTGCGGGTTGCCATCCAGCCCCGCGTGCATCGCCTTTTGTGCGTCCGCCGGCACGAAGCCGTCTGCCGTCGGCACGTGCAGCAGCAGCGGATTGGCGATGGCGTGGCTTTCATTGAGCATCTGGTCGATGCCGACGCCGTAATAGCCAACCGAAGCATCGATATCCGTGCGCGCGGCGGCCATGTAGGCCACCTTGCCGCCCATGCAGAAGCCGACAAGGCCGACCTTGGCGACGCCCTCGTTGCGGCGGATCCAATGAATCACCGCCTCGACATCCTGTATGCCGAGGTCAAAATCGTGCTTCATCATGAAGCCGACGGCCTGCTGGAACTGCTCGGGCACGTCGGGGTCGAACTCTACGCCGGGCTGTTGCCGCCAGAAAACGTCCGGCGCGACGGCGAGATAGCCTTCCCCGGCCCAGTCCTCGGCCTTCTTCGCGATGCCCGGGTTCACCCCGAAGATTTCCTGGATGACGATGATCGCACCGCGAGGCGTGCCCTGTGGTTTCACGACGAGGGCGGGGATCGAACCCTGACCGTCGAGAGTGGGGATCTGGGTATTGGTCGGCATGGTTGCTCTCCTTGGATGGCCTTTCCTCGATCCTAGGGCGGCACGGTGGACTTTGCCAAGCCTGTGTGCCAGCCTTGGTTCAACGTCAGGACGTCAGGAGGCAGTACATGAAAGTCAGCGTGGAGATCGACTGCACCCCCGAGGAGGCCAGGCGATTTCTCGGCCTGCCCGACGTCACCAAGGCTAACGAGGCCTATACCGAGGCCGTAACCAAGATGATGAAGGGGGCGGGCAACCTCGACCAGTTGCAGAGCATGGCCAGCAGCCTCGCGCCGATGGGCATGATGGGCATGAAGATGTTCGCCCAGATGGTCGAAAGCGGCGTTGCCATGGCCGGCGTCGGCAAGAAGAAGGACTGAGCCCGCCCTCTGCGGCGGGCCGTGGCAGGACATGACCGACACCATCTTCGCCTTGTCCAGCGGCGCCCCGCCGGCGGCGATCGCCGTGATTCGCATCAGCGGCCCGAAAGCGGGCGTGGCCTTGCGGGAGATCACCGGAAGATTGCCCGAGCCGCGCCGGGCGACCTATGTGGTAATGCACTCGGCCGCGGGCGAAGTGCTGGATCGCGGGCTGGCGCTGTGGCTGCCGGGCCCTGCGAGCGCCACCGGCGAGGATACCGCCGAACTGCACTGCCATGGCGGCCGCGCGGTCGTCGCGGCGCTGGAGGCGGCGCTGGCCGAACTTTCCGAGTTGCGCCGCGCAACTCCGGGAGAATTTACCCGCCGCGCCTTCGCGAATGGCCGGATAGACCTTGCCGAGGCCGAAGGTCTGGCCGACCTGCTCTCCGCCGAGACCGAGCTGCAGCGCCGCAGTGCGATAGCCATGGCTGGGGGCGGGTTTTCCCGGCAGGTCGAGGCTTGGCGCGAGGCGTTGCTGGCGGCCTCTGCCCGGCTTGAAGCTGTGCTCGATTTTGCCGACGAGGACGATGTTGCCGTCTTGCCGCCGGACTTCGACTCGAGGATCGCCGATCTTCGCGAGGAGATATCCGCCTGGCTTGCTCGTCCACGTGCCGAAATGCTTCACGATGGCTACCGGGTGGTTATCGCGGGACCACCGAATTCCGGAAAGAGCACTCTTTTCAATGCTTTGGTTGAATCGGATGCGGCCATTGCCACACCCATACCGGGCACTACCCGCGATGTTCTGACACGCCCTGTGTCGCTGGAAGGCATTCCTTTCCTGTTCGCCGATACGGCTGGGCTCCATGACGCGGTGGACGACGTTGTCGAAGCTATTGGCATCGAACGGGCGCTGGAGGCGCTGGACCGGGCCGACCTGGTGCTTTGGCTCGGTCCGGAAGGGCAGGGGCCGCAGGGTGCCTGGGACATTTCCGCCCAGATCGACAAGCCCGGAACGGCTATCAAGCGCCATCCTCGCCATCGCATTTCAGCAAGGACCGGCGAGGGCATGGATGCGCTACGTGTCGATCTCGCGGCAACAGCGCGCGGTGCCATGCCCAAGCCCGGTGAGGCGGCTCTCAATGCGCGCCAGCATGAGTTGCTTTCGATGGCCTCTTCGGTCCTGGCCGATGCCTCTGGCCAGGTCGATCCGCTGATAGTTGCCGAGTGCCTGCGCACCGCGCGCTTGGCATTCGATGGCCTGCTTGGCCGCACCACGACAGAAGACATGCTCGACGCGTTGTTTGGACGCTTCTGCATCGGCAAGTGACACTGTTCCACGTGGAACACGCCGGCATTTTCGCCTAAGGGCGTCAGATGCACAGCTTCGACATAGTGGTCATTGGAGGCGGGCACGCCGGTGTGGAGGCAGCCGCCGTGGCTGCACGGATGGGCGCGCGCGTCGCGCTGGTTTCCTTCGATCCCGATGCCATCGGGGCAATGAGTTGCAATCCGGCGATCGGCGGGTTGGGGAAGGGGCATCTGGTCCGCGAAGTCGATGCATTCGATGGCCTGATCGCTCGAGCGGCAGATGCGGCGGCGATTCACTATCGCATGCTCAATCGCTCAAAGGGCAGCGCGGTGCAGGGGCCCCGGGTCCAGGCGGACCGCAAGTTGTTCAGGGCGGCGATCCATCGCCTGCTGGGTGAGCAGGGCGATCTTGCCGTGGTGGCCGGCGAAGCGGCAGCTCTTAAGCTCGTTGGGGGCCGGGTCACTGGCGTCCAGTTGGGCGACGGCTCTGTTCTTATCGCTAGTGCCGTAGTCCTGTGTACCGGGACTTTCCTTGGCGGTACGCTGTTTCGCGGCGAGCAACGCATTGTGGGCGGGCGGATCGGCGAGGCCTCGGCCCAGTTGCTGGCGCGCCAGCTGCGCGAGGCCGATCTGCCTATGTCCCGGCTGAAGACCGGTACTCCCCCCAGGCTCGATGGCCGGACGATCGACTGGGCGCGGTTGGATGAGCAGCCCTCAGATGCCGATCCCTGGTGCATGTCCGCCATGACTGCCGCGCGGGCCAATCCGCAGGTTTTTTGCGCGATCACACGGACGAACGAGCGTAGCCATGACGTCATTCGCGCCAACCTCCATCGCTCGCCGCTGTTCACCGGCGCGATCGGCGCGCAGGGGCCGCGATATTGTCCGTCCATAGAGGACAAGATCCATCGATTCGCCGACCGCAACTCCCATCAGATCTTCCTCGAGCCGGAAGGGCTGGATACGCATCTGGTCTATCCTAACGGGGTAAGTACTTCGCTCCCTGCCGATGTCCAGCTCGACATGCTGCGCACCATGGAAGGACTGGAATCGGTCGAGATGACTGTTCCAGGCTATGCCGTGGAATACGACTACGTGGATCCGCGTGCCTTGCGGCCCAGCCTGGAGCTGCGCGCGGTCCCCGGTCTCTACTGCGCCGGGCAGATCAACGGCACCACCGGCTATGAGGAAGCTGCGGCGCAGGGACTGGTCGCGGGCATGCATGCCGCCGCTGCGGTTCTGGGCCGCGAGCCCGCGCCTTTGGACCGGGCCAACAGCTACATGGCGGTGATGATCGACGACCTGACTCTGCAAGGCGTCTCCGAGCCTTACCGCATGCTCACTGCCCGTGCTGAATACCGGCTGCGGCTGCGCGCCAACAACGCCTCGAGCCGCTTGACGCCATTGGCTATTGTCGCGGGCTGCGTAAGGCAGGATCGCATGGAGTGGTTTGTGCGCCGGCTTGCGGCTCGCGAAAGGCTGGAACAGTCGCTTGACCGTCAAGTCACGGGCACGGAGCTGGCCAGGGCAGACGTTCGGGTGCGGTCGGACGGCGGGCGGCTTTCCCTTCGTGAGTGGCTCCGGTTCGACGGGGTGGATATCGAGCAATTGTCGCGCTGGCTTGATGGCGATGTCCTGGCGGACAGCGAAATGGCGGCCGAGGCGGCCGAGGATGCCGCCTATGCTCCCTACCTCGCCCGCCAGGAGCGGGAACTGCGCGATCTGCGCGCCAGCGAGGCGCTCACCCTTGGAGATCACTTTCCCTATGCGGCCATTCCGGGTCTCTCTCGCGAGATGGTGGAGCGGCTGGGTACGGCCAAGCCCGCAACGCTCGCGGCGGCTGGACGGGTACCCGGCATTACGCCGGCCGCGCTCGCTGCGATCCTGGTCCACGCGCGCCGGCTCGCAGCATGATATCCGATGGGGCCGGGGCGAGGGCCTGGCTGCGATCCCTTGCCGAATGCGACGATGCCGCCATGGTGCGGCTCGATAGGCTGGCGGCATTGCTGGCAGAGGAGAACATTCGGCAGAACCTCGTCTCCTCCGCCAGTCTGGCTGAGGTCTGGCTCCGGCACATTGCCGACAGCGCGCAACTGTTGTTGCATGTTCCACGTGAAACATCTTCGCCCTGGCTCGATCTGGGAACCGGTGCCGGCTTTCCCGGCCTGGTCGTGGCGGCACTTCGTCCGGAATGCGAAGTGGTCATGGTCGAATCGCGCGCCCGGCGAATCGAATGGCTGGAGCGGGCCTGCCGCGAGCTCGGTCTCAAGCGCGCCAGAGTGGAGGGCCGCAGGCTGGAGCTGGTCCAAAGCTTCCCGGTTCGGGTCATTTCCGCCCGTGCATTCGCGCCACTCGACAAGTTACTGGCCTTGTCCGCACGTTTCTCCACAAGCGATACCGTCTGGCTGTTGCCCAAGGGGCGTTCCGCGCGGGATGAACTGGCTTCGCTCACGGGCTGGAAACACATGTTCCACGTGGAACAATCGCTGACGGATTCCGAGGCCGGTGTTATCGTTGGCCGGCTCGCAGGGAAGAAAGGCCGACAATCGTGATTCGGATCGCCATCGCCAATCAGAAAGGCGGCGTGGGCAAGACCACGACGGCCATCAACATTGCCACGGCCTTGGCCGCAACCGGGTGGAAATGCCTGCTGATCGACCTTGATCCCCAAGGCAATGCCTCGACCGGAATCGGCATCGGCAGCGCCGATCGCGGGATGACATCCTACGAGTTGCTGATCGAGGATGCGCCCCTGCGTTCCTGCGTACAGTCCACAAACATACCCGGACTGGACGTGGTTCCTGCCACGGTCGACCTTTCCGGTGCGGAAGTCGAACTGGTCTCGGTCGAAGACCGTACTTTCCGCTTGCGCCAGGCGCTCGCCGACGCGGCCGGTTACGATGTCTGCCTGATCGACTGCCCGCCTTCACTGGGTCTGTTGACACTCAATGCTCTTTCTGCCGCCGATACCTTGCTGGTGCCGCTGCAGTGCGAATTCTTTGCGCTTGAGGGGCTTAGCCACCTGTTGCAGACGGTCGAGCGGGTGCAGCAGCGCTTCAATCCCGATCTCGGCATCGTCGGAGTGGTCCTGACCATGTTTGACCGGCGTAACCGCCTGACCGACCAGGTGGCCGAGGATGTTCGAAGCTGCCTCGGCAAACTCGTCTTCGATACGCCGATCCCGCGCAATGTTCGTCTGTCCGAGGCCCCTAGCCACGGCCTGCCGGCGCTGGTCTACGATCACAGCTGCGCTGGCAGCCGTGCCTACATGGCCCTGGCGCGCGAACTGATTGCAAGGTTGCCCGAAAGGAGGAAGGCGGCATGAGCGATGAAGCGGTCATTGGCTTGCCGGTGGGACAGCCGGCGGCCAAGCGCAAGGTGGGAGGCCTGGGCAGGGGCCTTGGCGCGCTGCTGGGAGAAACCCGACGCGAGGAACCTGTCGCGGCCGAGGCGGGCATCTCCGCGGGCGTCTTGCCCAGCTCAGGGCTTTCGCTTCTCGCGATTGCCAGCATAGAGCCGCATCCGGAACAGCCTCGGCGACATTTCGACGATGCGGCCCTCGACGAACTGGCGGCCTCGATTTCGGCACGCGGCGTAATTCAGCCTGTGATCGTCCGCCCGCACGGAGCAGGACGCTACCAGCTGGTAGCGGGCGAACGCCGCTGGCGCGCTGCACAACGCGCTCAACTTCATGAAATCCCTGCGTTAATTCGCGATCTGGGTGAGCGTGACGTCATGGCGTTGGCGCTGATCGAGAACCTGCAGCGCGAGGATCTCAACCCGATGGAGGAGGCGCGCGCCTATCATCGCCTCGCCGAGCAGGAAGGCATGACCCAGGCCGACATCGCCCGCATGGTCGACAAGTCGCGCAGCCATGTCGCCAACCTGCAGCGGCTTCTGGCCCTGCCCGAGCCGGTCATTGCCATGGTCGAGGACGGCCGCCTGTCGATGGGCCATGCCCGCGCCCTGGTGGGTGTCGAACAAGCCGAAGCAATTGCCCGTGATGCCGTTTCTCGGCAGCTTTCCGTGCGCGAAGTCGAAAAGCTGGCGCGTGCCGGTGCGGGCGGGACCAAGCCTCGCACCAGGACCGAGCGCAAGGGCACGGAAGATGCAGATATCCTTGCGGTCCAGCGGCATCTCGAAGAGCTGCTGGGCCTGCAGGTCCGGATACACGCCGATGCCGATCCGCGGTCGGGCGCGATCACGATCCGCTATCGCACACTCGACCAGCTCGATCTGGTCTGCCAGCGGCTGACCGGCGGTATCATCTGAAGCAAAAGTCGCGCCGCGCAACTTCCGGGCTGCGCGATGCGGGTTACCGACTCAGTTCACTCTGATCCTCTTGTCGGGCACACGCTTGTAAACCGGACGGCGCTGGATGTAGCGGCTTCGCACCGGCACATAGCTCACGCGCTCTTCGGTCACGCAGTTCTGCGCTGCCTGAGCAGTAGGCGCGGCGATCCGCACCATCATCATCGGCGCGCCATAGGCATAACCGGTCTGAGTGTAGTGGCGGTAGTAATCGTCGAAATAAGCCTCGCAATAGTCATGGCCCATGGAGCGGACTTCACGGTCGCGGTTGTGGCGGCGGTGGTGCTTCCACTCATGATCGCCGTCCCAGCTGCCGCCATAATAGATGTCCATCCGGCGGCGGCATTCCCCCAGCCAGGTGTCCCGCGTGCGGGGATCGACCTGCATGACGACCGGAGCAGGGCCCATTGCCGGCTGTGGGCCGTTCCAGGCCGGGCGAGCGTCGGGCAGGCGTGGTGGCGGCGGTGCGTCGGGAATCGGCGGCGGAGGCGGCATGGCGCCGCGGGCAATGTCCGCGCCGGGAGTGTCGGCAGCCATGGCTGGCGTCAGGATGGAAAGCGCGGCGGCCATTGCTGCAGCCCCGGCGATCTTGCGAATGTGCATATGTTCCCCCTCGTCGGAGATGGGGCGATTCCCCGTTAACCGGGAATTTAGCATCGCAATTCCTGCGAAACCAAGACTTGGTGTCCAAAGATGAACCGGGTGTCCCGATTCGGTGCAGGCACTCGGCCGCCTGCGGCCCATCTCGCGCCATTGCCCGGCCGCGGGCTTGCGCCTATCTAGCCAGCCATGCGCAAATTCCTCAAAGGCTTCGCTGTCGTCTTGTTGATCCTCGTGGCCTTCGGCGCCTGGATCTGGCACGGCAACCCTTCCGACCGGGACATTTCGGAGACAACGGGCAAGCGGATCACCCTGGGCGATACCGAACAGGAAGCGATCTTCCCCAGCGTCGGCCTCGCGAAGACGATCGGCTGGGGGCAGAGCGAAAAGCCCGTGGCGGCTCAGGGCCTTGCGATCGCGCGCTTTGCCCAGGGGCTCGACCACCCGCGCACCATGCTGACCCTGCCGAACGGCGACGTGCTGGTGGCTGAGACAAATTCCCCGCCGCGCCAAGGCGGGGGCGGATTCACCGGCTGGGCCATGAAGCTGTTCATGGGCTGGGTGGGCGCGGGCGAGGCTTCGCCCAACCGCATCGTACTGCTGCGCGACGCCAATGGCGACGGCACGGCCGAACAACGCTCCACCTTCCGCACGAAAGACATGGATTCGCCCTCCGGCATGGCCTTCGGCAATGGCAAGCTCTACATTGCCAACCACAACGCCGTTCTGTCCTTCGATTTCGCCCCGGGTGCGACCGAGCTCGTCGGTGAGCCGAAGAAGCTGATGGACCTCCAGCCCGATGGCAATCACTGGATGCGCAACCTGCTGCTGAGCGCGGACGGCAAGAAGCTCTACGTAGCCGTGGGATCCGGCTCCAACATCGGCGAAAACGGCATGGAAGCAGAGGCCGGCCGCGCCGCGATCTGGGAAATCGACCTGACCACCGGTAGCCGCCGCCAGTTCGCCGCCGGCATGCGCAATCCGAACGGCATGGGCTGGAATCCCTCGACCGGAGAGCTCTGGGCCGCGGTGCAGGAGCGCGACATGCTGGGGCCGGACCTCGTGCCCGACTATATCACCAACGTGCCGGTGGGCGCGCAATATGGCTGGCCCTGGGTCTACTGGAAGGACACGATCGACTGGCGGGTGAAGGACCCGATGCCGAGCTTCCTCACCGAATATACCCGCAAGCCCGAATATGCGATGGGCGCGCATACCGCCGTGCTGGGCTTGCTGTTCTCCAGCGGTGGCAATGTGATGGGCGAACCTTTTGCCAATGGCGTTTTCGTCGCGCGGCACGGATCGTGGAACCGCAAGCCGCTGTCGGGCTATGACGTGGTTTTCGTTCCCTTCGATGCCAACGGCAATCCTCAGGGCATGCCAAAGCCCGTGCTGACCGGGTTCCTGACCGGCAAGGGATACGAGACGCATGGCCGCCCGGTATGGTTGGCCTGGGACAAGGGTGGGGCGCTGCTGGTCAGCGACGATACTGCCGGCATCATCTGGCGGGTGCTTTCGCCGGGTGCGAAGCCGTCAGTGGCCCCCAAGTCGGTCGTTACCGATCACCTTCCCCCGCAGCGTGAGCTGGATGCCGGCCTTGAAGCCCAGTTCAAGAGCCAGGGAATCGAAGAAGAGCAATAGGTTCAGAGACGCTTGCCGGCGCGGCCGGCGAGTTCGGTGACGAATTGCCAGGCGACACGGCCCGACCGCGCGCCGCGACGGCGCGACCATTCCAGAGCCTCTCCTTGGTCCCAGGCGAGGCCGTGATTCTCGGCATAGCCGGCAATGATCGCGAGATAATCGTCCTGGCTGCAGTTGTGGAAGCCGATGGACAGGCCGAAGCGGTCCGCGAGGGCCAGCTTGTCGTCCAACGCGTCGCGCGGGTTAACCGGGTCGTCCTGCTCCGACAGGTTACGGGCGACGATGGCGCGGCGGTTGGAGGTGACGGCGATGCGGACATTGCCCGGTCGCGCCTCGACTCCTCCTTCCAGCCAGCTGCGCAAGGCGCGCGGGCCGCTGCCGTCGGCATTCTCGAAGCCGAGGTCGTCGATGAAGACTAGGAAGCGGCGGTCCTGCCTGCCAAGGGCGGAAAACAGGTCCGCCAGCGAGGAAAGGGCTTCCTGCGCCACCTGAACCAGCGCGATGTGCCTGGGATCCGAGGCTTGCGCCGTGACGACGCTGGCGCGCAGCAGGGCGGACTTGCCCATGCCGCGTGATCCCCACAGCAGCATGTCGTGCGCGGCATGGCCGGC
>CAZVWP010000089.1:0-10979 GCA_964630805.1 uncultured Novosphingobium sp. | reverse complement strand
CCCCCCTGCCGGCCGACATCAGAAGAAAGATGGGAGCGTCATGAACGTCACCACCGATTTGTCCATCCTTTCCCTCATCGCCAACGCCAGCGTGCTCGTCAAGGGCGTCATGCTGCTGCTGGCGGCGGTGTCCTCGATGTCCTGGTACTGGATCTTCCGCAAGTGGTTCGCCCTCCGCGACGCGCGCGCCAAGACCGACCAGTTCGAGCGCGATTTCTGGAGCGGCGGCGATCTCAACGCCCTCTTCCAGAGCGCGGTGAACGACCGCCACAGCGCCGGCGCGCTGGAACGCATCTTCGAGGCCGGCTACCGCGAATTCACCAAGCTGCGCGGGCAAAAATCGCTCGACCCGGCCACCATCGTCGACGGTGCCCGCCGCGCCATGCGCGCCACCTACCAGCGCGAGATGGATCACCTCGAGGCCCACCTCGCCTTCCTCGCCTCGGTCGGCTCGGTCAGCCCCTACGTCGGCCTGTTCGGCACGGTGTGGGGCATCATGAACGCCTTCCGCGGCCTGGCCAACGTCAGCTCGGCCACCCTCGCGCATGTCGCCCCCGGCATCGCCGAGGCGCTGGTGGCCACCGCCATCGGCCTCTTCGCCGCCATCCCCGCCGTGGTCGCCTACAACCGCTACGCCCACGACATCGACCGCGTCAGCATCCGTTTCGAGAGCTTCATGGAGGAGTTCTCGAACATCCTGCAAAGGCAGCTGAGATGAGCAGGCGCCATTCCAGCTTCGTCGCGTACTGCGCGACGCTGATAGGGTCACCCCCTTCCCGGAGGCGAGGGTGGGGTTTCGCAGAGCACTGCCCTGCGCCGACCGAGCCGGCCGGCTATGCAAAGCCGGCCGCGGGGCAGGGGCTGGGGGGATGGCACAACAGCTGCCGTGAGGTGGCGTTGTCTCACGGGCAAGGAACTTGCCCGTGAGACAACGGCGCCTCATGAATCAGATCAACGTCGTGCCCTACATCGACGTGATGCTGGTGCTGCTCGTCATCTTCATGGTGACGGCGCCGCTGATCCAGGTGTCGACGGTGGATGTGCCGACGGTGGGCAAGGCCTCCCAGGCGCCGAGCGACCCGCTGCAGGTCATCGTCAGGGCCGACCAGACGCTGGCCTTCCGCGCCACACCGAACGCGACGCCGCGCGATGTCTCGCGCGACGAACTGCTGCGCCTGGTGGCCGAGGCGCGGAAGAAGAATCCGCAGCAGGCGGTGGTGGTGGCCGGCGACAAGAATGTACGCTACGAGGCCGTGATGAAGGTGATGGACGACCTGCAGAAGCAGCAGGTCGCCCGCGTCGGTCTGCTGGTGCAGCAGGGACAATGAACGCCGTCCGCCGGGCCGCCCCAAGTACGGCGCAGCCAATATATGGAGCCGCGCTGCGGCGAACGACCATCACCCCCTTCCTCGGGAAGGGGGATGGGGGGAGGGTTATCCCGTGAGCGCCGTTCTGTTCGAGGAAAGGGAAGACCCCGGCAAGAAGTCGGCCGCCGTGCTGGCCGTCGTCGTGCACGCCGCCCTCGTCGTGTTTCTCGTCTATGGCATCCGCTGGCAAACGCGCACGCCCGAGGCGGTCGAGGTGGAGCTGGTGCGCGCCGTACCGGCGCCGGCCGCCGTCGCGCCGCCGGAACCGGAGACGGCGCCGCCACCGAAAATCGAGCCGAAACCGGAGCCGAAGATCGAACCCAGGCCCGAGCCGAAGCCGGCGCCGCCGGCCAAGCCGGACATCGCCCTCAAGGACAAATCCAAGGCCAAGCCGGAGCCGAAGCCGGAACCGAAACCCGTGCCGAAAGCCGAGCCGAAGCCCGGCAGGGTCGATCCCCTGCTGGAGCGGGAACTCAAGGACCTCGATGCGCAGCGCAAGAGGCAGATGGCCGCACGCGAACTGGAGCAGATCAAGTCGGATCAGGCCGCCGTGGCGCGCAACAAGGCGGCGGCGGACTACATCGGCAAGATCAAGGGCAAGATCAAGGGCAACATCGTGCTGCCGCCCGACATCAAGGGAAACCCCGAGGCGATCTTCGATGTCGTACAGCTGCCCAGCGGCGAGATACTCAGCGTCAAATTGAGGAAATCCAGCGGCCACGCCGCTTACGACAGCGCGGTCGAGCGCGCCATCCTCAAATCGAGCCCGCTGCCGAAGCCCGAGCAGGGCGAGCTCTTCAGCCGCAGCCTGGAACTGAAGTTCCGGCCGCTGGAGGAATAGCGAGAATGTATAATTTCGGGATCAACCACTCAGCCAAGCGATGATGACTGCCCTCGCCCGTGCCGCATTCGCCCTCGCCGTATGTGCGCTGTCCCTCGCCGCCCGCGCCCAGCTCACCATCGAGATCACCGGCGCCGGCGCCAACCGCATCCCCGTCGCCATCGCCGACTTCGCCGGCGAACCGGGCGTTGCCCGCGCCGTCGCCCTGGTGGTGCGCGCCGACCTCGAACGCAGCGGCCTGTTCAAAATGGTCGAAGCGGGGGCGCCGCTGGCGGAAAACGCCGCGGTGAACTTCGCCGACTGGAAATCGCGCGGCGCCGACGCCCTCGTCGTCGGCAGCGTGACGCCCGCCGCCAACGGCCGCTTCGAAGTGCGCTTCCGCCTCTACGACACGCAGAAGCAGGCCTCGCTCGGCGGCCTGGTCTATGTCATGGCGGCGCAGCAGGCGCGCACCACCGGCCACCGCATCGCCGACTTCGTCTATGAAAAGCTGCTCGGCGAGCCGGGCATCTTCTCCACCCGCATCGCCTACGTCGTGAAGAGCGCCGGGCGGTTCGAGCTGCAGATCGCCGACGCCGACGGCATGAACCCGCAGACCGCGCTGGCCTCGCGCGAGCCGATCATCTCGCCGGCCTGGTCGCCCGACGGCAGCCGTCTTGCCTATGTCTCCTTCGAATCGAAGAAGCCGGTGATCTACGTGCACTCGCTCGCCAGCGGCAGCCGCCACGTCGCCGCCAATTTCAAGGGCTCCAACTCCGCCCCGGCCTGGTCGCCCGACGGACGCAAACTCGCCGTGGTGCTGACCAAGGATGGTGCCTCGCAGCTGTATTCGCTGAATGCCGACGGCAGCGGCGTCGTGCGCCTGGCCTCCTCCAGCGGCATCGACACCGAGCCTTTCTTCTCGCCGGACGGCCAGTTCATCTACTTCACCTCCGACCGCGGCGGCAGCCCGCAGGTCTACCGCGTGCCGGCCACCGGCGGCGACGCCCAGCGCATCACTTTCGAGGGCAGCTACAACGTCACGCCGCGCCTGTCGCCCAACGGCAAGGGCATGGCCTTCGTCACGCGCACCGGCGGGCGCTTCCAGCTCGCCCTGATGGACCTCGCCACCCGCCAGACGCAGATCCTCACCGATTCGGACAAGGACGAATCGCCCAGCTTCGCCCCCAACGGCCGCATGATCCTCTACGCCTCCGAAATCGGCGGGCGCGGCGTGCTCGCCGCCGTGTCCAGCGACGGCCGCGTCAAGCAGAAACTTTCCGTGCAGGCGGGCGACGTGCGCGAACCGGCCTGGGGCCCCTTTTTGAAGCAGTAACCGACCAATGGAGATGACCATGCGCAAGAGCCTTCTGATCATGCTGGGCGCCGCCCTGATCGCGGGTTGCGGCACCACCGGCGAACCCGAGCAGTCCGGCGCTCCCGTCGAGGACCGCGACGCCAAGCGAATCGACGGCACCCAGGTCAAGCCGGTGACGGCGGACGACCAGCTGGGCAGCGCGCTGGCCGCCACCCGTCAGGGCGTGCTGGCCAAGCGCAGCGTGTTCTTCGACTACGACAGCTATGTCATCAAGGACGAGTTCAAGTCGCTGGTCGAGGCGCATGCCAAGTTCCTCGTCGCCAATCCGAAGGTGAAGATGCTGATCCAGGGCAACGCCGACGAGCGCGGCAGCCGCGAGTACAACCTGGCCCTCGGCCAGAAGCGGGCCGAAGCGCTCAAGAAGATGCTCATCCTGCTCGGCGCCCGCGAGGACCAGATCGAGGCCGTCAGCCTGGGCGAGGAGAAGCCGCGCTGCAGCGAATCGAACGAGGCCTGCTGGTCGCAGAACCGCCGCGACGACATGCTCTATACCGGCGAGTTCTGAGGTGACAGCCATCCCCCCGCCCCCCTTCCCGCGGAAGCGGGTGACGAAGGTTCAGCCGCGGCGCGGCTTGCGTGCGCTGGCTGCAGCCCTCCCTGGGGCGGCCCGGCGGAGCGCTGCGGCATGAAGCGCCGCCTGGCCGCCCTGCTCCTCGTCGCTGCCCTGCCGGCGCGGGCCGCCCTCTTCGACGACGATGAGGCGCGCAAGCGCATCGAGGGCCTGCGCACGGAAATGAACGCGCGCATGGAGAAGCTGGAAGCCGCCTCGCGCGGGCAGATCGACCTGGCGAACCAGATCGAGGCGCTGAAGGCCGAGCTAGCCAAGCTGCGCGGCCAGGTCGAGGTGCTCGGCAACGAAATCGAGGCCACGCAGAAACGCCAGAAGGATTTTTACATCGATCTCGACAACCGCCTGCGCAAGCTGGAGCCGCAGGCCGGCACGGAGGGCAAGCCGGCCGAATCGAAACCGGCGAGCGACCCGGCGGCGGAAACGCGCGACTACGAGACGGCGCTGACGCTTTTCAAGGCCGGCAAGCACAAGGACGCGCTGAACGCCTTCCTCGCCTTCGTCAAGGCTTACCCGGCCAGCCCCTTCCTGTCCTCGGCGCATTACTGGGCCGGCAGCGCACATTACCAGCTCGGCGAATACAAGAAGGCCATCGAGCTGTTCGCCAAGCTCGCCGCCACCTGGCCGGAGGATGCCAAGGCGCCCGATGCACTGCTTGGGGAAGCCAACTGCCAGCAGGAATCCGGCGACGCCAAGGGCGCGAAGAAGACGCTGGAGACGCTCGTCGAGAAATACCCCGCCAGCGCGGCCGCGGCCGTCGCCAAGCAGCGGCTGTCGAACCGCCCGCCCGCAAAGAAGAAGTGAGCGGCGCGGGCGCCCGCCGCCCGCCTGAAACCGCCATGCCCGACCACGCCACCCTGCTGCGCGTCACCGAGATCTTCCATTCCCTGCAGGGCGAGAGCACCCGCGCCGGCGTGCCCACGGTATTCGTGCGCCTGACCGGCTGCCCGCTGCGCTGCGCCTGGTGCGACACCGACTACGCCTTTTCCGGCGGCACGGCGATGACGCTTGGCGACGTGCTGCTCGAAGTGGCGCGGCACGGCGCGCGCCACGTCTGCGTCACCGGCGGCGAGCCGCTGGCGCAGAAGGCCTGCCTGCCCCTGCTCGCCGCCTTGTGCGACGCCGGCTACTCGGTGTCGCTGGAGACCAGCGGGGCGCTGGACATCTCCGGGGTGGATCCGCGCGTCTCGCGCGTCATGGACCTCAAGGCGCCGGCCTCGGGCGAGGCCGACCGCAACCACTGGGAAAACCTGGCCCTGCTCAATGCCCGCGACGAGTTGAAGATCGTGCTGGCCGGCGAGGCGGATTACGCGTGGGCAAAGTCAGTCCTCGCGGCACGGCGACTGGACGCTCTCTGCCCGGTGCTGCTCTCGCCGGTGGCGGGAAAACTCGATGCGAAGCAGCTGGCCGAATGGGTGCTGCGCGACCAGCTGCCGGTGCGGGTGCAACTGCAACTGCACAAGCTCATCTGGGGTTTGGAACGGGGGAGATAGAAGGCATGAGCGAAAGGCGCGCGGTGGCGCTGCTCTCGGGCGGCCTCGATTCGGCCACCACCCTGGCCATCGCCCGCAGCGAAGGCCATGCCTGCTACACCCTGTCGGTGGCCTACGGCCAGCGCCACGCCGCAGAACTGGCGGCGGCCGCGCGCGTCGCCGCGGCGCTGGGCGCCCGCGAGCACCGCGTCGTCGATGTCGACCTTGCCCAGTTCGGCGGCTCGGCGCTGACCGACCGCAGCATCGACGTGCCGATGCAGGGCGTGCAGGCGGGCATCCCCGCCACCTACGTGCCGGCACGCAACACGGTCATGCTGTCGCTCGCCCTGGCCTGGGCCGAGGTGCTCGGCGCCCGGGACATCTTCGTCGGCGTGAATGCCGTCGACTACTCCGGTTACCCCGACTGCCGGCCGGAATACATCGCCGCCTTCGAGGCGATGGCCAATCTCGCCACCAAGGCCGCCGTCGAGGGTGCCCGTCTCGCCATCCACGCCCCGCTGATCGCCCTTTCCAAGGCCGACATCATCCGCCGCGGCACGGCGCTCGGCGTGGATTACGCCCTCACCGTCTCCTGCTACCAGGCCGACGCCGCCGGCGCCGCCTGCGGTCTTTGCGACTCCTGCCGGCTGCGCCGTGCCGGCTTCGTTGCGGCCGGACTGCCCGATCCGACGCGCTACATCACTGCTTGAGAGCTAAAATTCACCCCGGTTATACGGCGTGAAACAAGACTAATCCACGGCAACGGCGGTTTCTTTAGAATCCGCTGACCGTGCCGTAATACAAGCGAGCACACCTCGAGGAGGACGCATGGAATTCACAATTCACAACCAGGTGCTGACAACGGTCTTCGTCGTCGCCATCGTCATGGGCGCCGTGGCGAACAAGACCAACTTCTGCACCATGGGCGCCGTCTCCGACTGGGTGAACATGGGCGACACCGGGCGGCTGCGCGCCTGGCTGCTGGCCATGGCCGTGGCCATGCTCGGGGTGGCCGCCATGGCCGGCATGGGCCTCGCCAGCATCGGCAACAGCACCTTCCCGCCCTATCGCACGCCGAACTTCGCCTGGCTGCGCTACCTGCTCGGCGGCCTGATGTTCGGCGTCGGCATGACGCTCGGCTCGGGCTGCGGCAACAAGACCCTGGTGCGCATCGGCGGTGGCAACCTGAAGTCGCTGGTCGTGCTGGTCATCGCCGCGATCTGCGCCTACCTCATGCTGTGGACCGAGTTTTACGCCCAGGTCTTCAATTCCTGGATCGCCGCCACCACCGTCGATCTCGGCAAGTCGGGCATGCAAAGCCAGGCGGTGAGCGAATTCTTCGGCGCCGGCGCCGCACCACAGATCGCCACCGGCGCCGTGATCGGCCTGGCGCTGGCCGGCCTCGCCTTCGCCTCGAAGGAGTTCCGCGGCAGCTTCGACAACATTCTCGCCGGCCTGGTGATCGGCCTCGCCGTGGTGATCGGCTGGTATCTTACCGCCGGCCCGATGGGCGTCGCCTGGAAGGAATGGGCGGAGATGGCCGACAGCGTGCCAAGCCGCGTCGAGGTGCAGTCCTTCACTTTCATCAGCCCGATGGGCGACAGCGTGCGCTACCTGATGAGCCCGGGCAATTTCGCCCTCATCAATTTCGGCGTCACCGCGCTGGCCGGCGTCATCCTCGGCTCCTTCCTCTACGCCCTTCTCAGCGGCAATTTCCGCTTCGAGTGGTTCGCCACCGGCGGCGACTTCCTCAACCATGCCATCGGCGCGGCGCTGATGGGCATCGGCGGCGTGCTGTCGATGGGCTGCACCATCGGCCAGGCCATCACCGGCGTGTCGACCCTGGCGATGGGATCCTTCCTGACCTTCTTCGCCATCGTCGCCGGTGCCGCAACGACCATGAAGATCCAGTACTGGCGCATGATGCGGGAAGCGTAGGACACCAGAAAAGAGCGCCTGAAAAATTGACACCATTCAGGCCGGCTTCTATAATGCGCGGCTCTTTCGGGGGTCGTTAGCTCAGCTGGTAGAGCAGCGGACTTTTAATCCGTTGGTCGGCGGTTCGAATCCGCCACGGCCTACCACCGAAATCAAGGGGTTGGTTGCTTTCGCGGCCAACCCCTTTTCTACAATCCGGCCGACACTTCTACAATTCTCAGCGTAGCGGCTTCACGCGCTCGCCCTTCCTGGCCCGCACATACACATGCGTCATGGCGACGTTCTTGTGCCCCAGGAGGCGCTGGGCGCGGTCCATGCCACCCTCGGCGCTCGCCTCCGTGGCCGTCTTGGCGCGGATGTCTCGGAACTGGAAATTGACCCCGGCGGCTGCCCTGGCTGCATCGAAGCGGCCGCGCAGCATCCAGTACGTGATGGGCTGGCCGTTTTCGTCCTGGATGAGGTAGCGGCCTTGCACCTTGGCCGGTCGGGTCAGAACGCGATCCAGCACGCCAGCCAACTCACCGGCTATCTCGACGGCCAGGCGATGACCGATCTTGTTCTGCCGGAAGTGAAGCGCACCGCCCTCGATGTCGCCCCGGGTGAGCTTCAGGATGTCCGCCGGCCGCTGGCCTGTCAGCAGGGCAATATCCATCGCATCTTGCACCGTGTAGTGCGCGGCCTTGTACACGGCCTCGAACTCGGCATCGGTCACATAGCGATCCCGGCCAACCTCCTTGTAGCCCTTCGCGCCCGCGCACGGATTGGGCGCATCCGTGTAACCCCATGCGCGCGCCTGGTTGAAGATGTGGGAGAGCAGGGCCTTTTCCCGGTTGGCCCGGGTCTTCGCGGTTTCGCCCCGCAGATCTAGATAGCGGCGCACATCCGCCGGGCGTATATCGTCGATGGGCATCGCTCCGAAAACGGCCAGGAGGTTCGCCAGCTCGGCAGTGTTGCCCTTCTGGGTGCGGTACGCCTTCAGAGGCAAGATCTCGCGCTCATGGCGCTTGGCAATGACCGCAAACGTCTTATCGGTGGGGTCGGGTTGCCCCCTCTCGCAGAAAGTCACTGAAGGCCCGTGAAATAGCATCCTTGATCGCGGCTTCGGTATGCCATTCGCCGTACCAGGAAAACTGAACGTCAATCCCTGTGGGGGCAGCAGGGTTCGGCGTGCCGATGTGGACTTCGAGCCCACTCCTGTCACGCAGGTAGAACCCCTTGTCCCCGACCATTCCATAGGCTTCGAACGGATACTCACCGCCCGACTCCTCGATCACGATATTGGGCTCGCGTTCAACTCCCATGGTCTTCGCTGTACAACTATCGGTTGAAGTACTCTCTCGCCTGGTGCAGGCAATGGTAGATCGTGCAGTCGCCGGTCTGCTCAAGGCGAACAAAAACGAGCGTGAATGGAACACGATGCCCCACTGGAAGCTCCCGAGTGCCGGCGAGGATCCCGGGGCGGCCCGGAACCGATACCGGCTCCGCAACCAGGGAAGACGCTGTAGCCAAGATGGCGGACTTCATGCGCCTGGCCGCGGCAGGATTCAGCTCCTCGTACCACGCCAGAACCTCGGCCAGCTCATCGAGCGCGTCTTCGTGCCACTCAAGCCGCTTTTTTCTTCTTCCGACCATGGGCAGCGATCAACGCATCGAGTCGTTGTTTGACTTCTTCGTGCGGAATCGTCCGCCCCTTTTTCATGCGAGCAGAAACCAGCCTGACAGTGCGCTCGGTGGCCTCGAAACCGTCCCGCAGCACGTACCGCAGCGCCTGTTGCGGGGTGCGGCCGGCAGCCTTGGCAAGCCGGTCCAGGCGTCGCTGGTCAGTCTGAGAAAGTGTGGCAGATGTGGTCATGATCCGTTCCCCCGATAACCGTATGGCGAATGATAGCCCGGCGGGAGAGGGGTGTCTAACGACGGCCAGCCTTCTACAATCCGAAAGCGCCCCGCGCCAGACAAGGCTTTCCGGGCAGCAAGCGAACTTGAGTTAGTGGAATGCTGTCGAGACAGTCAGTTGATTTGGCTCGAAGCCGGCCAACACTTTTAATCCGTTGGTCGGCGGTTCGAATCCGCCACGGCCTACCAAGGAATACAAGGCAAGGGCTTGGGAGCAATCCCAAGCCCTTTGCTTTTCCTGCCATTGGGAAACGTGGGCAATTTCAGCTCGTCCTGCTGCCTGCCCCGATTGGCCCCTTTTCCGCTCGTCCGATTACTGGCGGGGCGGCCTCGCCGGGTCGCGCGAAACCTGGTTCTCCAATTCACAGGATTTGGGTGGTGAGAGGGTTTGGCGCTGCATAGCCGCAATCTCCGCCCCGGCCAGTTCCATTTGCGCGCGGAAAGCCGGATCGGTGTGCAGGACCGCAACGGAGGCGGCACCCATCAGGCGCCCCGCATCAATGTCGCTTTGCCAATGCGCCCCGCAAATGACACGGCTCCGGCCATAGTCGAAAGCGCGCTGGAACAGCGCGTTCGCGCGTTCCGGCATGAGCTCCGCGAGCACGAGCGCCCAGGCCCAGCCCAGCGCGGCGTGTCCGGATGGATAGGAGCCGTTTTTCGCCAGCGAGGCATCTTCGTTCGGCGTGCAGCTGGCCTGCTTGTTGTAGATGAACGGCCGGACCCTCTTGTAGTGATCCTTGGCCTTGAAAGTGGATAGGGCGGAGTCCGCCATGACGCGCCGCATCAGGGTCTGCAAATGCGGCATGGCTGCGCCATCGACAGCGAATCCCATGGCACAGTGGAAAGCTTCGGTCGCATCAGGGAACTTGAGGTGCGCATCACGGCGGGCAAGCTCGCCGCGCGGTTGATTGACCAGCGAGCGGGTGTCCGCATAAGCCTGCTCGTCCCCGTTGAACGCAACCGATCCCGGCTGGGGAGGTGCAGGCAAAAGCGCCAGGCTGTCAGGCAGCCGGTCATTGTCGAGATACCCGCGCATCAGGCTGGGATACAAGGAGGCTTTGCCGATGGTCGCGGGATCTGTTGGAGGAGTTTGCAGGTTGCCGCATGCACCGACCGCAAGCACCGTGGCCATCACGGACAAGAGTTGCAATAGCCGCCTCGCGTTCATGTCGATCCTCCTCACGATTGTCATGTGTCCGGAGATTTTTCCTCGATTCCCGTCCGCTGTAAACACGGGTTTTTTCGCCCGGCAGGGTCAGCGGCATGAGCCCGACACAGCCCGGCAAGAAATTCAAGGGGTTGGATGGCGGCATCCGGCTCCTTTCTTTTCCGGTGGCGCACTGTGATTGGTCGCGGGTTGGCCACGATTGCCGGCTCCGCTCGTCCCGCTCATAATTCCCGTCATCGACCCTGCAAGGAGGCAACATGTTCCAGGTGCGCATCCACGGCCGCGGCGGACAGGGCGTCGTTTCCGCCGCGGAAATGCTCTCCGTCGCCGCCTTCCTCGAAGGCCGGCATGCCCAGGCCTTTCCCAGCTTCGGCT
>CAZVWP010000088.1:0-11216 GCA_964630805.1 uncultured Novosphingobium sp. | reverse complement strand
GATCCAGTAATAGCCGTCCTCGTCGCGGCGGCAGCCGTCGCCGGTGAAGTACTTGCCGGGGTAGGTGGTGAAATAGGTCTGGAAGAAGCGCTCATGGTCGCCCCAGACGGTGCGCATCTGGCCGGGCCAGGACTGGGTGATGCACAGGTTGCCTTCCGTGGCCCCCTCCAGGATCTTGCCCTCGGCATCGACCACCTGCGGCACCACGCCGAACATCGGCAGCGAGGCGGAGCCCGGCTTCATGTCGATGGCCCCCGGCATGCCGGTGATCATCGCTGCGCCGGTTTCGGTCTGCCACCAGGTATCGACGATCGGGCAGCGGCCTTCGCCGACAACCCGCCAGTACCATTCCCAGGCTTCCGGATTGATCGGCTCGCCAACCGTGCCGAGCAGGCGCAAGGACGTGCGGCGAGTGCGCTTCACCCAGTCGTCACCCTCACGCATCAGGGCGCGCAGGGCCGTGGGGGCGCCGTAGAAGATGTTGACCTTGTGGCGGTCGACGATCTGCCAGAAGCGCGAGTGGTCGGGCCAGTTGGGCACGCCCTCGAACATGACCATGGTCGCGCCATTGGCGAGCGGGCCATAGACGACATAGGAGTGGCCGGTGACCCAGCCCACGTCCGCCGCGCACCAGTAGATGTCTCCAGGGCGGTAGTCGAAGACGTAGCGGTGCGTCATCGCTGCCCAGGTCAGGTAGCCGCCGCTGGTGTGGAGCACGCCCTTGGGCTTGCCGGTGCTGCCGGAGGTGTAAAGGATGAACAGCGGGTCTTCCGCGCCCATTTCCTCGGGCTGGCAATGGTCCGAATCCTTTTCACGCCGGTCGTGCCACCAGTGGTCGCGCCCGGCCTTCATGGTCACGTCGCAGCCGGTGTGGCGCACGGTGAGGACGGCCTCGACCGATGTGCAGTGGTCCAGTGCCGCATCGACATTGGCCTTGAGCGGCACCAGCTTGCCGCCGCGCATGCCGCCGTCGGCAGTGATGACCAGCCTGCTATCGCAGTCCTGGATGCGGCCGGCCAGCGCCTCGGGCGAGAAGCCGCCGAACACCACCGAATGGATCGCGCCGATCCGCGAACAGGCCAGCATGGCCACCGCCGCCTCGGGGATCATCGGCATGTAGATGGTGATCCGCTCGCCCCGCCCGGCGCCCAGCGCCTTCAGCGCATTGGCCATGCGGCAGACTTCCTCGTGCAGCTCGCGGTAGGTCAGCTTGCGTTGCTGTTCGGGATCGTCGCCTTCCCAGATGATCGCGACCACATCGCCATGCTTGTCGAGGTGGCGGTCAAGGCAGTTGGCCGAAACGTTGAGCGTGCCGTCGGCGAACCATTCGATGCCAAAGTCCGCTTCGTTGTAAGAGCACCTGGAAAGCTGCGTCCACGGCTTGATCCAGTCGATCCTCCCCGATTCCTCGCGCCAGAACGCTTCCGGCTCCTCAATGGAGCGGCGGTATTTCTCGGCATAGCCCTTGGCATCGACATAGGCCTTGGCGGCCCATTCGGCGGGGACGGGGTGGTTGGTGGCCAATTCTGATCTCCGATTGCGTCGTTCCGGTTTGCCGGGGACTGGCGACACGATCAAGGGGTACAGGGCTGGGCAAACAGCACAGGGCCGTCGATTTCGACATCGGCCAGCGAGGGCGCGAAGCCGCACTGGCCGGGAGCCACGGCTTCGCCTGAGATGCGCGCCGCGCCGGAAATGGGGATCACCAGCAGGGGATGGTTGCCGAAGCGTGTCGAGGTGGCCGGCGCAATCTCTCCATCCGCGCGGTCGAGCCGGAACCACGGACCATCGGCCAGGGTGCAGTTGCCCGTGTCAGGCAGATGCAGGCGATGCGAGGCGTGGTGGGCTTCGCCGAGCACCACGGCCATTCCCTCGTCGAGGTGCAACTCGCGCGGGCGGCCATAGTCGTAGAGCCGGTAGGTGACGTCGCTGTTCTGCTGCACTTCGATCAGGCTGACGCCCGCGCCGATGGCGTGGACGGTGTTGGCTGGAATATAGAAGAAGTCGCCCGCCTTCACCGGATGCCAGTCGAGCAGCTGCTCGATGCTGCCGTCGAGCGCGGCGGCGCGCATGGAATCCCGGCCGATCGGCTCCTTGAAGCCGATCCCCAGCGCCGCACCAGGCTCGGCATCCACTACCAGCCAGCATTCCTCCTTGCCGTGCCCCGGCAACTGCGCCTCGGAAGGGTGGACCTGCACCGACAGCGCCTCGCTGGTGAAGATGTACTTGATGAGCAGCTGGGCGAAGGAGCGCGGCGGTTCGAACCAGATCTCGCCGATGCGCTGGCCTTCGGGCGCGGTGAAGGGCGCGGGGAGAAGGTCCTTGCCCCATGGCTTTTCGACCATGCGGGTGGGCAGCAGGGCGGTCACCGGGCAAAGCTCACTGGTTGGGGCTCACTGGCTGGGGCTCACTGGTTGGCCGCACCCGATAGCTTGCCGACCTTCTGGGCACCGGCGGCGGTGGTCACCAGCACTTCGTCGCCATCGACGACCACGATCACGTCCTCCAGCCCGATCACCGAGACGCGCGGTCCGTCGCTTTCCACCAGCACATTGCGGCAATCGACCAGCTCGGCCTGGCCGATGACGCTGTTGCCCTCGCCGTCCTTGTCGCGCGCCTGGTGCAGCGCCTCCCAGTTGCCGATGTCCGACCAGTTGAACATGGCGGGCACCATGGCGGCGCGCGCGGTGTTTTCCATCACGGCGTAGTCGACCGATTCGCCGGCGATTGTCGCGAAGGCGCGGGCGTCGGGATGGAAGCGGCGGCCATCCGCGTGGCCCTGTTCCACGGCGGCGGCGCAGGCGCTGGCAATGGCCGGGCGGTGGCGGGCCAGTTCGGACAGGAACATGCCGACCGGGAAGGCGAAGATGCCGCCGTTCCAGGCATAGCCACCATCGGCGAGGAAGGCCTTGGCGCGTTCAAGATCGGGCTTTTCGACGAACTGGGTCGTCTGGAATCCGAGCTCGCCGATGGCCTCGCCGCGCTTGAGATAGCCGAAGCCGGTTTCGGGTGCCGTCGCCTCGATGCCGAAGCTGACCAGCCAGCCCTGGCTGGCAAGGTCCGCCGCCGCCTTGGCGGTCTTTGCAAAGGCGGCCTTGTTGCCGATGTGGTGGTCGCTCGGGCAGACCAGCATGACGGCGTCCGCCGGCAGCCGCAGCGCGGCAAGGGCAATGGCGGACGCGGTGTTCTTGGCCGCGGGCTCGACCACGATCTGCGCCTTGCTGCCCTGGCCCAACTGCTCTTCCACCAGCGCGAGGTGGGCGACGCCGGTGACCACCACCGGGGCATCGAAGCTGGCGCAGCGCGACAGCGTTTCCTCGAACAGGGTGCTGTCACCGACCAGCGGCAGGAAGGGCTTGGGCTTGCCGGCGCGGCTCTTCGGCCAAAGCCGCGTGCCGCTGCCGCCGCACAGGATGACGGGGACGATCTGGGTCATGCGCGCTTCGTTAGCCGTGCCATGGTTAATTTGCAGCTATTTCTGCGGCGAGTTGTAAAACCAGCGTTGCCGCCAGCCATAGAGGGCCTCGACGGGGTTGCCCTGGTCGTCGAGCGAGGGGCGGAAACGGAAGCGTTCCTCGGCAAGCCGGCAGGTGATTGCATCGCTCTCGGCATCTCCGCTGGGTTCGCGCACCCGGCAATTGTGGACCCGCCCGTCGGTCCCCACGGTAAAGACGATCAGCACGGACTTGCCGATCCGCAGGTCGCGCGTCTGCTTGGGGTAATCCTTGGCGGAATCGATGGTTCCGGCGATCTGCACGAATCTGCGCGCCAGCCCGCCGCCCTGGCCGCTGCCGCTACCGCCCGCCCCGGTGCCGCTGCCCTGGCCGCCGGCACCGGTCCCCGTGCCCTGGTCGCGAGCGCCGGAGGTGTTGGCGGCGCCGTTGGCGGCAACCGGCGGCGCGGCCTGGGTGGCGAGGGGGATCAGGGGCTTGGGCGCTGCCGCCTCGCGCGGGATGGCATGCTTGCCCTCTTCCCCCGCTGCGCCCGCCTCTTGCTCTTGCTTGGGCGGCGGCGGAGTGGGACTTGGCGCGACCACCGTCACCGTGACGTCCGAAAGCACCTGCCTGGCGATCGATGCGGTGAATTCGGGCGCGAAGACCTGGATCAGCCCGAGCACTACCGAAACATGGATCATGAAGACCAGCGCGCCGACCAGCCAGCGCGTGCTGCGGGGGGGCTTGAGGTCGGCGGGCTGGGCGCTCATCCTTCGAGCCTGTCCTGCTATTCCTTCGCGGCGCGGCCCTTGTAGGACAGGCGCCATTCGGGCGGGAACTTGCTGTCGTTGTCCTTCACCGCGGCGGCGAGGCCCTTCTCGAACGTGTCGCCATCGACGGCGATCTGGCCTTCCTCTTCCTTGACCAGCGGCAGCATGCCTTCCAGCCAGCCGGACAGGATCGAGCCCATGTATTCGCCCTGCTGCTGCTTGAACACCTCGAAGAAGGTCTTCTGCATGACGATGGTGTCGGTCGGCCGGTTGCGGGCGCAGGCGAGGGCATATTTCATCGTCTCGGCCTCGAGGCTTTCGCGCGGGACCACCGAGTTGACGAAGTGCAGGTCCTTCATCTCCTGCGCTGTGAAGGGCCGGCCGGTGAAGACCATTTCCATGAAGGGGCGGATGCCCATCATCGTCGCCCACTGCCACTGCCGCGCTGCCCAGCCGACATAGCGGAAGGCGGAATGGCCGAAGAGGCTCTCGTCGCTGGAGATGACGATGTCGGCATCGGCGGCCTGGTAGAAATGCCAGCCATAGCAATAGCCCTTGGCCTCGACGATGGAGACCTTCTTGAAGTCCTGCAGGCTGCGCAGGCCGAAGCGGGCGTCGGCATAGAGGTTGGTGACGTTGGCGATGTAGCGATAGGAATCGCGCGGCGGGTACTTCACCCCCTCGTCCTCGCCGATGCGGAATTCTGGCAGCGGCGAATAGTCGTCGTCGCCATTGAACATGCCGGCCATCTCGGGAAGGTCGGCGCCGCTGCCAAAGTGCTCGCCGACGCCGCGGATCACCAGCACCTTGACGTCATCGTCGACATTGGCGCGCAGCACCAGGTCGGCATAGCGCTGGCGTGCGGCGATGGTGGGCGCGTTGAGGAAACCCGGGCGGTTGAGGGTGATCGTGGCGATCTTGGTCGCCGGGTCCTTCTCGTAAAGGACGATTTCCTCGGGGCTTGGTCTGCCTTCGCTGTCGGCCATGCTCTTTCACTCCTCGCGTGCCAGTGGCATGCTCGGGGTGGCATGCTTTAGGCAAGACCAATGCGCAAGGGAGAGGAGAGGACTATGATCGACGAAATGGCAGTGCAGCGCCTGATCGACCGGGCGGCGGTGAGCGACGTGCTCAATACCTATGCCACCGGCGTCGATATGCGCGACTGGGACCTGTTCGGCTCGATCTTCGCCGACAAGCTGTTCCTCGACTTCCGCAGCTTCCACCCCAGCCTCTACCGCGAGGTCACGCGCGAGGAGCTGATCGATATCAGCCGCGGCGTCGAGGCCTTCGATGCGACCCAGCACATCTCCTCCAACCACCGCCACAGCTTTGCCGGCGACCGCGCGACCTGCGTCTCCTACATGCACGCTGGCCACTTCCTGAAGCGCGAGGGGCAGGACCATGCCTGCTTCCTCTACGGCTATTACACCTACGAGTTGTTCCGCAGCGGCGATGGCTGGCTGGTCGACAAGTACGGCCTGCAGGTCACCGCCGAGTATGGCGAGCCAAAGGTGTTCGAGTGGGTGGGGATGCGGTAGCATCCGGGTGGCGTGGACAAATTTGAGGCAGAACCGATTTCCGGGTTCGAGGCGGTTTTGCAGCCCGCCAAATGACTGCTTTGGCGTGGTTTGCTACCATTCCGGCCCAGTTGGCCGTTCCGGTAACTTCGAAGATGGTGCGCAAGTGCTTCTTCATCGCCTCCTCGCTGACGCCGAAGTAGCCGGCACAGTCGGTGCGGCGATTGCCGAGCATTGCGAAAGGCGCGATCCTGCGCCGCAGCGGGGTTAGCGGCAAGTCTATCAGGTGATTGACCATAAGCACTTCGAGCGCGACTTCGGTGTCCACTCTGACAAACATCGCGGTGCTGTCGGCGTCACCTTCCCCGACGCCGTCCCCGACGCCTTCTCCGACCCCGTCACCCACCCCGACCGCGGTCATCGGCACTTTTGCCCCGGCAACGGTCGGCTCGGTCTCGACCGGGCAACGGCAACGAGCGGGGGTAACTTCAATACTCCGCCGACTTCGGGAACGACGACATTCCGCATGCTGCAAAGCACACGCGTCAATTCCACCTCTCCCACGAAAAACCTTTCGGATGCGACCACCGATGCCGGCGGCGGCACGATTCAGGTCGCCTGGGGCGCTTCCGGACCGACGGCGCTGAACATGGCGCTGGGCAACAGCGACCTGGGAGTGACCAACCTGACGCTTCCCCTGGCTCCGACGACAGTCAACGGCACCGATGTCCGGCAGGTCACGCTGGCCGACGGGCGCGTGCTGACAGTCCGCATCGAAACGAGGTTCAACAGCACCACCGACTTCAGCTGGACCGCCTATGGCGGCTGGGCCATCGCCACTTCGGGCGGGGTTCCGCTGAACAGCGGAACCTATGTTTCGGGTTTCGAGACGCCGCTTGGGGGCAAGCCCACCTCGGGATTGGCCACTTGCAACGGATTTCTGGAGGGCTTTGCCTACAAGCCCAGCGGAACGGCGCCGCTGGTTGCCCAGCTGCTCGGATCGGTCCAGCTGGTCGCGAACTGGGCAACGGGAGGGATAACCGGAACGGCCTCGTCCATCACCGCCAACCCCTTCCCGTTGAATTCGTCGCCGTTGCAGACCTGGAACGGGCTCTCGTTCTCGGGCAATATCACCAGCGGGACGACCGCCTTCAGCGGAACGACCACCGTCACCGGCAGTCCGGGAACAAACTTCGCGATCACCACGGGTGCGACCGGGGGCCTCAATGGCCAGCTCTTCGGCACCACCGCGCAGGAATTCGGCGCGAACTGGAGCGTGCATGACGGCACGAACTGCGCGAACGGTTTCATCGTCGGAAAGCAGTGATCCGAAGCTGTTTCGCCGGCGCGCTGGCATTGCTGCTCTGCTCCGGTCCGCTGCGGGCGGAGCAGACAGCTACGCCGGCCGCCGGTGTTGACGAGCCGTTGCCGCTGGATGCGGTGATCGGCGCCCTGCTGCAGCAGCGCAGGATCGTCGAAGCCGAGGGAATCCTCGCGCCATTGCTGCGCGAGCAACCGAAGAACCCGCAGCTACAATTCCTGTCGGGATTGGTGGCGATGGAGAAGAAGGAACCGCGCCGGGCAGTCCGCATATTCCGCGCTATCCTGATCGATCACCCCAAGGCCGAGCGTGTTCGCCTGGGGCTGGTATGGCGCCCGGCCCTATAACGCTGCGATCGGCGGGCGGTTGGCGGTCACCTATTATGCCAAGCCCCATCTGAGCCTGACCACGGACATTTCCGTGCAGTCCGTCGATTACAGCCAGGCCCCGCACATGAACGGAACGCTCGCCTCGCTGGGCGAAACCATGGTCTACTCGCTGACGCCCTTCAGCGGCGCAACCGCCAAGGCAGGCGTCAGCCGCCAGAATGCCCGGAACGCCGGCTTTGCCTACTGGAGCGGCTATCTGGCAGCCGGCTATTTCCGCGACCTGCCCGCCGGCTTTTCCGCCTATGCCGAAGCATCGCTTTCTTTCGCCAGCTATGATGAACCACTGCCATCGTTCGGCAAGCGGCGCGTTGAATTGGCGCCGGGAGTGACGGTCAACCTGCTCAACCGGCACATCGTCCTGTCGCGCTTCACGCCGCGCCTGACCTACACCTTTACCCGCCAGCGCAGCACCATTCCGCTCTACAGCTACGGCCGCAATCGCGTTGAATTGGGCTTGACGACAACCTTCTGAAAGCAAGTGCACGTGGTGCGGGCGATCCATTGCGCGCAAAGAACCGACTCGCCTATTCGTCACTGCTGTCTTTACGGACCTCAGCTGAAGGACCGGCAGGGCACTGTCAGAGGGGTTGCACCGGATGGCGATGAGGTTTTGTTCAGGGTAAGGCGGGGGCATGCCTCGTCTTCGAAAACCGGCCAACCCGTTCCGATATTTCCACTTGTCGACTGAGGAACACCGTCCTTTTGGGGGTCTGGCCAAACGGAGAGCGTTTCGCATCCGACTGACGGCACCAGCCGCGGAGACGAGCCTTCCGCCCCCCAGGTTGCCCGGCTTGCCCTGAGGGCCTGCTAGCCGCCGCGCCCCGCTCATGGGCGCATGGGCTGGACCTGCGGCAAAATGGGTAAATTGGAAATTTACCGGTTGTGCCTATGCAATCCGGTTTCCGGAAGCATGAGGCCAATGCAGGGCGGAACGATGAGGGTACTTCAACGCCTGTTGCATCACCGCAAGGAAGCCCTGCTTGCGGGCTGCGTCGTTGCGGCGATCCCGGCGATGGTCGAACGCTTCGCCGGCCTCGAAGGCCTGGCCACAGTCGGCAGCTACCTTGTGCTGCTCGCGCTGCTCTGGTCCGCCCTGCTTTCGGCTGCCTATATTCCCCTGGCGCTGCTGCGCTGGGCCATGGCCCTGCTGCTGGCGGGCTCCGCCTATTACATGAAGGTGTTCGAGGGCGTCACGACGCAGTTCATGTCCTATGACGCCTTCATCAACCTGATGAACTCGGCCGCATTCGCAGGGGACGCACTGGCGCAGAACCGGGCGGCCTTCATCGCCGGACTGCCGGGCGCGCTGCTCTTGCTGGTCGCCTTCGGGACAGCCCCGCGGCGGCGGTTGCCCATGCGCGGATGGATGACGGCCTTGGCACCCCTGGCGGGCGTGGCGGCCCTGGCGGGCATCCTGTTCATGCGCGGCGGCGAGGGTGCGCGCGGCCTGCCGCGAAGCTTTACCCCGATCGCCTACCTTGCCCTTGCCGGCTATGAGGATGCGACAGGCCACCTCGGCCCGCGCCGGCCGGTGACACTGCCCCTGGCTCGCCGGCCGCTGAGCCGCCACATCGTCCTCATCGTCGACGAGAGCATTGCCGGCCAATATCTCGACATCAATTCGCCCCAGGGCGTTCCCACCCCCCTGTCGCGCGCCTGGCCCGGGATCGGCATCCATAATTTCGGCCTCGCCGCCTCGATCACCAATTGCAGCGTCGGCACCAATGTCACCCTGCGGCACGGCGGCACCCGTGCCGATTACCAGCGGATCAACGCCACCATGCCGCCAATCTGGGCCTATGCCCGCAAGGCGGGGCTGCAAACCGTCTACATCGATGCCCAGCGCACCGGCGGGGCGCTGCAGAACCTGATGACCGGGGAAGAGCGCCGCCAGGTCGACCGCTTCGTGCAATTCGATGGTGTTCCGGTGGTGCAGCGCGACATGGCCGCGGCCGATGCCCTGATCCGGGAGCTGGCCGATCCCGCGCCGAAGTTCATCCTGGTCAACAAGGTGGGCGGGCATTTCCCGGTCCACGACAAGTATCCCGATGCCTACATGGCCTACCGCCCGGCGCTGCCGCGCGGCGGCATGAGCGACATCACCGACACCGGCAGCCGCGACGGGTTCGGCGGAAGCGCCGAGGACTGGCGGCGTTATCGCAATGCCTATCGAAACACCCTGTTGTGGAACGTGGGCGCCTTCTTCGAGCGCCTGCTGACTCGCGCGGACCTCGCCGGGGCGACTCTCATCTACACCTCGGACCACGGCCAGAACCTGCATGAGCGCGGCAATCCCGGGACCTTCACCCATTGCAGCGCGGATCCGGCGCCGGAAGAGGGCGCGGTGCCGCTGCTGGTGATCGAGGGCGCCGGCGCTTCCGGCATCGACTGGAGCCGCAACCTTGCCGGCGGCCGCAACCGCTATAGCCACTACATGATCTTCCCCAGCCTTCTGGTGCTAATGGGTTACGATCTGGGTCCGGCAAGCAAGGTCTATGGCCAGCCGCTCACGGGCGCACAAGGCGATCCGCACAGCTTCAACACCCTGTTCAATGCCCGGCTCAACCGCAAGCCGGAATGGCTGGCCATCGATGCGAACCGGATTCAGCAGCCGCCGGTGTCGGATTATGCGTTCAGGCCGCCGGGCGCCGGGCTGGCGCAGGCCCGCTAGAGCCGCACTCTAGATTTCGCCCGCCACCCAGGACTTGGCGATGCGCTGGTTATGCGCCTCTTCATGCTCCGGGTAATTGTCGAAGACCGAGCGGAACCTGACGACGGCTTCGTTCGGCAAGGGCTCGTCGAATCGCAGGCCGCACCATTTGTCTTCGGCCCAGACCACCGTGCACCACAGCGAAAGGTCCATGAGGCTGAAGATTGCCGTGCTGCCGACAGCCGGAACATCCTCGACCCTGACAAGCGCGCCGCTGCGGGAAATGTTTTGCAGCCAGCAACTTTCCTTGGCGACAGGCAGGCGCAGAGTTGCCGGGAGCATCAGGCGCAGGCGCGCATCGGTGCGGCGACCGACGCTGTTTTCCAGGTGGGCTTGGTCCTCTGGCGGCATCCGTAGACTTAACCATGGAAACGTTAACGGCGGATTTCCCACGAATTTGGTCTCATTTCGGCCCCTTGTCGGCCCGCATGGCGACAAGGACAGACAATCCGTCAAAGCGCCCTTGCCGCCCCATATCTCCCTCGCTATAGGCACCCGCGCGCCGCTGCGATCCGGAGACGTGGGTGAGTGGCTGAAACCAACGGTTTGCTAAACCGTCGTACTGGTAAATCCGGTACCGAGGGTTCGAATCCCTCCGTCTCCGCCACCGTTCCTTGATTGTGTTGGATAATTTTCCGCCAAGGCGCTTAGTTCCCATAACCGCTCCCCGATAGTGCGCTTGCTTGCGGACGAATGCCTCCGCACGCGGATGGACAACATTTCCCGTCGACTGGTAGTTGATCCTTAGGAAAGCTGTCGCTATATCGCTCCCATCATCCTAGCGGGGTTAACTCGTTAGACAGGCCGGGGCGCAAGCCTCGGCCTTTGTCGTTTGGGGGGGTGGTGTCAAAGGGATTGCACCGGCTGGCGAATGGGGCGTGTCGGGGGTAGGCCAGGGGCATGCCCCGTCCTCGAAAGCCAGCCAACCCGTTCCGGTATTTCCACTCTTCACCCGAAGTGATCCGGCTTGTGGTGATGATGTATGTGCGCTTTCCGTTGTCGCTGCGGAATGTCGAGGACCTGCTGTTTGAGCGCGGTATCGACCTTTGCCACGAAACCGTGCGATTGTGGTGGA
>CAZVWP010000087.1:0-11391 GCA_964630805.1 uncultured Novosphingobium sp. | reverse complement strand
TTCTTCGTCGACAACATCTTCCGCTTCACCCAGGCGGGCTCGGAAGTGTCGGCGCTGCTCGGCCGTATTCCTTCGGCCGTGGGCTACCAGCCGACCCTGGCGACCGACATGGGCGCGCTGCAGGAACGCATCACCTCGACCACCAAGGGCTCGATCACCTCGGTCCAGGCAATCTACGTCCCCGCGGACGACCTTACCGACCCGGCGCCGGCGACCTCTTTCGCCCACCTCGACGCGACCACCACTTTGAACCGCGCCATTTCGGAGCTGGGCATCTACCCGGCGGTCGACCCGCTCGACTCCACCAGCCGCGTGCTCGAACCGCGCGTTGTCGGCCAGGAGCACTACGAGACTTCGCGCCGCGTTCAGGAAACGCTGCAGAAGTACAAGTCGCTTCAGGACATCATCGCCATTCTCGGCATGGACGAGCTTTCGGAAGAAGATAAGCTCACCGTCGCCCGCGCGCGCAAGATCCAGAAGTTCCTCTCTCAGCCGTTCCACGTGGCCGAGGTCTTCACCGGCATTCCCGGCAAGTTCGTCCAGATCGAGGACACCGTGAAGTCGTTCAAGGCCGTGGTGGATGGCGAATACGATCACCTGCCCGAAGCAGCCTTCTACATGGTCGGCGGCATCGACGAGGTGATCGAGAAGGCCAAGAAGCTGGCCGAAGAGGCTTGATAAGGACGCGCCGCCCGCAAGGGCCGGCGCACCTTTAATTCCCCTCCCGCTTGCGGGAGGGGCTAGGAGAGGGCCTGTTGGGCGACCTTCTCCTGGAATAACAAGCCCTCCCCCGGCCCCTTCCGCAAGCGGGAGGGGAGTTTGGAGACCCTCCGGCTTCGCGGAGGGGGAGAATTAAGATGGCACTGCACTTCGAACTCGTCACTCCCGCCAGGCTGGTCCGTTCCGAGGACGTCTACATGGTCGTCGTCCCCGGCTCCGAGGGCGATTTCGGCGTGCTCGAAGGCCATTCGCCGGTCATGTCCACTATCCGCGACGGCGCCCTGACGATCTACAAGAGCGAAGGTGCCGCTCCTGAGGAAATCCGCATCCAGGGCGGCTTCGCCGAGGTCGGCGACGAGGGCCTGACCGTCCTTGCCGAGCACGTCGAATAGCAACTCCCTCAAACCGGCAAGCCGGACTGTCGAAAGGCAGCATCGCCGGCCTTGTCCTGATCCTCGCCGTCACCCTGCTGACGCGACTGCCGTTTATCGGCCATGCCGTCGCCGATTTCGATGAACAGCTCTACAGCCTGATCGGGGCGCAGATGCGCCATGGCCTGGTGCCCTATACCGACCTGTGGGACCGCAAACCGCTCGGCCTGTTCCTTATCTTCTTCATGGCCCATGCCATCGGCGGCGAAAGCCCGGCGGCATACCAGTTGCTGGCGCTGATCGCCTGCCTGGTGGGCGCCTTGCAGGTCTGGTGGCTGGGCTGCAGGATCGCCGACCGGACTACGGCGGCTCTGGGCGCCGCCATCTATCCTCCGGCGCTGGCGCTGCTCGCCAGCCATTCCGGCCAATCGGAAGTCTTTCTGCTCCCGATTACCATGGCCATGGCCCAGGCCTTGCTGGTTGCCTGCGACAGCGACCTGGCCCGGGCGCGCCGATGGTGCATGCTTGCCATGCTGCTGGGCGGCTGCGCCTTGCAGCTGAAATATACCGTGCTGGTGCAATGCCTGTTCTTTGGCGCCGGCGCATTGCTGATGCTTTGGCGCAAGGGCCGCTCGCTGTTGGGGCTGGCTGGAGATGCCCTTGTCTTTGCCGGCCTGGGAATCCTGCCCACGGCCCTTGCCGCCGCATGGTATGCCCAACGCGGCCTGCTGGACGATTTTGTCTTCGCCAATTTCGTTTCGATCGGGCTGCGCACGCCCATGCCCTTTGGCCAGGAGTGGGCGAACCATCTGCCGCTGGCCATTCCGCTGCTTGCCCTGGCCGGCGGCGGGATCGTCGCCGCGATCCGCCGGCCCGAACCGCCGCGTCCGGAATGGAAGATGGCGCTGGGCTGGCTTGGCGCGACGGCGCTGGGTCTAGCCACCATCAGCACGATCTACTTCCACAACTATTCCGCCGCGGTGCCGGCGGCGATCCTGGTCGCATTGCCGATGCTGGATCCGCACAGGCCCGTGGGGCTTGCTGCCTGGGCGGTGTTCTTCCTGGGCATTTGCGCGGGCAGCGTGTTCCTCAACCAGCCGCTTGCCGCCATGGGCGAAAGGCAGGCGATCTCGCGGATAGCCGCATCGCTTTCGTCCCATGTCGGCAACCGCAACCATTGTCTCTACGTCTTCGACGGCCCCACCGCGCTCTATCAGCTGACGAACAGCGGCCTTCCGTCCCGCTTCATCTATCCGGATCATCTGAACAACGTGCTGGAGGAACGGGCATTGCCGGTCGATCAGGTGCGCGAAGTGACACGCATCCTTGCCCAACGCCCGGGCGCGATCGTCACGTCCGCCGATCCTGTCGCCCCGCAGAACCCCGCGACGAACGCACTGGTTCGGGATGAACTGGCGCGCCACTATCGCCTTGTCGGCGAATGGAACCTGCGCGACCGGCAGCTCTCCGGCTATGCCCGCCTGCCGGACGCCGACGGGCAGGCGCCGCCCTGCACCCTGCGATAGTTCAGGGCTGCTGCACCGCCACCGGGCGGTAGTGCCAGCCGATCGCGCCGCTGCCGTCCATTTTCGACTGTTCCGTCATCAGCAACTGGCCTTGCCGCCAATAGCGGATACGTTGCGGAAAGGCGTGCCCGGGGTTGGTGAACTCGATCGCATCGTCGCTCGCCGCCGAAAGCGCGAATTCCGTGGCCGGGGCGCCCTTGGGCTGGAGGTAGAGCGTAAGCTTGCCGCCGGGCTTCACCGCGATCCGCATGGATTGCCAGGCCTCAAGCGTCGGCCCGAAGCCTTCGCGGCCAAGCCCGAGCATCTCCTGTCCGCGCGGCGCCATCCATTGCTGCTCGGCCCAGGCCGCGCCGTCTTCCATCTGCCACTGTCCCGCCAGCCAGCCGGGCATCGACCCCGCTTCGCTGGACAGTGCCGGCACTGGCAGAAGCAGCACGGCAAGGGCGGCAATTCGTGTCCAAGTCAATTGAAGCTCCGGCCTGTCTGGGGAGGCGACCCTATCCTCCACCCGGCACTTTGGGAAGCTGGGGACAAGCATCTTGCCGCCCCGACGCGCGGCTAATACGACCGCTTCGCCAAAGGCAGGGAAGCTTGCGAGGGAAGCTTGATGGACGGGCGGCAGGGGCGCATTCATTCTGTTCTGGCGACCTGGCCCGCCCAGTTGCTTGTCTGCCTACTGGTGGCAGTCCTCAGCCGCGCCCGCCTGTTCGGCGATCCGATCTACCACATCGACGAGAATTTCTACCTGCTCGTCGGGCACCAGTTGCACAACGGCGCGCAGCTCTACGCCGATATCTGGGACCGCAAGCCGCCCGGGCTCTTTGCGATCTATTACCTGGCGGCCTCCTTCAAGAACGCGGTGCTCGCCTATCAGCTCTTGGCGATGGCCTGCGCAGCGCTGACGGCGCTGCTGATCGCGCGGATGGCCATGCGGATGGCGTCGCCCCGGGGCGCGTTGCTCGCGGCCACGCTCTACCTTGCAATGACGACGCAGTTCGGTGGCGCGGGCGGGCAGAGCCCGATGTTCTACAACCTGCCGATGGCCGCCGCCGCGCTGCTGACCGGCTTCTCGCGCACGGCCGATGTGCGCCGGCTGATGTTGGCCATGCTGCTGGCGGGCGCGGCGATCACGATCAAGCAGGTCGCCTTGTTCGAGGCAGCTTTCCTGGGGCTTTTCGCGCTTTACCGGCTGCATTCGGCCGGCGCCGGCAAGGCAAGGCTGGCCGGCTTTGCACTGCTGTTCGCGGCCATCGGCGCCTTGCCCACCCTTCTGGCCATGGCCTGGTTCGCCGGCAACGGCACTTTCGCTGACTACTGGCAGGCTACGGTCATGTCGGTATTCCTCAAGCAGGGGCAGATCTTCGATCCCAGGACCAGCTTCCGCATGGGCGCCATGGGGTTGCTCCTGCTGCTGCCGCTGGCGATGACTTTGTTCGCCCTGCGCGACGGCTGGCGCGATCCCGAGGTTCGCCCGTTCTGCCATTTCGTGGCGCTCTG
Source organism: uncultured Novosphingobium sp. (assembly GCA_964630805.1). Lineage (GTDB taxonomy): Bacteria > Pseudomonadota > Alphaproteobacteria > Sphingomonadales > Sphingomonadaceae > Novosphingobium. Next base: position 7,277 of record CAZVWP010000087.1, on the reverse strand, counting down.
GCTCGTGGCCGCGCTGCTTGGGGTGATCAGCGTTCCCAACTTCTATGGCCACTATGTCTTGCCAATGCTGGTGGTGCTGGCCGTCGGCTCGGCGCGTTACCTGGACAAGGAGCTTCTCGGCCTCGCCTGCTGGCTGGCGCTGGTCGGGGGCGCAGTCTACGAATTCAAGCCGTGGGATATGCAGGCGCGCGACCAGCATATCCGCCAGTATGAAAAGCTGGCCTCCCTGGTGCGCCAATCCGGCCCCCGATCGAGCCTGTTGGTCTATAAGGGTCCGGTGCTGCTCTACGAAACGACCGGCGTGGCGGCGCCCTCGCCCCTGGTCTTCGCCCCGCACCTCTACGACGCCAACGAGCGCAACGTCAGCCGGCTCGACACCCAGGCCGAAGTCACGCGCATACTGGCGAGCCGCCCGGCAGTGGTCGTCGCCGGACGCGCGGAACGCATCATCAACCCCAACCGGGTAACGCTGGCGGCAGTGACTTCCTATGTCGCCCAGCATTGCACCGAAGCCGGAAGCGCGGCGCTCGACGACACGGATTGGGGTGGAGAGATCGTGGTCTATGACCGCTGCCGCGACTGAAAGCAGGCCGGACGGCCGCGGCGGCACGGCCATGAGCGAGGCCTTCGAAAGGCTTTTCCGCACCCGCACCGCCCAGTTCGGCTGGTTCCTCGCCTTCGCCCTCGCCATTCGCATCTCGGTGTTCGGCGACACCAACTACTTCAACGACGAGTACTTCTATTTCGAGGCCGGCATCCGGTTGCATGACGGCCTGCTGCCCTATGCCGACATCTGGGACCGCAAGGGCCCGGGCCTGTTCCTCACCTATTGGCTGATCGCCTTCTTCTCGCATTCGGTGCTGGCCTTCCAGATCGCCGCGACCCTTTGTGCGGCCGCCACAGCCTATGTCGCCAACCGCATAGCCGGGCATTTCGCCAACCGGCTGGGGGCGATGCTGGGCGGCACGCTCTATCTGGCCATGCTGACCTGGCTCGGCGGTGGCGGCGGGCAGACCCCGGTGTTTTACAACCTGCCGATGGCAATGGCGGCGCTGGCGGTGGTAAAATCGACGCCGCAACTGCGCCTGGGCAAGCTGCCGCGATCCGTGATCGCCGCCATGGCCGCCGCAGGCTTCGCCATCACCTTCAAGCAGACCGCGATCTGCGAGAGCCTGTTTCTGGGCCTCTACGTGCTGTGGCAGTTGCGCAGGGGCGCCATGCCGCTTCCCCGCCTTGCCGCCAGCGCGCTCGCCTTGGCCTTGGCAGGGGCTGCCCCGATGCTGCTGGCGGCGGCTTTCTTTGCCGTTGCGGGGCATTTCCCCGAGTTCTGGCATGCCATGGTCACGTCCAACCTGCGCAAGGTGGTGAACCCGGCGGGAGACCACTGGCATCGGATCGGCGGCCTCGCCGTGCTATTCGCCCCGGCCGGGCTTCCCGCCCTCGCGGGCCTTGCGATTAGGCTGGACGAGGACGAAGCGGGCCGTGCCTTCCTCGCCGGATGGCTGCTCACCGGCATGGCCGGCGTAGCCATCGTGCCCAACTTCTTCGAGCATTACCTGCTGCCGCTGTGCCTTCCGGCCAGCGTCTGCGCCGCCCGCGCGATGGGCTTCCGCATGACCGGTCCCGCATACGGCTGGTTCGCCATTCTATTCGTACTGCTGATCAGCTCTGCCTTCGACTTCCCCCGCCGCGCCCAGTCGCGAGAGGCCATGGCGGCACTGGCGCGCGACATCCGCGCCCGCGATGCCCATCCACGCCTGTTCGTCTTCGGCGGACCGGTCGACCTCTATCGCCAGTTCGACTCCTACCCGCCGACCCCGCTGATCTATCCGCTCCACCTCTATTTCCCGGCGGAAGAAAATGTCAGTCACCTCGATACGGCGGACGAAGTGCGCAAGGTACTCGCCTGGCGGCCGAGCGTGGTGGTCTTCTACCACGGAGCGAACCCGGCCAGCGTCAGCCGCCGCACCGGGCCCATGGTGCACGACTACCTGGAGCGCAATTGCCGCCTGTGGTTCACGCGCGAACTGCCGGAACTCTACGTGACACAGGCGGTGGATGTATGGGGAGATTGCGCAGTCAAGGGCCGGGCACCCTAGGCCTCGTGGAGCGAGGCCGGCAGTGTAGCGTAATCGTGCATGCCCTTGGTGACGAACTTGCGACGGGCAAACCTCCAGCCTTCCGGCAGGCGGACCAGTTCGTCGTCGTAGAGTCCGATCACTTCGAGGTTGCGCTGCTGGCCGGCATATTTGCCGCACTCGCGGATGATCGAATGGGCGGTCGCGCGGTCGCCATTCACCTTGATCACGGCGGGCGAGTTCAATTGCACCATGTATTCGAGCTTCGCGGTCACCCCCTGCGAGGCGCCGATGATCGCTTCGGGGCCGACAAGTTCCATGCCGATCCCGGGCACTTCCCATACGCCATCGGGAGCATAGGTTCCGGCCATGCCGGTGAAATCGCCGATGCTGGCACAATGGCTGTAGGTATTGAGGACCTGCTGGATGGCCAATTCGTCGCTCATGACATTCTCTCCCAAAAGTCGTTCGCCACAGTGCTAGCGCGCAATGCTCCGCTGCGCCAGCGTGTCACATCCTGCCGAGATCGATCCACTTCGCCCGCTCCTCCGCGCGCCTCGCATCGTGCAATTCGACGGTTTCGATGCCCTCGCCGCCCAGCAGCAGCCGCACCGGCGGATCCTCGTCGTCGAGCACCTTTAGCAGCGCCAGGGCGCCCTGCTCGGCATCGGCTCCCGCGCTCCAGCTCGCATTGCCCGCCCGCTGCGTCAGCGCTGCCATGTCGTAGTGCGGGCCCGGCATGTTGAAAGTCATGGAGGCGGTGAAGTCGGTGGCGAAGGGCCCCAGTTCGGCGAGCGTCACGCGGATGCCCAGCAGGCGCAGTTCGGCGGCCAGCGATTCGGTAAAGCCTGCGATCGCGAATTTGCTCGCGCAATAATAGCCGAGGCCAGGAAAGCCGATCTGCCCGGCGACCGAACCAATATTGACGATCTGCCCTGACCTGCGCTCGACCATTTCGCCCACCACCGCACGGGTCATGGCCACCATGCCGAAGTAGTTGGTCTCCATCAGCCGCCGCGCGACTTCGATCCCGGTCTCCTCGACCGTGCCCATCTCACCATAGCCGGCATTGTTGACCAGCACGTCGATCTCGCCGAACCGCTCCCGGCAGGCGGCGGCGGCGGCGGCGACATCGTCCTCGCTGGTAATGTCCAACCGGAGAGCCAGCGCCCGATCGCCAAACGGGGCGACCAGGTCTTCCACCATTTCCAGCCTGCGCGCGGTCGCCACGACCTGCTCGCCCCGCTCCAGCAGCACATTGGCAAGGGCCCTGCCGAAGCCCGCCGAGCAGCCGGTAATCAACCAGGTCTTTCGCGCCATTCCACTCCCATCGCATTGTTGTGATCCGGCTATGCATCGCCGGAAATGTTTTTCATAGTGGCGCGGACGATCCGGCCCAAACGATCCAACGGGCCGGACTGAGGAGGATGCACGAAGATGAGCGGAAGCGACCTGAACCACGACCTTGCGGCCCTCGCGCCGATCGGCCCGCTGACCGACTGGCTGGACGCCAACATACCCGAACTGGGCAAGGGCCCGCTCAAGACGGCACTGCTCAGCGGGGGCACATCCAACGTCGTCCTGACGCTCGATCGCGGCAAGGGCCCGACCATGGTGCTGCGCCGCCCGCCCGCCGTGCCGCCGCCGGGAGCCGAACGCGGCGTGCTGCGCGAGGCGCGGGTGCTGACCGCGCTCAACCGGACAGACGTGCCCCACCCACACTGCTTCGGCGCCTGCGAGGACCCGGAAGTCATCGGCATGCCGTTCTACGTCATGGAGATGGTCGATGGCTGGGCGGGCAACCTGCGCGGCGACAAGATCTGGAACGAACCGCCGTTCGACAAGGCGCCCTACGAATATGGCCTGGCCTATGCCATCGTCGGCGGCCTGGTCCAGTTGGCCAATGTCGACTACAAGGCCATCGGCCTCGAGACCTTCGGCAAGCCCGACAATTTCCTGGAGCGCCAGGTCGATCGCTGGGCCAGCCAGCTCAAGAGCTACCCGGAGAAATACCCGGGCTACCAGCCGCGCCATCTCGAAGGTTATGACGAGGTCGAGGCCTGGCTGCGCAAGAACGCCAAGCCGACCCGCGATGTCGGCATCATCCACGGCGATGTCGCCACCACCAATTCCATGTTCCGCCACGGCCCACCGGCCCGGCTGGCCGCACTGATCGACTGGGAAATGTCGACCATCGGCGATCCCATGCTCGACATGGGCTGGCTCTGCGGCGGCCTGCGCGACGAGCGCTTCCCCGACATGGACCGGGCCAACAACCTGATCGACGTCAACAACGCGCCGACCAAGCAGGCGCTGGGCATGTACTATTGCGCCGGGACAGGGCGCGACATGGCCGATTTCGACTACTTCTGTGTGCTCGCCGGGTTCAAGATCGGTTGCGTCATCGAATACAAGGTGGCGCAGGCGGCGGCCGGAATCCTGCCCAAGCATGTCGGCGAGTTCTTCGCCGAGAGCGTCGCCGGCGGGTTCAAGCGGAATGCGGAGTTCGTCCGGCGGATTGGGTGAGCCAAACGGCAGTCCCTCATACCGATAATCGTCATCCTGAACTTGTTTCAGGACGACGGGAATGAGGGGGCGAACGGATTGGCTGCGCTCCCTACCCCTTCCAGACCAGCACCGGCTTCCTCGCGGCCTGCGTCTCATCCAGCCTGCGCCTGGGCGCGAAGTGCGGTGCCGCATGCAGGCTCTCGTCCCCGCCCCGCGCCCGCTCGGCAAGGCTGCGCAAGGAACCGATGAACCGGTCCAGCCCCGCCTTGCTCTCAGTTTCGGTCGGCTCGACCAGCATCGCGCCGTGCACCACCAGCGGGAAATAGACCGTCATCGGGTGGAAACCCTCGTCGATCAGGCCCTTGGCGATATCGAGCGTGGAAAAGCCCTCCGGCAGCCCTGAATCGCTGAACAAGGCCTCGTGCATGCAGGGCCCGCTGGATGCAAAAGGCGCATCCAGCACGTCTTCGAGGCTCCTCAGCACGTAGTTGGCATTGAGCACCGCGTCCTCCGCCGCCTGCCGCAGGCCATCCGCGCCGTGGCTGAGGATGTAGGTCAGCGCGCGGGTGAACATGCCCATCTGGCCATGGAAGGCGCACATGCGGCCGAAGGCCTGGCCTTCCGCCTCGTCGCCTTCCTCGACCAGCCTCAGGCCCTCCGGCCCCGCCACCACGTAGGGCAGCGGCGCGAAGGGCGCGAGGGCTTCGGACAGCACCACCGGCCCGGCACCCGGTCCGCCGCCGCCGTGGGGGGTGGAGAAGGTCTTGTGCAGGTTGATGTGCATGGCATCGATGCCGAGGTCGCCCGGCCGCACCCGCCCGACGATGGCGTTGAAGTTGGCGCCATCGCAATAGACATAGGCCCCCGCCGCATGGACCGCGTCGGAAATCGCCTTCATCTCGCGCTCGAACAGGCCGCAGGTGTTGGGGTTGGTGATCATCACGCCGGCAACGTCCGGCCCCAGCCGCGCTTTCAACACTTTCAGATCGACGCGGCCATCGGGCGTCGCTGGAATGCTTTCGACGCTGAAGCCGGCGAAGGCGGCGGTTGCGGGATTGGTGCCGTGGGCGCTCTCGGGGACGAGCAGCAGCCTGCGATCATCGCCGCGTGCTTCCAGTGCCGCCTTGATGCACAGGATGCCGCACAGCTCGCCATGCGCACCGGCCTTGGGCGTCATGGCGACGGCCTTCATGCCGGTGAGGTCCACCAGCCAATTCGCCAGCTCGCCGATAGCTCCCAGCGCGCCCTGCACCGTTTCCTGCGGCTGCAAGGGATGGACATCAGCAAAGCCGGGCAACCGCGCCATCTTCTCGTTGAGGCGCGGATTGTGCTTCATCGTGCACGAGCCAAGCGGGAACGGCCCGAGGTCGATGGCGTAGTTCTGGCGGCTCAGTCGCGTGTAGTGGCGCACTGCTTCCGGCTCTGTCAGGCCAGGCAGCGCCGGCGCTTCCTTGCGCAGGTGGCGAGACAGGGCAGACAGCGGCTCCGCCACGGCCTCATCTTCGAAATCAACTCCGCAAGTCCCGGCAGTGCCCAGTTCGAAGATCAGCGGTTCTTCGAGAGCAAGGCCCCGATCGCCGCTGAAGGTGGCCGGGCCTTCGGCGCCTTCGCCGGATGACATCGAGGGCCTCCAGCCCGAGGGATTGGGCGCGTTCATGCCAGCACCTCCTCAAGCGCGGATCCGAGCTCTTCGATATCCTCGGCAGTGGTGGTTTCGGTCGCCGCCAGCAGCAGGCCGCGGTGCAGATCCGGCGCGTCCGGATAAAGCCGGCCGAGCGAGACGCCGCCCAGCACCTGCCGAGCGGCCAGGGCATGGACCACGTCGCGCGCGTTCTTCGGCAGAACGGCAGTCAGCTCATTGAAATAGCCGACGTTGAGCACGGTCACTCCCGACACCTTCTCCAGCCGCGCGGCCAGCGCCTGCGCCCGGCCGTGGTTGATCCGCGCCAGCCGCGCCAGGCCCTCGCCTCCCAGAAGAGTCATGTGGATGCTGAAGGCCAATGCACAAAGCCCTGAATTGGTGCAGATATTGCTGGTCGCCTTCTCGCGCCGAATGTGCTGCTCACGGGTCGAGAGGGTGAGCACGAAGCCCCTTTTCCCGTCCGCATCCACAGTTTCTCCACAGAGTCGTCCCGGCATCTGCCGCACATGCTTTTCCGAGCAGCCGAAAAGCCCAAGGTAAGGCCCGCCGAACTGCAGCCCGACGCCCAGCGACTGCCCTTCGCCAACCACGATGTCGGCACCGAGATGGCCCGGCGCTTCCAGCAGGCCGAGCGCCACCGGCTCGGTCACCACCGCGATCAGCAGCGCGCCCTTGGCGTGGGCAGCCTCGGCGATGGGCGCGAGGTCGGGCACGCGGCCGAGGATGTCCGGGTATTGCACCACAACGCAGCTTGTCTCGCCATCGATTGCGGCGATCACGCCTTCGGTATCGGCCAAGGGCTCCAGCCGGGGCACGCGCCAGTCGATGGCATCGCCGGTGAAGCACGCCATGGTGCGGATGGAGGAGACATAGTGCGGGTGGAGGCCCCGACACAGCACCGCCCGCTTGCGGCGGGTGATGCGCCCGGCCATGGCCACGGCCTCCCAGCAGGCGGTCGAGCCATCGTACATCGAGGCATTGGCGACATCGGTGCCGAACAGCCGCGCCACCTGCGTCTGGAACTCGAACAGCACCTGCAGCGTGCCCTG
>CAZVWP010000086.1:0-11568 GCA_964630805.1 uncultured Novosphingobium sp. | reverse complement strand
TGTCGCGCTGGTGGAGGCCGATCGATGGCTCGTCGAGCACGTAGAGCACGCCCGACAGGCCCGAGCCGATCTGGCTGGCGAGGCGGATACGCTGGCTCTCCCCGCCGGATAGGGTGCCGCTGGTGCGATCAAGGTTGAGGTAGTCCAGCCCGACGTTGTTGAGGAAGCCCAGCCGCTCGTTGATCTCCTTGAGCACGGCGCGGGCGATCTGCTGCTGCTGGGCGGTGAGCTGGTGCGAGAGCTCGCCGAACCAGACCACCGCGGCGGCGACCGAAAGCCGGGTGACGCTGGAAATGTCCTGCCCGCCCACCTTGACGCTCAGCGCCTCGGGCTTGAGCCGCTTGCCGTCGCAGACTTCGCATGGCTGCGCGGTCTGGAACTTGCCCAGCTCCTCGCGCATCCAGGCGCTGTCGGTTTGCAGCATGCGGCGGTTGAGGTTGCCGATCACGCCTTCGAAGGCCTTGTTCACCGTGTAGCTCTTGCGCCCGTCCGTAAAGGTGAGCGGGACGGGACGGCCGGCGGTGCCGTGGAGGATGATCACTTTCACTTCGCCCGGCAGGTCCTGCCAGGGGGTCGTCAGGTCGAAGCCGAATTCCTTGCCGAGGCTGGTCAGCACCTGCATGTAATAGGGGCTCGGCGGGTTGCTTTTGGCCCATGGCACTACCGCGCCCTGCTTCAGCGTCAGCGCCTCGTTGGGGACGACGAGCTGGGGATCGAACAGCAGCTTTTCGCCAAGGCCGTCACAGGCCGGGCAGGCGCCCTGGGGGGCGTTGAACGAGAACAGGCGCGGTTCGATTTCCTCCAGGGTGAAGCCGGAGACCGGGCAGGCGAACTTTTCGGAGAAGACGATGCGGTTATCAGGCAATCCTGCATTCTTCATTCCCCCCTCCCGCTTGCGGGATGGGGACTGGTTGGTGACCTGCTCGACGGTGCCGTCCGCCAGATCGACATAGGCCAGCCCCTCGGCCAGCTTCAGCGCCTGTTCGAAGCTATCCGCCAGCCGCGTCTCGATGCCCTCGCGCACCGCTATGCGATCGACCACCACCTCGATGTCGTGCTTGAACTTCTTGTCGAGCGCCGGAGCATCCTCGATCGCGTACATCTCGCCGTCGATCCGCACGCGGGTGTAGCCGGCCTTCTGCCACTCGGCCAATTCCTTGCGGTATTCCCCCTTGCGGCCGCGCACCACCGGCGCGAGCAGGTAGGCGCGCGTTCCCTCCGGCAGGGTCATGACCCGGTCGACCATCTGGCTGACGGTTTGCGCGGTAATGGGGAGCCCCGTCGCCGGCGAATAGGGCACGCCGACACGCGCCCACAACAGCCGCATGTAGTCGTAGATCTCCGTAACCGTCGCCACGGTCGAGCGCGGATTGCGGCTGGTTGTCTTCTGCTCGATCGAGATCGCGGGGCTGAGCCCGTCGATATGCTCGACATCGGGCTTCTGCATCATCTCGAGGAACTGGCGCGCATAGGCGCTCAAGCTTTCGACATAGCGCCGCTGCCCCTCGGCATAGATGGTGTCGAAGGCCAGGCTCGACTTGCCGCTGCCCGAAAGCCCGGTGATGACGATCAACTGGTCGCGCGGCAGCGCAACGTCGAACCCCTTGAGGTTATGCTCCCGCGCGCCGCGGACGGTGATGTGGGTCAGGGACATGGAACAAGGCTGTTCCACGTCTGTTCGATTCGGGCAAGGGACTGGGCGGCTAACTGTTGTTCGTAATGATGCCGCGGATGATCTGCTGGCATTGCGGGCAAAAAGGATCGGCCGTTTCGCGCATGCGGCAAGTGATCGCCGAGCGCCACCGGCCGGTTTCCCTGTAACGCGCGCCTTCGAACAGGCCGACCATTCCCGCATGGTCGCTCTTTTCCTGCGGGGTGCAATAAGCCGCGCGCCCAATCCGGCGGCAGGTCACGGTCCGACTGAAGGTAGGTGAAAGGCGGATTTGCCGAGTACAGCCGCGCCCAAGGTGCGACCGGAGGCTCCACGCCGTTCCAGACGTCGCAAGCTAACCCAGAGTCATTGAGCTGGCCATTACTTTCAATGCTACCGGAAACCGGGCGAAAAACAGCGCGCGTCGCCAAGTCGTGCGCAAATCCAGCCAGACCGGCAACCGTTCGTCGCAAGTGTTTTGCAACCATTCCCGTAAATCCGGAGAATGCCCGCCACGGTTCGGGAAGGGCGAGAAAATGAGGGTATTGGCGGTGCTTGGCGCGCTGGGGCTTGTTGTCTGCGGCGCATCGGAAACGGCCTTGGGCAAATCCGCGGAATGGCTGCGTCGCGACCGCGAGATCATTCGCCAGATGAACCTTCGCGAACTGGCCAGGGTCCGGCAGCGCGACGCGCGCTACACTGCGCAAAATCGGGCCGTCCGCGCCGAGCAGGCGGATTACGCCCGCCGGCGCGCAGCCTACGAGCGTGAAATGAGCGCATATCATGAGCAGCGGCAGAACTACGGATTCCGGCTGGCGGCCTGGCGCAGGGATGTGGCCGACTGTCAGGCCGGAGTGCGATCCGCCTGCGGGCGTTGACGGCCAGCCGACCGGCCAGGGCTGCAAACGACCGGCAAAAACGCCGAACGGCATGGTAACGATGAATCGCAGTAATTGCGCAAGCTGTTCCGCCATAGCGCTCGTACTCCGCTACTGGGGGGGCGAATATGAAGGCCTGGCTATTTGCTGGAATGCTGACGACGCTGGCCATTCCCCAGACGGCCTCTGCAAGTGCCGAGGCGCCGAGCACCCCCGAGGAACTGGCGCGCGACCGCGAGATCATTCGCAATCTCAACCTGCGCCAGCTTGCCTATGTCCGCCAGCGCGATGCCGCGCAGGCCCACCGCCAGGAGGCCAATCGCGACGCGCGCGCGGAATACGAAGCGGCATACGACGACTACGTCCAGCAACGCGCCGACTACCTTCGCCGCCGCAATGCCTACGAAGGTTCGATGGATAGCTACGCCCAGCAGCGGCGCACCTATGAGGAAGACCATGCCGCCTGGCGCCGCACGGTGGAGGCCTGCGAGGCAAGGGAAGGCGCCTCCTGCGGACAGTGAAGCTGGGGAACACGCTATGGCGTGCCTGACCGGCTTGGGCTAGTAGCCGGCGCAAAGCTCTCGTCGGGAGAAGACCTTATGCGCCATGCCCTAGTTGCCCTGACCGCCCTGATCGCGCTGGCCGCGCCCGCGACTGTTTCGGCGCGTCCGGACGCCTTGCCGCCGCCGCCGCCCAATTCCTTCCCCTGGTCGCCGCGCCCCCCTGCCCCGCCGGCCGTGGGCACTCCCGGCCCGACGGGCGCCCCGCTGACCGAGTACGATATCGCCAAGGCGCAGTACGACGCGGCGCTGGCCAAGTACAATGCGGACGTCGAGCAATGGAAGCTCGATGTCGCCGCCTGCAAGGCCGGCAATCACGACAAGTGCGTGCGCGTGCCGCGCAAGGGCCGGATCTGGTAGGCCGGGCCGGAAAGCCGGTCCGCGCGCAAGCTATTGGCGGACCCTGGCTGTTTGGCTAAGCTAGGCCCCGTTCACCTTACCAACCCCAACCGGAGTTTGCCGGCATGCGCCGTTTCATCCTGCTTCCCCTTGCCGCATCGGCGCTCGCGCTGCCGGTTGCGCTGGTCGCCAAGTCCCCTACATCCGTCGCGCCCGCCGCGCCCGCGCCCAGCGCGTCGCCCACCGTGACGCCTGAGGAGCAGCGCGAAGCGCTTAACCGGGAACAGGCGCAGAAAGCGCAGCAGCAGGTCGATGAAAACGTCGCGCGCGAACTGAACAATCGCGATAACGCGGCAAACACCGCTGCGCGCCGCCGCGAATACCAGGAAGCCAGCCAGCGCTACGAAGAGGCAAAGGCCCGCTACGATGCGCAGGTTGCCCAGTACAAGGCGGACTACGAGAAGTGGCAGGCCGATGTCGCCGCCTGCCAGGCAGGCAACCGGACCCGCTGCGCCAAGCCGGCTCCCTGACATCTGCGGGGTCTGGCAGGAGGGGCGACGGGGAGGGGCGCTTGGTCAGGAACATCGTCACGCTGCTCGCCGCATCGGCCCTGCTGGCCGGCTGCTCTTTCAACCGGCAGCTGCGCGAAGTGGCGGTCGATCACAACCAGTTGCTGGCCGATACCGAGGACCGGCTGATGCTGCTCAACGTCGTCCGGGCGAAAGAGCGTTTCCCGATGCATTTCTCGGCGATCACCACCCTGCGCGGCGGCGCTTCGGTGACGGCCGGTGCGGAAGTGGGCGCCTCGCTGCTCCAGGGCGGCGGGGATTCCACCTTCGATGCCGCCGGCAAGATGACCGCCAGCCGCGCGACGATCGGCGCGAACACGGTCACCCCCAAGCTTTCGGGATCGGTGACGACCAACCCCTCGTTCGACATGATCGCGCTCAACAACGAGAAGTTCCAGCGCGGCATCCAGCAGCCGGTGAAGACCGAATTCATCGAATACCTGCTGCAGCAGGGCTGGAAGGACGATCTCGTCATGGCCCTGTTCATCGAGAAGATCGAGGTGGTCGCTGCGCAGGACCAGGGCCGCTACCGCAAGGGCGACATCATCGCGACCATGCTCAACGCCAATGCCAACCCGGGCAACAGCGACCGCGGGGAGGAATTCCAGTCCAGGCTGTGGCGCTGCTTCATGCACACCCGCATGCTGCGTCCGATGAAGATTGCCGGCAGGACCACCGATCTGCTCGATCTCGCCCCGCTCCTCGCCAATTCCGGCATTGGCGACCTGGCCTCCATCGACGGCAAGACCTTCGATGTCGGCGATGCCCAGCAGGGCGAGCCCCGCCGGGTAATCCAGCGCAAGAGTGCGCCGAAGGTGGCGCTGGGCTTCGCCATGCGCGAAGGCGCCACGGTGCCGGACGAATGCGTGGCGAGCACTTCCGATTCCATCGAACTGCTCGAAAGGCACGCGACCGACCGGGGCAAGGCGCGCGACGGGGATGTCCAGGCCGGCGCCCTCACGCTCGACGGCCAGCGCTACGATGTCGACCTGGTGCCGATCCTGCGCTCGACCCTCGGCGTGTTCTATTTCCTTGGCGAATATTCACGCACCCCGCCGGAACACCAGTACCGGCTGGTCAACGGCCGGACCGTGTTCTCGCTCGCCGAGGGCGACGGGCCCGCCGCCATCGATCTGCACTTTCGCGGCAAGCGCTATTTCATCCGCGAAGGCGATGGCCGCAGTCTGCAGATCGTCGATGCCATGCAGCAGTTGCTGAACCTGCAGAAGAGTTCGGACGAGTTGCCCTATACCCAGTCCGTCACGATCGTGCGCTAGGTTTAACTGACCAGCTTCGCCATCAGCGGCACCAGCTTCTCCTGCACGATCAGCGCATTCATGTGCTCCGCTATCCAGGCAATGCGACCGTCGCGAATGCGCAGAGAGAAGACATAGGTGTTGGCATAGGGCTTGCCGTCGATCAGCACGGCTTCGGAGCGAGCCTCGGCGACGACGCGGTCCTCCTCGCAAGTGACGGCATCGATGGTGAAGCGGATCGGCCCATCGCACATTCTCGCGAGCAGGCGGATGGCGTTCTGGTAGGTCGCCTTGTCCATCGGGCCGGTGGTGGTCGTCCAGGCGCTGAAATCGTCGGTCAGCAGGCTGTCGGGCAGCTCGCCCGCCTCGACTGCGGCGAAATAGGCGTGGGCGAACTTCTGGTTGGGATGGGTCATGCGCGGTCTGATGGCCGGGCTCGCCTCGCCTGGCAAGTTTCCTCGCCCCTTCTCGGCCCGGTTTGGCGGGAAAGAAGGACCCTGGCCATGACCGGCGGGAGAGCGGCGAGGCCTGAAGCTCGGCAATTCTTAACCGGTTTACCCTAGTGGCTCACCCTGTGCCGCTTCGGCACGCCGCGAATTTGCCGGCTGCAAGGCCGGCGAAACGGAATTACGCGCGACAGCGCGTAGCTACGGGCGATTGCAGTGAACGAAGAACTGGCCACCAAGAACGACTTTGCAGCGAGCCGCGCGGCCCTCCCGCGTTCATCCTCGCGCGCGCGCAAGGAGCGTGCCTGGACCCGGCCGACGCTGGTGCTCCTTGCCGCCGTGACGGTTCCCGCGCTTGCCGCACCAGGCGAGTGGGGCGGCGAGATCGGCGATGCCGGCAAGCGCGTCGTGGCGGTTGAGCCGATGCCCTTCGAGCAGGCTGGCAACAGCTTCCCCGGCTCAGCCTTCTATTACCTTGCCAGCGCGGCAGATGAGGAGCGCCTAGCGGGCTATGGCACGGGCTTCGGCGAAGGCATCCATTCCGACGCGGAGGACGCGCCGGGGAGGTTCGACCTTGCAGGACCGGCCGCGCGCGCCTTGCGGGTCGACAATTCGGGCGTCGACCGCAACCGCGCCGAGCAGTGCATGACAGCCGCGATTTATTACGAGGCGGCGAGCGAGCCCGACGCCGGGCAGCGTGCCGTGGCGCAGGTGGTGCTCAACCGGGTCGCCCATCCGGCCTTTCCCAATACGGTATGCGGCGTTGTCTATCAGGGGTCCGAACGCTCGACCGGCTGCCAGTTCAGCTTTACCTGCGACGGCTCGCTGGCGCGAATACCCAACCGGTTCTTCTGGGAACGCGCCGCCATGGTCGCCCGCGCGGCGCTTTCGGGATACGTCTACACGCCGGTAGGTCTGGCCACCCATTACCATACCTTCGCCGTGCACCCCTCGTGGAACGCGAAGATGATCAACGTCGCCAACATCGGCGCGCACCGCTTTTTCCGCATGCCGGGCAGGGCCGGCGAGCCGGGCGCGTTCCGCTTCGCCTATGTCGGCGGCGAGCCGATGGCCGCGCCGCATGCGCACAGCGCCGCTGCCGATGCGCGGCCCGATCCGGCCAACGACCCGCTGGCCATCGCCCGCGCCTACGAGACCGGCATCAGGCAGGCACAAGCAACCACTTTCACCGCCGCTTCGGCCGCTGCCCCGCTGCGCGGCGGCGCCTCGCCGGGCCCCGCCCCCGCCTATGCGCAGGAGCTGCAGCGACGCGGCGGCGACGCGCTCTATCGCGGCGAGAACCTGCCGCAACAGACCGGGGTCAGGGACGAGTACCGGAACAGTGGCCGCTGGATCGCCCAGCCGGGGCAGTAGGGTTTGTTTCACGAACATGGAGCGCGGAACCGATTCGCTGCCGCCAAAATTGCCGAATCCTAACTCTCTGGAAACCATAGCCGCACACGAAGGTTTAGCTGGCCCTGGGCAAAGAGGGGCTTGACCAACGAGACGAGTTCCTCTCCGCAATGACCATCCGATTTGCAGCTTCCAAGGCCTCCGGCAATTCCATCCTTGCCCGGGCCCTCGCGATGCCCGTGCCGCTCGATGCGGCCAACGACAACGGCAACGCGATTTGCTCGGACCGGTTGCTCAAGGGCGCGCTGCGCCACTTCGCCGAGCATGGCCTGGCGGCGGCGGAGCGCGCGCGGCAGAACGCGGAGCAGGCCTTCTTTGCCGGCGACCGCGCGGAATATCAGTGGTGGCTGGCAATTTGCGGCGCGCTTGACCGGCGCATGGCCGCGGCCGTGGCCTTCCACTCAAGGGCCGGGGCCGGCACTGGAACGACAGCCAGCAAGCGCGTACGGCGACGCAAGGCCCCCGTCCAGTCCTGAACCCAGCCCTGGAGCCGGTCCTACGGCTTGGCGACCTCTTCCCGGGAGACATCCTGCGCGGCTTCGGCCGCGTTCGGCGTTGCAGGGAAGAAAATTCCAGGCGATGCACCGTCCCCTGCCCTGCCGGTGACGAGGTCCTCGAAAGGCTTGCCTGCTTCGGCCTTCCGCCGGCTCTCGGCAGTCTCGACCGGAATGGCGGTTACATTTCCCTCGAAATCGATCCAGACATGCTCGTCATAGTCGTAGAGACGGCAGCGCCGCAGCGCGTCGCTCATGTTGGCGAAGCTGAACTTCACGGTGAAGATCGACGGATCGGCCACCTTGGCTAGCTCGGCCTGCGCCTTCTTGAGGTTGTAGTGCGGAATCGCCGCCGAAACGTGGTGGGCCGGATGCTCCAGCACATAGTGCGACAGATGGTTGATCAGGGCCGGCACGAGCACGTGCATCGATTGCGCCTCGGGATGTGAATCGACCCGGGCAGGATCGCGGTACCAGCGCAGCATCGGATGAGTGTGCTGGAGGAATGCGGTCATCGAAAAGACCGTGAACCAGATCGTGTAGGGCAGCACGAAACCGGCCAGCACCGCGACGACCGGGCTTTCCTGGCGCGCGGTGGCTACCGCCACCAGCAGGCCCAGCAGCGCCACGATCCAGACGGTGAGCACTGCGGTGTAACGCCAGGCATCGGCACGGAAGCGCGCGGGTAGCCACGGGCCGGGATAATAATGCACGCTCGGCCAGCGTTCGAGCAGGTAGTAGAGCAGGATGCCAAGCCCCGAGGGGGAGTGATAGCTGCGGTAGATTCTCTGCCGGAAGGGCGAGAGGGCACGGTATTCCTCCAGCGTCAGCGGCGAGAGGAAATTGTGGTTCTTCACGTTGGTGCTGGTGTGGTGCAGCACGTGGTGATCGTGGACCCACAGCCGGTAATTGAACAGGATCAGCGTGAAGGTTACCGCCGAGATCAGCCGGTTGCCGAACTTCGACTTGACCATGGCGCGGTGCGCCGCCTCGTGCGAGAGCGAGCCCAGGCTGACGAGGGCGAAGCCGGCCAGCACCCCGCCCGCGATCTTGCCGGCCGGGTGGGCCAGCAGCAGGACCGCGGCGATGCCGCAGGCATAAAGCGAAAGGTCGATCGCGAAGGAAAGGTAACCTTTCGCCGAGTTCGGCTTGGCAAAGGGCGCCAGGAGCCGATGAATCCGGTCCCGCGATGCCTGAGCCGCCTCGGCGGGGAGTTGGGCGGCCGAACCTGATGCGATCGTTTGCTGCGGCATTGCGATCCCGATACGAAAAAGTGAGGCCAAGGCAGGCTTTGACTGCGATTATTAAGAGATTTTTAACTACATTGCAATGAAGCGAAAGGCTGGCGAAGGCTCGCCGGATGCCCCGGGATGGGGCAGTCGGCTCATTGGCTTGCAGCCGGCCGCGGAAACATGCGGATGCGGCATCCCGGCGGTGCCGATGGCGGACCGGTTAAGGCAAAATTAATGCCTCATCCAACGAGCCCGTTAACCATTCCGTGATAGCTGCCCGCTAGGTAGCCTTGGCACAGCAGGAGCGATTTCATTACTTCAATGCGCGGCGCTATGCGGGTGCTGTTCAGCACCAATGCCCTGGATGACCGGGTCCGGCGGATTCTGGTCGACAGGCTCTATGCGCAGCCGAGCGGCGTTCTCATCGCGGCGCTGTGCGGAATATTGTCCGCCTGGGGTACCGCGATCCCCAGCCGCAATGTCGCGGTTACCGTTTCCGCGATAATCCTTACCGCCATCGCCGTTTCCCGTGTCGTCCTGGCCTTCCTGCTGCCCCGGCTGAAAAACTTCGACACCAGGTTCCTCGAACTGGTCTACGAGCTGGGCGCATTCAGCTATTCCGCGATGTGCGGGATACTTGCAGCCCAGGCCATGCTTTTCGACCTGCCCGGCAATGTCCAGACACTCGCGGTGGGCAATTCCATTGCCTATGGCGTGGCGATGGCGTCGCGCAATGCCGGCAGGCCGGCAATTGCCATCGGCCAGATATGCCTCGCGCTCGTCCCGACGATCATTGCCTGCAGCCTGCGCCCCGACCTGCCTCTCCGGATCCTCGGCCTCAGCTTGCTGCTGCTGATCCCGGCCATGGTTTCCATCACCTTCAGTCTGTTCCAGACGCTGCGCAATTCGATCGCCGCCGCCGAAACCAGCGCCCGGCTGGCCGAGCGCATGCAGACCCTGGCGCGCAGCGACGTGGTTACCGGCCTGCTCAACCGGGCGGGCCTCAACCACTTCCTGATCGAACGGGTCGCTTCGCTCGGGTCCGACGAGAAGCTGGCGTTGTTCTGGATGGACCTCGACCGGTTCAAGGAGGTCAACGACACGCTGGGGCACCAGCTGGGTGACAAGCTGCTGGCCGAAGTAGCCGAAAGACTGCGCTCCATCGCTCCGCAGAACGCCATCGTCGCCCGCTTCGGCGGCGACGAATTCATTGTCGCCTGCCACATCAAGGACCGCCGCGCAGCCGAGAACCTCGCGCTGCAGATGCAGGACGAGGTCAACCGGCCCATGCGGGTCGACGGGAACCGGCTGGAAGTGGCCAGCTCCATGGGCATCGGCCTGCTGCCCGACGACGGCGCCGATTTCGACACCTTGCTGCAATGCGCAGACATGGCGCTCTATCACGCCAAGACGAACGGACGAAAGCAGGTGAGCTTCTTCGATCCTTCGATGACGCGCGACCTGATGCGCCGCCGCGAGATCGAGACCGAGCTGCGCCTTGCCCTGCAGCGCGACGAGCTTTCCATCTTCTTCCAGCCGATCATCGACCTCGAAACCGGGCGCATTCGCGCCTTCGAGGCGCTGGTACGCTGGTTCCACCCGGAAAAGGGCGAGCTGCGCCCCGACGAATTCATCCCCGTCGCCGAGGAAACCGGCGCGATCATCACGCTGGGCAACTGGATCACCCTGCAGGCGGCGAAGGCCGCTGCCGCCTGGCCGGACCACGTCACCATCGCGGTCAATCTCTCGCCGCTGCAGATCAAGGCGCCCGGCGCGGCGCTCGGCATTCTCAACGCGCTGCGCGAGGCGCGGCTAGATCCGACCAGGCTGGAGCTGGAAATCACCGAGACGGTGCTGCTCGACCACAGCGAGAACACCGCCGGCTTCATCGAGGAACTCGGCCGTGCCGGCGTGCGCTTCGCGCTCGACGATTTCGGCACCGGCTATTCCTCGCTCGGCTATCTCAGCAAGTATCCCTTCTCCAAGATCAAGGTCGACCGCAGCTTCGTCTCCGGCATCAACCAGGGCAGCAAGAGCGAGGCGATCATCCGAGCGGTATCGGGCATGGGCTCGACTCTCGGAATGGAAATCGTCGCGGAAGGGCTGGAGACGATCGAGCAGGTCAATGCCGTCCGCGCCGCCGGCTGCACGCTCGGCCAGGGCTATTATTTCAGCCGCGCGGTGCCCGATTACCTTGCCGCCATGCTGCTGGCCAAGGAGCAGGAAAAGGTGCCCCCGAAAAAGCGCAAGGCGGGTTGACGCGAACCTTATCGCAATTGCGAACTATTATCAATAAAACCTGCCATTTCACTGTGGATTGACTGTTGCATTGCAACAGCGAGCCGCCTAGGGCTCCGACAGATTGCTTTCGGCGGCCTGCCTCAGCGCGGGGTCAATCGCGGGCCGCCTTCCGCCTCCCCCACCCCGCCACAGTGAAGGATTCTCCTCCCCATGGCTCGCAAGAAGATCGCCCTCATCGGCGCCGGAAACATCGGCGGCACTCTGGCCCACCTCGCGGCACAGAAGGAACTGGGCGACGTCGTCCTGTTCGACATCGCCGAGGGCGTCCCCCAGGGCAAGGCGCTCGACCTGCAGCAGTGCGGCCCGGTCGAAGGCTTCGACGCCAGCGTCACCGGCACCAACGACTATGCCGACATCAAGGGCGCCGACGTCGTCATCGTCACCGCCGGCGTGCCGCGCAAGCCCGGCATGAGCCGCGACGACCTGCTC
>CAZVWP010000085.1:0-11818 GCA_964630805.1 uncultured Novosphingobium sp. | reverse complement strand
CCGACGATCTCGGCGCAGATCGGGTTCAGTGCCACCATCATCTCGGCATAGGGCATGGCGGGCGTGAAGCAGTTGGCAGAGACATAGGGCAGCGACTTGCCGATCTGCTCCAGGAAATCGTTGGCCGATTGCGAAGTGGTGTCGAGCACGTTCATCGTGCCCATGGTGCCGAAGCAGGTGACGGCATTGCCGGCAACGCCCCGCCGTTCGCCGAGCGGCGTCCAGGGCGACTTCTCTTCCCACTCACCCGCCAGGATGCTGGCAAGGCGGCCAGGCGAGCCGAAGGTGGTCTGCGAAGTTACCCCCGCCACCTGCCCGGCGACATTGCGCATGATCAGGCGGAAGGCGCGGCCGATGGCATTGGCGGTGGTGGCGACGCCGCCGAAGCAGCCATAGCTGTACGGAATGTCCAGCTCGTGCCGCACCGGGCCGTTGACGATGAAGGCGGGGTAGACCGGCGCCGTCGTGGTGTTGATGCCGTAAAGCTCGAAATCGGGATCGGCGACGGCGGCGATCATGGCTATCAGCAGTTCCAGCGATTCCGCCGGCGCACCCGCCATCACTGCGTTGATCGCGATCTTCTCGACCGTGCATTCCGTCCGCGCCGGGGCGAGGTGGGCGATCACTTCATCGGGATAGCGGTCGTTCGCGGCGAGGAAGCCGCGCACCCGGCCTTCGGTCGGCGGGATCAGCGGCAGGCCGTCGCCCCAGCCCTTTTCCATGGCGAAGCGGTTGAATTCCTCGATATCGAGCTCCGCCTCGACCCGGCGGCTTGCCAGCCAGTCGACCTCGCAGCCCGCCGGGCCGCAGTCGCGGCTGATCAGCGGCCTGGGGGCGGGAGTGACCTTGGTGGTGCTGGCCTTGATCTTGACGATACCCATTATTCGGCCGCTTCCCGCACTTCGAGGGTAGCGCCCATGGTTTCCAGCAGGGGCAGAAAGTGCTGCTCCGCCACCGGCATCACGTCGGCATGCTCGCGCTCGTTGAGCGGGTAGGGCAGCACGTGGACCCGCAGGCCCGATCGGCCGCCGCGCGCGGCGATCTCATGGGCGAACTGGCGGAAGTTCTCGGTGGCGACGGCGACGGTCGGGATGCCGGTATTGGCCGCCGTGATCGCATCGCGCACGGTCCAGCCGGTGCAGCTTCCGCAATTGGCGAGGCCGACGATGGCGACGTCGATGGTAGAGAGCCATTCCTTGAGCTCGCGGTCCAGCCGGTCGGCATCCTCGCCCGAGCGGCCATAGCCGCGCCAGAAGGAGACCTTGGCCCCGGCCGCTTCCAGCCGCTCAGCCCAGTCGCCGGAAATCCAGTCCCAGCAGCGCCAGATATTGTCCACCCGGAAGCCGACGCGCTTGCCGGCTAGCAGGCCGGCGTCGGGGCCGGGGCTGGCGATATCGTCGTCGCGGGTCGCGGTCGGGTCGAGGACCATTCCCTTGGTCATGTGCGGCATCCTTGTATGTCTTGTCTGGAAGCTAGCGCATCGCGGGCGCAAGGGGCAACACCTTAAGACCGCCGAGCCCGTGCAGGTTTGGATTCCATCGGCCCTCGCGTCTCATTTTTTCCTCCCCCTGAACTTGTTTCGCTGCCCGAGGTGCCGCATGGACACTGTCACGCAGGGCAGGCGAGACGGCAGGTCCGCTTGCGGTACCGTCATCTTGGAGAGGAAACATGGGCAAGCTCACGGGCAAGGTCGCGGTGGTCACCGGGGCGAGCAGGGGCGTCGGCAAGGGGATTGCCCTGGCGCTGGCGAGCGAGGGGGCGACAGTCTATGTCACCGGCCGCACGGTGGCGGAGGGCCAGCACGCGCTGCCCGGCACCGTGGGCGAGACCGCCAGGCTGTGCGACGAACGCGGCGGCAAGGGCATCGCCGTCGCCTGCGACCTCAACAAGGACGAGGAGATCGCCAAGCTGTTCGAGCAGGTGAAGCGCGAGCAGGGCCGGCTGGACCTGCTGGTCAACAACGCCATCTCCCTGCCCGACGAGATGACCCAGAAGATCCCCTATTGGGAAAAGCCGCTGTCGAACTGGGAAATCTTCGACATCGGCCTGCGTGCCGGTTTCGTCTGCGCCTGGCATGCGGCCAGGATCATGGTGCCGCAGAAGAGCGGGCTGATCGTCGGCATCTCCGGCTTTGTCGGCGTGACCTATACATACGACGTGATCTTCGGCGCGACCAAGGCCGGGGTCGACCGCATGGCGCGCGACATGGGCATCGAACTGAAGCCGCACAACGTCGCCTCGGTATCGCTGTGGCAGGGCTTCACCATGACCGAGCGGGCGATGGAGAACCTGAAGACGGTGCCCGGCATGGCCGAGCAGCTCAATGCCGCGGGCGGTTCCTCGCCGGAATTCGTCGGCCGGGTGATCGCCGCGCTGGCGGCGGACCGGGAAATCATGAAGCGCAACGGCGGCACTTTCGTCGTCGCCGAACTGGCCGAGGAATATGGCGTCACCGACGTCGATGGCCGCAAGATCCCCTCGAACCGCGAAACCCGCGGCTCGCCGATCTGGCAGCCTGTCTGAGCCTTAAACGAAGGGAATTACAGTGAGCGAACTGCGTTTCGACGGCCGGGTTGCCGTCATCACCGGCGGCGGGCGCGGGCTTGGCCGCGAATATGCGCTGCTGCTGGCCTCGCGCGGGGCCAAGGTGCTGATCAACGACAACGGCAGCGCGCTCGACGGCAGCGGTGCCGATGCGGGCCCGGCGAAGGAGGTGGTGCGCGAGATCGAGGCCATGGGCGGCGAGGCGGTGGCATGCGCGGATTCGGTGGCGACGCCCGAAGGCGGCAGGGCGATCATCGAGGCGGCCATGGACAGCTTCGGCCGCATCGACGTGCTGATCCACAGCGCCGGCAACAGCCGCTTCCAGCCGCTCGAAACGCTCACCCACGAGGAATTCCGTTCGGTGGTCGACATCCATCTGCTCGGCGCCTTCAACGTGGTGCAGCCGAGCTTCCCGCTGATGCGCAAGGCCGGCCACGGCCGCGTGGTGCTGACCGGCTCGATCGGCGGCCTCTATTCCATGCCGACGGTCGCGCCCTATGCGGTCAGCAAGTCGGGCATGATCGGCCTCAACAACATCATCGCCATCGAGGGCGCCGACCGCGACATCAAGTCGAACATCATCCTGCCCGGCGCCTCGACCCGCATGGTCGAGGGGATCGACACGACCGGTTTCCCGCCAATGGGCCCGGAAATTGTCGCGCCCGTGGTCGGTTGGCTGTCGCATGAAAGCTGCTCGGTCTCGGGCGAAATGCTGGTCTCGGCGGCGGGCCGCGTGGCGCGGGCCTTCATCGCGGAGACTGAGGGCATCTACTTGCCCGACTGGACCATCGAGAAGGTCGCAGGTAACATCGATGCGATCCGCGATCCTTCGAAGCAGGTGGTGTTCCATCCGGTGCCGGACGGCTTCAATCGCCACCTGGGCTTCAGTTTCGAGATGGCGGCGAAAGGGTAGGAACCGAAGGAGGGAGGCTTCAATCCTCCCCTTGCAGGGGAGGATCGATTGTCAGGCCTCTCGTTTCCCGAAGAACACTTCGCTCCGGTCGCCATGCGCGCGGCCAGAGAACCATTCCTGGGTGAAGGGCACACCCATCATGCCCTGCGACCAGTCGATCGACTGGCCCCAGTCCTGGTTCCAGTCATAGAGCATCACTCGCCGCGCGATGCGCCACTCACTCCCGCGCTTCTCGAAGTCGTCGAGATAGCGTCCGCCCATGCAGACGTCGTGATGGTCGCCACCCCCAAAGTCTACACGGTGGTAGGAGGCGACATGGGTTTCCGCCTTGGCCTTGTCCCCATCGAGTACGATGTAGCTCTGCGCCAGGATGTGCTGGGTGCATGGGATTGAATCCGCGCCCGGCACCACCCAGGCGAGGTAGGCGGGAAAGTCGCCCTCGAACATGCCGTAGTCGACGGTGGCGTCGGGCCAGAAGGCGGCGCTGACCAGCTCCGCATCGCGCCGGTCCTCGCCCCGGGCCAGGGTCTCCAGCGCATGGCGGATCTTGCTGCGGGCAATGACCTCGCGGATGTCGTCTTCCATTCCAGCAGTCCCTCTCAACCGAGCCAGTAGACCGTGCCATAGTCCGAGGTGGTGTTGGCCACTACCCGGCTTTCGCACTTGCCGTCGCTATAGCGATAGACCGTGGTTTCGCCAGTGGCCCGGGCGGCATCGCCGGGATTCCCGGAAACCGCGGCAAGCCCTGTCTGCCACTTGTCGAACTTCTCGCCCGGTTCCATCGCGACGCGAATGATGGTGCGGCCCTTGCTGGCTTCGAGCAACTGCTGCTCCAGCGCCTCCTTGGCTTCCTTCGGCCAGTAGAACAGGCAGGCGGAGTGGTAGAAGCAGATGGGGTCCGGCGTCTCGGCCAGCACCTTGGGCACATGCAGCAGCGCATCGCCCTCGTACCACTTGATGTCCGTGTTCGCGACGAGGTCCATCGCCGCGGAAAGGTTCTTCTGCTCCTGCTTCAGCTCTGGGAAGCAGCAGGCCAGCATCCAGCGGCGGTCTTCCTCGCTCTTCGGATCGATGATATTGAGGTCGATGCCCGTGCGGCTGGCGATCCGTGGCATGTTCAACCGGGCATCGCCATGCAGTGCGCCCTTGAGCCGGATCTGCGCATCCTCCGGTCCGACTATCTCGCCGGGCCGCATTTCGTAGGAATACTTGTCGAAGGTCAGCATGATCCCGGCGCTGCAGCCAATCTCGACGAGGTGGAGTGGCTGGCCGCCCGCCATTTCGCCTGCGAGGCACATGGGCGGCATCAGCACGCGGCAGCGCTCCACGTAAGTCATCTGGATCGGTTTGGTCTTCATCAGGTGGAGCAGGGACTCGCGGTGCTTCAGCGCGAAGTCGCGGAACGTGGGCCAGGCCTCCTCGGGCGGCAGGGGGGCGTCCGCCAGCGTCGCGAACCAGCGCGACAGCCGATGCTCCACCCCGCCCAGCAGCAGGAAGTGCGCGGCGATGAACAAGTGCACCGGCGGCGCGGCGCCCAAGGCATGGGCGGTCATCGCCATGATCTCGTCGTCCTCGGCTCCTGCCTCGCACAGGGCGGCATAAAGCAAGGCGCGCTGCGCGGTATAGACGTGCACCCCGGCCTTCCACGCGGCGCGCAGGCGCTCCATTTCAGGCACTTCGATGGCAGCTTCGGCCACAGTTGCTCTCCCGTTTTCTTCTTGGGGGCAATTAGGGCAGGCGCAGGCGGGCCTGTCAACGCATCAGCCGCCCGCCATCAGCGTGGCGTTGCCTCCGGCCGCCGTGGTGTCGATGCAGGTCACCCGCTCGGTGGCGAAACGCAGCAGGGTGAAGGGCCCTCCCGCCTTTGGTCCGGTGCCGGAAAGCCCCTCGCCGCCGAACGGCTGGCTGCCGACCACCGCGCCGATCTGGTTGCGGTTGACGTAGAGGTTGCCGACGCGCGCCCTGGCCTCGACCAGCCGCCGGGTGGCGTCGATGCGGCTGTGGAGGCCGAGGGTGAGGCCATAGCCGGTGGCGTTGATCGCATCGATCACCTGCTCGAGCTGGCCGGAATGGAAGCGGACGACGTGGAGGATCGGGCCGAAGTGTTCTTCCGTCAGCTCGGCGATGCCATCGATCTCGATGATGGTGGGTGCGACGAAATGGCCGTTGGCGCAACCGGGGGGCAGTCTGCGCCGCCAGACGCGACAACCTGCACGCACCATGGCCGCGACATGGCGTTCAAGCTTCGCCTTTGCCTCGGCATCGATCACCGGTCCCACATCGGTGGCAAGATCGCGAGGATCGCCGATCACCAGCGCCTCGAAGCCGCCGCGGATCATTTCCAGCATGGCGTCGGCAATATCCTCTTGCAGGTAGAACACCCGCAGCGCCGAGCAGCGCTGCCCGGCGCTCTGGAAGGCGGAAGATAACACGTCGCGCGTCACCTGTTCGGGCAGGGCGGAGGAATCGACGATCATCGCGTTCTGCCCGCCGGTCTCGGCGACCAAGGTGGCCAGCGGTGCATCGCGCGCGGCCAGGGTGCGGGCGATGACGCGGGCGGTCTGGGTGGAGCCGGTGAAGGCGACGCCGGCCAGGCGCGGGTCGGAGCAGACTGCCGCCCCGACCTTGCCATTTCCGGGGAGCAATTGAACCACGCCTTCAGGCAGCACTTCCTGCATCAGCCGGGTCGCCAGCGCGGCGATCAGCGGGGTCTGCTCGGCGGGCTTGGCGACGACGCTATTGCCTGCGGCGAGCGGCGCGGCGACGAGGCCGGTGAAGATCGAGAGCGGGAAGTTCCATGGCGAGATCGCGGCAAACACCCCGCGCCCGGCGAGCCGCAAGCGATTGCTTTCGCCGGTCGGACCGGGAAGCGAGGTGCCATCGGTCAGGAACAGGCGGCGAGCCTCGGCAGCGTAGTAGCGCAGGAAGTCCACCGCCTCGCGCAGTTCGAGCACGCTGTCGGGCAGGCACTTGCCGGCCTCGCGCTGACACAGCGAGAGGAATTCGGCGGTGTGGGCTTCGTAGCGATCGGCGATGCGGTCCAGCAGCTCTGCGCGCGCCGCGCCGCCGAGAGCATCCCAACCCGGCTGGGCGGAGAGGGCGCGGCCGATGGCTTCGCCGGATTCCGCTTCCGTTGCGTCGCGGCAGTACCCGATCGGCGAGCCATCGAATGGAGAGCGGATCGCACGGCCTTCGTCAGCCCTGGCGGATGCAGGCGAAGCTGCCCATTCCTGCGCGCGCAACTCTTCCAGCTTCGCCAGCAGCGGCCCGCGCACCAGCGGATCGGCGAGGTCGACACCGGCGCTGTTCACCCGGCCCGGGAAGATGTCGCGGGGCAGCGGGATGGCCGGATTGCGGCGCGGCTCCATGCCCGAAAGCTCCACCGCCGGATCGCCGGTCAGCGCCGCCACCGGCACAGCGGCATCGGCCAACCGGTTGACGAAGGAGCTGTTCGCTCCGTTTTCCAGCAGTCGGCGCACGAGATAGGCCAGCAGGTCCTTGTGGGTGCCGACCGGCGCATACTTGCGAACGGGCGTGCGCCTGCCGCCGGCCTCCTGCTCCAGCCGCGCCAGTGCCTCGTAGACGTCGAGGCCCATGCCGTGGAGGCGCTGGAACTCGAATTCCTTCCCGCCCGCCAGCGCCTTGATCGCGCCGATGGTATAGGCGTTGTGGGTGGCGAAGGCGGGGTAGATGGCATCGGGCGCGGCAAGCAGCCGGGCGGCGCAGGCGAGGTAGGAGACGTCGGTCGCCAGCTTGCGGGTGAACACCGGATAGTCGCGGTGCCCGCCGACCTGGCTCGCCTTGATCTCGCTGTCCCAGTAGGCGCCCTTGACCAGGCGGACCATCAGGCGGCGGCCATGCTTGCGCGTCACGGCGATGACCCAGTCGCACAGCGGCATGGCGCGCTTCTGGTAGGCTTGCAGCGCCAGGCCGAAGCCCTGCCAGCCGCCGGCAAACAGCGCATCGTCCGCGACCAGCGCCTCGACGATGTCCATCGACAGTTCCAGCCGCTCGGCCTCCTCGGCATCGATGGTGAAATGCACGTCGGCCGCGCGCGCCTGCGTGGCGAGGTCGCGCAGGATCGGGAGCAGCGCTTCCTTCGCGGCATCGGCATGCAGAAAGTCGTAGCGGGGATAGAGAGCCGAGAGCTTTACCGAGATCCCCGGCGAGCGCACGATCCCCTGCCCCGCCGCGGCCGCGATCCGCGCCAGTGCACCGGCATAGCTAGCCCGATACCGCTCGGCATCAGCGAAAGTCATCGCCGCCTCACCCAGCATGTCGAAGCTGTG
This sequence comes from uncultured Novosphingobium sp., assembly GCA_964630805.1. GTDB lineage: Bacteria > Pseudomonadota > Alphaproteobacteria > Sphingomonadales > Sphingomonadaceae > Novosphingobium. Next base: position 4,072 of record CAZVWP010000085.1, on the reverse strand, counting down.
CGACAGGCCTTCCGCGCGCTCGGGCTGGGCCCGTTCCAGCGCTTCCTCGATGGTCCGCCCGAAGACGAATTGCCCGCCAAGGATGCGCATCGCCTGCAGCACCGCTTGCCGGATGACCGGCTCGCCCAGCCGTGCGATGGTCCGGCGCAGCACGCCGCCGAGCCCGCGCGCCTCGCGCTGCTCCAGCATGCTGCCGGTGAGCATCAGCGAGAAGGTCGCGGCATTGACGAAGGTGGAGGCGCTTTCGCCCAGGTGCTCGCCCCAGTCGATGCGGCCCAGCTTGTCCTCGATCAGCGCGTCGACGGTATGGGCGTCGGGCACCCGCAGCAGCGCCTCGGCCAGGCACATCAGGGCAATGCCCTCCTCGGTGCCGAGCCCGTAGGTCTGCAGAAAAGCATCGAGCCCGCGCGGGCGATGGGCGCGGGCATCCTCGATCAGCCGGGCCGCGATTGCCCGTGCCTCGCCATGGACCGCGCGGGCCGATGCGGCCTGCTGCAACCGCTCGGCAATGCAGGCTTCCTCGTCCATGCGATAGGCGCGGCGCAAGGCAGTGCGGTCGATCATGCGGCCCAGTCTATCACGCCTGCTTGACTTGTGGCTTAATTTCAGCGCGAGAGGCGAGTGGAAATCGAGGAGACGATGCGATGATGGCCCCATCCGACATGCACGGCAAGGTTGCGCTGGTAACGGGCGCTGCGGCGGGGCTGGGGCAGGCGACCGCCATCCGGCTGGCCGAAGTTGGTGCCGATGTCGCGATTCTCGACATTGCCGAGGCGGGTCTGAACCAGACCGCCGAGGCGATCCGCGCCATGGGCCGCAAGGCGCTGGTGCTCTCGCTCAGCCTGGCCGACCGGGCCAACTGCAAGCTGGCCGTGGAGCGCACGCTGGCGGAATTCGGCCGGCTCGATGCGCTATGCAACGTTGCCGGCGTCATGCTGGTGGGCGAGACCACCGAGTTCTCCGACGAGGACTGGGATTTGACCCTGGCGGTGAACCTCACCGCGCCCTTCGTCCTTGCCCGCGCGGCGATCCCGCACCTGCTCGAGGCCAAGGGGGCGATCGTCAACGTCACCTCCTGCGCCACTTTCCAGGGCCAGGCCTATTTCGCTGCCTATTGCGCGACCAAGGCCGGGCTGACCAACATGACCAAGGCGCTCGCCATGGAGTTCCAGCACAAGCCGATCCGGGTGAACGCGGTGGCGCCGGGCGGGATGATGACCGGCCTGACGGCGGGCATGGCCAAGATCATGCATCTCGACCTCTCGCTGATTTCACGGATCGGCTCAGCCCGGCCGGAACTTTGCGAGATCGAGGACGTGGCGGAGTGCGTGGCCTTCCTCGCGACCGATGCCGCGCGGGGGTATCATGGTTCCTGCATCCAGATCGATGCGGGCGTGACGGCGGGATAAAGTGGCGCAAGATCCTCCCTCGGTGGGGGAGGAGCTTTGGACGGAAATTAGGGATCGCTTATCCCAGCGAAACGCCGAGGAAGCTCGGAACTGGCCCGTTCCAGCCCTCGTCCGGTTGCTCGTCGCGCGGAGTCTTGGCGCGGCCCCGCTCTTCGCGCTTCGGCTGGGCCGTGCGCGGTTCCGGCCTCGGTGCAGGTTCGCGCCTGCGCTCGGCTTTGGGTTCGGTCCGGCGTTCCGCCCTGGGTTCGGCCTTGCGGTCTCGCCGAGGTTCGCGCTCGCGCCTCGCCTCGCGTTCCGGCCGCTCTTCCCTTTCGGGCCTCGCCTCCGTTTCGGCCAGCTTGTAGACCGGGATCTTCATCCCGGTCAGCTTCTCGACATTGTCGATCGCCTCGGCATCTTCGGGCGCGACGAAAGTGAAGGCGCGGCCCGTCGCTCCCGCGCGGCCGGTGCGGCCGATGCGGTGGACGTAGTCGTCCGGGTGCCAGGGCGTGTCGAAGTTGAACACGTGGCTGACGCCCTTGATGTCCAGCCCGCGCGCGGCAACGTCGCTGCAGACGAGGATGTTGATCTGGCCGTCCTTGAAGCGCTGCAACTCGGCAAGCCGCGCCGGCTGGTCCATGTCGCCGTGGATCTCGCCGGCCTTGAACCGGTGGCTTTTCAGGCTCTTGGCCAGTTCGCGTACCGTGGTCTTGCGGTTGCAGAAGATCATCGCGGTGGAAACGTCATCGGTGCGCAGCAGTTCGCGCAGCGCCTCGCGCTTGCTGCGCGTTGCCACCATCACCTTGTGCTGGGCGATGTTGACGTTGGCCGAGGCGGGCCGGGCGACCTCGATGTACTTGGGATTGGTCAGGAATTGGTCGGCCAGCTTCTTGATCGGCGGCGGCATGGTCGCCGAGAACAGCAGCGTCTGGCGGTTGGGGGGAAGCTTGGAGCAGATCGTCTCGATGTCGGGGATGAAGCCCATGTCAAGCATGCGGTCGGCCTCGTCGATGACCAGCAGGCTGCAGCCGGTGAGCAGGATCTTGCCGCGCTCGAACAGGTCCATCAACCGGCCGGGCGTGGCGATCAGCACGTCGACGCCGTCCGACAGCGCCTTGATCTGGTCACCCATCTGCACGCCGCCGATCAGCAGCGCCATCCGGAGGTCATGATTCTGCCCGTATTTCTCGAAATTCTCGGCCACCTGCGCGGCCAGTTCGCGCGTCGGCTCGAGGATCAGCGAGCGCGGCATGCGGGCGCGCGCCCGGCCGCTTTCGAGCAGCGTCAGCATGGGCAGCACGAACGAGGCGGTCTTGCCCGTCCCGGTCTGCGCAATGCCGATGATGTCCCGTTTCTGCAGGACGAGGGGGATGGCTTGCGCCTGGATTTCCGTGGGCTTGACGTAGCCCGCGGCCGCGACCGCGTCGGTCACTTTGGCGCTGAGGCCGAGCCCATTAAAGTCGTCTGGCAATGTGTTCGTCCACTCGAGGGTTGGGAAAGCCGGCGGATGGCTGGGAAGCAGCCGGGCGGCGAGTGGTTCCCGACGAGCCGGGAACATAGAGGGAATCCCTTCCGAGTCAACGGGAAACCCGGGCTTTGCCTTAATATGGGCAGGCGCCGGTCAAATATCGAGATCGGTGACGAAGGCGGCGTTCTGCTGGATGAAGGCGAAGCGGGCCTCGGGCCTGGTGCCCATCAGCCGGTCCACCGAGGCCCGCGTGTCGTCGCGGTCCTCGAGCACGCGCACCTGCAGCAGGGTGCGCGTGCGCTTGTCCATCGTCGTCTCGCGCAGATGCGCATAGGGCATTTCGCCCAGGCCCTTGAAGCGCGTGATGTCGGGCTTTCTGCCCTTGAACTCGCTTTGCAGGAGCTCGTCCTTGTGCGCGTCGTTCATGGCGTAGGCGACCTTCGGCCCGGCGCTGATCCGGTAGAGCGGCGGCATGGCGAGATAGAGATGCCCGTCGTCGATGAGCTTCGGCATTTCCTGGAAGAAGAAGGTGATGAGCAGCGACGCGATATGGGCGCCGTCCACGTCGGCGTCGGTCATCAGGATGATCTTGTCGTAGCGCAGCTCGTCCTCGCGATAGCGCTCGCGCGCGCCGCAGCCCAGCGCCTGCACGAGGTCGGCGATCTGCTGGTTGGCCTGCAATTTGTCGCGGCTGGCGCCGGCGACGTTGAGCACCTTGCCGCGCAGCGGCAGCACCGCCTGGCTGGCGCGGTCGCGCGCCGACTTGGCGCTGCCGCCGGCGCTGTCGCCCTCGACGATGAACAGCTCGGCGCCCTGCGCGGCGGTCTGCGTGCAGTCGGCGAGCTTGCCCGGCAGGCGCAGCTTGCGCGTGGCGCTCTGCCGGTCGATCTCCTTTTCCTTCTTGCGGCGCAGGCGCTCCTCGGCGCGCTCGATGCTCCAGTCGAGCAGCTTGTTGGCCTGCTGCGGGGCGTTGGTCAGCCAGTGGTCGAAGGCGTCGCGCAGCGCCGTGTCGACGATGCGCGTGGCCTCGGGCGAGCTCAGCCGGTCCTTGGTCTGGCCGACGAATTCGGGCTCGCGCACGAACACCGAGAGCATGGCCGAGCACTGCACCAGCACGTCGTCGGCGGTGAGGAGGGCGGCGCGCTTTTCGCCCTTGAGCTCGGCATAGGAGCGCAGCCCGCGCAGCAGCGCCGTGCGCAGCCCCTGCTCATGCGTG
>CAZVWP010000084.1:0-12284 GCA_964630805.1 uncultured Novosphingobium sp. | reverse complement strand
CCATGAATCAGACATCATCCCGTTTGGGAATCCTCTGAATGTCGATACAGCCTAGGACCGGCCTGCCCCGCGCACGAACGCGACCAAAAGTAAACTTCACCTCCGCAGTCATCGCCACGATCGTATGGTCGACTCTGCCGTCCGGCCGGATGTTGTAGACAGCACCAGGCTTCACGCGAGTTGCATCCGGATCGTACAATAGCGCCTCTCCGTGCAATCGTTCCAATATCCGGTCCGCGTCCATGTAAACCCCGCGAGCTTCGGTCACGGAACTCCAAGCGGCAGATCGCAGCACGTGTGCTATTCCTTCCGGACTAGCAAAATCCTCGATCCAGGGCTCAAAGGGTGCGGGCAAGCGGTACTTCAGATCGAGAACGTCAATTGACTCCCCCTCGAGCCTAACTGCCCAACCCGGTGTAAGCATGCTGTCGGTAGCCTTCAGCCGTTGCCCATGCTGGCAATGACCATCATCACGATAAAGAGGCCCAGTACGCAAAGGCCAACAATGATGGCTGGATTGTTGTTATCACGGAGCGGTTCTGCATTGAACGAAGGTGGCGAGGCAGCCGCCGGGCTTTCGGCAAGCGCTCCGGGCTGCTTTGCCCGAGTGATATCCGCACCACAGTAGCGACACTTCTTCGCTGCCCGCTTGATCGTTTCGGCGCACTCCGGGCAGGCCATTTCGTCGGACTCGCGGATCACGGCCAGACCAGTTGCCTTCAGACTCTTCCATGACGTGAAGCTAATGCCGCTGTTGTACTCGGCCTTGATAACGGCGTTGGCGCCGGATTTTGCAGCAAGCGCTCGCAGGCGCCCATTGGCCTCATCAACGGTTGGAGCCGGCATGAATGCATTTGAGGCTTCGCACTTCACCTCACGCCATCGGACCGGCTTATAGGCGAAGCTCGGCTCGCCAGTGTGAATCTCAATATCGTCAATCGTCGCCATTGCTGCCCGCATCGCAATTCGATTCGTTGAAGCTGGAGCGCATCGGGGCACTTGTCTACCCTCTGGCCGGCGGGTGCATTTAGCTCCGGCTGATGCCTATCTGATGCCCAGAATGCAAAAGGCCGGGCAACAATACCCAGCCTAATCACTAACTTATTGAAAAATTGGCGCGCCCGGAACGATTCGAACGTCCGACCCTCAGATTCGTAGTCTGATGCTCTATCCAGCTGAGCTACGGGCGCGTTGGAGTGGCGCACATAGGGGGGAGGTTCGGGCTTGGCAAGCGGCTAAATGCGCCGAAGCAACTCCCGGGTGAGAGTTACATCGAGTGGCGGCATTTCAAGCGACGGAAGGTCCGCCGGCGCAACCCAGGCCAATTGCGCGGCGTCCAGCAATTGCGGGGCGCCCAGCCATTGGCGGCAAGTGTAAAGGGAAATGACAATCCGCGCTCCCGGTTCGCCTGCGCAAGCAACCCACTCCAGCGCCTCTTGCCCGATTGCGATCCCCAGTTCCTCGTCGAGCTCGCGAATCAGGCCCAATTCGGGCGTCTCCCCGGCTTCGAGCTTGCCACCGGGATATTCCCATAGTCCGCCATGGTCGCGATCGGCCCGGCGCTTTTGCACCAGTACACGGCCTTCCCGATCGATCAGGGCGGCTGCAACGACGGGAACGGGCGTCAGATTTTTTTCCAATTCAGTTACCCAGCTTAACGAAATCTAAAGCACGATGCGTCAAAACTTGATGCAAGCTGACGGGACCATGAGACGCTTATGTTCGTAAAAACGGCCATTCTGAAGCTGATTCGCGACAACAGTGCGGTGTCGGCGGTCGAATATGGGCTGCTCGTTACCGGCATAGGCCTTGCGCTGTTCGGCGTATCCGAAGGGTTTTCTTACGGAAACCGGCTGATGTGGAACCTCGTCGTGGGCAACGTTCAAACGGCGACGGGAACCACCGCCTGATATTTACCAAATCTCAACCAGTCGCTTTTACAATCCAGTCATTCGCTCTCTCTTGCCTGATGGACCAGGTATTGAAGACTGCAATCAGGAGACCAATCATGAAGTTCATCGCAAAGATGCTGCGTGACGAAGCCGGCGCCACTGCAATCGAATACGGCCTGATCGCCGCCCTGATCGCGGTCGCCGCGATCGCCGCCATGCAGGGCCTCGGTGGCGCGCTGACGACCACCTTCAACAACACTTCGTCGGCGATGACCTCCGCCGCGTAATCACTCCCCCCAGGACAAGCAGAGTTGGGGCGGCAGGGCAACCTGCCGCCCCTTTTCCATTTTCATCAATAACTTCCGGAATTCCGGCCAACCTGCGGCAATCGAATACATGGTAAATTTCGATTAAATACGCCTCTCTACTCCCCGGAAACTCCTGGAGCGCAATATACCGACATCTGCTGAGGGGAAGCGACGCAGATGTCGCATGGCAATTCTGGCCATGCAACAAGCTAACCAGGAGAAGCCAAATGACGATTATTTCCAAGCTGCTGCGTGATGAAGCCGGCGCCACCGCAATCGAATACGGCCTGATCGCCGCCCTTATTGCGGTCGCCGCGATTGCCGCCATGCAGGGCCTCGGTGGCGCGCTGACCACCACGTTCAACAACACTTCTTCGTCGATGACATCGGCGGCCTGATTTCGCTTCAGGATGAACAAGACGGGGTGGTTGCCGATGCAGCCGCCCCGTTTTCTTTGGGTGTCGGCAAGGAATTTTTTGATCTTGCTGTTTTTTTGGCTTCACGCCGCCGAACTTAACGGACTGGTAACCCAGCCTGGGTATTTGGACAGTGTCTGCCGCGGAAATCGGGGCAGGGAATACGGGGTTACATTCGAGACTGTAAGCAACCAGGAGACTGACCATGAAATTCATCAACAAGCTTCTTCGCAACGACGCCGGCGCCACTGCCATCGAATACGGCCTGATCGCCGCTCTGATCGCGGTTGCCGCGATCGCCGCCATGCAGGGCCTCGGTGGCGCGCTGACCACCACCTTCAACAGCACGTCGGGCTCGATCGTCGGCTCGGCCTGATCCGAACCGGTCATACGACTAGCTTGAGGGCGGCGGGGAAACCCGCCGCCCTTTTACTTTGGTGAAACCTCAGTACACGACCAGCTTGACCCTCTGGCCAGGCACCAGCTGGCTGTTGGCGGCAAGGCCATTGAGCACAAGGAACCTTTCGAGCGCCGCATCGGCATAGGCCATGCGGCTTGCCAGCGATAGCAAGGTATCGCCCGACTTGACCGTCACCACCTGCAACCGGCGGGGCCGCACCGCAGCGCCTTCCGCGGCGGAGATTCGCCGCATCGATCCATACATGGGGCTGAATGCCGAGGCATTGCCGGCACTGGCGATAGTCACGAAGTGGAACGCCTGGGTCTTCGAGAATTCGTAGGCGAAGACGACCACGTCCACCTGGCTGCCGCCGCTCTGCGCCCGCGCCAGGCCATAGGCGGCGGGGAGTCCGTTGATCGTGGTCCGCTGGATTTGCGTGGGTCGGATTTGGGCCTGCCCTTTCTCGGTCAGCCCGGCGAAGGCGGCATCCATGTAAGCTTCCAAGTCGCCATTGTAGGGCCCGCTGGCAAACTCCCCCTTTCCCGATTGCCCGCTTATCGAAACCGCGCGCGCGCCGTTGACCAGGTAGAAGCCGGTGGGAGCCTGGAACGACAGGCGGAATGCCGGATGAGTGAACTTGCGCCCCTCGATGACCCCTTGGGCAGGATCGTCGCCATAGAGCATGCCATCGATGTTGCGCAGGAAGGCATCGCGGTTGGTGGCGCCGGTTGCGCCCGGTCCCGCCCGCACCGCGGCGGCCCGCACGCGCGATGCCGGATCGGGGTGGGTCGATGCCCAGGCCGGCACACGGTCGGTCGTGCCCATAAGCCGCGCATCGAGCGCGTTCTGGTTGGCCAGACTTTGCAGCACGCTCGACATCGCGCGCGGATCGTATCCGGCGCGGCGCAGGTATTCCACGCCCAGGTTGTCCGCCTCCGTCTCCTGCCCGCGCGAATAGCTCAGCGTCAGCATCTGCGAGCCCTGGCTGAACAGCGCCTGCCCCAGTTGCCCGGCCGTACCGCCACCCAGCAGCGCGCCCGACAGGATCGAGCCGATCGCGCCGATGATCGAATTTGTCTGCGCCGCGCTCTGCCGCTTGCGCGAATGCTGGGCGGCGACGTGGCCGACCTCATGGCCCAGCACCCCGGCCAGCTCCGCCTCATTGTTCATCAGGCCGACCAGTTGGCGCGTGACATAGACATAGCCGCCGGGAATGGCGAAGGCGTTGTTCACCGGCGAATTGAGCAGGGTAACGGTGAAATCGCCGCGCGCGTTGGACAGGCCGGACTGGACGGCGATGGTCTTGCCGATGCCGGCGACATAGGTGGCCTGCGGGCCGGACATGGCCCCGCCGAACTCGGTGACCAGCTGCGGATGGGCCTTGGCGCCCTCCTGCTTGTCGCGCTCGCTGATCGACTGGACGGGTACCGGCTGCGGCGTCGCGCCGGGAACCTGCGCATGGGCCGGCATCTCGATCAGGATCATCGCCACAATGGAAGGCGCGATCCATTTAAGATTGTTACGGAATATCAGACCCATCCGGAGCGTCTCCCTTTCTATGTGCCCCATGAGGGCAGACTAGGATTCCCCGTCGCGCTTGGAAAGCCCCGGCGAGGCCAGCGGATGCCGCGCATTGACCAGCGCCACCAGCCGGGCGCTGTCGACGTGGGTATAGATCTGCGTCGTCGCGATGTCAGCATGCCCCAGCAGCGTCTGCAGCACCCGAAGGTCCGCCCCACCCTCCAGCAGGTGCGTGGCGAAAGCATGACGCAAAACGTGCGGGCTGACCTTTTCCGGCGCAATGCCCGCCCGAGCCGCCAGCTCGCGCAGCAACTGGAACAGCCGTACGCGGGTGACGTGGCCCAGCTTTCCGGTCGAAGGGAAGAGGTGCCGCGAGCCGCCCGACCGCAACCCCAGCCAACGCGACAGCGCCACCCTTGCCCGCCCGCTGACCGGCACCATGCGCTGTTGCCCCCCCTTGCCGGTAACATTGAGGAACGGCGCATCGCGCGGAACGGCATTGAGCGGCAGCGAGACCAGTTCGGTCGCGCGCAGGCCGGACCCATAGAGCAGCTCGAGCAGCGCCAGCATTCGCACGGCGGCCGGATCGTCGCCTTGCGCCTCCTGCTCAGCCCGGGTGAAAAGCGCCTCCACCTCCCCGTGCGAGAGCAGCCGTGGCAGCGGACGGCGCGTAGCGGGGCGCGGGAGGGCGTGGGAGGGGTCGTCCTTGCGCAGGCCCTCGTCGGCCAGGAAGCCATAGAACTGACGCAGGGCGGAGCACTTGCGGGCGAGGCTGGAGGGAGCGAGGTCTGACCAGGCGCGCCCGAGGCTTGCCAGTGCCGGGCCATCCGCAACCGCAAGGTCGCCCAGCACTTCCTCCGCGCCTTCAAGGTCGCGGCGATAGGCGGCAAGGGTATTGGCCGCTGCTCCCCGCTCCGCGGCGAGCATAGCGAGGAAGGCGTCTATCTCGCCGGGAATCGGGTTATGCCCGCGCCACCGCCTCGGCGGCGATCATGCGCGCTTCGGCCTCCAGCCCGACCTGCTGCAGCGCATGGACGATGTGATAAAGATAGAGCGGCGTCATCTTCTTCCAGCTCGTCCCCTGCATGCCGAGTCCCGCCAGCAGCACCACCAGCTCGGCATTGTTCACCTCGCCGGCCCTGCCGATCATCGTCGTCCACCTGGTCTGGCGAGCGAGGTTGACGTTCAGCTTGGAAGCGAAGGAAGCGCGAGTTTCCGGAGATATCCGGTTCAGCCCAGCCAGCGCCGCCAGCAGGAACGCGGACTTGCGCGCCGACTCGCTTTGATCGTCATCGTTGAACTTCTCCAACGCATCGAGCGGCACTGGCGACGAACGTTCGGGCGCGGCCAGCGCCAGCAGAGCCCATGCCTCGCTGCCGCTGTCGGCATGGGGCGCCCATCGCAGTGCGTTGCGATCCAGCCCGGCGGTGAGCATCGAGGCGATCAGTTCCGCCGCATCGCCCGAAAGGTCGTTGCCAGGCGGCATCCGCGCGGCGGCATAGGCAGTGAGCACCTGCCGCGAATAGCGCTGGTCGGGCTCGGACACACCGTCCCACAACTTGCGGATAGCGGCCATGCGCGTCGCCGCATCCGCCGCAACATAGGCATCGCGCAGGTCCGAAGCGCGGGTGGCCCATTCCGCCGGCGAATCCTGGTCCGCGAAGATCTGGGCGTAGAGATCGACCATGGCGACGCTCGAGAGAATACCCACGGCCGCAGCGCGATCGGCGGCGGCAGCGCGATCGGTCAGCCCCAGCATCGGGGCGGTCGCCGCAGTGTAGTCGTAGCTCGCGGCGGCATTCTTCATCAGCGATTGCGGCGGCTTCAGCCCCACCCCGATGGTCAGCGCATAGCGCCATGGCGTCATGTCGCCGACATCGTCCCACTCGATCTTGACGGCACGGCGTGCCTTGCTGGCGGCGCCGGCATATTTCTGCGCCAGCAGGACATCGATCTTGGAATACTTGTCGGAGCCGAGGAACTGGTCGAGCTGGGCCAGCGCCTGCTCGCCGCTGCCGCGAAAGGCATTGCAGATCGCGCGGGCCTGCAGCCATTCCGGCTCGGTCCGGTTATAGCCCTGCAGCGCCATGATCGGACACAGGCCGGTGATGTCCGCGGTCGCTACATAGGAATCGAAGGCGGCCTGGGTCAGGCCGGGTGTGTAATTGTTGCCGTCGACGTCCTGCACCAGGGCACGCGCGGCTTCGCCTTCGCCCATCCGCACCAGCAGGGCGGCACGCAGGGCAGCGAAATCGGCCGGGTTCATTCCCGCTGGAGCGGTCAGCCGCGAGGCCAGCGCTCGGCGCAGCAGGATATGGCCCCAGCGCGATACCAGTACACCCTTGTTGTGTGCCAGCGCCGCCTTGACCAGCGAAGCGTTCTGCCTGCCGAGCGACAGGGCCGGAAGCCCGCCCTCGCCCTCAGCGAGGATGCCGACTCGCTCCATCGACCGGCGCGCGCCGGCGGGCATGTCGAACTTGGGGGTAAGGCCCATCGCCTGATCGAACTCGTCAGGCGTCATTTTCTCAAGTTCTTCGATCGACGGCAACTTCACGCCGGAAGACAGTCTGGGCTCGGCCGCGCTGGCGCGCGGTTCGCCGCCGTCCGGCAGGGGCTGGACCACCGGCCGGCTCGCACTGCCACCGCCGGTGCTTCCACCGGCGGGAGGAGTCGCCGGCACCGGGGCCGGGTTGCGCGGCGGCGCAGCCTTGGGCGCGGGGCGGTCGAAACCGGGGGGCAGCAGGCTTTCCGGCGCTTCCTGCGCCAGGGCGAATACCGAAGAAACAGCCAGCGCCGCGCCGGCCAGCAAATGCCAGCGCTTCATCGCGGCATCTCCGGCACGGGCACGCTTTGCGACACTTCACGCAGCGGACGCCTGCCACCATCGATCCAGGCATAGACAAGCAACATGCCGATCGCGGCAACTGCCCCCCATGCCAGCCATTTCTTCTGTAATTGCATTACCACGCGCGATCGGTCCTGCGATGCTTGCGCTGCCGCTTAACGCATCTATAGGCGGCACGGCAATGGACATCGACGATCTCGAGCTTCCGCCTGCGGATATCGCCGCGCTGGCGCGCCGGATCGACCGGCCGGTGGTGCTGGTCGGAATGATGGGCGTGGGCAAGTCCAGCGTGGGCAAACGCCTTGCAACCGTGCTAAACTGCGCTTTCTTCGATGCGGACGACGAGATCGAGAAAGCGGCGCGCATGCCCATCCCGGAAATCTTCGACAAGCATGGCGAAGCCTATTTCCGCGATGGCGAACGCCGGGTGATTGCCCGCCTGATCAACGACGAGGGCGGCCGCAAGGTCATCGCCACAGGCGGCGGCGCCTTCTGCAACCCTGAGACCCGCGCCCTAATCCTCGACAAAGCGATTGCCGTCTGGCTCGACAGCGATATCGACACTCTGGTCGAACGCACCGCCCGCAAGGGCAACCGGCCGCTGCTGAAGCAGGGCAATCCGCGCGAAATTCTCACCCGCCTGCGCGAGGAACGCGCGCCTGCCTATTCGCAGGCGCCCATCCACATCACCAGCGGCGATGGCCCGCATTCGCGCACCGTCAGCAAGGTCCTGAAAGGCATAGCGCAATGGCTGTGATCCCGGTCGATGTCGCGGGGCGCCCCTACGAAGTGCGGATTGGCGCCGGTCTGCTGGCCGAACTGGTGCCCAACTGCCGCGGCAAGCTGCGCAAGCGGGCCGTTCCCATCGTTACCGACAGCCATGTCCACGCCGCCTGGGGCGAAGTGGTGGAAACGGCTCTGCGCACTCATGGCCACGAGCCGCACTGGCGCATCCTGCCGCCGGGCGAAGCGACAAAATGCTGGGAGCACCTGACCGGCCTTGTCGAATGGCTGCTGGAAAACGAGGTCGAGCGTGGCGATCACATCATCGCCCTTGGCGGCGGCGTGGTCGGCGACCTCACCGGCTTTGCCGCCTCGGTGGTCAAGCGTGGCTGCAACTTCATCCAGCTGCCCACCACCCTGCTCGCCCAGGTCGATAGCTCCGTCGGCGGCAAGACGGCGATCAACAGCCCGGCGGGCAAGAACCTGATCGGCGCCTTCCACCAACCTTCGCTGGTCCTTGCCGACCTTGCCGTGCTCGATACCCTGCCCGAGCGGGAACTGCGCGCCGGCTATGCCGAAGTGGTGAAATACGGCCTGCTCGGCGATGCCGATTTCTTCGCTTGGTGCGATGCCAACGGCGCGGCCCTGCTAGCGGGCGACGCCGCCCTGCGCGAATATGCCGTGGCGCAAAGCGTCGCCGCCAAGGCGCGCATCGTCGCCGAGGACGAGCGCGAGACCACCGGTACCCGCGCCCTGCTCAACCTCGGCCACACCTTCGGCCATGCGCTGGAGGCGCAGACCGGCTATTCCGACCGCCTGCTGCATGGTGAGGCGATTGCCACCGGCATGGTGCTAGCGGCACGCTATTCGGCGAGACTGGGCCTGATACCCAAGGCCAGCGCCGAGCACGTCGCCCGCCACATCGCCGATGCCGGCCTTTCGGCCGAGCTCTCCGGCCTCGGCCTCAATTGCGACGGCCAGACGCTCGCCCAGCACATGCTCCACGACAAGAAGATGGACGCGGGCACCCTGCCCTTCGTGCTGATGAAAGGCATCGGCGAGGCCTTCCTTGCGAAGGACGTCGAGCTGGCCGACGTGGCGCGGTTCCTCGACGGGGAATTGCAACGGTAATGCTCCTGCGAGCGAAGGAATTTCCGGTTTGACAGATCAATCAATTTGAACATAGCTGTTGGAATTCGCACTCAGGGACTCCACAGTGACCCAAGCCGCCGAACTCACCTGCCCTCATCTTGCCGGCCGGGACGACCGTAAGACGGCCGCCATCGCAGCCGCCAACGACGTCATCCAGCCCGGCTCCGCCAAGGTGCAGACCTTCGGCCTCGCCCGCCAGATCCTGCGCGAGCGCGAGTTCAAGCAGGCGATGATGAACGGGGATGTCTTCCCGGTTTCCGATCCCAGCCAGCTCCCGGTCTTCTTCCTCGACGGCGAAGTGCACCGCAAGAAGCGCAGCGCGCTGGCCAAGTTCTTCTCGCCAAAGGCGATCAACGAATTCTTCCGCCCGATCATCGACCGCGAGGTGAACAGGCTGGTCGGCGGCCTGCGCAAGACGGGACGGATGCGGCTCGACCAGGCGAGCTGGCTTCTGGCGGTTTCGGTGGCCGCCGAGGTCGTCGGGCTCACAGAATCCTCGTCAACCGGCATGGCCGGGAGGATCGAGCGCATCCTCAAGCACGGCGACTATCCAGGCAAGCCGCCACTCAAGCGATTCTACGGCAAGCAGATCTCCAGCCTGCACACGCTCAATTTCTATCTTCGGGACGTGCGGCCTGCCATTCGGGCCCGGCGCAAGCAGCGCCGCGAAGACCTGATCTCGCAGCTGCTGGACGAAGGTTTTTCCGACGTGATGATCCTGGTCGATTGCATGGTCTATGCCACCGCCGGCATGACCACGACCCGCGAGTTCATCACCATGGCCGCCTGGCACCTGTTCGACCGGCCCGAGTTGCGCGAGGCCTTCGTCCAGGGCAGCGAGCAGCAACAGTTCGCCATCCTCGAGGAAATCCTGCGGCTCGAGCCTGTGGGCGGCTATGTCTATCGCCGCGCCGACGAAGGGGTGCCCGAGGACCTCCAGGGCATAGTGGAAGTGAACAGGATCTACGCAATCGACATCCGCGGCGCCAATTGGGACGAGGCCGCGGCAGGTGAATGCCCCTTCGCCTTGGATCCCACCAGGGCCAAGCGAATGAAGCAGGTCGGCTCCTACATGTCCTTCGGCGACGGCGTCCATCGCTGCCCCGGCGCGCAGGTCGCGCTGCACGAGACGCGGGTGTTCATCGACGCCTTGTTCCGGGTCCCTGGCCTGAAGCTGGCCTCGGCCCCGCGCCTGCAGTGGAACAAGACGCTTATGTCCTATGAGGTGCGGGATACCTGGGTAAGTTGCCCCGCGGGGTAATTCAGCCGAAAATCGCGACCGACTGCATGCCTAGCGAAACCGGCTCTCCGGCCTCGTTCCAGATTTCGGTACGGTCGCTCGAGCAGCCGTCTTCCGAATAATCGCCCGTGACCCGCAGCAGCCACCAACCGTCGCGCGTGACCGGCGCGGGAGTGAGCAGGTTGAGCAGCCATGTCATCGAGCTGACCGGCGGCGCGGGCCGTGGCAGCAGGGGAAACACCCCCGGCGGCGGCGCATCGGCGCAGAGCACCAATTGCAAGGCCGGATCAAGCCCCTCACGGTCGCGGGCGCGAACCCACCAGCAAGTTTCGGCCCTTGGCTCGTCCGAAGGCGGCAGGGCGTAACGAATGTCCATCTGGTCCAGCAGCCTGGGCCCGGCTGGCGGCGTCTCGCGCACCCGCGCCTGGTCCACCGGGATGAGGCCCGCCGGCAGGTCGGAACACTTCAGGTGCAGCTTGTTCTCGACCGGCCCCATGAAGGCAAAGGTAGCGGTCAGCCCGACATCGCCATCTCGCAGCAGTTCAGCGCCGATCCAGGTGACATTCCGCCCCGCGCGCAGCACCCGCGCGTGCAGTTCCACCTCGCCATACATCGGCCCGACGAAGGCAACCTGGGCGGAGCGCAGCGGCGGCAGATACTCGCCCCCCACCTGCCGCGCCGCCGCCAGCGCCAGAGCCGCCGTCAGCCCGCCATAGGCGGTGCGGCCTTGGTGCCACTCTTCCGGAATGGAAACGGTAAAGCCGTCCTCGCGCGGTTGCGCGGAGGCCAGCAGCTTCGGGAAACTCATTCCATTTCCAGGATGATCGCGTCCACCGCCAGGCTCTCGCCCGCCGCCGCGTTGACCTTCTTCACCGTCCCCGCCTTTTCCGCGCGCAGGATGTTTTCCATCTTCATGGCCTCCACCACCGCGAGCGGCTGGCCGGCCTCGACCTGATCGCCCTCTGCCACGTTGAGCGAAACCAGCAGGCCCGGCATCGGGCAGATCAGGAACCTTGAGAGATCGGGCGGGATCTTTTCGATCATATGCGCGGTCAGGTGAGCAATGCGAGCCGGAAGGATCTCCACCTTGTGGATCGCGCCGCGCGTCGTCATCTTCAGCCCGGTGCGGGTGGGCTCGATCCTGATGCCCATCTCGAGGCCATCGGCCTCGGCACGCACCAGCTTGTCACCCGGCGTATATTCCATCTCGAGGTCCACCGGCTCGCCATCGACGGTGATGTCGTCTTCCGACAGCGACACGGCGAAACGGTGGTCGCCGATCTTGACGATCCAGTCGCTTGGCGCGTCGAGGTTGTAGTGGAGCTGCCCATCGACCTGCCGGGCGCGGTCGGCGCGTGCGGTGGCGATGAAGCCAGCGACGGCGGCAAGCTTGCGCTTCACTGCGTCGGAGGTCGCCGCGCCGGTGAAGCCGTCCGGGTATTCCTCGGCGATGAAGCCGGTGGTCAGCTCGCCCGAGCGGAAGCGCGGGTGCTGCATGATGGCGCTGACGAAATCGATGTTGTGGCCGAGCCCTTCGATTTCGAAGGTATCGAGCGCCTCGATCTGCTTGTCCGCCGCCTCGTCGCGGGTCGGGCCCCAGGTGATCAACTTGGCGATCATCGGATCGTAGAACATCGAGACTTCGCCGCCTTCATAGACACCGTCATCGACGCGGATGCCGTCGATCCCACGGCGGCCGTTCTCGGCGCCGTCATCGGTCCAGCCTTCTACCGGCGGGCGATAGCGCACAAGGCGGCCGGTGCTGGGCAGGAAGCCACGATAGGGGT
>CAZVWP010000083.1:0-12560 GCA_964630805.1 uncultured Novosphingobium sp. | reverse complement strand
GCGCCGACAAGGTGGCCGAGGCCGGCGCTGTGCTCGCGGGCGGCCACACGGTCGGCAAGGCGCACGGCGATGGCGATGCAAGCAAGCTCGGCCACGATCCCGAAGGCGCGGACGTCGAAATGCAGGGCCTGGGCTGGTTCAATCCGCAGGGCTCCGGAGTGGGCGGCGACGCCATCACCAGCGGCATCGAAGGCGCCTGGACGACCAATCCGACGGTCTTCGACAACGGCTACTTCGACATGCTGCTCGGCCATGAGTGGGAGTTGCGCAAGAGCCCTGCCGGCGCCAACCAGTGGGAACCCGTCCAGATTGCCGAGCAGGACCGTCCGGTCGATGCGCACAACCCCTTGGTGCGGCGCAACCCGATCATGACCGATGCCGACATGGCGCTGAAGGTGGACCCGGAGTACCGCAAGATCTCTGAGCGGTTCCACAAGGACCCGGCCTACTTCCGCGAGGTCTTCGCCCGGGCCTGGTTCAAGCTGACCCACCGCGACATGGGCCCCAAGGCGCGCTACTTCGGCCCGGACATCCCGGCCGAGGACCTGATCTGGCAGGATCCGGTGCCCACGGGCTCAAGTGGCTACGACGTGGCCGCGCTCAAGGCAAAGATCGCCGCCAGCGGGCTGCCGGTCGTCGACATGGTCGCCACGGCCTGGGACTCGGCCCGCACCTTCCGCCAGTCGGACATGCGCGGCGGCGCCAACGGTGCGCGCATCCGGCTTGCCCCGCAGAAGGACTGGGCAGGTAACGAGCCCGAGCGACTGGCGCGGGTGCTGGCGGTGCTGGAGCCTCTTGCGGCCGAAGCGGGCGCAAGCATTGCGGATACGATCGTGCTCGCGGGCAACGTGGGTGTCGAGCAGTCGGCCAGGGCGGCGGGCTTCGCCATAGAAGTCCCGTTCCGGCCTGGCCGCGGCGATGCCAGCCAGGAGCAGACCGACGTCGAATCCTTCGCGGTGCTCGAACCGCTGGCCGACGGCTTCCGCAACTGGCTGAAGCAGGACTACGCAGTGAAGCCCGAGGAACTCCTGCTCGACCGCGCGCAGCTCATGGGCTTGACGGCGCGCGACATGACGGTGCTGCTGGGCGGCATGCGGGCCATCGGCGCCAACCATGGCGGCAACAGCCACGGCGTGCTCACCGATCGTGCCGGCTCGCTGACGACGGACTTTTTCGCCGCCCTCACCGACATGGCCTATCGCTGGATTCCCAAGGGCCAGTCGCTCTACGAACTGGTCGAGCGCAAGACGGGCAAGGTCAAGTGGACGGCAACCCGCGTCGACCTGGTGTTCGGCTCCAACTCGGTGCTGCGCGCCTATGCCGAGGTCTATGCCCAGGACGACAACCGCGAGAAGTTCGTGCGCGACTTCGTCTCCGCCTGGACCAGGGTGATGGAGGCCGACCGCTTCGATCTTGCCTGAGCTTCCCACAGGGGCGGCCCTGCCCCCTAAGCCCCTCCCGGGGGGCAGGGCTTGCCGGGGGAACAATGCATCCCATTTCCACCTTGCTGGAACGACGAACTAACGGAGATTTGAAATGAAGGGATACGTATCCGACATCGAGGAACTCACCCTCGGCAATGCCAATTTCCGCCAGGTGCTCTACACCAGCAAGGAAATGCAGCTGGTGCTGATGGCAATCCAGCCCGGCGAGGAAATCGGCGAGGAAGTCCACGACGACACCAGCCAGTTCTTCCGCTTCGAGGCGGGCGAAGGCGAAGTGTGGATCGACGGGGTGTGCAACAAGGTGAAGGCCGACGATGTCGCCGTGGTCCCCGCCGGCGCCCGCCACAACGTCAAGGCCACCGGCGGCGAGCCGCTGAAGCTCTACACGATCTACTCTCCGCCCGAGCATATCGACGGCACCGTGCACAAGACTTGCGCCGAGGCGCAGGCCTCGCACGAGCACTTCGACGGTCGGACCACGGAGTAGGCAACCCGCCTCCGGCAATCCCGTATAAGCCACAGGCTTGGAACTGGGACGCCGGGGGCCTATGCCTGCAACATGGACGTCAATCAGGTCTATCGCGAAAAGCTGATGACCGCCGATCAGGCGGCAGCGCTCCTTTCCAGCGACAGCGACGCGGCAATGGGCATGGCAACGGCCGAGCCCTCTGCCTTGCTCGCAGCCCTGGCCCGCCGGATCGCGGCGGGCGGTTTGTCCGGCCTGCGCCTGTGGTATTTCCACTCGATGGAGCATGCCAGCGCGACGGTACTGCAGCCGAGCCTGCTCGGTCGCGTGCGCCCGCACTGCATGTTCCTCTCCAGCGTGGAGCGGCGGCTTATGCGGGAAAACCCCGCATGTATTGGCCAGATCGAGTTCGTTCCGGTCGCCTTCAGCGAGAGCCCCCGGCTACTGCGCGAGGACGTTGCCCTCGACGCCTGCGTCACCACCGTCTCGCCGATGGACCGCCACGGCTTCTTCACCTTCGGCACCGGCAACGACTACACCTCCGCCGCCGCCCGCAGCGCGCGCAAGCTGATCGTCGAGGTGAACCCGAATATGCCGCGCGTCTTCGGCGAATCCCCGCTCCACGTCTCCGAAGTCGACGCCATTGTCGAGCATTCCGCGCCGCTGATCGAGGTCCTGGAGCCCGAGATCGAGCCCGAGGACCACGCCATCGCCGAACTCGTAGCCGGCATGATCGACGACCGCGCCTGCCTGCAGATGGGCATCGGCACCCTCCCCCGCGCCGTCTGCGAGCGCCTGCGGAGCCGCCGGGACCTCGGCATCCACACCGAGCTGATGACCCCGGCGCTGGCCGCGCTAATGGAATGCGGCGCCGTCACCAACCGCTTCAAGGAAACCTTCCCCGGCCGCAGCGTCTTCACGTTCGCGATGGGAGACAAGGCCTTCTACGAATGGTTGAGCGACAACCACTCGGTCTATTCGCTGCCGGTCGACCAGGCCAACGACCCGCGCCACATCGCCAAGAACGACCGCGTCGTCTCGGTCAACGCGACGCTCCAGGTGGACCTGGGCGGCGCCTGCAATTCCGAGCACATGATGGGCAACCAGTATTCGGGTTCCGGAGGCCAGCTCGATTTCGTGAGGGGAGCTAATGCCTCGAAGGGCGGCCTTTCGATCATCGCCTGCCGCTCGACCGCGAAGGACGGCGCCATCTCGCGCATCGTACCGGAATTGGCTGGGCCGGTGACGACGCCGCGCAACGACGTGCGCTACATCGTCACCGAATACGGCGTGGCGGATTTGCGCGGCAAGACACTGGGCGAGCGCGCAGAGGCGCTGATCGCCATTGCCCATCCGAAATTCCGCGACGAACTGGAACGGGCGGCGGAGTGCTGAATCGACCTCTCCCCCCGGGAGAGGAGATCAAATCAGTCCTTCGCATCCAGCCCATAAGCGGTGTGCAACACGCGCACGGCCAGTTCGGTCTCGTCCTCGTCGATCAGCACCGAGACCTTGATCTCGCTGGTCGAGATCGCCTGGATGTTGATGCCGCGATCGGCCAGCGACTGGAACATGGTCGCCGCCACGCCCGCATGGCTGCGCATGCCGACGCCGACGACGCTGATCTTGGCGACCTTGCCCTCGGCGATCATGCGGTAATAGCCGATCGCGTCCTTCCGCTCTTCCAGCAGCGCCTGTGCGCGCGGAAGGTCGGCGGCGGGGACGGTGAAAGTCACGTCCGTCTCGCCCTTGTCCTTGGCGACGTTCTGGATGATCATGTCGACGTTGATGTTCGCCGCCGCCAGCGGGCCGAAGATCGCCGCCACCGCTCCGGGCTTGTCGGCAACGCGGGTAAGCGTGACTTTCGCCTCGTTTTTGTCGGCGGCGATGCCGGTGATGAGCTGGCGTTCCATGTCCAAGTCCTCTGAAATTCTGGCGAGTTCGTCGTCGCCGACAATCATGGTTCCGGGGATGCTGTCCGCGGGGGGCGCATCGTCGTCAATGAAGCTGGAGAGCACCTGCACGCGCACCCCTTCCTTCATCGCGAGGCTGACCGAGCGGGTCTGCAGCACTTTCGAGCCGACCGAGGCCAGCTCGAGCATTTCCTCGTAGGTGACGTACTTGAGCTTGCGCGCCTTGGCGACGATGCGCGGGTCGGTGGTGTAGACCCCGTCAACGTCCGTATAGATGTCGCAACGGTCGGCCTTTACCGCGGCGGCCACAGCCACGGCCGAAGTGTCCGATCCGCCCCGGCCCAGCGTCGTCACCCGGCCGTTCGGCGAAAGTCCCTGGAACCCGGGGATCACCGCGATCTCGCCCGAGGCCATGCTGGCCAGGACTGCGTCGGAATCGATATCCTCGATCCGCGCCTTGGCATGAGCGTCGTCGGTGCGGATCGGCAATTGCCAACCCAGCCAGCTGCGTGCCTTGCAGCCCATCGACTGCAGGTGCATCGCGAGTAGCCCGCTGGTGACCTGTTCGCCGCTGGCGACCACGACATCGTATTCCGCCGGATCGTGCAGCGCCTGGGCCTCGTCGCAGAATTGCACGAGCCGGTTGGTCTCGCCCGCCATGGCCGAAACGACGACGGCGACTTCATGCCCCGCCTCCTGCTGGCGCTTGACGATGCCGGCGACGCGACGGATGCGCTCCGTCCCCGCCATCGACGTTCCGCCGAATTTCATCACGATCCGGGCCAAGGTGTCCCAACTCCTGCAAGCAATGAGGGCCTGAACAGGTTGTATCGAGATTCAGTTCAGGGCGCGCCGAAAATAGTGGCTTTTCGCGATCCGGAGCGCAGCGTACTTTAGGTACGTGAGCACCGGAAGCGCGGAAAGACGCCATTTGCAGGCCGCCATGGGCTGAATGTCGATACAACCTAGGCCCCGGGCGGGGGGCCTGTTAGGGAAGCACCATGGCGAATGCAACCATAAGACCGGTCGAAGCGGCCCATTTCGGCAAGCTGGCAGCCGACTGGTGGAATCCGAAGGGCTCCTCGGCCATGCTGCACAAGCTGAAC
Organism: uncultured Novosphingobium sp.; assembly: GCA_964630805.1. GTDB lineage: Bacteria > Pseudomonadota > Alphaproteobacteria > Sphingomonadales > Sphingomonadaceae > Novosphingobium. The sequence goes on along the minus strand of CAZVWP010000083.1, from coordinate 7,630 downwards.
CCGGTGCGGCTGCGGTTCCTGCGCGAGGCGGTGGACGAGCACTGGGGTGGCGATTCCCGCTCGGTGAAGCCGCTGGCCGGCAAGCGCGCGCTGGATGTCGGCTGCGGCGCGGGGCTGCTGTGCGAGCCGCTGGCGCGGCTTGGCGCCGAAGTCACTGGACTGGATGCCGCACCGGAGAACATCGAGGCGGCGCGCGAGCATGCCAGGGCCATGGGCCTCGACATCACTTACCAATGCGGGGACATCGCCGATCTCGATCTCGGCCAGTTCGATCTCGTCACCTCGATGGAAGTGATCGAGCATGTGGCCGACCAGGCCGCCTATGTTTCCGCCCTCGCCGCCGCACTGGCACCGAAGGGCTTGATGGTCCTCTCGACGCCGAACCGCACCGTGCAATCGCGGCTGGTATTGGTCGAAGCGGCTGAGGGACTGGGCGCGATCCCCAAAGGCACGCATCACTGGCTAGACTTCGTGACGCCGGAGGAGCTGCGCGAGCTGCTGGATAATGCCGGCCTCGAAATGGGGGCGCCGCGCGGGATCGACTGGTCGCCGGCGCAGGGCATGCACCTTTCCGGCAACTGCGCGCTCAATTACATCGTGACGGCGCAGGCGGGCTGAGCGCATGTCAGGGGGGATCCTGGCGCCCTCGCGCGCCTACATGCGGGTGACGTGGTTCCTTCTTGGCCTCGCGCTGGTGGTTTGTGCCTACCCCCTGATCCGCGCGTTCTACAACATCGAGGTCGACTATAACGAGGGCTGGAACGGCTACCTCCAGTTGCGCGCGCAGCATGGGCTGCCGCTCTATTCCGGCTATTCGCCCTGGTATTTCAACAACTACCCACCTCTGTCCTTCTACATCATCGGGCTGGTCGGCAAGCTGACCGGCGACGTGGTGCTGGCCGGGCGGCTGCTTTCGCTGGCGGGCCTTGCGGCAACAGCGCTGGCATGCGGCCATGCGGTGCGGTCCGCTGGCGGCTCGCGGGAGGATGGCCGGCTGGCGAGCGCAACCTGCCTGCTGCTCTTCAGCGTCTTCGCCACCGACTACCTAGGCATGAACGACCCGCAACTGCTCGGCATGGGCTTTGCGACCTGGGGCCTGGCGCTGCATCTCGCCAATCCGACGGGCGCGCGCCACGCCGTCCTTTCCGCGCTGCTGCTGGCCCTGGCCGTGCTGATCAAGCACAACCTCGCGCTGCTGCCCGTGCTGGTTACGGTGGACGTCCTGAGGCGGGGATCGCCGCACAGCCGGACGGCCTTCATCGCCACCGCCGCCAGCCTCGGCGTCCTGGCCTTCGCCCTTGTCTGGCTCTTCGAAGGCCCCGCCTTTTTCACCCAGCTCCTCGCCCCGCGCGGATGGGACGTGGCGCGGGCCTTCCTGTTCATCGTGGAAGTGCTGGTGAAATTCCAGGCGCCGCTGCTGCTCGTCGGCATCGGCCTGTTCGCGGCGCGGCGCGACGAGACTGCGCAGTTCCTGCTGATCTGGCTGCTCACCGCCCTGGCCGTCGGCTTCTACTTCGCTGGCGGCGCGGGGACGGACATCAATGTCTGGTTCGATACCATGGTCGCTTCCGCGATGGGCTGCGGGCTCGTGGTCAGGCACTTGCGCCAGTGCGGCGGCTCGATCCGCTGGCAGGCGGCGCTGGCCTTGGCGATCAATGCCGGGACGCTGTTCCAGGCGCCACTGGTCCTCGGCCGCTTCGGCGTCGATATGGCGGGCGACCTTGCCGAAAGCGAGCAGCAGTTCGCCGCCGATGTCGCCTTCATGAAGAGCATCCCAGGCCCGGCCATTTGCGAATCCCAACTGGTCTGTCTGCGCGCGGGCAAGCCGATGTTCTTCGACAGCTTCAACGTGCTGGAGGCGCGACGGACGGGCCGGATGCCACAGGCTGCCTTCGAAGATCTGCTCCGCGGCCGCACGGTCGGCGTCGTGCAGGTGACCAGCACCCGGCAGAAGCGGCTCGACGATCCGGCGGGCCCCGCCATGCCGGCTCGCTTCGTCAATTTCGAGGACAGCGATTTCGATGCGCTCGACCGCGAATATCGCTACGTCCGCAGCGGCGCTTCCGGGCGGTTCTTCGTCCCGAAGCCCTAGGGCACCAGCACCGCCGCACCTTCGATCCCGCCCTCGCGCAGGCTCCGCAGGGCCTCGTTGGCCTCCGCCAGCGGGAAAGCGGTGACTTGGCTTTTCACCCTGCCCACCACGTCCGGCACGAGGAAGCTCGTGCCGTCCTCGCGGGTCAGGTTGGCGACCGAGAGAATGTGCCGCTCGCCCCACAGGTCGGCATAGGGGAACGATGGAATGTCGCTCATGTGGATGCCCGCGCAGACCACCCGCCCGCCCTTGCGCACGGCCTTGAGGGCTGCGGGCACCAGCGCACCGACCGGGGCGAAGAGGATCGCGGCGTCCAGCTCCCGAGGCGGCAGTTCGTCCGAGGCTCCTGCCCAGAGGCAACCAAGGCTCAGGGCAAAGGCGCGGCCCGTCTCGTCATCGCCGCGGGTGAAGGCATAGACTTCGCGTCCTTGGGCAATAGCCAGTTGCGCGAGGATATGCGCCGCCGCGCCGAAGCCATAGAGCCCCAGCCGCTTGCCCTCGCCCGCCATGCGATAGGCGCGCCAGCCAATCAGACCGGCGCATAGCAGGGGCGCGGCCTCGATATCGCCAAGTCCGTCCGGCAAGGGGAAGCAGAACCGGGCATTGGCAACGGCATGCGTGGCATAGCCGCCATCCCGTGTGGCGCCGGTGAACTCGGGGTTGTCGCACAGGTTTTCCCTGCCTTCGCGGCAGTAGCTGCAGGCCCCGCAGGTCCTGCCCAGCCAGGGAATGCCAACGCGTTGGCCCGGCAAGAACCCTGTCGCACCCGGCCCCAGCTTGACCACCCGCCCGACGATCTCATGCCCCGGGACGATCGGATAACCGGCCGGGATCTCGCCATCGACGACATGCAGGTCTGTCCGGCACACGCCGCAGGCCAGCACCTCGACCAGCAGTTCGCCCTCGTCCGGCTCGGGCACGGGCCGTTGCTCGGCGCGCAGGCTCTTGCCGGGACCGTCGCAAACCATCGCTGACATCGACCGCGCCATGGCGAAGACCTGAAGGGTTTGGCGTCGCCTGGCAAGGGCCCGGGTCAACGCATGCCAGGCGAAACCTCAATGATCGGCATTGCCGCAATCAGCGTTCCTGAAGCAGAGGTTCTCCGCCAGGACAGAGGTCAGCAGTTGCCGCAGGGCGACATTTTCGCGCTCGAGCCTCCTGATGCGATCGATGTCGACGGGAATTCGGACGCCGTGCCGTGCGCGCCACTTGTAGAAGGTTGCGATGCTGATGCCGTGCTTGCGGCACAACTCCGGCACGCTTGCTCCGTCTTCCCGCTCCTTCACGATGGCGACCATCTCGGCTTCGCTGAACCTGCTCTGCCTCATTGTGTTTCATCGCTCCCTTGCAAGCCCTGCCCCGCCGTCACGCGGCGGGGGCTTGGGGGCGGCGACCGCCGGCCCACGTGCGCCCAGGGCGACGTGGCGAGCCGGCGACCGGTTTTTCCTGCTGTTCGCCCTATTCCGGCAACCTGTCCTCGTCGAAACGATAGCGCAGGGCGACTACGTCCGGCTTTCGATCTTCGTCGTCCCGGGCATCCTTCGCGACGGGCTGCCGCAAGGGCTGCCGGGCAGCGCGGAGCGAAGCATTGTCGTCGGCCTCTTCTTTGCCGCCCTTGCCCGACGCAATCGGCGCGTCGCTGTTCTTCCGTACACTATCCTCCGTCTGGGTGCCGATCGGAATGACGCCGCCATTTGTGACGATGATCTGGGCTATGCCGGGAACGCCGCGGGAGATGAGATAGGACCTGACCGTATCGATCCGCATTTGCAGGATGCGGGGATCGGCCTGGTCGAGAAGGACCACGCGAACGGTACCCCAGCGCGGATACCCGGCAACCGCCATTTCGAGAATACGGGTATTGGTCGGATCGAGCCCCGTCTTGCCGTCGCCAAACGAGAGCGAATATTCAGGCTTCTGCGCTTGTTCGTTGCTTGCCAGGCTCGGCGCGGGCTTTGCCACTGGAGCCGGCAGAGCGGGCTGGACTTCGCCCCGCGGCACTCGCGCCGGCGGTGGCGGTGGCGGAGCCACCATTTGCTCTGGAGGCGGGGGAGGCGGTGGCGGCGGAGGCGGAGGTGCCGCGGCAGCTTCGATCCACAGCGGATTGCGCTCGCCCTTGGGCGTCAGCCGGCACGGCCGGCCAAGCGCGTTGTAGACCCGGAAGATGTCCTCGTTCGCGCACAGAACTTCGCGCGCCGCTTCGCGGTCTCCCAGCGTTGCGGCAAGTTCGCGGGCATTGAGCCGGCGGACGCATTCGCCGTCACGCCAGGTCGAGCCGATGGAAAAACCGAAGCCGAGCCCAGAACCACCCGCGGAAGTCGAACCCATGCAGGTTTCGGTCAGGGTCGTCGTCAACTGCGGAGCTACCGCGGTGGGGACTGTCTTGATGCTCTGGCTGGCGGGTATGTAGCTGTTGCTTGTTGCCGTGAAGTTCTGAGTATTACCCTGGTTGGTCGCGGCCGCTCCTGAGTTGGAATGCGACTCCGACCCCGAGTTGGTCACCGCATCGACGTGCGGGCTCGATACCGAGGCGGACTGTGCGCCCGAATTGGACGTCGATCCCGATTGGGTGCTCGAATTGACCGTTGGGCTCGAAACAGCATTGGATCCCGACACCGATCCCGAAATCGCGCCGGATGAGGTGTTGTTGGTGTTGGTGGTCACCGGACTTGCCACGGAGGAAGAGCCCGAACCCGAAATGGCCCCCGCATTCGAATTGGCTGTTTGCGCCAGTACCTGCGCTGGCAAAAGCATGATTGCGACTGCGATGAGGGCAGTCGTGCTTTGGAATCTTTGCATGGCCCGTCTCCCGGTCAATTGGTGGAAACTCCCGTTTCGGGGTGGGGGCCAAGCCCCCACCCTTCAACGTTGCTGTAGGCTTTGATCTCAGGGAGCAGAGCCCGAACCGCTGCCGGAGCCGCCTTGGCCGCCGAAGCCGAACGAGAAGCCGCCCGTCCCGACCCGGAGACCACCGGTCTCGGTGCCGCCAGTAGTGCTGGACGAAGTCAGCACGCCGTTCGTATTGATGGCGCCGCCACCAGGGATAACGATCGTTCCATTCCAGGCAACGGCATTGCCGGTCGAAGCATTGCCAGCGCCTGAAAAGGACTGTGACACGCCACCACTCGGCGGTGCGATAGCACCACTGAACGAGCCCGCTCCCGAAGAGGAAGACGCGGTGGTCGACTGGGCAAGTACCGGCGAAGCCATCAGGGTGACGGCCGCTCCGGCGATGAGAAAAATGGATTTACGCATGACATGCTCTCCATCTTCGCTGAATGTGCGCAAAAGGGTGCGCACAACCCTGCTCCCAGGGCGGGAGCGCTGCTCCCTAAGTCGGAAGCAGCACCAGTGCCGCTCTGATTAGACAGCATCCCGCAATCAGTAATGGGGGCTATCATTTCTGTCGAAGGTGTTGACCTCACCAGAACGGCAAGGCGTTTAATACTTCATTCTACAGGAGTTTTGCTAATTTGTATTCTACCTAGTGCGCTCACTATGGAATTTTCATGAGATAGATTCCACGCCGAATTTCCACGCCGAATTTCCACGCCGAATTTCCACGCAGAAACGCGCATCGGAAAACCCCCACACGTCAGCCGGACAAGCGGCGGGCCAGCGCTACGCGCAGGAGCCAGGCCCGGGCGGCAGGTACTGCCCCCGTTGACCCGATCGACGGGCCGCACTACGCGGCAATGCAGGAAATCAGTTCGCTTCGAGCGTGAGAATCCCGTTAACGAAGGCGCAGGCAATCATGTGCGCGCTGTTCTTCGCGTGCAGCTTGAGCCGCATGTTTTCGATATGTCGCTCAACCGTTCGAGGCGCGATTTCGATGCGCCTGGCCACTTCCTTGGCAGAAAGGCCCACGGCTATGCACTCAAGAATCTCTTGCTCGCGCTGCGTCAGGGAGAGATCCCCCCGACCATCCTCAAAATACTTCATGGCTCACTCCGCAAACTCAACAGGTTGCGTCCAACAGCCACTCAAATCAGCCCCTCAGCGACCAGTCCAAGGCAAAAAGAGTCCCCCTCAGGTAGAGATACTTTGATTGTTTTAGGAGAAAATTCTTATCCGGTAATCGACCATAAGACAAGCACAATCTGACCCGAAGGGGTATTCGAGCGCCACTTTGAGCTTAATAATACTTTGATTTACCTAGTATGTTCTCAGATTGATGCCAACCGCCCAGCCAAACTTGAAACATGCACTTAACGGTCAGCCATTGTGTCAAGACGACTCGAATCCCTGCCGCAACCCTGCGCGAATGCCCCTGCCCGTCGGCCGCCTGGCAAGTTTTCTTGACGGCCGGCATGGTGGGCGCATCGCGCCGGTCTCAGCCAGAGCTGCATCGGATTTCCTTGCCGGTTTGCGCCAGAACCGAAATGCTCATTGGAAATACATGGTCAACCAGCACCCGACCACGGCGGGGCGTTCCGAGCCCTCCACCTCGATAGCGAAATCCATTTCCTCGCGGAACCGGCCGCCCTCGTCGGGGACGATGCCGGTGATCTTGAACCTGCCCCGGATGCGCCTGCCCGAGCAGACCGGCTGGACGAAGCGAACTTTCTCCACTCCGTAGTTCACCCCCATCCGCAGGTTGGGAAAGCGGGGTCGCGGCAGGCCGCTGCGCAGCGGAGCCAGCAGCGAAAGCACGAGGAAGCCATGGGCTATCGTGCCGCCATATTCGGTCTTCGACGCGGCCTCGGGATCGACATGCAGGAAGTTCCAGTCCCGCGTCGCATCGGCGAAGGCATTGATCGTCGCCTGGTCCACTTCCAGCCAGTCCGAGACATAGGTCTTGCCGGTCTCGGCCTCGATGAATTGCTCCACTTCGCTGTTCACAGACCCTCCTCCCGACATATCCGCAAGGTTCGTTTTGACGCCCGAGCCGGCCCGATCTATGCCTGCTCGAAAGAGGCCGGGCAATGCGGGGCGCATCGGATTGCACCTTCCGGCAATATCGCGTAGATGGGCCTCGTCCGCCCCGGCCGCGCAGGTTCGCCCATGACCCTGCCCAAGCCGGGGCTTGTCTTTTCGAGGATTACCCGATGTCGCGTCGCCGCCAGATCTACGAGGGCAAGGCCAAAATTCTCTACGAGGGCCCCGAGCCCGGCACCATCGTCCAGTACTTCAAGGACGACGCCACGGCCTTCAACGCGCAGAAGAAGGGCACCATCCAGGGCAAGGGTGTAATCAACAACCGCATCAGCGAGTATGTCTTCACCCGCCTGTCGCACATCGGCATCCCGACGCACTTCATCCGCCGCATCAACATGCGCGAGCAACTGGTCCGCCAGGTCGAGATCATTCCGCTCGAAGTGGTGGTGCGCAACGTCGCCGCCGGCTCGATCAGCAAGCGCCTCGGCCTGCCGGAAGGCGAGCCGCTGCCGCACACCCTGATCGAATACTACCTCAAGGACGATGCCCTCGAAGACCCGATGGTCGCCGAGGAGCACATCGCCTGCTTCGGCTGGGCCGCGAACGAGGAGATGCAGGACATCTCCGCCAGGGCCATCCGGATCAACGGTTTCCTCTGCG
>CAZVWP010000082.1:0-12628 GCA_964630805.1 uncultured Novosphingobium sp. | reverse complement strand
ACCCGCAGGTGGTCAACGAGTTGCTGAAGAAGGCGCTGGGCTAACCTCGAATACGGAGCGGCTTGCGATGAGTGAAGTGCAGCCCGCCCCGGAAACCCCACAGAAGCCTGACGATTCCGTGGGTGGCCTGCGCCACGGCATGCGCAAGGCGGAGCTCGAGCTGCTGCTCGAACTGCGCAAGATCCGCCGCTCGATGCGCGCCGCCCACGCTGCGGCCGAACACCCGCAACTCACCTTCGGCCAGCGCCTTGCCGACCGCTTCGCCGCGACCATGGGCTCCTGGCGCTTCATCATCATCCAGAGCGTGATCCTGATCGCCTGGGTGGTGCTGAACATCGCCGCCTGGATCAATCACTGGGATCCCTATCCCTTCATCCTGCTCAATCTCGCCCTCTCGTTCCAGGCCGCCTACGCTGCGCCGATCATCATGATGAGCCAGAACCGCCAGGCCGATATCGACCGCAAGGCGGCGGAGAACGACTACCAGGTCAACGTCAAGGCGGAGCTGGAGATCGAACTGCTCCACCAGAAGCTGGACCAGCTGCGCGAGCAGGAAGTGCTGGCGCTGACCGAAGCCGTGCGCGAACTGGCCAAGGCGCTGGGCGACAAGGGGGCGGAGGAACGGCTGAAGACAAGCGGCGAGGAAGGACCAACGAACTAATCCGCAAGCGATTGCACGCCGGGTGAGCCCGCCCCATATCCAAGCCACGCCCGAAACCATGCGCGCCCTGTTCATCGGCCACGGTTCGCCGATGACCGTCATCTCCGACCTGCCCGAGCGCCGCGCCTTGCAGGAATTGGGGCGGAGGCTGCCGCGCTCGAAGGCGATTCTCGCGATATCGGCGCACTGGGGAACGCGGGGCACCTCGCCCTGGGCCAGGCCCTCGCCCCGCTGCGCCGGGAAGGCGTGCTGACCGTTGGCAGCGGCAAGGTCGTCCAAAATCTCGCGCATTGGCGGGAACTGGCGGGAACCCGGCCCGGCTGGGCAGAGGAATTCCAGGCCAGGATCAATGCCGCCCTGCTGGCGCGCGACGATCGCACGCTGACCGAGCTATCGCCGGATGACCAAGCCGCCTCGCTCGCCGTCAACAGCGGCGAGCATTACCTGCCCCCTGCTCTATGCGGCAGGCGACCGGTTGCCCGGGGACGAGGTGACGCGGTTCAACGATACGCTGGATGGCGCGCTGACGATGACTTCGGTATTGTATGGTGACGCCAGCCTCTTGACCGGCATTGCCTGAACCTGCGGCCGGCTTACGCCGCGCGCGCCCCGCTCATCGTCATCTTGCCAAAGGCGCCGGTGTCGATTTCGCCGGTGATCGCATCGCCATCCACCGTCGCGGTGCAGGTGAGCGACATCGGCATGGGGACTTTCATCTGCATCTTCCAGCTCAGCGTGTTGCCGGAAACCTTGCCCTCTTCCACTTCCATGTTGCCCATCGGGTTGGACACGCTGCCGCTGAAGCTGTCGCCCGAGACGTTGACGACGAAAGTGCCCGACTGATCGCCCATCGGAGTCTTGGTGGTGACGTTGTAAGTGCCGGCAACGGACATGGAATTTCCTCCTCGAGGTATCGGTGTTTCAGGCCTTGTTGTGGGCCTGCTTACGCCATTGTCAATGGCCCGCGTCAGGCGCCGGGGCGAATTCGATCGGGAGGCCGAGCTTGCGCAATTGCGGCTCCACCACCTTGCGCTCGCCGACGACGACGAAGACGAACCCGTCGGGCTGCAGCCAATCCCGCGCCGCCTGGTCGATCGCCCTGGCGTCGATCGAGCGGTAGAGCGAGGGCAGGCTCGCCTGGTAGTCATCCGGGCGACCCAGCTTGCGATTGTCGAGCAGCGCGCCGAGCACCTGCCCGTTGGTTTCGAACTGGCTGGGCAGGTTGCGGATGTTGCCTTCGGTGACGCGGTTCAGCTCCTCGGCATTGACCGGCTTCTGCGCCGGGAAGCCCTTCATGTCGGCCAGGATCAGCCGCAGCGAATCCCCGGTGCGGTCGGCCTGGACCGGGGCCGAAACCGAGAAGATCAGCGGCCCGCGCGGGGTGCGCACGGAAGAGCCGACGCCATAGGACCAGCCCTTGTCCTCGCGCAGGTCGAGATTGAGGCGGGAGAGGAAGCCGCCGCCAATCACCTGGTTGGCCAGGTCGATCGGCTCAAGGCCCTTGTCTCGCCCGGTCTTGGGCAGGATGCGTCCACCCAGGATCACCGACTGCGGTGAATTGGGACGGTCGATCAGGATCACGCGGGGCTGCTGCTGCGGCACCGTTGCGGCGAGGTTCTTGACCGGCGCGGGCGTGACCGGCGCCTTCCAGTCTCCGAACGACATTTCGAGCAAGGGCAGCAGGCGGGCCATGTCGATGTCGCCGGCGACAAGGATCTCGGCTAGGTCCGGACGCAGCCATTTGGCATGGGCGGCGCGCAGGCTCTCCGGCGTCAGGCGGCTGATGTCGGCAGCCGATCCCAGCCCGTCCGCGCCATGGGCATAGGGGTGGCCGGCACCGAACAGCCGCGCGATCAGTTCGCGGCGGGCCAGCCTGGCGGGGGTCGAGAGGTTCTGCGCCAGCTCTGCCAGGGTCTGGTCGCGCACTCGCGCCACTTCGGCCGGATCGAAGGCCGGCCGTCGGGCAATGTCGGCCATCAGCGCCAGCGACGGCGCAAGGTTGAGCACCGGCGCGTTGAGCGAGACGTAGCTGATGTCGAGCTGCGCGGCCGTGCTGACATTGGCGCCCAGTCGCTCTTCCTCGGCGGCGATCTCGCTGGCGTTGCGGCTGGTGGTGCCCTCGTCGAGCATGGACATCATCAGTGCCTGGGTTCCCGGCGTATCGAGGGAATCGGCGGCAAAGCCGGCATCGAAGGTCATCCAGACGCCGACCATGGGAATGGCGGTCCGGCGCGCCAGGGTGACCTTCATGCCATTCGACAGACGCGCGCGCTCGATCGGCGGGAAGGCAAAGTCGCCGACCGCGGCAACCGGAGGCTCGACACGCCTGGGCCCGGGCGGAAGCGGCGGCGACGGCTGGGACTGGGACTGGGACTGGGACTGGGGCCGGACGACAGCGGCGGTGCCCTCGTCGCCCCAGCCGCCCATGCTTTCGCCGCTCTCTGTCCGGGTGCCGGGCACGACCGCCAGCGAAAAGGCCGGCCGGCCCAGCCACTTGCGCATGGCGTCGCGCACTTGCGCGGGGGTCACGGCCGCCATCCTGTCGAGGAACTGGCGAAATTGCGCGGGATCGTTCGAGTACAGCTCGCCTTCGGCAAGCGTCGCGCCCTTGCCGGTAAAGCCGCCGACAAGTTCCAGCGCGGAAATCTGGTCGGTGATCGCCTTGGTCGCGGCACGCAGCACCTCGTCCTGGGTCGGACCTTCCTCGATGAAGCGGGCGATGACTTCGTCGAACCGCTTTTCCGCCGTCGCGCGCGCCACGCCGTCCTTCACGTCCATGGTCACCTGCACGAAGCTGACCTGCTCGAAGACCTGGTTGCTCGCCGAAACCGAATCCGCCAGTTGCTCGCCCCGCACCAGCACGTTGTCGAGCCGCGAGCTGGCAAGGCCACCCAGCGCGCTGAGGCCGACAGTGAGCGCCGGCGAATCCGGATCGTTGATCCCCGGCGCGCTCCAGTTGCGGGTCAGACGCACGAGGGGCACGCGGTCGGTCATCTCGCGCTTCACCGGCGCGGAGAGCGTCACCGGCGCGGCCTCGACCCTTTTTACCTCGGGTCCGCGCGGAATGTTGCCGAAGTATTTTTCGACGAGTGGCCTCGCGGTTGCCGCGTCGATATCGCCCGAAAGCGCGAGCACCACGTTGTTCGGCCCGTAATTGTTGCGGAACCACTGGCGCACGTCTTCCAGCGATGCGGCGTCGAGGTCGGCCATCGATCCGATGGTGGAGTGACGATAGGGGTGGCCGACCGGGAACAGGCCGTCGCCGATGGCATAGTCCATCAGGCCATAGGGCTGGTTGTCGCCCTGCCGCTTCTCGTTCTGGACGACGCCGCGCTGCTTATCCAGCTTGTCCTGGGTGACGGCGCCGAGCAGGTGGCCCATGCGGTCGCTCTCCATGAACAGCGCCAGTTCCAGCGCGCCCTTGGGCACGGTCTCGACGTAGTTGGTGCGGTCGTACCAGGTCGAGCCGTTGGTCGCCGTGGAGCCGGCTGCCTCCAGCGGCACGTCGAAATTGGGCACGTTCTCCGAGCCGCCGAAGAACAGGTGCTCGTAGAGATGGGCAAAGCCGGTCTTGCCGCGCGGTTCGTGCTTGGAGCCGATGCGGTAATAGACCGTGACGCCAACCATGGGCGCCTTGCGGTCGGTATGGACGATGGTGGTGAGGCCGTTCGGCAGGACGAAGCGCTCATATGGAATGTCCACCGCCTTGACGAGCTCGGACAGCGGCGCGGGCTTTCCGGCGGCGGAACTGGCCACCGGCGCGGGCGCTTGCGGTGCCGGGCTGGCGACCTGGGCTCTGGGTTGGGCGGAGAAACCGGCAAGGGCAAGCGCGGCAAGGGCGGCGGTCAGGAACTGGCGCATGGGGAATGGCTAGAGCATTGCTGCGCGGAGAGGAAGCGGTTCGGTCGAATGACGGAAAATGTCGCGCATCCAGATTGAGGCCGACGTCAACGTCACTCCACCAACTCACGCTGCCTGATCGTTCCGTAAGTCAGCACCCGCGTGCCGTTGGCAGGAAGCGTCACGGCCCAGACCCGCTTGCCCGGCTTGGCGATCAGACCACCCGGCAACCCGGTGAACCTGAGATAGCTTCCGGTCGGGAACTCGATCTCGACCCGCGCCGGATAGGGATTGGCATTGCGCACCGTCACGGTGTGCTGGGTGACCTTCGCTCCGGCGGCGTCCGTGCTCTCGATGGTTACGTCATTGGCATCGTGAAGGACCATTTCGACTTCCTCGTCCACCGCCTTGTCGGCGATCGAACCTTCTCCGATCAGCATGCGCCCGGCCGGTCCTTCCTGGAAGAAGGCAGTCTTGCCCGAGGGCAGTGGTTCGCCAAGGCCGTCCTGCTTGCGGTTCCTGAAGCGGAACAGCAGTTGCAGGCCGCCGGGCTGTTCATCCTCGATGCGGGCGCGATAGACCAACTGACCCTGGACCTTCTCCTTCAGCATGAAGGCGACCTGCTTCTGCGAGCGGGCGGCGACCGTAACCGGGATCGGGATGCGATAGAGCTTGAGGTCGCCCAGCGCTTCCTGGACAGCGGTGACGGCAATGTCGGCCATTTTCTCCTCCATTTGCGCCCGCATGACGGATCCGGCCAGTGCAACCGACATGGGAGCGGCCATGGGTGGTGGCGGGGGCGGTGGAGGTGGTGGGGGAGGTTCAAGCCCGTCGGTGGTCGTGCCCGCCGGCCAGCACTGCGATGTCCTGTTCAGCCAGCTCGCCTCCTGCCGGATGCGCCGCCCGGTATCGTCGCGGGTATCGGCCGAGCGGTTGACCTTGCCGGCCACCGCCGCCGTGGTCGCATCGACGAAGCTGGTCTCGTCGCCGCTCGCCATGGTCAGCCAGGACAGCAGTTGCATCGACTTGCCGTCGTCCGACAAGGTGCCGACGTAGTTTGCGTCCCAGTCGAAGCCGGTGGCGATATAGGCCAGCGTAACGGTGACGCGGCCGCCTGGCTGGTCCTTGGTCGTCATCGACAGGACAGGCTTGGCCGAAAGCCCGGCCGGGACGCCCGGATAGATCAGCGTCTGCATCAGCCCCGAGCAATAGACCGCCTCCACCCCGCGCGGGGTCGTCAGCACCAGCCGGTTGGCGGCCGAGCGGATCGTGGCGCGTTCCTCAGCCACCTTGCCCGTGGCGGGATCGGTGCGCTTGAGGATCACCTGCTGGCCGGTGAAGCCATCGACCAGGCCCTTCTGCGAAAGCAGCGCCGCGTCGCGGTTGCGCTCGCGCGGGCTGGTGCCGAACAGGATGGCGGACTGTGGGACGATGCCGCCGGCGACGCCCTCGAAGCGCACCACCACTTCGCCGGGCGGCAGGTCGATGGTGCGGGTTTCGGCGATAAGGGCGAAGGCGGAGGGACTGGCGCGGTTGATCGCGTCGTCCACGCCGCGGTCGGGATCGCGGTAGAGCGTGACGGCGACCTTGTCGGGGCCGGTGGAAGTAATCACCGGCGGGGCGGCCAGGGCGGAAGTGGGGAGGAGAGTGAGCGCAAACAAAATCCTCCCCCACCGGGGGAGGTGGCACGCGCGCAGCGCGTGACGGAAGGGGCGCAGCATGGCGAGACCTTGCGTCCTGCCGCAAACCCCCACCACCGCTTCGCGGCGGTCCCCCTCCCCCGAAGGGGGAGGATTTGATTGCCATCTCACCACGGCGTCAGGAACGTAACCGTCAGCTCGGTCTTGCCGTTCGCCGGCACCGGCACTTCCCAGTGGCGCTGGTCGGCATTGTCCTGCTCGCCCTTGATGCTTTCCTCGGGCACCCGGACATCGCGCCACCACCACCACTGGTTGAGCCCGCCCTGCACCACATCGACCGTCACCGGCACCGAGCGGGCATTGGTGACCACGTAGCGCATCTGGGTGCGGTAATAGGTCTTGGGCACCTCGGCATAGGCTTCGGTCACCTTGCCGTCGGGATAGGTCACTTTCCAGCGGGCGAATTTCTGCCATTCGTCCAGCGTGACGACTTCGCGCTTCTCGACCACCGGCTGCACCTTCACGTCGAAGGCGTCGCCTGTCTTGATCGCAAGGCTGGAGCCGCCCGGCGTGTGGGGAATGCCGCTCTCGCCGATGAACTGCGCCTGCCCCTGGCTGTCGCGCATGTAGACCCGCACCGTGCCCGCCGGCAACGCCGCGCCTACGCCGCCGGAGCGGGAGGAGGAGAACTTGAGCACGGACGACGCGCTCTGCGCCTCGCTCTGCGCCCCAAGCCACGAGTTACGGAATTCGTAGCCCTTCTTCGCGGGAACGCCCTCGGCATTGAGGAAGCTCACCTGCTTGGTCTGTGAATTGGCGACGGTGGTACGGCCCTCGATCGGGTAGATGTGAAGGTCGCCAAGTTGCTGGCCGCTGCTTTCCGTGCCCGGCCGGTTGCCGCGCGGGTTGTAACCGCCACGGTTGTAGCCGCCAAAGGCCTGCTGCACCTGGCCGACTTCGCCCGCCACCAGCAGCATCCTGGCATTGCTGAAAGTGGTGCCGGTGTTGTTGTTGAGAGTAACCCAGCCCTGCATGTCGATCTTGCCGGCGGTTTCGTCGAACAGGGTGACGTAGTCCGCCTTCCAGCCGAGGCCTGGCGTCAGGTAGCTGAGGCCGATTTCGCGAGGTCCGCCCCGGCTGGCGTCAAGCGTCACGGAAAGGGTCGGCCGGGCGCGCAGGTTGGGCGGGATCGAATCGAAGATAACCCGCACCGGCAGGCCATCGTCGCGCAGCACTTCGATGCGGTCGCCGATCCTGACCACCACCCCACCGTTCGCCGCCAGCACCAGCGCCCGCTCGCGCGTCTCGGCACCGGTGGCGGGATTGGTGCGCAGCAGGGTGACGGTCTGCCCGACCGCCTTTTCCATCAGCGCCGAAGGGCTCAGCAGGTCATAGTCGAAGTTCTGTTCGACTATGCCGAAGCCCTCGCCCGAAAGCGTCACCGTCTCCGGCCGGATCTGGGCCGAGACGTCGGGGAACTCCTGGCGCGAACGGCCGGCAGGCAAGGTAACCTGCCGAACATCGCGCACCAGCGCCTGGTTGTTGTTGTAGATGGTGACCGAGAGGTCGCCCTGCCCGCCATCGGCCAGCGCGGGAATGGCACAGAGCAGCAGGCCCGATCCGGCAGCAAGCGAAATGCGTTTCATCACGTCCCCCTTCTCAGGACGGAGCGGCCTGCGCGGCCGCTCTCATTGCGCCACAATCCATGCGGCGCATGTCCGGAAGCTGAACGATAAGAGCAGGTTGCGCGAACCGCCTTGCGGGGGATCAACCCCGCTGGAAAACCTGGTTGCTGTCGAACATGGAAATGCGCCAGTGGCCGTCCGCCTCCCGCACCGCTTCCATGCGCACGTCCGCAGTGGCGAGCGGGTCGCAGTAGCCGGCCATCGGCGGCGTGCCGACCTTGGCGAAGAACAGCAGCTGGAAACCCATGCGGGCCTTGTCCGCGCCGTCGAAATAGACGCGCACGCCCATGATCTGGTGGCGCATCACCGGCACGCCGCCGGCGGCTTCGAGCCGGCCCTTGCGTTCGGTATAGAAGGCGGCGGTGGCATCCACGCCTTCGCGCCACTCGCCGCCGACGAAATAGCGCACGTTCTTGGCCAGCACGTCGGACTCGCGGATTTTCAGCCCGTCGTTGATGTCGAGCTCGTCTGCCCATTCATAGACGACCTGTTTGATTGCCAGCACGTCGGCCGCCTGTTCGGGTGTGAATCTTGCCAAGGTCCTCTCCATTCATGCGCGTTGCAAACACTGCAGGCCCAATAGCTTCCCGCGGACGCAATTCCAAGCGGCTCGGCATTTGTTGCAGGCCACCCGGCCCGATGCTAGTCCGCCTGATGAAGCAGGTCAGCAGGGGGCGACCGTCATGCAGCCGCTCTTTGAGGGCGATATCGGTCGTCGGCGTAGCGGTCTTGTCGGGGCTTTGCTGGTATTGATGGCCTTTGCGGCAACTTTCGTTTGGAGGTGGCCGGACTGGGATGAACGCACGAACGTATACAATATCGAGGCCAGCTATCACGTATTGCTGACCATGGAGGCCCTGGACCGTACGCCCGCGGCAAGCCACCGCTACCTGCCGATCGTTTCGCTTGGATTGCCGCAGGACAAGCACATCGCCTGGGGAGGCGCGGTCCTGGCGCCCGATGGAAACGCATACTACACCAGCTTCTTTCCGGCGGGCTTCGTGGTTCCCTACTCCCTGTTCAAGATGTTCGGAGCGCCGTTCACGCTGAGGAACCTGGCGTTGTTCAATTGCGCCCTGGGCTTCGCGTCAGCACTCCTGTTCTACCTGCTGGCCTTGCGTATTGGCCATCGGTTGTTTCCCGACAATCGCGGGAATTCCTGGAATGCCGCGCTCGCGACGACTCCCCTGATCTTCTCGAACCAGGCCTTGCTATCGACGGGGCTGCTCTATTGGTCGCAAAATGTCTATCAGCTTGTCCTGACAGCAACCTGCCATGCAATGGTGAGCCTGCTCGGCGGCGGCAGGCGGGAAAGGGGTGCACAGGCGGCATTGCTTTTGCTCGCTTTCATCGGACCATTGCTGGAGTGGACGGCGCTCCTCACGAATGGCGCTCTGGTGCTGGCGCTCGCCCTGGTGCGCAACGATGTATCGGCCCGCAACCGCTTCGGCCTCGCGGCCGGCGTTGCCGTCGCGACCTTTCTGTCACTCGCCTTCGTCGCGCTTCATTTTGCCTCGGTGATCGGCATCGAGCCGTTCCTCGACGCGCTGCAAGCGCGTTTTGCGCAGCGCGCCTTCACCCGGGAACCTCTGGGATTGGGCTTCGCCTATTGGCGATCCTTCGGCTTTTTCCTTCCGCTGTTCGCCGTGGCAGGATTGCTTGTCTTGGAACGCCTTGTCGCATTCCACGACGATCGCGGACGCCGCATCCTGCTGGCGGTCGCCTTGATCCTGCTGGGCGCGTGCATGGAAAACATCGTGCTCTGGCAGCACGCCAGTCAATTCGGCTTCGACCGGTTGAAGGCCGGAACCTTGATGGGTGTGGCGCTATTGGTTGCCCTTTCGGGAAGCGGCGGACTGCTGCGCCTTGCCCTGCAATTGGCCGTAGCCGGCTGCTGCCTCTGGGGACTGCGGGGCTATTCGAAGGAGTTGCGGGCCTATCCGGAATCGAGCCTTCTGCATCGCCAGAACGAGATGCTGCGGGCCCGGATAGACGCCCTGGTCGATCGGAAATGCGCGGTCTTCGCCACCCCGGACGATGTGCGCGGCTACACCAGCCTGCTGTTCATGCGCGCAGTGCACGAATATGTTTCGCCAGACATGTTCGGTGCGCTTGTCGCTTCCGGAAAAGGGTGCGGTTGGGTTTACCTCGTTCGCAAGAAAACGGGCTTCGACGAGTACGCCTATGAGCGCGCGTTGGTGGTGGGAAAGGATGGCACGATCTCCATGATCGCGCCCTTTGCAGCACCGACCGCAGGGAATTGACCTGATCTCCGGTTGGCATGACACCACGCCAACTTCCTTGTGCGGCACCCCATCAACCGCCGTCCGCTTGGACCACCAGCTCGGATTGAAATCCCAAATCCGCGAGCTTATGCGCATGCGCGCTCTGTGATCGGGGCTCGGGGAAGTGGGCATGCAAAAGGCGATCCAGAGCGAAATCGATCCACCATCGAACATGGCCAAGCCATCCCTGATCTGGAACTTCGCGGCCCCCGCACTCCTGATGGCATTCCTGGTTGTGCTGGGCATGGCGGGCCAGACCGTGATCTGGCCGCTGTCCACGGCAGACGGGACGTACCAGACCTATGGAATGCTGGACCGGATCGCCAACGGCGACCTGCCCGGAATTTCGCACGTTCCCTATCTGGGCATTCTCTTGTCCTATGCCCTGGCGCCGTTTTTCCTGGCACTCGGCCAATCGGTTTTTGCGGCCTTCGCCGCCGCCCAAATCGCCGTCCAGATTTGCTGGTGCGCAGCGCTTGTCAGTGTGTTCTGGGCGACCGGATCGGATCGGAGAGCAGCTCTTCGCCAGGGCTTGAACACTTTCGTCATCCTGTACCTGCTCTACCTCCCCCTGGCGCCCCACGGGATCCTGCCGGAATTGCAGTTTGCCTATTCGGCGGGTGGCTCGCTGCTCTTCATGCGCGACTGTGCAGGTGTGATACTGGCCCTGGCCACCTGCGGCATTTCGGATCCGACCCTGCGCCGCCGCTGCATGGCCGCGGGCAGCGGCGCGCTGGCATTCTGGTCGCCAGCCTCAGGGGTTGCGCTGCTGATCGTATCGGCAATGCTGTTTGTTTCGGGCGAAGTCACAGGCGATGGACCGCCCAAGGCGAGGTTTGCGCGAATGGTGGCCAGCCTTGCCGGCATGGTCCTCGCAATGGTCGCAACGGCAACGCTGCTTTCCGCAGGGCATCCCTTTGGGCTGATCGACCGGGTGTTCCTTGCGGCTGGTGACAATCAGCTCTGGTTCTTCGGGCCATTCGACGATCGAAGCAGGCTCCTGAGCCTCCGCGATGTCGGCCAATACCTCGTATCGGGTTCGTGGCCGATACTATCGATGTACATCGGTCTGGCCGCATTCGCCTGGAACCTCTGGAGCGCCAAGCTGTTTTCGCGACGTGGCGATGCCCTTGCCCTGATTTGCCTCACGCCATTAGCCTCTGGCTGGATCAGCCAGATCGGCGGGCACGTCGAGCCACATTACTTCTACAGCTTCGCCATCATGGGTGTGGCGAACTGCGCGACCCTGGTCTTTCGAGCATGGCAACGCATTTCAGATCGAGTGACGTTCGTCCGTTACGCCTATCTGCCAGGTTCCTTGTTTCTGCTTCCCGGCTTGCGCACAATGTACCGGTTTGCACGCGGCCTCATTCTGCCAATTGTTTCAACCGGGCATCCACAGCCATCGTTCTGGCTTGCAGAGGCAGGCATGGCCTTTCCGCAAGGCGCACGCAAGGACGTCGAGTTCCTGCGGCAGCAGCGAGCGGAGATGGACCATCGGGGCGTCCCGGGCGACCGGCGCATGATCGCAAGCTATTACGCCTGGCCCAATATACTGCTCGGTTCGACGCCCCCACCCCGCTTCAACTCCATCATTCACCTGATGACAGCGGCTGACAGGAGGGAGTTTCGGGATTATTTCGTTCGCCAGCGTCCCGAATGGGTAGCCACCCTGGATCTGCGATGGGAAGACTTCGAGTACTGGAACGTACGCAGCAATTGGTCATTCTACCGCGAGGTGGTGAAGCACTATCGCCCCGCCTATGGCGGAACCGCAGAGCTTTACTGGCACAGGGCAGATCGAGACGGGCAGCCACTGGAAAACCAGACGGCAACTCAAGCAGGCATGCCGGTCTGCAAGATTGTCCGGGTCGACCGCCGAAGAATCGAACTTCGCATCGATGGACCGACACCTTCGGCCGGGATCCACATTCTGGACATGCGAATTTCCTATTCGGCGGATCCGGGACGTCCCGGCGGGTGGAGAGGCGATTTCGGCCGGGGCTATCTCCGTGTCGCCGATCGCTCTTCGGGATTGCTTCTGCAACTGCAGGGCAGGACCAGGAAAACGATCTATGCCGGTATCGATGCAAGCCCCGGCATATGGTTCGGCCTGCCGTCCGGCCAACAGACCGCCGAGATTCCGGTTGAACATCTCGGCGACAGGCGCTCAACCCTCCTGTTGGAGATGCAGGGCGGCGAAACTGCCGGACTAGAG
The DNA here is from genome assembly GCA_964630805.1 of uncultured Novosphingobium sp. Taxonomy (GTDB): domain Bacteria; phylum Pseudomonadota; class Alphaproteobacteria; order Sphingomonadales; family Sphingomonadaceae; genus Novosphingobium. The sequence goes on along the minus strand of CAZVWP010000082.1, from coordinate 299 downwards.
GTCGGCCAGTGCGAGGTCATGGCCATTCTTCCGGACCCATTTGCAACCCTGAATAACCCCGGCGTGATCACTGATCTGAAGTAAGATACTGTGCACCCCTTGTGTTGCCAATAAGCAACACTATCTCCTCCGCATCAGGAGGACACGCATTCCATGAATCTCGAAAAATTCACCGACCGCGCCAAGGGTTTCCTGCAAAGCGCGCAGACCGTGGCGATCCGCAATAGCCACCAGCGGATCAGCCCCGAGCACATTCTCAAGGCCCTGCTCGAGGACAATGAGGGCATGGCCGCCGGGCT
>CAZVWP010000081.1:4030-13012 GCA_964630805.1 uncultured Novosphingobium sp. | reverse complement strand
AGGAGCGTGCGCATCCCGAACTCGCGTTCAATGCGGCGCTGCTCAAGAAGGTCGATGAACTGGAGCTTTCCGTGCGCTCGGCCAACTGCTTGAAGAACGACAACATCGTCTACATCGGCGACCTGATCCAGAAGACGGAAGCCGAGATGCTGCGCACGCCGAACTTCGGCCGCAAGTCGCTCAACGAGATCAAGGAAGTCCTGTCCAGCATGGGCCTGCGCCTTGGCATGGACATCCCCGGCTGGCCACCCGAGAACATCGAGGAAATGGCCAAGAAGCTCGAGCAAGAGCTCTTGGGTTAGTACGGTCGAGGCCATCCGGCCCGACTTTGCGGCACCGGCCCGCTCCCCCTCCCGACCACCCATAGGGTACTCTCGTCGGGTGGTCGGGGAGGGGGAGCGGGTCGGTACCGAACCCCGACCGTGAGGTCGGACAAGGAAAGGGCAAACGGTCGCGGCCCTGACGGCGACCTGGACCGGGGTACCTCACACGGCCCCCTTACGAACGGAGTTGAAAAAATGCGTCACAAGGTTGGACATCGCAAGCTTCAGCGCACCAGTGCCCACCGTGCAGCCCTGCTGCGCAACATGGCTGCCGCGCTGATCAAGCATGAGCAGATCCAGACGACCACCGCCAAGGCGCGCGAACTGCGCCCCTATGCCGAAAAGCTGATCACGCTGGCCAAGCGCGGCGGCCTGTCGAACCGCCGCCTGGCGCACGCCCGCCTGCTCGACGACGCGCAGCTGACCAAGCTGTTCGACGAGCTGGCCCCGCGCTATGCCGGCCGCAACGGCGGCTACACCCGCATCGTCAAGGCCGGCATCCGCGCCTCGGACGCCGCCCCGATCGCCATCATCGAACTGGTCGACCGCGACACCTCGGCCAAGGGCCAGGACAGCGGCCCGGTTCTCGGCGACGAGGAATAAGTTTCCTCAGCGCTTGTTGAGAGCGAATTGCAAAGGCGGTTGCGACTGGTAGGGTCGCAGCCGCTTTTTTGCATTTGGGCCCCAGACTCGAGAGGATGACGCGCACCATGCGCACTACGTTTCTTGCCGTCCTGCTGGCGATACCCATGGCCCTTCAGGCGGAAGATAACAGGATGACTGCAAACGATCGGCCACAGACCACCGCGCCCGTCCCCCAGTCGGCGGACGCGAACGGCAAGCCGGCGGCAAGTGGCCCGCTGGCCTATCCCCTCACGCGCAAGGTGGACCTGTCCGAAACTCACTTCGGCGAGCGCATTGCGGATCCCTACCGCTGGCTGGAAAATGACGTTCGCACCGACCCCGAGGTTGCCGACTGGGTGGAGCGGCAGAACAAGGTCACGCGCGGCTATCTCGATGCCCTGCCGCAGCGCCGGTGGTTCGAGGAGCGCCTGCACGGCCTGCTCAATTACGAGCGCTATGGCCTGCCGGTGAAGGCCGGCGGGCGCTATTTCTACACGCACAACACAGGGCTGCAGAACCAGTCGCCGCTCTATGTGCGCAAGGGGCTGCGCGGCAAGCCGAGGCTGCTGATCGATCCGAACACGTGGGCGAAGGATTCCGCCACCGCGCTCGACGACTGGAAGCCGTCGGACGACGGCAAGTACCTGCTCTACAGCGTTCAGGATGGCGGCAGCGACTGGCGCACGCTCAGGGTGCTCGATGTCGCAACCGGCAGGGAGCTGCCCGAGGAAGTGCGCTGGGCCAAGTTCACCGGCCTTGCCTGGGTGGGCAGCGAAGGATTCCTCTATTCGCGCTTTCCAAAGCCGGAGGACGGCCAGGACTTCCAGCAGCGCAACTACAACCATGCCGTCTGGTATCACCGTCTCGGCACCAGCCAGGAGGCAGGCCAGCTGGTCTATGCGACGCCCGACCACCCCGACCGCAACCACGTCGCCGAAGTCACCAGCGACGGGCGGGTGGCGGTCATCTCCTCCTCGATCGGCACCGATGCGCGCTATGAAGTGCACGTGATCGACCTCGCCAGTCGCGCTCGCGACGGCGAGCGCGACTGGCAGGTGCGCGAGCTGGTCAAAGGCTTCGATAACGACTGGAAGCTGGTCGACGGCATGGGCAAGTCGCTGTGGTTCGTCACCAACAAGGACGCGCCGCGCTATCGCCTGGTCGAGATCGACCTTGCGGCGCGGCAGCCGAAATGGAACGAGCTGGTCAAGGAGAGCCCCGAGACCCTGCAGCAGGGCACCATCATCGGTGATAAGCTGGTGCTGTCCTACCTGAAGGATGCCGCCTCGCGCGCGTTGATCCTCGATCTCAATGGCAGGGGCGCGAAGGAACTGTCGCTCAACGGCCTGGGCACTGCATCGGGCTTTCGCGGCAAGCCTGGCGATCCGGAGACCTTCTACAGCTATACCAGCTTCAACCAGCCTACCGCGATCTTCCGCATGGACATCGCCACCGGGGCGACCACGAGCTTCGCCAGGCCCGTGCTGACCTTCGAACCGCAGCGCTATCTCGTCGAGCAGCGTTTCTTCGCTTCGAAGGACGGCACCCGCATCCCGATGTTCATCGTCCGCCGCAGGGACATTGCCGAGGCGCAGACGCCGGTGCCGACCTTGCTATATGGCTATGGTGGTTTCGACGTCTCGCTGACCCCGGGCTACAGTTCGCAGCGCATGGCCTGGCTGGAGGCCGGCGGCGCCTTTGCCCTCGCCAATATCCGCGGCGGTGGCGAATATGGCCGTGCCTGGCACGATGCCGGAAGGCTCGCACGCAAGCAGAACGTGTTCGACGATTTCATCGCCGCCGGCGAATTCCTCATTGCTCAGGGCATCACCTCGAAGGGTGGCCTCGCGGTGCAGGGCGGCTCCAACGGCGGCTTGCTGATCGGCGCCGTCGTCAACCAGCGGCCGGACCTGTTCGCAGCGGCCAACGCCCAGGTGGGCGTTATGGACATGCTGCGCTTCGACCGCTTCACCGCCGGGCGTTATTGGGTGGATGACTATGGCTATCCCGACCGCGAGGCGGATTTCCGGGTGCTGCGGAGCTATTCGCCGTACCACAACATCCGCAACGGCACCGACTATCCGGCAATGCTGGTGACGACGGCGGATACCGACGACCGCGTCGTGCCCGGCCACAGCTTCAAGTATGCGGCCGCGCTTCAGGCCGCGGCCCTTGGACCCAGGCCGCACCTTATCCGGGTGGAGACCCGTGCCGGCCATGGCTCTGGCAAGCCGACCGACAAGGCGATCGAGGAAAGCGCCGACATCCTTGCCTTCCTCAGCGAATGGACGGGATTGAAAATCAGCCCTTAGCGGGCGATCCCGCCGCCGTGTCGGGTGCCGGGCTTTCGTGGCGAACGGGCCAGACCACGAGTTCCAGGAAATTCTCAGGCTTCCGGGCCAGGCCGGTCGGCGGAAAGCCGTCGGGGCGGTGGTAGCTGCCAAAGATCACATCGAAGATTGGGAACAGCGCGGCGAAGTTGCTGTTGTAGTGCTCGGGCAGCAGCGAATGGTGGCGGCGGTGATAGGCCGGGCTGTTGAGCAGCCAGGACAGCGGTCCGAAGCTGACGTCGAGCCGCGCATGGGCGACGAAGTTCCACAGGCTCACCAGGGCAAAGGCAGAATAGATTTCCGGTGTGGGCGCGACGATCATGGCGCTGAGCGGCCAGATCGATGCCGACTTCAGCAACTGGTCGCCCCAGAAATGGCGCTGGGTGGTGAGCGCCGACATTTCCGGATCGGAATGGTGCAGCGAATGCATCGACCAGAGCACCGGAACCGAATGCTGCGCGCGGTGGAAAAGGAATTCGGAGAAATCGCGGACAAGGAGGAAGGCCGGAAAGCCCAGCCAGAACGGCAGCGCCGCCCCGTCGATCAGCGAGGGCAGGTGCAGCGCCTGGAACAGCGGCAGCACGGCAAGGCCGGTGAAGGTGCCGAAGACCCATGTCTGGATGTTGCGCCACCAGTCGGTCCTTGCCGGCCGGGCAATCGCCTCGAACAGGGTGAGGAACGCCACGAGGGCAATCGAGGGCACGAGCGCGAACAGCCATTCCATGCCGGTGAGTCTAGGCAAAAATGGTTAATTCCTGCTTAGGGGCTGGACGTTCATCAAACAAGCGATAAATATGAACGCCACCTGCAGGGGTGGTTCAGTACCGCCTCACCAGCACGTTGATAGACCGTCCTCATAGCCGGGCATTCCCGCCCGACATGTTTCAAGGACGAGTACGATGAAAATCTTCTCCAAGGCTCTCGCAGGCTCGGTTGCGGCTGGCGCCATGGCGATCTCGGCGGTTTCCCCCGCCTTCGCCGCCGACAGCCATGGGCATGATCGCGGCGGCATCAAGAGCGGCGAACTGATCGCAGGAGCCCTGGTGCTGGGCGGCATCGCGGCGGCCACGGCCAATGCCGGCCATTACGGCGATTACGACTTCAACCGCGCCGGCTATCGCGGCTGGGAAGGCCGCTATGGCGACGGTCGCGGCTGGAACTTGAACCCGCGCCAGGCAGTCGAAATGTGCGTAAGCCGTGCCGAGAATGCGGCCAGCCGCCGCTCCTTCGGCGGCCGGGCCGACGTCACCGACATTCGCGACGTGCGCAACACCGGCTGGGGCTACGAAGTGCGCGGCCGGATCGCCGTGAACTCCATGGGCCGCGGCTGGCGCAATGGCGACAACCGATATGGCTATGGCTGGAACAACGACTATCGCGGCTGGCACAACGGCCTGCGCGGCTATGACAGCGGCTGGTTTACCTGCAAGGTCGAGCGCGGCCGGGTCGTCGACATGGACTTCAACGGCATCCGCGGGCTGTAATGCCCCATAGGGCTGCTGGCGGTTCAGGCTGGTGAAAGCCTGGGCCGCCTAGGCCTGTTTCCACGATCAAGGGGGCTTGAATCATGCGAATTTCCCGCTTCGCTTCCGCTCTTGCCGTGGCCGCCGCGCTGTCGTTGACGGCAAGCCCGGCGCTGGCCGATGGCTGGGGCGGGTATCGACACCATCGCGATAACGACGACACCGGCTGGATCGTCGGCGGGATCCTCGGCATCGGCCTGATCGCCGCCATCGCCGCGAGCTCTTCCAGCAAGGCCAAGCGCGAGCGCGAGGCACGGGAGCGGGATTACGACTATCGCTACGACGGCGATAACCGCGACGAGGGCGGCAGCCACAATTATCGCGACCCCGGCGCGCGCTATGGCAACGGACGCGACGACCGCCCCGAATACACCGGTTCCAGCCGCAACATCGACGCCGCGGTCAATGCTTGCGCCGGCGAGGTCGAGCGCGGCAACAATGTGACGGTCGATACGGTCGATTCCGTCGGCCGCGAAGGTGGCGGCTGGCGCGTCCGTGGCCGCGTCGCCGACGGCCGCGATTTCTCCTGCTCGGTCGATGGCGCCCTGCAGGTCCACGAGATCACGGTGACCAACCACGGCCCTGCCTGAGGCGCTTGCCACGGCTGTATGACTGCCCCATCGTCCCGCAAAGGCGCGAGGGAGAGCGGCATGCGGATCGGTGAGTTGGAAATGCGGCCGGTGATCGAGATCGACCGGTTGGAGATCACCCACCATTCGCTGATGGACCAGTTCGCGCCTGAGGACATTGCCGGCCACGAGCTCTGGCTGTGTCCGCACCACCACGTGCCCGAAACGGGCATGTTTCACCTCTCGCAGCATGCCTGGCTGATCGAGGCGCACGGCAAGCGCATTCTCGTCGACCCCTGCGTCGGCCACCGGCGCAGCCGCCCGGGCATCGATTATTACGACATGATCGACAGCCCGCTGATCGACCGCCTCGCCGCCATGGGCGCACCGCCCGAAAGCATCGACTACGTCTTTTGCACCCACCTCCATCTCGACCACGTCGGCTGGAACACGCGGCAGGTGGACGGCCGCTGGGTGCCGACCTTTCCCAACGCCCGCTACCTGCTGCCGCGCGCCGAGGAGACGTTCTGGCGGCAGGACATCGAGGGTGGCCTGCCTGGTTTCCATGTGTTCAACACCGGCATTTATGCCGAATGCGTCCTGCCCGTGATCGAGGCAGGGCTGGCGGATCTGGTCGAGGCGGGGGTGCGCGTTGCCGATTGCCTCTCGCTGATCGATTCGCCCGGGCACACTATCGGCCATATGGCCGGCCTGCTGGAAAGCGCGGGTGAGGGGGCCGTGCTGTGCGGCGATGCCATCCACCACCCGGTGCAGGTGCTCCACCCCACCCGCTCCGGGCCGCAGCACGATTGGGTGCAGGCCGGCAAGACACGGACAATGCTGCTCGATCTCTGCGCCGACCTCGATTACTGGCTCGCCCCCGCCCACTTCATGGCGCCGCACGTCTGCAAGGTGCGCCGCGACGGCGTCGGCTACCGCATGGAATGGCCCGCTTGAGCGCGCCACAGCTCACCGGCCTCCACCGCACCGCCTTCTCCGCCGCGGCCCTGCGCGCCGCGCACACGCTTGCGGGGCAGGAGCCGAGGATCTTTATCGACGACCTGGCGCTGGCGCTGACCGGCATGCCCGAGGCGGAAGTGCTGGCCCTGGGCGAGCGGGTGCCGCCGGCCAGTTCCAGCACCTGCATCGTGCGCAGCCGCTATACCGAGGACCGGCTGGCGGCGGCGCGCGCGCGGCTGGCGCAATATGTCGTGCTGGGCGCGGGGCTCGATTCCTTTGCGCTGCGGATGGGGAGCGGGCTGGGCGATCTGATCGTCTACGAAGTGGACGATCCGCCGTTCCAGCAGTGGAAGCGGCAGCGGGTGGCGGAGCTGGCCCTCGCGGTTCCGGCGCAGCTCCGCTTCGTTCCCTGCGATTTCGAGACGACCTCGATTACCGAGGCCTTGGCCGGGGCGGGGTTCGATGCGGAAGCGCCGTGCTTTGTCTCGTGGCTGGGTGTGACGCAGTATCTCACGCGAGAGGCGATCGCGGCGACGCTCGCCTGGGCCGGATCGCGCCCGCGCGGGTCGGAAATTGTGCTGAGCTTCCTTGATAGCAATGCCCAAGCGGAAAGCCTCAAGGCCTCCATGGCGCAGACCGGGGTGGACGTGCTGTCGCACTTCACACCGGGGGAAATGGCGCAGATGCTGAAGGCTGCCGGCTTTTCCGAGGTCGAATACGTCGGCCCGCAGGAAGCGCAGGCGCTCTGGTTCGAGGGGCGCACCGATGGGCTCAAAGCCCCGGAAATCCAGCGGCTGATGAGCGCGCGGGTGTAGCCCCCTTGAATCCTCCCTGAGCTTGCTCGGGGAGGTGGCAGACGCCGAAGGCGGCTGACGGAGGGGTTGCGCCGCAAAGCGGCGCTTGCAGCGCCGCACCCCTCCACCACCCTTCGGGCGGTCCCTCTCCCCGAGCGAAGCTCAGGGAGGATTTATGCCCTCACAAATGGATCGGCTTGCCGAGCACGCCCATCGCCGCTTCCTTCAGTGCTTCGCTGTGCGTCGGGTGGGCGTGGCAGGTGTAGGCAATGTCTTCCGAAGTCGCGCCGAATTCCATGCCCAGCGCGGCCTCGGCGATCATGGTCCCGGCGACCGAGGCGATGGCCCATACGCCCAGCACGCGGTCGGTCGAGGCATCGGCGATCACCTTGACGAAGCCTTCGGGCTCGCGGTTGGTCTTGGCGCGACTGTTGGCGAGCATGGGGAACTTGCCGACCTTGATCTCGCCCCGCTCTTTCGCCGCTTCCTCGGTCAGGCCGACGCCGGCGATCTCCGGCGTGGTGTATACCACCGAGGGGATCACCGCGTGGTTCACGTTGCCGTGCTGCCCGGCGATGTTCTCGGCGACGGCAATCCCCTCGTCCTCGGCCTTGTGGGCCAGCATCGGGCCGGGGATGACGTCGCCAATCGCCCAGACACCATCGACCTTGGTGCGGAACGCATGGTCCGTCTCGATTTGCCCGCGCTGGTTCGTCTCCAGCCCGATGGCGGCAAGGTTCAGCCCCTCGGTATTCGGCCGCCGCCCGATGGACACCAGCACGCAATCGGCCTCGACGATCTCGCTGGCACCGCCCGCCGCAGGTTCCAGAGTCAGCGTCGCCTTCTTGCCCTTTACGCTTGCGCCGGTGACCTTGGTCGAGAGCCTGAGTTCCATGCCCTGCTTCTTGAAGATCCGCGCAGCTTCCTTGCGCACGTCGCCGTCCATGCCGGGGAGCAGCTGGTCGAGGAATTCGACGACCGTGACCTTCGCCCCCAGCCGCCGCCAGACCGAGCCCAGCTCCAGCCCGATCACCCCGCCGCCGATGACGACGAGATGCTGCGGTACTTTCGCCAGTGCTAGCGCGCCGGTGGAATCGACCACGATCCCCTTGGCATTGTCCACTTCGACGCCGGGCAGCGGGGTGACGCTGGAGCCGGTGGCGATGACGACATTTTTCGCGGTATATGCCTTCCTTGCGACTTCAACCGTATGGGCATCCCGGAAACTGCCGAAGCCCTTGAGCCAGTCGACCTTGTTCTTCTTGAACAGGAACTCGATGCCGCCGGTCAGTTCCTTGACCGCCGTGTCCTTCTCGCCCTGCAACGCGGGGAGATCGAGCTCGACCTTGCCGGTCTTGACCCCGAACTTCGCGAGCGTGCCATGCGCGGCCTCATCGAACAGCTCGGAGCCATGCAAAAGCGCCTTGGAAGGAATGCAGCCGACGTTGAGGCAAGTCCCGCCCAGCGTCTCGCGGGCTTCCACGCAGGCCGTCTTCAGCCCCAGCTGCGCCGCGCGGATCGCTGCGACATAGCCTCCCGGGCCTGCGCCGATGATGAGGACGTCGTAGTCGTATTCAGCCATGTGCACGGCCCCCTTAGAGATCGATCAGCAACCGCGTCGGATCCTCGATCGCTTCCTTGATGATCTTCAGCGCCGTCACTGCCTCTCGCCCGTCGATCAGGCGGTGGTCGTAGCTGAGCGCGAGGTACATCATCGGGCGGGCGACGATCTGGCCACCCCGTACCACCGCGCGGTCCTCGATGCGGTGGAGGCCGAGCACGGCGCTTTGCGGAGGGTTGATGATCGGGGTGGACATCAGCGAGCCGAAGACGCCGCCGTTGGAGATGGTGAAGGTGCC
>CAZVWP010000081.1:0-4020 GCA_964630805.1 uncultured Novosphingobium sp. | reverse complement strand
GGTCGTCGATCTTCAGCGCGCCGTCGCGGGCGGCGCGGCCATAGTCGGCGATGGCCTTTTCGATCTGGGCGAAGCTCATGGCGTCGGCACCCCGCACCACCGGGGTGACGAGGCCATTGGGCGCGGAGACGGCGACCGAGATGTCGACGTAGTCGTGATAGACGATCTCGTCTCCCTCGATCCGCGCGTTGACCGCCGGAATGTCCTTCAGCGCCAGGCAAGCGGCCTTGGCGAAGAAGCCCATGAAGCCAAGGCGGACGCCGTGCTTCTTCTCGAACAGGTCCTTGTAGCGGTCGCGCGCCTCGATGACGGCGGACATGTCGCAGTCGTTGAAGGTGGTGAGCAGGGCGGCGGTGTCCTGCGCTTCCTTGAGGCGGCGGGCGATGGTCTGGCGCAGGCGCGTCATGCGCACGCGCTCCTCGCGGCGCTCGCCGGGTGCGGCCGGGGAGGGCGCGGGCGCGGGCGCCGGTGCTGGAGCGGGAGCCGAAACCGCAGGCGCCGGCTCGGCCTGCTTGGCTTGCGCCGCGGCGACAACGTCTTCCTTGGTGATGCGGCCGTCCTTGCCGGTGCCCTTCACCGTCGCCGGGTCGATGGCGTGTTCCAGCACGGCGCGGCGCACGGCGGGGGAGAGCACCGCCGCTTCCTTTTCAGCATGCGGTGCGGGAGTAGCAGCGGGGGCCGGCGAAGTCGCTGATGGGCCAGCACCCTCGCCAATCGTCGCGATCACCGCGCCGACCGTGACGGTGTCGCCTTCCTTGAACAGCTGCTCGCCCATGGTCCCGGCCACCGGCGCGGTGACGTCGAGCGCCACCTTGTCGGTCTCCAGGCTGCAAATGGCCTCGTCGCGGGCGACCGGCTCGCCGGGCTGCTTGAGCCACTGACCTACCGTCGCTTCGGTAATGCTTTCGCCCAGGGTGGGGACTTTGACCTCTGTCGGCATGGGCTTCAGGCTTTCTGCTTGCGGCGAATTTCGGAACGGACGGAAAGGCCCAGCGCATCGGCGACCAGCGCCGCCTGCTCGGCCGCGTGACGCTTGGCGAGGCCGGTGGCGGGCGAGGCGCTGGGCGCGCGGCCGGCATAGCGCGGGCGCATGCCCTTGTGCCCGGCGGCGGTCAGCGCGTCCTCGATCTGAGGGCCGACGAAGAACCAGCCGCCGTTGTTGCGCGGCTCCTCCTGGCACCAGACCACTTCCTCCAGCGCGGTCATGCGCTTCAGGCGAACGGTCAGTGGATCGCCGGGGAAGGGGTAGAGTTGCTCAAGCCGGACTATCTGCACGTCGTCCCGCTCGGCCGCGTTGCGCGCCTCGATCAGGTCATAGGCGACCTTGCCGGAGCACAGGATCAGCTTGCGGGTCTTGTCGTCCGCCGGCGGGTTGGTGTCGGAAAGAATGCGCATGAAGTGCCCCTCGCCGATGAAGTCGCTGGCCGCGCTCTTGGCCATCGGGTGGCGCAGCAGGCTCTTGGGCGTCATGATGACCAGGGGCTTGCGGAACGGGCGGTGCATCTGCCGGCGCAGCACGTGGAAGTAGTTTGCCGGCGTGGTGATGTTGCAGACCTGGATATTGTCCTGCGCGCAGAGCTGAAGATAGCGCTCCAGCCGGGCCGAGCTGTGCTCCGGCCCCTGCCCTTCGTAGCCGTGCGGCAGCAGCAGGACGAGGCCGTTGGCCCGCAGCCACTTGGCCTCGGAGGCGGCGATGTACTGGTCGATGATAATCTGCGCGCCATTGGCGAAATCGCCGAACTGCGCTTCCCACAGCACCAGCGTCTTGGGATCGGCGCTGGCATAGCCGTATTCGAAGCCGAGCACGCCGTATTCGCTGAGCGGGCTGTCGTGCACCTCGAAATGACCGTGCGGCACCTGCGCGAGGGGGACGTACTTGCGCTCGTCCGTTTGATCGACCCATACGGCATGGCGCTGACTGAAAGTGCCGCGTCCGGAATCCTGGCCGGACAATCGCACGCCATAGCCCTCTGACAGCAGCGAGCCGAAGGCCAATGCCTCGCCGGTCGCCCAGTCGAAGCCTTGGCCGGACTGGAACATCTCGCGCTTGGCGTCGATCACGCGGCCCAGCGTCTTGTGGATCTCGAGGCCCTCGGGAACCGTGGTCAGTGTGCGGCCGAGGCTGTCGAACAGCTTGGCCTCGATGCCGGTCGGCACGTTGCGCCGCGCGGTTTCGGGGTCGACCGGCTTGTTGAACCCGCTCCAGCGGCCACCGAACCAGTCGGCCTGGTTGGCCTTGTAGCTCCTGGCCGCCTCGAACTCGGTTTCCAGCAGTTCGGTGAAGACCTCGGTGGTGACTTCGACGAACTTGTCATCGATCACCCCTTCCTTGACCAGCCGCTCGCCATAGATCGCGCTGACCGGCGGGTGCTTGCGGATCTGGGCATACATCAGCGGCTGGGTGAAGCTCGGCTCGTCGCCCTCGTTGTGGCCGAAGCGGCGGTAGCACCACATGTCGATGACGACGTCGCGGCCGAAGGTCTGGCGATAGTCGATGGCGAGCTTGCAGGCGTAGGTGACAGCCTCGGGATCGTCGCCGTTGACGTGGATGATAGGCGCCTGAACGCCCTTGGCGACGTCCGAGGGATAGGGCGAGCCGCGCGAGAACTGCGGGCTGGTTGTGAAGCCGATCTGGTTGTTGATCACGAAGTGGATGCAGCCGCCGGTATTGTAGCCGCGCACGCCGGAAAAGCCGAAGCATTCCCAGACGATGCCTTGCCCTGCAAAGGCGGCGTCGCCGTGGATCAGCACGGGCAGCACCGACTTGAACTTTTCCGGGCCGATGTCGTCGCGGAACTGGAGCTGGGCGCGGACCTTGCCGAGTACCACCGGGTCCACGGTTTCGAGGTGGCTGGGGTTGGGCACCAGGCTCATGTGCACCTTTGCCCCGTCGAACTCGCGGTCGGTGCTGGTGCCGAGGTGATACTTGACGTCGCCCGATCCGCCGACGTCCTCGGGATTGGCGGTACCGCCGGAGAATTCGTGGAAGATCACCTTGTAGGGCTTGGCCATGACGTTGGCGAGGACGTTGAGCCGGCCGCGGTGGGCCATGCCGAAGACGATCTCCTTCACGCCCAGCCGGCCGCCCTGCTTGATCACCGATTCCAGCGCCGGGATCATCGATTCGCCGCCGTCGAGTCCGACGCGCTTGGTGCCGACGTATTTCTTGCCGAGAAAGCTCTCGTACTGCTCGCCGCGGATGACGGCGGAGAGGATCGCCATCTTGCCCATGATGGTGAAGTCGATCGACTTGTCGGCACCCTCGAAGCGCGCCTGCAGGAAGCGGCGTTCCTCGACGTCGGCGATGTGCATGTATTCGAGGCCGACCTTGCCGCAGTAGTTTTTGCGCAGGATCTGCTCGATCTCGCGCACGGTCGCCCATTCCAGGCCGAGATTGCCGCCGATGAAGACCTTGCGGTCGAGGTCGTCGGGGCCGAAGCCGTGGAACTGTGGGGAGAGATCTGCCGGCAGGTCCTGCCGGGCGATACCCAGCGGATCGAGATCGGCGGCCAGGTGCCCGCGCACGCGATAGGTGCGGATCAGCATCATCGCCTGGATCGAATCGCGCGCCGCGCGCTCCACCGCCGCTTCGTCCATCGTCGCGGCGCCAGTTGCCTTCGCCGCCTTCTTGATCGCTTCCTTGAAGGCGAGCGGATCGAGCGCCTGGGTCAGGTCGTCCTCGAACACCGTCCCGGCGAGCGGCCAGTTGGCGCGCTGCCAGCTCGGACCCGGCTGCGGCTCCTCGGGATGGAAGTCGAAGTTTTCATTGCCCATCGGACATCACCTTTCCGCCCCGGAACCGAGCCCGGCGCTTCGTGCAATCTGGCCAGGGCTTTTCCGGTTCCCGGGGAGGAGAGCCTATGCCCCTATAACGATTATACGTTTATGGTTTACCGCGCGTGGCGGCTCCCCTCAGGCAATTTCCTTAAGCAGTCCGGCGAGCGTGATGCCGAGCTCTGCAGGCGACGGCGAGACGCGGATGCCCGCTGCCTCCATCGCCGCGATCTTGTCTTCCGCGCC
>CAZVWP010000080.1:0-13416 GCA_964630805.1 uncultured Novosphingobium sp. | reverse complement strand
CACCGCCTTCCTGCTCGAAAAGGGCATGGCTGGCTTCTCGACAGGGCAGAAGATCGACAAGATGGGCATGCGCGGCTCGCCCACCGCCGAGCTCGTGTTCGACGACTGCTTCGTTCCCGTAGAGAACGTGATGGGCCCGCTTCATGGCGGCGTCGGCGTACTGATGAGCGGTCTCGATTATGAGCGGGTGGTGCTGTCGGGCATCCAGCTCGGGATCATGCAGGCCTGCCTCGACACCGTCATCCCCTATGTGCGCGAACGCAGGCAGTTCGGCCAGCCGATCGGCACGTTCCAGCTGATCCAGGCCAAAGTCGCTGACATGTATGTCGCGTTGCAATCGGCGCGAGCCTATGTCTATGCCGTGGCGCGCGCCTGCGACGCGGGCCGAACCACACGGTTCGATGCGGCGGGCGCGATCCTGCTCGCCAGCGAGAACGCCTTTCGTGCAGCGGGCGAGGCAGTGCAGGCACTGGGCGGGGCGGGCTATACCAGGGACTGGCCGGTCGAACGCTATCTGCGCGATGCCAAGTTGCTCGATATCGGCGCGGGCACCAATGAAATCCGGCGCATGCTGATCGGACGGGAGCTTATCGGCGGCTTCGCCGCCAAGCCATAGTCCTCTCGAGGAAGGCCTGCATCAGATCGTCAAGCGGCTTAAGATCCCGCGCAGGACCGGACCTTCGGCCTGGCGCCCGTTTTCGGCGTCCGGGGTCTCAAGGGACTGCCGAAGGCACGGCGCACCATGGCGACGTAATTTTCGAAGCCCTCCCGGCTATGCGCTTCCGCCCGGTAAGCCGGGAGCGGACGACACCCCGGATCTGATGCAATAAGGTTGGCATCGCAAAGACAAACAAGATGCCGGGTGCAGCCTTTGTTTGACAACAGCCCGACCGATGCTAACGTTTTGGTCAGCATCCGGCGTGAATGCAATCTTGCCGGCGACCGGAGAGCGATATGGCATCGAGCCCTGAGACCATTGCGGTTTACGACCCTTCCATCGAACAGCAGATTGGCGAGATCGCCGATGGCGGAGCCTCGGCCGTCGATGAGGCGGTGGCGCGGGCTCGCGATTCGTTCGAGGCCGGGCTCTGGCATGGCAAGACGCCATCGGAACGCACCCGCATCCTGTTTCGCGCCGCCGACTTGATGGAGCAGCGGGCGGACGAACTGGGCGAAATTGATTCCCGCAATGTCGGCATGTCGCGCAATCATGCGCGCAACCTCATATTCGCGGCGGCGGACCAGGTCCGCTACTATGCCGGCTGGTGCACCAAGATCTACGGCAAGTCGGCCGACATGAAGATGGCCGGCGGCATCACCGGCGAGAATGCGGACCTGCTGGGCTATACTCTGAAAGAGCCGGTTGGCGTCGCGGGCTGCATCGTTCCGTGGAACGGGCCAGCGCTAAATGCCGTGATCAAGCTGGCGCCGGCGCTGACGGCGGGGTGCAGTGTGGTGTTGAAGCCTGCAGAGGAGACCCCGCTTTCGGCGCCGGTCCTCGCTGAAATCCTGACCGAGGCCGGCATTCCGGAAGGGGTGGTCAATATCGTCAACGGCTATGGCCACACTGCCGGTGCGGCGCTCGCCGCGCACCCCGATGTCGACAAGATCGCCTTCACCGGCTCGACCGAGGTCGGCAAGCTGATCGTCCAGGCCGCCTCGGGCAACCTCAAGAAGGTGATGCTGGAATTGGGCGGCAAGTCGCCAGTGCTGATCTACAACGATGCCGACCTGCCCAAGGCCATAGCCGGGGCGGCGCTCGGCATCTTCATCAACTCCGGCCAGGGCTGCGTCTGCGGCAGCCGTGTCTATGTCCAGCGCGGGGTCTACGAGCAGGTGGTCGACGGCATCGCCCAGGCCGCCAGGGCGTTGCGGCTGGGCGGGCCGGATGATGAGAACGTCGACATCGGCCCGTTGATCAGCCGCAAGCAGCTTGCCCGGGTGATGGGCTTCATCGACGAGGGCAAACGCGATGGCGTAGAGGTCGTCACCGGCGGGCACCGCCTCGACCGGCCGGGCTACTTCGTCGCGCCGACTGTGCTGACGAATACCCGCGAAGACATGCGGCTGATGAAGGAAGAAATCTTCGGGCCGGTCGTGGCGGTCGTGCCGTTCGACGACGAGGAGGAAGTGGTCCACTGGG
Organism: uncultured Novosphingobium sp.; assembly: GCA_964630805.1. Classification (GTDB taxonomy): domain Bacteria; phylum Pseudomonadota; class Alphaproteobacteria; order Sphingomonadales; family Sphingomonadaceae; genus Novosphingobium. Next base: position 11,273 of record CAZVWP010000080.1, on the reverse strand, counting down.
CCAACGATTCCGTACTCGGCCTCGCCGCGGCCGTCTGGACACAGGACATCACCCGCGCCCATCGCCTCGCCAAGCGGCTGGAGGCGGGTACTGTCTGGCTCAACGCCCAGTTCGCCTGGGATCCGGCCATGCCTTTCGGCGGCTACAAGCAGTCGGGCTGGGGCCAGGAATACAGCCTTGAAGGGGTGGAGGCCTATATGAAGACCAAATCGGTCTACGTCGGCATTTGAGGGGGACGAGAAATATGTCGTTGCTAGGCTTTTTCCAGAATGCCTACGTCACCCGCGATCTTGATCGCGCCATCGATCTGTGTGGGCCCGCCATGGGCATCGGCGATTTCGTGGCAATGGATTACAAGCTTCTGCTGGCGACGGACGCGGGCGAAAAGGCCATCCAGTTGCGGGTAGCGACGGGCTGGGCCGGGGCCATTCAGGTCGAACTGATCCAGCCGGTTTCAGGCCATGTCGCGACCTACGTTAGTGGATTGCCGGAGGACGAGGCCGACTTCGTGCCCCGGTTCCACCACGTAGCGGTGCGGCGCGACGACCCGGAGGCCCTGGAGCGCGAAGTCACTGCCATGGGATTGCCCGTGCTTTTCCGCACCGGCGGCAACGGCATATCCTCGGTATTTGTCGATGCCACGGCCAGGTTCGGCCACCCCATCGAATTCGTCTGCGCCACGCCTGAAGGCGCGGAACTGCTGGGATGGCCAAAGCTATCCGGTTGAGACCTTCGACAATTGGACTTGATCTTGGATTCCGCCGGGCACTTGTGGATGGGCAGCCGCGGCGGGCAGCAAGGGGCGCCTAAGTCCGCGCGGGTGGCGACATGTCGGTCAGCGGCGTCGAGAGAGCACCGTCGAGCCGGATGGTCTGGCCGTTGAGGAAGGGCGTCCGCAGTATCGCCTCGACCAGCGAGGCATATTCCTCGGCCTTCCCGAACCGTTTGGGAAAGGCGATGTTTCGGGTCAGTTCAGCCTTGAGCTCGTCCGACGCCCCGGCAAGGCGCGGCGTCCAGATCGGGCCGGGGGCAATGGCGTTTGCGCGGACGCCGATCGGCGCAAGGTCGCGCGCCATGGCTGTCGTCATGCCGGCAATCGCCGCCTTGGCCGCCGCATAGGCGACCTGCTTGCCCTGCCCGTCCTTCGCCGCCGTGGACGAGGTGTTGACGATAAATCCCCGCTGCCCATCCTCGTCGGGCGCATTGGCGGCAAAGGCGGAAGCGCACAGGCGCGACATGTTGAACGGCCCCATCAGGTGCAGCTCGATCATCTCGCGGAAGATGCCCATGTCATGCGGCGTGCCGTCGGGGCTCGCGGTGGCGGGCGTCGGGATGGCGACGCCGGCCGCGTTCACGTTGATCGAGAAAGTGCCGAGCTTGCATGCCACTTCGATGGCCGCGAGCACATCGGCCTCACTCGTGTGATCTCCGCCGAAAGCAACCGCCCGTTCGCCGATCTCATCCGCCAGCGCCTGAGCGCGCGCGACTTCCGGCTCCATGATGACGACGCGCACGCCCAGTTGCGCCAGGCGGCGCGAGGTTGCACCGCCAAGCCCTCCGGCTCCGCCGCTCACGATGGCTGAGCATGACTCCAGATCCATTCATTCCTCCCGGCCAGTTAGCCCGAAATCAGGGCTTGAATTGGGCAACGACTCCCTCGGCGATCGTCCGGGCGGCCGAGGCTGCGGGAAAGCCGGCATAGGCTGTCGCGTGGTAGATGATTTCCTCGAGCTGCTTGGGTGTAAGGCCGTTGCGCAGGCCCGAGCCGAAGTGCGATTTCAGCTCCTGCTCGCTGCCGCTGCCGATTAGGATGCCGATTGTCAGCAAGCTGCGCTCCTTGAGACTCAGCCCCGGCCGCGTCCACAGATCGACGAATGCATGCTCGTAAGCAAGCTTGGGAAACTCCGGGGCGAAGCCGCCGGATTCGGAGTTTTCCATGATGGCGATGTGTTCGGGCGACAGCATCGTCCTGACCACTTCCTCCGCCCGGCGGCGCTTTTCGTCCATTGTCCTTCTCCCCGCGCACATAGGTGCTGACCAAAGGGCTAGCAACCGGCCCCTGTGCGGTCAATCGAGGCGGCTACCGGGCCGAAAGCCCCGGGTTCGAGCGCATCAGCCGCAGCCTGAGCGCGTTCTGCAGGTAGGCCACCTTGGTGTAGTTGCCGATCACATAGGGCAGCTCGATGAGCTGGCGTTCGTCCAGGAAAGCTTCCAGTCCGCTCCATGTCTCATCGGTTATCAGGGCCCGTTCGTAAAGTTCCTCGGCCGCGCGCAGGACTACTCGATCCTGTTCGTCCCAACCGGGCGCGGCGGAGCCTTGCGTGAGGGCTCGATCTCGGCCGAGGTGAGGCCCGCCCGCTTGGCGATCCCGACATGTTCGCCCCACTCGTAGGGCGCGCCGCAGAGCCAGCCGGTACGCAAGATCGCCAGTTCGCGCAGGCGAGCGGGCAGGGCGCCATTGCCAAGCAACTCTGTGCCAAGCGCGACGTGGTGGTGGTACAGGCTCGGGTGCCGCAGCATGGTGGCGACATATTCGGGTATGTCGCCGACCGCGCCGGCACCGGCGGCATTGCGTATCTGGTCGGCAATCCGGCGCGCCTCGGGGCCCAGTTCGTCTTGCGAAAGCGGCTCGATCCGCGGCGGCTTGCCGACGATCTCGTGCTGGCGAGCTTCGATCTCATCCATCGGCCGCTCAGTTCCGGGGAACGTCGTCGTAGTAGCCGAGCATCGCACCCTTGAGGTATACATACTCAGCATAGGCGCCGGTCACGTTGCGCAGGTCGACAAACATGACGTTCATGTCCCCGTCCTTCACCGAGGTGACTTCGTGGGCGAGCCCCAGCTCGCCCGCGGCGGCAACCAGCCGGTCGAACTCGGCCTGGTCATGCACCCGGTAGGCGTGATGGTGGAACACGGCGTTTTCCGGATCGTCCGGGATATAGGCCTGGAAATAGGCGGGGCCGTTCGGGCCAGTTTCGATCAGCTCGATCATCGTATCGCCGACATAGGCATGGGCCGTGGCGATGTCCGGGCCGTGGCGGATGATCCGGAAGCGTCCGATTCCGAACATCTGGCAAAACCGCGCCGTGGCACGGTCCAGGTCCCGGGTTATGTAGCCGATCTGGTACATGTTGGCGAAGGTTAGCTGGCTCATCATTCCTGTCAAAGCTCTGTCTTTCCCTTGCTAACTGGCTGACAAAAAGTCGTCCAGCACTTGCGCCGTCGTTTGCTTATCGCCACTCCGCCCGGCATGAGCCGCGTGGGACCAACACGGGATCGTAGCGGCCTGGCGTCAGCGACATGGCGACCTGGTCGGTCATGCCCTGATAGTCGCCCATCGGCGTCGCGGCCTGGAAGCATTCGGGTTCGAGATAGAGGTGCCGATCTTCGGAACCGGCTGTCCTGTGCGCCCATTCCTTGTCGAACAGGCCGAGCGAGATCAGCCACAGGGCGACGCGGGTGAGCGATACGTGGACATGCCAGGAGCCGCCTTCTTCCGCCCTGCGGCGCAGCGCCGCGACTACGCCGAGCTGGGTCAGCCAGGCGGTGAGGTAGTCGTTGATCACGACGATCGGCGGAAGTTGCGGCGCTTCAGGGCTGCCTTCCAGCGCCATGATGCCGGTGACGCAGCCGGCGCTCTGGTCGAACCCGGGGCGCTCGGTCCAGGGGCCGGTCTCGCCGTGGAGCGAGACGGAGGCATAGATGATGCCGGGGCGCTCGCGCGCGGCGTCCTCGGCCGTCAGCCCGATCTCGCGCAGAAAGGCGGGGCGGCGGTTGTGGAAGAAGACGTCGGCGCCCTGCATGAGCTGCGACAGCTTATTCCGGTCGCGGCGCGGATCGAGCCAGCTGGAGCGCATGCCCACATTGGCCGTGGCATATAGCGGGTCGTTTTCCCCCTCGCCGGGTCGCCATAGATTGAGCACGTCCATCCCGTGCAGCGCCAGTGAGCGGCCAAGGCCGGCCCCGGCGATGACATGCCCCATGCCCAGCGCGCGAAAGCCGGAGAAGGGGAGGGCGCCCAGCGGCGGCAGCGCCTCGCGCGGGGCATCGCCGATGCGTTTCACTTCTATCAGCGGCAGGTGGGCGAGGACCTCGGTGTACTGCGGTTCGGCCAGCATCTCGGGCAAGGTTCGGACCATCGGCATGACCATGCCCACATCGGCTGCCGCCTGTTCCAGCTCCAGCCCATTCCACTTGCCGATGGCTTCGGCCACCGGGGCATACGTCAGGGGCACGCCGAGCAATTCCTGGGCCTTGAGCCTGAGGCCAGCATACATCGCCTGCGGCATGACCCAGCGCCCGTCGGCGGTGCGGAAAAAGACTGCCCCCATGATATTGCCAACTTCCAGCGTCGGCATCACCGGATAGCCGCCCAGCTTCTCCCACTGCATGTCGTAGAACGGGGAGAGGCGGTGCGGCGCGCGGCGCAGGTCGGTGGCGATGTCCTGGCCGGGGCCGCCGCGCCAGCGGTGCATGGCGGCGGCCGCCACGGACTTTGCCAATAGGCCGATCGCCGCTGCCCCGCCGATCCGCAATGGGCTCTTCACAACCGGATCGGCGCCGATGCAGGTGACCTTGCCGCCGGCATTCGCAGTCGAGAGACCCACACCGGCGAGCACTTCCTCCAGTGCTGCCATCAGGTTGAATTCGGCCGATGCAGCGGGGGCGGCGAGAGCGACCTTCAACCGTCTGGTCAGTTCGGGTTCGTCCACCTTACTTCTCCCCGTTGGCCTGCTGCGCAGGGCGGCAGCTGACTGGCGCCAGGGCCAGCCCGTCGCCGTTCCGCCCGGCGCCAAGTCGGCGCAGTACCTTTCCAGTGTCCATGTCCACTTCGGCAATCGTATCCTTCATCGTCTCCGCGACGTAGAGGCGGCGGCCGTTGCGCGAGAATGCCAGCGTCACCTGCATCGCCTTTGGATCGCCGCTCACGCGGATCGTCGGCAAGGACCGGCGGGTGGCGACGTCGAAACGGTTCAGCGTGCCGGTTGCCAGGTTTGAAGTTACCGCGGTCTTGCCGTCCGGGCTGATCGCTACGCGGAAGGCTGCGGAGTCAAGGGCGAGAGTGTCGACGGTTTGCCGCGTCGCAAGGTCGATGATGCGCAGGCGCGGGCCGGAATCGTCGCCGACCCAAAGCTGCCTGCCATCGCTTGTGATGGCCAGGCCTTCCGGAAAGCCCCCGACGGCTATGTCAGCCACTTTCGCCGCCTTGCGCAGGTCGATCACGCTGACCGTGCCGGCCATGATGTTTGCCGCATAGGCCGTGCCCTGGTCGGGCGAGACCGCGAGCATGTGCGTCCCCGTCTGTCCAAGCGGAACGGAGCGGATCGAGCTGGTGCGGGGATCGACCAGTTCGACCGAGCGGCTGCGTTCCGCGGCCAGGGCAATCCGCCCGTCGCGGAGCCAGACGATACCGTGCGGACCGGCTGCGGGGGAGATGTCTATCCGGCGCGCCAGCCGTACCCCGGCGACGTCGAAAATGTCGATGGAGGACCCGCCATAGGCGACCACGGCAGCCTGCCGACCATCGGGCGAAAGGGCAATCTCATGCGGCTGGCGGCCGGTTGCCACCCTTGCGCATTCGCGCCCGCTGGCAAGGTCGACGAAGCTTACCGTGTCTTCGCCCTTGTTGCCGATGAGCAGGGTTTCGGCGGAGGAGGGGGCCGCCAGCAGAGCCCCCATCAGCGCCAGCGCGCTCCGCAATTTCGACTCTCGTCTTGCACCCTGCGCCATTTGTGCTCCAATGATCGACGATGGCCAGGGCAAAGCATTCCCCCGACAGTCTGAGCGATACCATATCGCATAAACTTCCCGCCACATCCTCGTCAACGTCGCGCGATGCGCGGGCGCTTCGGTCGGGCCAGGCACTGCGCGAGGGCTTGTTGGCGCTGCTCGAGCGCAATCCCTTCGACCAGATCACGATCCGCGACATCTGCGGCGAGGCGGGCGTGCATTATGCCACCTTCTTCCGCCATTATCCGTCGAAGGAAGCGCTGCTCGACGACATTGCCAAGGACCAGATCCAGCAGCTCAACGCGCTGACCCTCGCGATCCGGGGGACGGAGGACTACCAGGCTGGCTTCCGCGCCCTCTGCGCCTATGTAGAGGAACATCGCGCCTTGTGGTCGACCTTGCTTAATGGCGGCGCAGGCGCGGCGATGCGCGAGGAATGGCTGCGGCAATCACGCATCGTTGCCGCTTCCGAAGCACCCGTGAGCAGTTGGCTCCCGGTGGAACTGGGCACGATCTGCGCGGCCAGCCTCATCGCGGAGACATTGGCCTGGTGGGTGGCGCAGCCTCCATCGGCCTACAGCGTCGATGATATCGCGAGCATGTTGCATCGCCTGTTCACAGGTTCGATCATCTCCGCGGACTGACCGCCGGCAAGTCTTGACGCGACTCTTTGTCCGTCGCTATGCGACATCGTATCGCATAAGCAGCTGCCGTGGTGCAGGACAAGGAGATCGCCGTGCAAAGGCTCGAAGACCGCGACTATTTCACCGATTATGACGTCGCCAAGAACCCCTATCCCTTCTTCGAGGCAGTGCGCACGCACGGCCCGGTCTGGCAGCCGGAGGACAAGGACTACCTGATCGTCACCGGCTTCGACGAGACCATCGAGATCCTCAACAACCACCAGGATTTCTCGGCGATCATTGGCCTCGCCGGCGCCGCTGCGCCCTTGCCGTTCGATCCGGAAGGCTCTGACATCACGGCACAGATCGAGGCCAACCGCTCGCAGTTCCTTGGCGGTGACCAGGTGGTGATGCTGGACGACGAGCCGCACACCAAGCTGCGCTCGCTGATGAACCGGCTTTTCATCCCCTCGCGCCTCAAGGCGAACGAGGAATACATGACCAGCCTGTCCGAGCGGATGGTCGCCGACGTCGTCGCCAAGGGCCATTGTGACCTCATCAGCGAGATCGCCACGCCCTTCGTCACCCTGGTGATCTCCGACCTCCTCGGCGTTCCGGCGGAGGACCGCGAAACCTTCATGAAGCTGATCGACGCCTCGCCCGCGCCCGGCAACCTCGATGCCACGCTCAACACTCACGAGGGCGAAACGCACCCGATGGTGGCGATGACCGGCCACTTCTACCGCTACATCACCGAGAGGCAGGAAAGCCCGCGCGACGACATCCTGACCGAACTGGCCCAGGCTGAATACCACGACGGCACACGCCCATCGATGATGGACCTGATGACGCTGGGCGTGTTCATGTTCGGCGCGGGACAGGATACCAGCGCCAAACTGCTCGGCAATTCGATGCGCTATATCATCGACGTGCCCGGCCTGCAGGAAAAGCTGCGCGCCGACCCCTCGCTGATCCCGGCGATGCTGGAGGAAGTGCTGCGGCTCGAAGGATCGACCAAGCAGCTTTCCCGGCTTGCCCGGCGCGACACGAAGATTGGCGACCTGCCGGTCAAGGCCGGCAGCAAGGTGTTGATCGGCCTGCCGGGCGGCAATCGCGATCCGCGCCGCTGGGAGAACCCGCAGGACTTCGTGCTCGACCGTCCGAAGATCAAGGAACACGTGGCCTTCGGCCGCGGCAAGCATGTCTGCGCCGGCGCCCCTCTGGCACGCGCCGAAGTGCGCATCATCCTCGAGAAGTTCCTCGAGCAGACTTCGCACATCGATCTGGACGAAACGCGCCACGGCCCGCGCGGCAATCGGGATTTCGACTTCGAGCCGAGCTTCATCATCCGCGGCCTGTCGGAACTGCGGGTCAAGTTCACGCCGGCCTGATCGGCACAAGAGGAGGAAGAGGCATGACCGCAGTAGCCGACGTAACCGACCGCTCGATCGCGGAAATCGTCTCGCTGGCAGGCCGCAATGCCGTCGTCACCGGCGGCGCGCGGGGGCTGGGCAAGGCTATCGCCCGCAGGCTGGCGCAGGCCGGAGCCAATGTGCTGATCGGCGACATCGAAGTTGAGCTCGTCCAGAGCGCGGCCGCGGACCTGACCTCGCTGGGCGGCGGCAAGGTCATCGGAGCCTACATGGACGTCAGCGATACGGCGACCATCGAGGCGGCCGCCGACATGGCTTGCGAGCAACTGGGCGGCATCGATATCTGGGTAAACAACGCGGGCATCTTCCCCAACGCGCGCCTCCCCAGGATGACCGACGAGCTGTGGGACCAGGTGCTGGCGGTGAACCTGCGGGGCGCTCTTGCGGGTGCCCGCGCGGCTGCCGGGCGCATGACAGCGGCGGGCCACGGCGGCGTGATCGTCAACATCGTCTCCACCGCCGGCTTCAAGGGCGTGGCGACCGGCATGGGCGCCTATGTCGCTTCCAAGCACGGTGTGCGAGGGCTGACCAAGCAGCTCGGGCTGGAGTTGGCACCGCAGGGCATCCGCGTGCTCGGCGTTGCGCCGACGTATTGCGTTACCGAGGGCAACCAGATCGCCGCCGCGCAGAATCCCAATCGTGCTGATGCGACCAAGGAAATTCCGGCTATGCTGACCAGCCGCTTGGGCCGCGTCGGCGTGCCCGACGACATCGGTCGGGTTGTCCTGTTCTGCGCGTCCGACATGTCGCTGTTCATGACTGGCAGCACCCTGCTGGTCGATGCCGGCGAGGCGATCTGAGATGCAGGCACTGGGCAGGCGAGCGCTGCTGAGCGGGCTGGCCGCTTCGGCGGCCGCACTCGCCGGGCCAGGGATGGCGCGCAACCGTGGCAAGCTGTTTGAGCGCCTGCACCAGCCCATAGGCATCCAGATCGGCGCACTCGGATCGCAGGCGGGCCGCGATCTCGACGCGACTTTCGCGGGGCTGGCGCAGATCGGCTATCGCGAGGTTGAACTGCCGGGCTTGCTGGGCCGGCAACCGGCTGACATTGCCGCTGCTGCTTCGAAGGCCGGAATCTCCATCTCCAGCCTGCACCTGCCGCTCCAGGGCATGGGCGGCGCCTCGGCCCTGTCGATGCTCAGCGAACCGGCGCGGATTGCCGATACGATGGGCGTGCTGAAGGCAAAGTGGGCGGTCGCCCCGATCCTGCTGTTCCCCGCCAATTTCCGCCCCGCACCGGGCGAGACCATGGAAATGACCGTGGGCCGCACCATTGCGGCGGCGGGCGAGGACATCTGGAAACGCACGGCAGAAATCCTTAACCAGCGCGGCGAGGCCTTGCGCCCGCTCGGGATCGGCGTCGCCTATCACAACCACAACCTCGATTTCGCGCCGATCGGCAAGACCACCGGCTGGGACATTCTCTGGCGCGAGACGCAGCCGGACCTCGTCGGCTACGAAGTCGATATCGGCTGGGTGCAACTGGCCGGGCTCGATCCGGTGCGCTTCCTCGACAAGGCGCGGGGCAGGGTGAAGCTGCTGCACGTGCGCGACATGGCAGAGAGCCAGCCTGCCGGTTACCGCATTGCCATGGGCTCGCCCGCGGTTGGCGCCGGCAAGCTCGACTGGGCGCGCATCCTGCCCGCCGCCTACCGTGCCGGGGCCCGGCACTTCCTCGTCGAGCAGGAGCCGAAAGGCAGCGACACACCAATGCAGGCGGCGGCCAAGTCGTTCACCTATCTGTCGGAGATCAGCGCATGAAAGGGATCAAGGCCATCGTTCTCGGCGCATTGCTGGGCCTTGCCGGTGCGGCTCCCGCGCAGGAGCCCCCTGCCGACAGCACGCCCACGCTGCAGCAGGCCGCCATGCTCACGCCGTTCGGCGGCCGTGCGGCAATCTCGCCGGACGGCAAGCGAATTGCATTCGTCGGCAAGACCTATGGCGACGCCTACGAGTTGGAGATCGCCACGAGCAAGCTGCGCAACCTGACCGGTTCCTTCCCGCACCAGGGCATCATGCGCATCCAGTACTTGCCCAACGGCGATTTCCTCGTCACCGCGCCGCGCGTCCAGTTCGGCGCGAACACCCGCGCCCATCTCGAGATGTGGGTACTGCGCAAGGACCTGTCGCGCGGGCTGGAGCCGCTGGGTGAGACGGTGTTCGAGGGCATTGCCGTGTCGCGAAAGCGCAACTTGATCGCCTGGACGACGATCGAGCCGGCGCTGCAGAACAAGGAAACCTGGCAACTGGCCTTCGTGCGGCCTACGAAGCGCTATGTCGCGGAAATCGCCTATGCCGGCGGCGCGCCGCGCATCGTCAACAAGCGCGAGATCATGGCGATGCTGCCGCCTGAGTGCCGCTTCATCGAGCCGCAGGACTTCCGCGAGAACGACGGCGAACTGGTCTATTCCTGTCTCGGCTTGGGGCCGGGCGGCGCGCTCCAGATCTCGGTGATGGGCAACAGACTCGCAGATGACCGCAATGTCACCTATTACCGCAAGCCCGGCGAATACGACGAAGTGGAAGGCATCCATCCCACCGGGGACTGGGCCGCGGTCGAATGCGGCAAGCAGGACAAGCCCGGACTTCCCGAACTCGACATCTGCAAGCTGGAACTGCGCGAGGACGGCAAGCTCTCGCTCCTTGTCCATGGCCGTTCGCCAGGCTCGACCAGCGACATCAGCAATCCCGTGGTCAGCCCCGATGGCAAGTGGCTGGTGTTCCAAAGATCGGATAGTGCCTCCAGCGACATAGGCGAGGGATACGGGATCTATCGGCTTCGGCTGAGCGAATAGGCCCAAGCAGGACCTGCCGGCCTGCAAGTAACCTCGTTCGGCAATCAGGCCGGTTTCCCGCGTTCTGCGCGAAACCTAAGCTATTTGCCGGCAGGAACCTTGGCGAGTTCGGCATCGATCAGGTTGCTGATGTCGGCGGTGCCGGTCGACAATGTGGCGGCGGCGGCTTGGGCCGGTCATGTTCCGGGCACTGCCGAGAGCATGATGATGGGGTTACCCGCTCGTCGATCTCCTAGCACAGGCGGCTGACCTGGCTATTGGAGATGCCGTCCATGCCGAGCGCCTTGACCAGATCATCAACCGAGCGGGTCGAGATGCCTTGGACATAGGCCTCCTGGATCACTGCGGTCAGCGCCTTCTCGGCCATCCGGCGCGGCTCGAGGAAACCCGGGAAGTAGCTGCCCTTGCGCAGCTTCGGGATCCCCAGCTCGACCGTGCCAGCTCGGGTCTGCCAGTCGCGCTCACGGTGGCCGTTGCGCTGGACCAGCCTATGCGGCGACTTCTCGCCGTAAGCGGCGCCGGTCAGGCCGCCCACTTCCAGCTCCATCAGCCGCTCGGCAGCGAACGAGATCATCCCCCGCAGAATATCCGCATCAGGGGTCTTCTCGACCAACGAGCGCAGGTGCATCATGGAATCGGTCATCGTGGTTCCTTCCGTCAGGTTCGAGTGTCGCAACCCAAACCTATCCGAA
>CAZVWP010000079.1:0-13424 GCA_964630805.1 uncultured Novosphingobium sp. | reverse complement strand
TGCCGGTCAGATGGACGCGGGCGTTATCGACCTCGACCGTCTTGGCGTCGAGATTGACGGTGAGCTTGCCGGTGCGGCTGACCGACTGCGAGTGGCCCTTGGAGCGGCGCACGACCGCGTGGATGCGGGCGACCAGTTCCTCGCGGTGGAACGGCTTGGTGACGTAATCGTCGGCGCCGAAGCCGAAGCTGCGCACCTTGGAATCCATCTCGCTGATGCCCGAAAGGATCAGCACCGGGGTCTGCACCTTGGAGACGCGCAGCTTCTTGAGCACGTCGTAGCCATGCATGTCGGGCAGGTTGAGATCGAGCAGGATGATATCGTAATCGTAGAGCTTGCCGAGATCCAGGCCTTCCTCGCCCAGGTCGGTGGAATAGACGTTGAAGCCCTCGGTTGTCAGCATGAGCTCGATGGCCCTCGCCGTGGTCGGCTCGTCCTCGATCAAAAGCACGCGCATGGGTGGTCCCCTTGTTTTGCCCCGTTATTGCAGCGCCAACCACTCGGTAAGCGGTGTTGCCGCGAATTAACCATATGACCAATGGATGGAAAAGGTTAATTTCGTGTAAACTGCAGAAACTCGCGAGTCGTTGCAAAAATGACTCACTGGGGAGTCGTTTTCGCCGGCTTGCCGAAAATGCGGCCAAGCACCCGGTGGGCAAATACCAGCAGGCAGACGGCCAGGACCAGCATGACCCCCGCGATGGCGAACGAAGTGGCGGGGTGGGCATAGGCAAGGTATATCAGCCCGCCCGTCGCGACGTCTTCCACCGTCGATACCCCGATATTGCTGAACGGCTCGGGGCTGGTGTTGACCACCGCCCGCGCGCCGGCCTTGCCGCTGTGCGCCAGCAGCGCCCCGCCGCCGCCCAGGATGAAGGCAATCGCCTGGGTCGCCGGGTCCGACGGATCGATGATCGCCATTGTCAGTAATGCGCCGCCCAGGGGGCGGATGAGGGTATGGACAGTGTCCCAGATGCTGTCGATCCAGGCGACCTTGTCGGCGAGGAATTCGCAGACCGCGGCGAAGCCCGCCGTGCCCATGACCCAGGGATTGGCGAAGACCTTCAGCGACGCGAGGTGATAGGGCATCGCCAGGATCTGGTAATGCATGGCAAGGCCGGTCGCCAGGATGCACAGGTAGAGCCGCCAGCCGGAAAGCAGGCTGATGCTGGCCGCGACGCCCAGCAGTTCGACAAGGCCGAGGTGTTCGTTCATGCTCATCGGCCCGGCGCCGTCAGAGCACCTCGAACAGGCCCGCCGCGCCCATGCCGCCGCCGATGCACATGGTGACGACGACATGCCTGGCGCCGCGCCGCTTGCCTTCGATCAGCGCATGCATCGTCGTGCGTGCGCCGGTCATGCCATAGGGGTGGCCGATCGAGATGGCGCCGCCATCGACGTTGAGCAATTCGTCGGGGAGGCCCAGCTTGTCGCGGCAATAGACGACCTGGACGGCGAAGGCCTCGTTCAGTTCCCACAGCCCGATGTCGTCCATCTTGAGGCCGAAGCGGTCGAGCAGCTTGGGTATGGCGAAGACCGGACCGATGCCCATTTCGTCGGGCTCGGTTCCCGCCACGGCCATGCCGAGATAGCGGCCCAAGGGCGCGAGTCCCTTCTTCGCGGCGGTGGCCGCTTCCATGACGACGACGGCGGCCGAGCCGTCGGAAAGCTGGCTGGCGTTGCCGGCAGTGACGTTGCCATCCGGACCCATCACCGGCGCAAGGGCCTTGAGGCCTTCGAGCGTCGTGTCGGGCCGGTTGCCTTCGTCCTTGGCAAGCGTCACTTCCTTCTGGCTGGTCTCGCCGGTCGCCTTGTCGGTGACGTTCATCGTCGTCGTGGTGGCGACGATCTCGGCGTCGAACCGGCCCGCCGCCTGGGCGGCGGCGGTGCGCTGCTGCGACTGGAAGGCATATTCGTCGCACAAATCGCGCGCGATATTGTAGCGTTTGGCGACGACCTCGGCGGTCTGCAGCATCGGCATGTAGGCAGCCGGGTGCATGGCGATCAGGCTTTGATCGAACTCCATCCGCATGGCCGGGGTCTGCACCAAGCTGATCGATTCCTGGCCGCCGGCGACGACAATGTCCTGCCGGTCCATGACCACCTGCTTGGCCGCTATCGAGATCGCCATCAGGCCGGAGGAGCACTGCCGGTCGATGGTCTGCGCGGCGACGGTCACCGGAAGTCCCGCTTTCAACGCCGCCAGCCGGCCGATGTTGGGCGACTGGCTGGCCTGTGTCAGCACCGCGCCCCAGACGACATCGTCGACCTCGCCGCCTTCGATCCCGGCCCGCTTGATCGCCTCCGCAATCGAGAGGGCACCGAGGCTGGGGCCCATGGTTGCGTTGTAGGCGCCCTTGTAGGCCCGTCCGATCGGCGTCCTTGCCGCCGACACGATCACTGCATCGCGCATTACCTGTTCTCCTAAGGGTGCGGGCCGAAGCCGAAAGCCAAGATCAAACGAAGTGCTGGAAGATCCATTCGGCCAGCAGCGCCGGCTTGTCCTCGCCCTCGATCTCGACAGTGACCTCGACCTTCTGCTGCCACTGGCCGGGTCGCTTCTCGGTGAGTTCGAGCAGCTTGAAATGGCCGCGAATGTTCTTGCCGCTCTTGACCGGCGAGAGGAAGCGGACCTTGTCGAAGCCGTAGTTGACCGACATCTTGACCGTCGGCTTGTCCATCTCCGCCATCATCCCGGCAATCAGGGACAAGGTCAGAAAGCCATGCGCGATGGTCTGGCCGAAGGGTGTCGCCTTGGCGGCTTCCGGATCGACATGGATGAACTGGTGATCCTCGGTGGCGTCGGCGAATTCGTTAATCCGCTTCTGGTCGACCATGAACCAGCGCGAGGTGCCGATGGTCTCGCCAACTTTGGCTTGAAGGTCACTGAGTTCCACGGGATTCTCCTGTTCGAATGTGCGCCTTCTAGTTGCCCCCGCATTGATAAAATCGCAATCGTTTAACCGTATTCGCAAGGCCTTTCGCGGAAGGCCAAGAACTTGAAGGTTGCCCTGGTTCATCATGCAGGCGGCGAGACCCGGCGCGTGGGCAGGGCGGTTGCGGTGAAGTGCGCGCTGGAAGCGCAGGGCCACGAGGTTGCGCTGCACGATAGCGGTACTTTTCGTTTCGCCAGCGACGCGCCCGATGCCGGGCTGATCTGCATCTGCGGCGGCGACGGGACCGTCCGGCTGGTGCTCGACCGGCAGGAGGACCTGTCCGCTTTGCCGCCGCTGGCGATCTATCCGGCGGGCACGATCAACCTTCTGGCCCGCGAACTCGGCTATCCCGCGGACCCGGAGGCCTTCGCCCGGCGAATCGTTGCCGAGGGCAGCCGCTGCACTTCGAAGGTGGCTAGGGCAGGCGGGCAGACGCTGCTGGCCTGCGCTTCTGCGGGGCCCGATGCGCGAGTGGTCGAGAGCGTGTCGCTGGCGCTCAAGGCGCGGATCGGCCGGCTGGCCTATGCGGTCGCGCTGCTGCGCATGTTCGGGCGCTGGCCGCGCGTGAAGATGCGCGTGGCGACCGGTAACGAGCAAATCGACGCCGAAGCCGTCTTCATCCTGCGCGGCAGGCATTACGCCGGGCCATGGTGCCTGCACCGCGAGGCGCGGCTCCAACAGGATCTGCTTCATGTCATTGCGCTACCGCAGGCACGCCGGCGCGATATCGCAGGCCTCATTCTTCATGCGCTGGCCGGCGCGCACCGACCAAGCGCGCGGTGGCATGTGCTGCAAACCGCCTGGCTACAGGTGACGGCGAGCGAGTCCGTTCCGGTCCAGGTGGACGGCGATGTTGTCGCTTCGCTACCCTTGATCTTCGAAATGACGGGGCAGGCCATCTCATGGAAATGACGCGGACCAGAGCATTGCTGCGCTTCGCGCTGGCCTTCGCGCTGTTCGCGGCGGGCTATGCGATCCTCGACTTCGAGCTGATGAAGCACGCCATACTCTATCGCGCCGCAGCCAACGACTGGACTTCCGCCGCGCGGGCATTTGCCGGCATCTCGCTCCAGGCCGTGGCGCTGCTGCTGCTGACCCTGGCGCTGCCCCGACGCTGGTTTGCCTTGCTGATCGTGGCGGCTTTGCTTTCGGGGCTGATCAATGTCGGCTTCGGGATCATCGTCGGCGATGTCGTCGACCTTGCGAAGCTACAGTGGATGGCCGCCGAATCCGCCCAGGCGGGCGCGGCGGCGGGGGAATTTGCCGGGAAGGGAGCGGCGGCGGTGGCGGCGGTTCTGGTCGCCGGTGGGTTGCTCGTGCTTGCGCGCAGGACCGGGCGCCCGGCTCTGTCCGGCTTCTCGCTGGCCTGGCCCTCGGCTCTCGCAGTGGGGGCCGTGGGCGTCGCCGTCGACTATGCCGGGATCGGCCCGGTCGCCGCTGAGCGCAATAGCTGGATCTACGCCGGCCAGATCCTGTTGGCCCCGCCGCCGCCTGCTCGCGATCCGGTGCCGCTCGCGCCCGTAGCCGCGCCCCGGGTCGACAAGGTGGTCTGGGTGATCGACGAGAGCATGGTCTACAAGACCTTCGCCAGCCTCGTGCGCCCGTCGGCCATGGTCTTCGATCCGGTGGACTTCGGCGAGGCGCACGCGCTCGGTAACTGCAGCGCGCCCTCCAACGTGGCGCTGCGTTCGGGCGTTGCGGTGGACAGCGTGAACGGCGCAACGGACCTGCGGCGCACGCCCTCGATCTGGGGCTATGCGCGCAAGGCCGGTTTTCGCACCGCCCTGCTCGACGGTCAGTCAAAAGGCCCGCTGCAGAACCTTGTGCTGCCGCCCGAACGCACGCTGATCGGCGAATACCGGCCGATGCACGGCGGCCTCGATACCGACAAGGTGATCGCCGCAAGGATCAACCAGGTGCTCAAGGCGCCAGGCCGTGACTTCGTCTATGCCGTGTTGATGGGTGCCCATTTCCAGTATCGCGACCATTATCCGCCCGGTTACGTTCCGGCAGGCAGTCCGATCGAGGCGCAATACGAAGGCGCGGTCTCCTGGTCGAAGCGCGCCTTTTTCGAGACGCTGTTCGCCGGGGTCGACCGCAGCCGTGTCGCCGTTTTCTACACCTCCGACCATGGTCAGAACGTGAAGGAGGGCGTGCTGCCCCATTGCAGCCTCGATCCCGACCCGCTGGAATTCTCGATCCCGCTACTGGCTTTCCTGCCGGAGCCGGTGGCGGCGCCCTATCGCGCTTCTTCTCCGGGCGGGCGCAGCCATGGCCAGATGTTCCCGGCGAGCCTGCTGCTGATGGGTTATCCGCAGTCTCATGCGCTGGGCTACGATGCCGACCTGACGGAGCCCTCCCGCCGCATTGTCTGGTTCGGGCGCAATGTCATACCGGTGACGGACGGTGCGCAGGTCGAAATTCACGCCGGGCCTGCAAGGGCGGCCGCCACCGGCGGCCGCTGATCAGGCTCTGACGGTCGAGGGCACCTGCTTCGGCGCAGCCTGCATGGTCCTGCGCGCCGGCAGCGGCTTCTCGATGCGCTTGAGATAGCTCCACAAGCCGCACTGCATGCCGATCAGCATGAAGCAGAACGGCTGGAAGGCGATACCGACGAATACCGATCCCAGCATGTAGATCAGCTGCGCCTGTTGTAGGGCCATGGCGAGCGGGGCCTGCCACATCTCCCCCTCGCCGGTCCGCTTGCGCCAGCGGCGATAGATGCGTTCCATCTGCCACAGGCCGCTGATCATCAGCAACAGCCAAAGCGCAAGGCCCGGATAGCCTTGCTCGCCCAGCATCTCGAAATAGCTGGAGTGGAAGGCGCGGGCCTTGTCCTGGACTCGGTCGCTCTCGATCCTGGTCTGGCTTCCGTCTTGTTCGGCAGTGCGCAGGTCGACGTGCACCTTGTTGCCCAGATAGGACATGAAGCCGCCGCCGAAGGGATGATCGCCGGCATAGTCGATCGTCCACTGCCAGATGGCGATTCGCGTCGCCGCCGATTGGTCGCCTTCGTGGTTTTCGATCGTGTTCATGCGCTTGGTATAGGAATCGGGCAGGAACGGTACGGCGATCACGACCAGCGCGCCGGCAAGTCCCAGGTAGAGGAACCGGCGCCTGGTGGTGCGCAGCAGCAGCAAGGCCAGCAACCCGATGCACAAAAGTCCGGTGCGCGCCTGGGTGCCGATCGGGATCAGCAGGCAGGCAAAGATCAGCGCGGCGCTGAACAGGCGCACCCGCCAGTCCCGCGGGAAAACGGTGCCGTGCTTCGACAGCCAGAGGATCAGCGGAATGATGGCGACCGCAACGCACGAGATGATCGAGCTTTCGTAGAGCCCGAAACTGTCCGCCACGAACAGGTGCAGCGAGCCATAGCCGCCGCCGGTGGCCAGCGTCTTGATGCTGCCGGAGATGATGATCGCCCCGGCCGTGAGCACCATGACCAGCGCCACAGCCTCGAAGCGCAGGCGCGTGCGTAATGTCAGGGGCAGGAACATGGCGAAGAGCAGCGCCTTCCACACCCATGCCCATTTATCCAGCGCCTGCTCGGGAAAGTCGGCGCTGAGCGTCGTGGCGCCGCAGTAGATCAGCAGCAGCAGGATCAGAAACTGGCGCAAGGTGAAGCGGCAGTCCGTCTTTTCGTCCGTGGCCAGCCAGCCGCCAAAGGCTGCGACGAAGGTGATCAACGAGATCGGGATCGACGCCAGCAGGAAATAGGAGAATTTCTGGGGCATGAGGATGTCGATGTAGAGATAAGCCAGCACCCAGAGGAACGGGCGGCGCATGCCCATGGCCATCATGAAGGCGGTGAAGCCGGCAAGCGCGAGGTCAAGCACCGGTTGCGTCTCCGGCATCGTCCGCCCCGGCGGGCGGATCGCGATCGACATCGTCGCGCATGGCAAGCCGCCAGAAGGCGAGCGCCAGCAGCAGGTGCGTGATCCCCAGGGCGAAATTGTCGATCATGCGAAGGCCTTAGACCACGGCAGTTGACGCTCGGTTAAGCATGTCGGGCTAAGGGGCAGTTCCATGACGCGCGTCCTTCACATTCTCGACCATTCGCTGCCGCTGCACAGTGGATACACCTTCCGCACCCGCGCCATCCTCAAGGCGCAGCAGGCGGCCGGGATCGACGTGCGGGCCATCACCGGCCTCAGGCACACGACACAGGGGCCGGATCGCGAGGAGATCGACGGTCTCCAATTCCATCGCACTCGGGGGGAGGCATCGGGCCCGGTGGGCCTGCGCGAATGGCGCGAGATCGGACGACTGGCCTCGGCCATTGCCGAACTGTGCACCCAATGGCGACCCGACCTGCTCCACGCCCATTCCCCGGCGCTCTGCGGCGAAGCGGCCTTGCGCGCTGCCAAGCGGCTTGGCCTGCCGCTGGTTTACGAGATCCGGGCCTTCTGGGAAGACGCTGCGGTCAGCAATGGCGACGGCCAGGAAGGCTCGATCAAGTACCAGCTGACCCGGGCGCTGGAAAACCACGTGGTCGCAGGAGCGGACCATGTCGTCACCATCTGCGCCGGCCTGCGCGAAGACCTGATTTCCCGGGGCACCACGCCGGAACGAATCTCGATCATGCCCAACGGCGTGGACCTCGCGCTGTTCGGCCAGCCCTTGCCGCGCGATGCGGAACTCGCCGCCTCGCTCGGCCTAGGGGAGGGGCCGGTGATCGGCTTTATCGGCAGCTTCTACGATTACGAGGGTATCGACGACCTCATCGCCGCCATGCCCGCGCTGCTCGCCCGGCATCCGGATGCGCGCCTGCTGCTGGTCGGCGGGGGGCCATGCGAAACGGCGCTCAAGGCGCAGGCCGGGGCATCGGGCCTGGACGGGGCGATTCGCTTCACCGGCCGCGTGCCGCACGATGAAGTCGAGCGGTATTACGCGCTGTTGGACGTGATGGCCTATCCGCGCAAGCGCAGCCGGCTGACGGACCTTGTCACCCCGCTCAAGCCGCTCGAAGCCATGGCGCAGGGCAAGCTGGTGGTCGCTTCGGACGTCGGCGGGCATCGCGAGCTGATCAGCCACGGGCAGACCGGCGTCCTGTTCGCACCCGACGATCCCGGCGCATGTGCCGAGGCGCTGGCGAGCCTGCTTTCCGAACGGCAGCGCTGGGGCGAAATGCACGAGGCGGGCCGCAACTACGTGAAAACCCGACATGATTGGTCGGTCAACGTAGAGCGTTATCAAGACGTTTACCAAAGGCTGTTACCTCTCGATGCAATTAGCCGGAGCCATGCGGCGGCATGATGCCGCGCAATGCCGGCAAGTGGACGAAATGGGGTAATCGAGTTGGCCAATCAAAAAGCCAGGCAGGATAGCGGCATACAGCCTATCGTTCGGCATCCGCTGTTCCCGACGATCGTCGCCTTCTGGTTCGCCGCGCTGTTCGGCCTCGGCAGCCTTGCGGTGCGGACTTCGCTGCTCGAATCGCTCGTCATCGCCAGCAAGATCGACCTGCTCGTACCGCAGACGGCGCCGCCGCTGGGCATTACCTCAAGGATCCTGATCGCGCTTGGCCTTGCTGCTCTTGGCAGCATCCTCGGCTTCGTCCTGGCATTGCGGCTGGCGCGGCCGAAGCCTGAAATGAAGCAGGAGCGGGTTCGCAATTTCGGCGCATCGGTGCATGGCTCCAGCGCGTCGACGCGCGACCTGCCGGCCGACCAGGACATGGAGGGCGACCGCTATGCCGAGCCGGATCGGCGCCGCGCATTGATCGCCTCGAACGAAGCGCTCGACGAAAGCGTGTTCGATGACGGCCCTTCGTTCCTCACAGGTCTTTCGCCGAATATCCTCGACGTGACGGAATTCGAATGCGATCCGATCGACCGGCAGCCCGCCGAACAGGCACCAGCGGAACAACAGGCCCAGGCCCTCGAACTCGACCAGTTCGACACGATTGCATCCACACCCGGCTTTGAAAGCCTGGCTGTGCCGCCCGAGCAGACGGAGCCGTCGGCCGGTGCCTTCGCACGTCCGCAGCCGACGACGGCCCCGTCCGTCGAGGTGCCGGCCGAGCCGGCGTCGCCGGTCGCGCGTCCCTTCGCACCACCGGCCGAGCTTGCCGCCCGGAGCTTCGCCCACAGCGTGGAAATGCCCGCCGCAATGCGATCCGCCGATCCGGTGCTCCCGGTCCAAACAGTTCAGGAGGAAGAACCCGTGGCCCAATTCGCCCCTGAAGCGCAGCATGGGCTCACACCGCATTCTTTCGCCGCGCCGGTGACTTCCCCTCTGCAGTTCAGCGTCAACAGTCTGGCAATTGCCGCCGCTTCCCCGCCGGTGCAGGCGAAGGATGCGCCGGAGCCCGCAGAGCCGAGCTCGATCCAGGAGACTTCCTTCTCGGCCGCCGGCGCGGACGGTGCCGGCGATGCGGATCCCTTGGCGGCCTTTCGCAACAAGGTTGCCCCGATGCCGGTTTTCCACGACGACCCGGATGATGACATCGCGCTCGAGGTCGAGGAAACCGGAATGTTCGCCGTGGCTGCGGCCTGTTCCGAGGTTGAGGCCGAACCTGAGCCTGCCGCCGAACCCCTCTCCGTTTTCTCCCATGCGGCTCCTCCCTTGAGCGCAGCCTCGGAGCGCCTGATGAACGCGAATCTTTCCGACCTCTCGCCGGTTGAGCTGATCGAGCGCTTGGCCCTGTCGCTGCAGCGCCGGGGGCATGCGACCACGCTTTCGAGCCTGCCCGTCTTGGAGACCGCGCCTGAACCGTCTGCCGAGGCCTTGCCGGCAGGGCTCGCCCTGGACGAATTGCCCGCGGCCGAGGTGCCCGCGGCCGAGGTGCCCCCCGCAGAGGTGTCCGCAGCGGATACTGCCGAGCGGGAACCTGATCCCCGCCTGATACTGCCGGCGGCCATGCGGCCCATCGACTTCTCGCAGTACGAGCATGAGGACGCCCTGCCGGACTATGTTCCCGGGCGCTCCATTACCTTGCCGTCGGTCGAGGCCAGGGAGCCGGAAGAGGCCGGGCCTGAATCCGTTGCCGCCGGCGGGTTCGCCGCGCCGCAGGAGAGCAGGCCGATGCCGCGTTTCGGCCGCCCGGTCGAAGGCGGGGAAGAGCCTGCCCAGAGCGAGGACGAGGTGCTGGAGGCCGGCTACTCTTCGCTGCTCGACATGAGCAGGCCGGCAGTCCAGCGTCCGCAATTCGTCCGGGTGATTGATCCCGAAGCCGAAACCGAAGCGGCCGAACCGATCGTTATCTTCCCCGGCCAGGCCATGCGCGCCGGCACCCGGTTCGCCCTGCCTTCCGAAGGCCCGGTGGTCGCTCCCAACGCGCCGCCGCCCTCGCTTGCCGAGGCGCCCGCCCAGTCGCGCCGCTTCGATGCGCCGCCGGTGCAGGGCCAGTCCGGCCCGGCGCGCAGCCCCGAGGAAACCGAGCGGGCGCTGCGCAGTGCGCTCTCCACCCTGCAGCGGATGAGCGGCGCCGCCTGATTTGCGCACATTACCGCAACCGCGATTGCTGTCTTCGCGGTTGCAAAAATCCTGTCCTTTCTCCAAGGAGCACGTTCGCGTAAGATTCGCTGCGTTCCGCGGCGCATTTTGCTGTGCAATGTTGCCGGATTTCCGCTTGCGGTGCTCCGGCTTGCGACAGGATGGATGTGTAAATGGGTTTCCCGGAGCCCCAAGGCCTTTACGATTCGCGCAACGAGCATGACGCATGCGGTGTGGGCTTTGTCGCCCATATCAAGGGCGCCAAAAGCCATGCTATCGTCACCCAGGCTCTGGAGATCCTGAAAAACCTCGACCATCGCGGCGCGGTGGGCGCGGATCCGCTGCTGGGCGATGGTGCCGGCATCCTTATCCAGATGCCCGACGCGCTGTTCCGCAAGTGGGCGACGGGCGAGGGCGTGAGCCTTCCGGCCGAGGGTGACTATGCCGTCGCAATGTGCTTCCTGCCCCAGGATGAGGCGAGCCGCGACTTCGTCGTCGCCAATCTGGAGGAATTCGTCGCCAAGGAAGGCCAGCGCGTCATCGGCTGGCGCGAAGTGCCGACCACGCTCGACGGTCTCGGCAAGGCGGTGATCGCGCAGATGCCGGTAATCCGGCAACTGTTCGTTGGCCGCGGAGAGAACTGCGCCGATCAGGACGCCTTCGAGCGCAAGCTGCTGTCGATCCGCAAGCAGGCGCAGAACCCGCTGGCGGACCTGGCGAAGAAGCACGACCTGCCCGGCATCGTCGAGCTTTACATGCCGAGCTTCTCCAGCCGGACCATCGTGTACAAGGGGCTTTTGTTGGCGACCCAGGTCGGCTCGTTCTACGACGACCTGCGCGATCCGGAATGCGTCTCGGCGCTCGGCCTCGTCCACCAGCGCTTCTCGACCAACACCTTC
The DNA here is from genome assembly GCA_964630805.1 of uncultured Novosphingobium sp. GTDB lineage: Bacteria > Pseudomonadota > Alphaproteobacteria > Sphingomonadales > Sphingomonadaceae > Novosphingobium. The sequence continues at coordinate 2,152 of CAZVWP010000079.1, read as the reverse complement.
CCAAGCTGGAAGCTGGCGCACCCCTACCGGTTCATCGCCCACAACGGCGAGATCAATACCGTGCGCGGCAACGTCAACTGGATGAACGCGCGCCGCCGCACGATGGAATCGGAGCTTCTCGGCCCCGATCTCGACAAGATGTGGCCGATCATCCCGCACGGCCAGTCGGACACGGCCTGCCTCGACAACGCGCTCGAGCTGCTGGTGGCGGGCGGCTACAGCCTGGCCCATGCGGTGATGATGCTGATCCCGGAAGCCTGGGCCGGCAACCCGCTGATGGATGCCAAGCGCCGCGCGTTCTACGAATATCACGCCGCGCTGATGGAGCCGTGGGACGGCCCCGCCGCCGTGGCCTTCACCGACGGCCGCCAGATCGGCGCGACGCTGGACCGCAACGGGCTTCGGCCTGCGCGCTTCCTCGTCACAGACGACGACCTCGTTGTCATGGCTTCGGAAAGCGGCGTGCTGCCGATCAAGGAAGACAACATCGTCCGCAAGTGGCGGCTCCAGCCGGGCCGCATGCTGCTGATCGACTTCGCCGAAGGGCGGATTATCGAGGACGAGGAGCTCAAAGCCAAGCTCGCGGCCGAGGAGCCCTACGAGGAATGGCTCGAAGCCGCGCAGTACAACCTCAAGGACCTCGAAGTCGTCGAACCCGAACTGGCGCAGTTGCCGGTCGAGACCACGACGCTGCTCGATCGCCAGCAGGCCTTCGGCTACACTCAGGAAGACGTCTCGCGCTTCCTCGAGTCCATGGCCGTGGAAGCGGACGATCCGATTGGCTCCATGGGCACCGACACCCCGATTGCCGTGCTGTCGAACCGCTCGCGGCTGCTCTACGACTATTTCAAGCAGAACTTCGCCCAGGTCACCAACCCGCCGATCGACCCGATCCGCGAGGAGTTGGTGATGAGCCTGGTCTCGATGATCGGCCCGCGCCCGAACCTGCTCGGCCACGATGCGGGCAGCCACAAGCGGCTCGAGGTCGAGCAGCCGATCCTGACCAATGCTGATGTCGCCAAGATCCGCTCGGTCGAGGCGGCGCTGGACGGCGCCTTCCGCACCCAGACCATCGACATGACCTGGGACGCCACCACCGGCGCGGCCGGGCTGGAAGCGGCGGTCAAGGAAATGTGCTGGGCGGCGACCGAGGCGGTGCTGGCCGACAAGAACATCCTGATCCTGTCCGACCGCGCGCAGGGGCCGGAGCGCATCCCGATGCCGGCGCTGCTGGCGACGGCTGCGGTGCACCACCACCTCGTCCGCCAGGGCCTGCGCATGCAGACCGGCCTCGTCGTCGAGACCGGCGAGGCGCGCGAAGTGCACCACTTCTGCGTGCTCGCGGGCTATGGCGCGGAAGCGATCAATCCTTACGTCGCCTTCGAGACACTGGAAGACATCCGCGTCCGCAAGGAACTGAAGCTGACCTCCTACGAGGTGCAGAAGAACTACATCTACGCCATCGGCAAGGGCATCCGGAAGGTCATGTCCAAGATGGGTATCTCGACCTACCAGTCCTATTGCGGCGCGCAGATCTTCGACGCGGTCGGCCTCGCCTCGGACTTCATCGAGCAGTACTTTACCGGCACCGCGACGACGATCGAGGGCATCGGCCTGCGCCAGGTCGCGGAAGAGACGGTGCGCCGTCACGCTGCCGCCTATGGCGACAACCCGATCTACCGCAACATGCTCGACGTCGGTGGTATGTACGGCCTGCGCCTGCGCGGCGAACAGCATGCCTGGACGGCGGACAACATCGCCAACCTGCAGCATGCCGTGCGCGGCAACATGCCGGAAAAGTACAAGGAATTCGCCAAGTCGATCAACGACCAGTCGCAGCGGATGCTCACCATCCGCGGCCTCATGGAACTGCGCCCGGCCGACAAGCCGCTCGACATTTCCGAGGTCGAGCCGGCCGCCGAGATCGTCAAGCGCTTCGCCACCGGCGCGATGAGCTATGGCTCTATCTCCTGGGAAGCGCACACCACGCTGGCCAAGGCGATGAACAAGATCGGCGGCAAGTCGAACACCGGCGAAGGCGGTGAGGACCCGGCGCGCTTCCTGCCGGCTCCCGATGGCGAGAACATGCGCTCGGCGATCAAGCAGGTCGCCTCGGGCCGCTTCGGCGTGACGACCGAGTACCTGGTCAATT
>CAZVWP010000078.1:0-13664 GCA_964630805.1 uncultured Novosphingobium sp. | reverse complement strand
GCCTTCCGGGATGAACAGGGTGCCGAACATCCAGTCGTAGATGGCGAGGAATACGCCGTAGTTGCGAAAATTGCCGCCGTCCTTGCCGTAGCCATGGTGGCTGTGGTGGGTGCCGGGGGTGATAAAGATGTGCTCGAAGCCCCGCAGCAATGGCCGCAGAAAACGGTTGTTGCGCAGCGGAATGTCCCAGCAGAAATCTGCATGGGTGACGATGCCCCAGGCTGAAAACAGTCCGATGGCAACTGCCGCAGGCTTGGCAAGGCCGAGGTATAGCGCCAGCGAGAAAGCCCAGGTCAGGCCGGCGACCAGCCCCCAGAAGATGCTGGTGCGGAAGTTGAGCAGCACGTTGACGTAGCGCGCCGTGTGGTGCGTGCGGTGCATTCGCCACAGCCAGTCGCCGAAGCGCGATCCCTTCCACTCATGCGAAAAGCGGTGGACGCCGTAGTTGAACAGCTCCGCCACCAGCACGATGCCCAGCACCGCCGGCCAGAAAGGCATACCTGAAAGCGCGCCCTTGCCGAAGGGCAGCATCCAGCCGATCGCCAGCGAAACCACCACCGCGCCCAGCGGCCGCACGAAGGCGCCAATGAAAATGCAGATGCCGTTCACCCAAAGATCGTTGCGGCAGTATATCCCGCGATGCCGTCCGCTGACGATCTCGGCGAGCAGTATCACCCCTGTCGCAATCAGCACCCAACGCCCGATATCACCCATGGCTACCTCCTCCTGCCGCATCATTGCGGACCGGCGTCACTTCGTCCAATGCATTGGAAGTGAAATTTTGATAACTTGGATGGATGCTGGACCTTCGCTCACTTACCTATGCCGTCGTGCTCGCCCGGCGCGCCAACTATGCCCGGGCCGCGGAAGACCTCGGCATCTCGCAGCCGGCCTTGACCCGCGCGATCCAGTCGCTGGAGCGCCAGCTCGAAATTCGCTTGTTCGACCGGGACCGGTCCGGCGTCATCCCCACGCCACAGGGCGCCACCTTCATTGAACGAGCCAGCGTTTTGATCGCCAATGCCAGCGATCTTGAACGCCAGACTTCGCTTGCAGCGTCGGGCTCGTCGGGCCGCGTGCGTTTCGGCATTGCGCCGATGCCGGCACGGGCGCTTCTGGCCACTGCAATCTCCCGGCAAATCGAAACGAGTCCCGAACTTGATAACGATGTTGTTGTTCGCAACGTGGAGGCGCTTTGGCCGCTGCTCATTGCCGGTGAGATCGAGTTTTTCGTGAGCGCCGAAGGGCAGATACCGCAATCGCCTCCGGTCCGGGCAGAAACCCTGGGGACCTTTCCCTATGGGCTGATCGTAAGGGCACACCATCCCCTGCTTTCATCTGCCAGCCCGAGCCAGGTATTTCCCGTGCTGATTTCCAACCGTTCCGGCTTCCAGGTGCCCGATGAATATCGCGGGAATTTTCGCCCTTCACCTCACATCGTTGAAGATTTCGGCACCTTGGCGAAAGTGACGGCTGCTACTGATGCAATTTGGATATGTTCCCCATTCGCGGTCATGGGCGAACTTTCAGCCGGGCGGCTTGGCGAACTGCGCATTTCAAGCGAGATCCAGGAAATGCGGATCGTCATGTATTCGCTCGACAGGCGCTCGCAATCGCCCGCAGCACGAGCAATGAGGGAGCTATTCCGGGTCCTGATCCACGAATTGCGGTCCAGTCGAATGCGAGCATGACATTCCGCTATCCCCGATCGAACTTGACCATCACCTCGTCCCTGATCCCCGGCACCAGCGCGGGGTCCGCAATTAGCCGCCCTTCTTCCTCGTCGAGGATCGCGAGGAAGGCCTCGCGCTTGAACCCGGCGATCTCCTCTGCTGAGAGCGTCTTGTTGTCAGCCAAGGCTGAGGCGACAAGGTCGATCATCCGCTCCGCCCCGTGCAGGCGTCCCCAGAGATAGTCGTTTTCCCGGTAGGCGCGGCTGAAGAAGGCGCCGAAGTTGTAGAATTCGACGCCGCGAAGGGTGTCGCGCGCGCCGCCCTTGCGGATCGATGGGGCATCGTCGGGGGATATGCGGTCGACCTTCACCGGATCGAACTCGGTCAGGTCCTCGCCGCGCAGCAGGGGCAGGGTGACCGTGTCGTAGAAGGGAAAGCCGAGGTAGGCATAGAGCACGCGGCGGCGGAGTGGCACCGGCATTTCCGCCAATGCCGTCGCCATCATGGCATCGACCAGCAGGTCGGTTTGACGCAGTTTCCGGCGCACGGCGATGCCATCCAGCACGACCGCCGGGTCGTCCAGAACCCGGGCTGCCAGCTCAGGGAAGTCCGGGCCCAGCGCCTCGGGCTCCTCCCGCTCGAAATAGAGCGCCAGAGCACCATAAACCGTTTCGCGTGCTCGATCGCGGGCGAATTCCGTCGTGGTCTCCTCGCCCTCCCAGTCGGCGGTCAGCCGCCGGGCGAGCAGGCGCAGGCGGCGGATGCGGAAGGGCAGGTCGTGTGCGGTAAAGAAGGCGATGGCCGCCGAAGACGCCCCGCCGTTGGTCATGGCGATCCGGTCTAGTCCTTGGCCAGCAAAGTGCACGGCAAGACGCCGGGCGATGGCATCGCGAGGTATCGGCTTCACCGGCTGCGCCGCGTCGTGGATCAGGGTGGCGAGGGTATCGACCACGCCGGAGAACTTGAGCTGGGCATAGCCGGTATAGGCAAAACCCGCCTGCTTCGCCGCTGCCTGGTGCGCCTTGTTCCGCCAGCCGGTCAGCCGCCTCACCGTTGGCCGATCCATGAACAAGGTGCGGCCGAACATCTTTTCGACCGCCGCATCGACATCTGGCCGCAGAGCGTCGACGACGGTGCGCAGCTTGATTTTCTCGGCGGACTGCCGCTCGAGATCGTCCAGATTGTCCCGCACCGGCTGCTCGCGCGGGATCGACGAGAGCGAGCCGAAGATGACGGAAAAGAAGCCCGGCGGGCGCGGATCCTTGCGCTCATGCCCGCCGACCCGGTCTGGACGGGGGTCGATGTAGACCAGCCTGCGGTCTACCTCACGCTGGGCCGGGCGTTGGCGCAACACGTTCATCGCCTCGGCAAAGGGGGCGTTTACCAGCACCGAACCATCGATCAGCGAGACGCCTTCGACAGTGCCGCTGCGTACGTGCCCGGGCATGATGCGCGCGGCGAATTCCTCCCGGCCGGGCCAGACTTCGCCGCGTTCCCTGGTCAGCTCGTCGATCTCCTTGAGCTGGAGGGCTGGGAAGGCGCCGGGGAAGCTCGCCGTCGCCCTGGCTGCAAAGATCAGTTCCGGCAGCGCGGCAAGCTGTCCGCCGCCCCGGGCCGGTACCGGCGCGCGGAAGCCGATGGACAGGCGGTGCTCGCTTTCCTGCACCAGGGGCGGGCTGTGCAGCCGCAGGTTTTCCATGTGGCCCTTGAAGTCCGTCGCGGTGACGTAGAGGTCCAGCGGGTGGCCGGGTGGCAGGAGCGGCGCCCCGTGCTCGGACTTGGTCATGGCGTCGAAGGCTTCGGCCAGCAGGCGGGAGAAGCCGAGGCCTCCAAAGGGCGGCTCGAACCAGCGCGAGCGGATGAAGCGGGAAAGCTTGCGCCGCACTTCAGTGCGCGTCTCCCTGGCCACGCTGGCGGAGACCACGTTGTTCGGCCGGGTCAGCACCCACCAGACGATGGGCTGTGCCCAGAACTTGGCAAACTTCCACCAGGGCCGGGCATCGGGATCGAGCAGCACTTCGACGTCGGCCCGTTCCAGCCAAAGGTCGGTCAGGGGTTCCAGCGATTGCCCCGAATGGATCGCCTGGGCGAGAAAAACGCCGTTGATGCCACCGGCGCTGGCACCGGCGACGATGTCGTTGAGCACGCGCAGGCGCAGTCCGTGCTTAGCTTCGATATCGTGCAAAAGCTTGTGATAGACCCACTCGGTGCCCTCGGTGCATTCCTGGCCTGCGAGGAAGGCCCGGCTTGCCCGGCTGAGCTTCCACAGCTCCTTGGTGACGCCATGCATGTAGACCGCAAGGCTGATGCCGCCGTAGCAGACGAGCGCAATGCGGAGCTCCTTCTGGCGCATGGATAATCCATGGCAGAGCGCCGGAAAGTACGCCAGTCCCGAAAGATTAAGTAATTCCGGAAAGCTTCTCCAGAAGGCCAACGCCGGGAGCGGGGCCCCACTTGTTGTCATACGGCCATTCGAGGAAGCCGGATGAGGCCATGGTGCCGCCATCGACGTGGAGCGTGATGCCGGTGATCGATTTCGACAGGTCGCTGACCAGGATCAGCACGGCGTTGGCAAGGTCTTCCTGCGTCGGCGGGACCTTCTGCGGGATGTAGATCTCCATGCCGAGTGATTTGAATTTGTCCGGCAGCGCATGATAGCGGGCCATCCATTCCGGTGGGGCCGAGGTCATGCTGGTGCGTGAGGGCGTGGTGTCGGGCGCGATCAGGTTCACCCGGATGCCCTCCTTGGCGAGCTCCACCGCCAGCGCCTTGCTGAAGTTCGTCGTCGCCGCCTTGGCACCGGCATAGACGGCATAGGTCGCTGCGCCGCGGTGCGCCTCGATGGTGGTGAAACTGACGATCGATCCCCCGCGCCCGCCCTTGCGGATCATCGGCACGGTGCGGCGGACGGCATCGAGTATGTAGCCATAGTTCAGACGGATTTCGCCCGCGTTGTGCTCCTTGGTGGTTTCGGTGAAGGGAAAGCTCTTCACCCCGCCGGCGACGTTGATCAGGAAATCTACGCTGTCGAACGCCTGCTCAACCTTGTCGAAGAAAGCATCGAGAGCGGCCTCGTCGCGAACGTCGGCGAGGACCGCGAGGCACTTCACCCCATGCGCCTCGACATCGGCGGCAATCGTCGCCAGCCCTTCCTCGTCGAAATCGCAACAGGCTATGTCGATCCCGGCCTCGGCGAGGGCGAGCGAGATGGCTCGTCCAATGCCGAAGGCCCCGCCGACCACCACCGCGCGGCGTCCCTTGAGGGCGGCATGCGCTTCCAGCAGACCCATACTAGCCTCCTGTGGTCAGGCAGTGATGCCCTGTTCCGCACGCCACTTGGCCGGCGCATCCTTGATGTGCGGCAGCACCTTGTTGACGAACAGCTCCAGGCTCTTCCAGCCCTTGTCCGGGTGCAGGCCGCCGATCAGCGGCTGCATGCCGATCGAGCGGGTCTTGCCCAGTTCGATCGCCTGTTCCGGGGTGACTACCTGGGTGAGGCCGGCGGCGCGAATCTTCTCGATGGTGTCGAGGCCATGCAGCGGCGAGGCCGAGGTGTTCGGGTCCTCGCTCCACTTGGCGTAACTGCGCATGTAGTGGACGAGGTGGTCGCCGATCTCGGCCCAGCCACGCTCCGGATCGTCGGTGATGTAGCAGGAGGTGATGCCGCGGATGAGCTTGTAGTCCTTCAGGCCGAATTCCGCCGCGGCCTCCTCGTAGTCGGGGATGATGGAGTCGTTCATCGGCCACATGGAAAGGCCGAAGCGGGCCGCGCGGCGGGCCGATGCGCGGGTGCCGCCGCCGCCGTAAACGATCTCGCGCGGGTCGCGCGTCGGCAGGGGGCGGACGAAGACCTCGCGCCCCTTGAAGTTGAAGCGCTCGCCGGAAAGCGCCCGCAAAATCACGTCGAAACCCTCGTCCATGATGCGCGCGCGGTCCTTGAGGTTGACCCCGAAGGCGGCGAATTCGGTGGGCGAATAGCCGGCGGCGAGTACGGCATAGAACCGCCCGTTGCTGAAAATGTCCGCGACGGCGATCTGTTCGGCCACCTTCACCGGATCGTGGAAAGGCAGGATGATCGCGCCCATGACGATGCCCATCCGCTTGGTCCGCTGCGAGGCGGCGACACCGGGCAGGATCGGGCAGGGCACATAGCCGTCTTCGGACTGGTGGTGTTCCTGGAAGTCAACCTTGTCGATGCCGTTTTCGTCGGCATACTGGATCATCGACATGGCTTCGGAAAAGATCTGCGAGCTGGTCACGCCGAATTGCTCTGGCGCGCGCAGGTCGAAGCCTATTCCGGTGTGAAACAGGTCGTGCTTGTTGAACATGCTCCTCTCCCGTGTTTTGTCCGGTTTTGCCGGGACGATATGCTTGGGGCACGGGATTGCCAACTGGGCAATTAAGTCGCGCGTCCAATTGACCGATTTCGAATGCCAAGGTCTTGCGTTCCATTTATGTTCCCCTTAAGCGTCGCGCATGGCCAAGCCCAAGCGCCGATATGTCTGTCAGGCTTGCGGGAGCATCTCCTTCCGCTGGCAGGGCCAGTGCGCCGACTGCGGGGAGTGGAACTCGCTTGTCGAGGAGGCACCGGAGACGGTGTTTTCGGCCAAGCACGATCTCTCGTCGGGCGGTCGGGCCATTTCCTTCGAGCCGCTCGATACTCCTGGCGAGCGACTTGAGCGCCGGACGACTGGCCTGGCGGAATTCGACCGGGCGCTTGGCGGCGGGCTGGTGCCGGGATCGGCGATCCTGATGGGCGGCGATCCGGGGATCGGCAAGTCCACCCTGCTGCTGCAGGCCGCGGCGAAGATGGCGCAGGCGGGGCAGCCAGTCGTCTATATCTCGGGCGAGGAAGCGGCAGGGCAAATCCGCCTCAGGGCTGAGCGGCTCGGCCTCGGCAAGGCCCCGATCAGCCTGGCCGCGGCAACCTCCGTACGCGATATCCTCACCACATTGGGCGGCATGGAGCGGCCGGCGCTGCTGGTGATCGATTCGATCCAGACCATGCATTCGGACCAGATAGAGGGCGCGCCCGGCACGGTCAGCCAGGTGCGTGGCTGCGCCTTCGAGCTGATCCGCTTCGCCAAGGAGAGCGGCGTCGCGCTGGTTCTGGTTGGCCACGTCACCAAGGACGGCAACATCGCCGGCCCTCGCGTGCTGGAACACATGGTCGACGTGGTGATGAGCTTCGAGGGCGAGCGCAGCCACCAGTACCGGATCCTGCGCAGCCTCAAGAACCGCTTTGGCCCGGTGGACGAAATCGGTGTCTTCGCCATGGCCGGCAAGGGGCTGGAGGAAGTTTCCAACCCGTCCATGCTGTTCCTCTCCGGACGCGAGGAGCCGGTGGCCGGCAGCGCTGTGTTCCCGGCGATCGAGGGAACGCGGCCGGTCCTCGTCGAAGTGCAGGCGCTGATCGTGCGAATCGCCAGCGGCGCTACGCCGCGCCGCGCGGTGGTCGGATGGGACTCCGGACGGCTCGCCATGCTGCTTGCGGTGCTCGAAGCGCGCTGCGGATTGAGCTTTTCCACATGCGAGGTCTATCTGAACGTCGCAGGTGGATACCGGCTCGCCGATCCCGCCGCGGACCTTGCAGTGGCCGCCGCGCTTGTTTCCGCCCTGTCCGACAAGCCCCTGCCGCCCACTGCCGCCTGGTTCGGCGAAGTGTCGCTGGCAGGAGAAATCCGGCCTGTTGCGCATGGTTCGATCCGCGTCCGCGAAGCGGAGAAGCTGGGTTTTACCCGGGCATTCGGCCCCGTTGAGAGCGCTTCGGGCGGATCGGCCATAAGTTACAACGCATTAACTCTACTGCCAAATCTCGTTGACCGCATTCTGGGCGAGGCTTAATTTCATTCTAATGACGGGTTTCGATATCGCTATCCTGCTGCTCGTGGGGGTGACGGCCATCACCGGCTTCGTGCGCGGATTCGTCGAGGAGATGATGGCGCTGGCGGCATGGGTGGCTGCCCTTTTCGCGATCCGCTTCCTGCACGAGCCGGTAACCCAGTTCTTCACCCCGTATGTCGGCACGACATCGGGCGCGGGCGTGCTTGCCTTCGCCCTGCTGATGCTGGTTCCCTACGCCATGGTGAAACTCATGGCTCGCAAGATGGGCGCTGCCAGCAAGGCGTCTTTTCTCGGCCCGATAGACCGCGTGCTCGGCTTCGGGTTCGGGGCCGTCAAGGGGATGATCATAGCCGTCCTCGCCTTTTCCGTGCTGGTGCTCGGATTCGACACGGTCTGGGGGCGGGGCGGTCGGCCCACCTGGATCACCCAGGCCCGAACCTATCCCTTCGTCAACGCGGCCAGCGAAGGCCTGGTCAAGGTCATTGCCGAACGGCGCCGGGCCGCGCTCGAGGACGATGTCAAGCTGCCAAGGCGCAAATAGATGTCCGGCGCGGCGGTGCTCTATACGCCGCAAGTCCTGGCCCTCGCGACCAGCCTTGCGAACTATCCCTGGAGCGACGCCTTGCCGCTGCAAGGTTCCGCGCGCTCGAAGAGTTGCGGCAGCACGCTGATGCTGGGGCTCGCAACCGACGCCGAGGGGCGGATTTCACAAGTCGCTGTCCGCTCGCAGGCCTGCGCCATCGGCCAGGCGGCGGCGGCGATATTCGCCGGAGCCGCGATCGGGGCGGACGCTGCCAGTATAGCCGAGGCGGATCGCCGGATTTCGACCTGGTTGGCCGGCGAGGGAAGCCTGCCGGAATGGCCGGGCATCGAAGCCATTTCGGCAGCAAGGGATTTTCCGGCGCGGCACGGCGCGATCCGGCTTGCCTGGCAGGCCGCACGAGACCTTCTTCCCACCGCTTGATTGCGCCGCTAGAGCGGCATTCGCAAACGAAGTGGGGAGCAGTTCATGGCCGAGGCTAATCCAGCCAAGCATCTGGAACCGAGCGCATCCGAAATTCGGCTGGTCATCGCCGCATCGTCGGCCGGTACCGTGTTCGAGTGGTACGATTTCTTCATCTACGGAACGCTCGCGGGCATCATCGGCAAGACGTTCTTTCCTTCCGGCAATGCCACCCTCGAGGCGCTGCTGGTCTGGGCAGGCTTTGCCGTCGGCTTCGGCTTCAGGCCGCTGGGCGCGATCCTGTTCGGTTTCCTCGGCGACAAGCTCGGCCGCAAGTACACCTTCCTGGTGACTGTCACCCTGATGGGCATCGCCACGGCCGGCGTCGGCTTCCTGCCATCGGCGGCGTCGATCGGCATTGCCGCGCCGATCATCATCATCCTGCTTCGTATTTTGCAGGGCCTGGCGCTGGGCGGCGAATATGGCGGCGCTGCGATCTATGTTGCCGAGCATTCCCCGCCGGACAAGCGTGGAACCTTCACGAGCTGGATCCAGGCGAGCGTGGTTGGGGGCTTCGTCCTCAGCCTCATCGTCGTGCTTGGCTGCAAGGCCGCCATGCCCATCGAAGTCTGGAACGACTGGGGCTGGCGCGTGCCGTTCCTGCTGTCGATCCTGCTGCTGCTGATCTCGCTGTGGATGCGGCTGAAGCTCAGTGAAAGCCCGGTATTCAAGGCAATGAAGGAAGAGGGCGAACTGGCCGGCAATCCCTTCATCGAAAGCTTCACCTATCCGGGCAACAAGACGCGGCTTTTCGTGGCCCTGTTCGGCGTCGGCGCCGGACTGACGGCGATCTGGTACACGGCCATGTTCTACGGGCTGTCCTTCCTCAAGTCGGCAGCACGCATCGAAGACACCTCGGCAGAAATCATCGCCGGGATCAGTGCTGGCCTGGGCATGGTTTTCTTCCTCTACTTTGGCCGGCTTTCGGACAAGATCGGCCGCAAGCCCTCGATCGTCTGGGGCTATGTGCTGACCCTGGTTCTCATCTTTCCGGTGTTCTGGGCGATCAACGGCGTGGCGAACCCGGGGCTTGAAGCCGCCGCGAAGCGTGCTCCGGTCGTGGTTTCGGGCCAGAACTGCGATTACAATCCGTTCAATGCCGAGCAGAAGACGAACTGCGGCAAGCTGTTGTCCGACCTGTCGGGCCTGGGCGTGAGCTACAGCCGGCAGGAGGCCGCAACGCCTGCCGAGGCCTCGCTCCGCATCGGTGGCAGGGACGCGCCAATCGATACCTACGCCTGGAATGACAAGTCGGCGCGGATCAAGCAACTGCAAGGCTGGCTGTCGGAAGCCGGGTACAGCCTTGACAAGATCAAGCCTTCGCTGGGTACGACGCTGGGCGTGATCGCTGGCATGCTGGTGCTGATGGCGCTATCGGGGATGACCTACGGGCCAGTGGCGGCATTGCTCTCGGAAATGTTCCCGGCGCGGATCCGCTATTCCTCGATGTCGATCCCCTATCACATCGGCACCGGCTATTTCGGCGGGTTTCTGCCCCTCATTGCCAGCTATATCGTCGCCAAAACCGGCGATCCCTATTCTGGCATCTGGTATGCCTGGGTCGTGGTGGCCGTGGCGCTGGTCGTTGCCATGTGGGGATTGAAGTCCGGCCCTCCTCGCGATTTCGAAGAAGATGCACGCTGAGGCGCCGCCTGCGGCGCTCAGGCTTTCGATCGACGGACAAGCGCTTGCCTCCAACTGGCGCGCGATGGACCGGCTTTCCGGCACGGCGCGGGCGGGCGCGGCGGTAAAGGCCGATGCCTATGGTGTCGGTGCGAGGGTAGCCGTTCCGGTCCTGCGCGAGGCCGGCTGCCGCGATTTCTTCGTCGCCTATTCTGGCGAAGCTTCCGAGATCCTCGACCTGTGCGATCCGGCGGCCATTGCCATGCTGCACGGGCCACTTACCGCTGCCGATGCCCGCTTTGCCCGGGAAACCGGCGTGCGCCCGGTCATCAACACGCTCGCCCAGGCCCGGCATTGGCTGGAGGCCGGCGGCGGCGCTTGCGACATCATGGTCGATACCGGCATCAACCGACTGGGCATCGCCATGGATCAGCTGGGTGACGAAACGCTGGCCCGGCTCGACGTCGAGGTGCTGCACTCCCACCTGGCTTCGTCCGAGGAGGATGTGCCACTCAATGCCCTCCAGCTTGCGCGCTGGCAGCAGGCGCGTTCGCTAGTGCCGCATCGGCGGGCGAGCCTCGCGAACAGCGCCGGCATCATCCTCGGCCCCGACTATCACGGCGACCTGACCCGGCCCGGGCTATCGCTCTACGGCGGCGTTCCTTGCGAAAAGCTGGCGCAGGTCATCGAGCAGGTCGTGCGGCCCGAGGTGGCCGTCATGCAGGTGCGCGATGTGCCGGCGGGCGAGGGTATCGGCTACAATTCGACTTTCGTCGCGCGGCAGGACATGCGCGTGGGCACTGTCGCGCTTGGCTATGCCGATGGCTACCTTCGCTGCTGGTCGGGCAAGGGCGCCATGCTGCACCGGGGGCGGCGCCTGCCGGTGCTGGGCCGGGTTTCCATGGACATGACCGTGATCGATCTCGCCCATGCCCCGGATCTTCGGGAAGGCGACTGGGTCGAAGCGGAATATTCGCTGCCCGAGGCCGCAGCCGCCAGCGGCTTGTCTCAATACGAACTCCTGACGTCGCTGGGCCGCCGCTTTTCCCGCTAGCCCGCTTTGCTGCGCAGCAAAGCTTTTGTTGCATTGCCGTTGCTGCAAATGCTAACACGAGCAAATCCGGAGGAAGAGGCGTATAATGGCGAACCAAAGCGGCAGGAACGACGATACCGTCATCATCAAGAAATACGCCAACCGGCGGCTGTATAACACGCAGTCGTCGAGCTACATCACGCTGGACCATCTCGCCAAGATGACCCGCAACGGGGTCGATTTCAAAGTGCTCGACGCCAAGACCGGCGCGGACATAACCCACCAGATCCTGACGCAGATCATCATGGAAGAGGAAGCCGGGGGCGAGCAGATGCTGCCGGTCAAGTTCCTGCGCCAGCTGATCTCGATGTACGGCAACAAGATGCAGGGAATGATCCCGCACTATCTCGAAGCCTCGATGGAAAACTTCTGCGCCAACCAGGCCAAGTTCGCCAAGGCGTTCGAGGAAAGCCTGGGCAAGAACCCCTTCGCCAAGCTCGCGCAGCAGAACCTCGCCATGTTTCGCGCCGCCACTTCGGCCTTCATGCCCGATGCGACGAAGAGCGGCAGCTCGAGCAGCGCCAAGCCGGACGATCTGGCCGCCCTGCGCGAGCAGATGGCGGAAATGCAGAAGAAGCTCGATTCGCTGAGCAAGTAAGGCGGCGCGCGTCTAATATTTGTGCCCGGGGCGGCTTGCCGCTAACGGGCGTGCCATGAATCAGCCCACCATCCGCCACGCCCTTTCCGTAACCCGCCAGGCCGATTTCGCCGCCTGGTACCAGGACGTCATCGCCGAAGCCGACATGGCCGAGGAATCGGGCGTTCGCGGCTGCATGGTGATCAAGCCCTGGGGCTATGGCATCTGGGAGCGCATCCAGACCCTGATGGACGCGCGCATCAAGGCGGCGGGCGTCGAGAACTGCTACTTCCCGCTGTTCATCCCGCTCTCCTACTTCGCCAAGGAGGCCGAGCACGTCGAGGGCTTCGCCAAGGAGATGGCGGTCGTCACCCACCACCGCCTGATCGGCGACGGCAAGGGCGGGCTGACGCCCGATCCCGAGGCGAAGCTGGAAGAGCCGCTCATCGTCCGCCCGACGTCCGAAACCGTGATCGGCGCCGCCATGGCGCGCTGGGTGCAGTCGTGGCGCGACCTGCCGCTGCTGATCAACCAGTGGGCCAACGTGGTTCGCTGGGAAATGCGCACCCGCATGTTCCTGCGCACCAGCGAGTTCCTCTGGCAGGAAGGCCACACCGCCCACGCGGATCGCGACGACGCCATGGCCGAGACGCTGCGCGCGCTGGAAATGTACCGCAGCTTCGCCGAAGGCCCGCTCGCCATGCCGGTGATGGCCGGTGAGAAGCCGGAGAACGAACGCTTCCCCGGCGCCGTCGCCACCTATTCGATCGAGGCGATGATGCAGGACGGCAAGGCGCTGCAGGCCGGCACCTCGCATTATCTCGGCACCGGTTTCGCCGAAGCCGCGGGTATCCGCTATCAGGACAAGGAAGGCCAGCAGGCGCTGTGTCATACCACCAGCTGGGGCGTTTCCACCCGCCTGATCGGTGGCGTGATCATGACCCATGGCGATGACGACGGGTTGCGCGTGCCGCCCGCCATCGCGCCGCATCAGGTAGTAATCCTGCCGATGCTGCGCGACGATGATGGTGACGAGGCCCTGCTCGCCTATTGCGAGGAACTGCGCCGCGCGCTGCTGTCGCAACAGGCACTGGGCGAACCGATCCGCGTGTTGCTCGACAAGCGCCCGGGCAAGGCGACCCAGAAGCGCTGGGCCTGGGTAAAGAAAGGTGTGCCGCTGATCCTCGAAATCGGCGGGCGCGATGCGGCGGGCGGTCAGGTTTCCGCTATCCGGCGCGACCGGCTATGGCAGGATAACGGCAAGGTCAATTTCGCCGCGCAGGGCCGGGATGAATTTCTCGCCAAGGCCGCTGCCGAACTGGAAGACATCCAGCGCGCATTACATGCCGAGGCGACGGCGAAGCGCGATGCCAATATCGTTACCGGCATCGACAGCATGGAAGCGCTTGCCGGGTTTTATGGCGAGGATCAGCGCTATCCCGGCTGGGTCGAACTCGGCTGGTCGAAACCCACCGGCGCCGAGCTGGAAGAGGTGGTGCAGCAGCTCAAGACGCTGAAGCTTACCATCCGCAACACGCCGATGAATGCCGCTCCCGCTTCCGGCACCTGCATTTTCACCGGCAAGCCTGCGGTTGAACGGATTTACGTCGCGCGGGCCTACTGACACTCTGCATGTGTTATCCCCGCGGGGGCGCAAGCGTTGCGGCGCAGCAATGCGGAAATCCGTGATCAGACGGTCGGCTCCTGGGCTCCCGCTTTCGCGGGGATGATGCAGAAGGTTGGCTTGCGTTCGGCCTTGCACACCTCCACATGAGGGCATGCCCCGCAAACCCAGACCCGAACCCGGACTGCCGACCCGCCAGCAGATCCTCGATTTCATTGCGAGCTCGG
>CAZVWP010000077.1:0-13853 GCA_964630805.1 uncultured Novosphingobium sp. | reverse complement strand
TTTCGAGGAACTCCTCGATCTCCGGATGGCTTACGTCGAGATAGCAGGCGGCCGAGCCGCGCCGCAGCGAGCCCTGCGAGATCGCCAGCGTCAGGCTGTCCATGACCCGGACGAAGGGGATGATGCCACTGGTCTTGCCGTTGAGGCCCACCGGCTCGCCTATGCCGCGCACCTGGCCCCAATAGGTGCCGATGCCGCCGCCGCGCGAGGCCAGCCAGACGTTCTCGTTCCAGGTGCCGACGATCCCTTCCAGGCTGTCGGACACCGAGTTCAGGTAGCAGGAGATCGGCAAGCCGCGCCCGGTGCCGCCGTTCGACAGCACTGGGGTGGCGGGCATGAACCACAGCTTCGAGATGTAGTCGTAGAGTCGCTGTGCGTGCTCGGCATCGTCGGCATAGGCATCGGCGACGCGGGCGAACAGGTCCTGGTAGGTTTCGCCGGGCAACAGGTAGCGGTCGTCGAGGGTGTCCTTGCCGAAGTCGGTCAGCAGGGCATCGCGCGCGCTGTCGGTGACCACGTCGAAACGGCGGGCCATGATCGCCTTGGAATCCTCGCGCGCGGCTTCGGCGGCCGCCTGGACCGCATTGCCGATGGCGCCGGCAATCGCCTTGGCGCCCAGTTCGGCCACCAGCGCGTCGGTTCCTGCGTCGGTCTTTTCCGTCATTCCTACCGCCGGGCCAGCGCCCGTCTCCTCTGTCGGCGACGCACCAGGTGCAGGCGCATCGTCTGCAAACAATGTCCTTGCGCCCAGATCGTCGGTGCCGTGCGAATTGTCCGGCTCGTTTCCGCTTCTGAAATCCACTTCAGTGCCCCCGTCTTTCCGATCCGTCGCAATCCCGCGGAATACCTATTTGTTCCACATTCGTTCGACTCAGCGCGCAAGCGCCCTACTTACCATATTTGGGTCACAGCGGCGGAAAACTTATCCACCAAATGTACCCGGCCCCGGTCTTCACAAGGATTTCCCGCGAGTCTGGAATCGTCCCCGAGGCGCAAAAACCTGCGCCGTGCTGAATCCAGAACTAGCGGTGCCCCCGTTGCTCGACCACAACCGATAGTGCCTTTTCCTGAATCCGGCGCAAGTAGGATTTTTACCGTAAAGGGGCGGCATGGTGTCTAGCCGGGCTGGCCGGCCTGTTTTGCACTGCAGCGACGCGCGGGAAATGCTCGGCTTGTTCGCCGCGCAAGAGTCAAAGTGAATCTGTGAAAAAAATTCTGCGCAGAACTTTTCGGGAATCCCCGGCTGCAGCGGTTAATTCTCGTGCCGCTTGAGCTCGTCGCCGGAAAGAGTGACGACATGCAGCAGGTTGGTCGAGCCGGGAGTGCCGAAGGGCACCCCGGCCAGCGCGATCAGCTTAGAGCCCGCCGTGCCGAATCCCTGCCGCAGGGCCATGCGCTTGCCCTTGGCGATCATCTCCTCGAAGCTGCCGATGTCGCGGGTGACCACGGGGTGCGTGCCCCATAGCAGCGCCAGCCGCCGGGCGGTGCGGGATGAGGGGGTAAGCACCAGCATCGGCGCCGCGGGCCGTTCGCGCGCCACACGTCGCGCGGTCGAGCCCGAGCCGGTGAAGACGATGATCCCCGCGAGGGTGACGGTCTCGGCGATCGAGGCGCAGGCCTTGGCCAGCGCGTCGGCGGTGGTGTGCTCGGGCAGGATCTCGGTGTAGCTGATCTGGTGGCGATAGCCGGGATCGCGCTCCACCTCGCCGGCGATGCGGTGCATCATGGTCACGGCCTCGACTGGCCAGGCGCCGCTGGCGGTTTCGGCCGAGAGCATCACCGCGTCGGCGCCATCGTAGATGGCATTGGCAACGTCGGAGACTTCGGCGCGGGTGGGCACCGGCGCGGTGATCATCGATTCGAGCATCTGCGTCGCCACCACCACCGGCTTGCCTGAGCGGCGGGTGGCCGCGACGATGCGCTTCTGCAGCACCGGCACGTCCCAGGGATTGACCTCGACGCCAAGGTCGCCGCGCGCGACCATGATGCCGTCGGCCAGTTCGATGATCTCGTCCAGCCGGTCCACCGCCGCCGGCTTCTCGATCTTGGCAAGCAGAGCGCCATGACCGCCCATCAGCCGCCGCGCTTCCGCCACGTCCTCGGGCCGCTGGACGAAGGAAAGGCCGATCCAGTCCGCGCCGTGTTGCACGGCGAAGGCAAGGTCGGAAGTGTCCTTCTTGGTCATGGCCTTCACCGGCACCAGCGTGTCCGGCACGTTGACGCCCTTGCGGTCCATGATCGTGCCGCCGACCTCGGCCGAGCACAGGATGCGGTCCTCGTTCGCCTCGATCACCCGCAGACGCAGCTTGCCGTCGTCGATCAGCAGGCGCTGGCCCTTTTCGAGGATGCCGAACAGCTCCGGGTGCGGCAGGCAGACGCGATCACAGTCGCCCAGGGCCGGATCGCGGTCGAGCACGAAATGCGAGCCATGCCTGATCACGGCCTTGCCGCCCTGGAACTCGCCCACTCGCAGCTTGGGGCCCTGCAGGTCGCACAGGATCGCCACTGACCGGCCGAACTCGCGCTCGGCGGCGCGGATGTTTGCAATGGTTTCGGCGTGAGTCGCCTGGTCGCCATGGCTCATGTTGACGCGAAAGGCGTCGGCCCCGGCCTGCAGCAGCTTGCCGATCACCTCGGGCGAACGGCTTGCCGGACCCAGCGTCGCCAGGATCTTCACTTTCCTTCCGCGCGGATCGAGCCTGGCCAAGCGATATTCCCTTTCTGTTGCATTGCGGCATATGGCAAAGCGAAGGCGAAAGACCAAGGAGGATTGCCGTCATGACCGAGACAAATTCGATCGACCCGCTCGACAGCCTGAGCGACGCCCACGCCGCCGCCGCCTTTCGCCGGCTGGTGCGCCACCTGCGCCGCCGCCACGATGCGCAGAACATCGACCTCATGGGCCTTGCCGGCTTTTGCCGCAACTGCCTGTCCGACTGGATCGTCGAGGCCGGGGCGGACCTGGACAAGGCGGGCGCGCGCGCGCTGATCCACGGCATGCCGTTCGACGAGTGGAAGGCGAAGTACCAGACCGAGGCAACGCCGGAGCAGCTGGCGCGGATGGAAGAGAGCCTGAGGAAGAACGGCGGGACTCACTGAGGCAGTGGCTGAGGCTCTTCCCGCAGCCGCGCCGCAACCGGGGCCGCCACCACCATCTGCGCGAGGTGGTAGACCAGCAGCGGCATCATCACGATCCCGGCGCTGGCCGGCGGGAATAGCACCGTTGCCAGCGGCGCGCCCATGGCGACGCTCTTCTGCGCGCCGGCGAAGACCATGGCCACCTGGTCACCGTGGTTCAGCCGCAGCACTCTGCCCAGCAGCCACGAGCCGCCATAGCCGATGACCAGCAACGCGCCGCAGCCAAGGGCAAGGCCAGTCCAAGCCTGCGCGTCCACACGGTGCCAGATGCCTTCGTTCACTGCGCCCGAGAAAGCGGAATAGACCGCAAGGCCGATGGTCCCGCGCTCGAGGAAGCTGACCGGCCGCTTGTGTTCGCGCACCCATTGGCCGGCAAGGCCCTGCGCCGCCTGGCCGATGACGAAAGGCAGCAGCATCAGCCCCGCGACCTTGCCGAAGGACGGAAGGTCGAAACCATGGCCACTGGTCCCCGCGAGCGCAGAAAACAGTGGCGCGGTGATGAAGACGCCAGCGATGTTGAGCAGCGCCGCCGCCACCACCGAGGAAGCGACATTGCCGCCGGCGATCGAGGTATAGACCGTCGCCGACTGAACCGTCGAAGGCAGCGTGCCGAGATAGAGGAAGCCCAGCGCCAGCATCGGCGGCAGGAAGGGCATGGCCGTGTGCCAAAGCATCCAGCCGGCCAGCCCCATCGCGCCGAAGACCCAGGCCAGCAGCGGCCCGAGCAGCCGCATGTTGGACAGCCCGGCCAGCACGTCGCCGCGCGCCAGCTTGAGGCCGTAGAGCAGGAACAGCACGAAGACCATGCCGTTGGACAGGTGCTGGACCCAGACTTTCACCACGCCGTGCGCGGGCAGCAGGCTCGCCGCCAGGATCGCCGCGAGGACGATCTGCACCATGGCATCGATGCGCTTGAACGGGTTCATGGGGTGGTGAAGGTCATCCGGACAGGCGGCGCGGGCGTTTCCGAGAAACGCGGTGCAGGGGCGGGCTGGAGCACGCCGTTGGCCTCGACGAAGGTTCCGCGCGCCACGTTGTGAGGGTGCAGCGGGGCTTCGGCGAGGCTGAGCACCGGCGCAAAGCAGATGTCGGTATCTTCCATGATCGCGCACCACTCGTCACGGGTCTTCGTCCTGAAGGCGGCTTCGAGCTTTGCCTTGGCGGCCGGCCACAGCGCGCGGTTGGCCTGGTCGGCGAAGTCCGGATCGCCGGTCAGCCCCAGCGCGTCGAGCAGCATGGCGTGGAACTGCGGTTCGATGGAGCCGATGGCCACATATTTGCCGTCCCTGGTCTCATAGGTGTCGTAATAGGGCGCCCCGCCATCGAGCACGTTGGCCTCACGCTCGTCCACCCACATGCCGGCGGCTAGAAGAGCATAGGTCTGCGCCGAGATCGTGGCCGCGCCTTCCATCATCGCGCAGTCGATCACCTGCCCCTTGCCGGTGCTGCGCGCCGAAAGGATCGCGGCGAGCACGCCGAAGGCCAGCATCATGCCGCCGCCGGCATAATCGCCGATGGCATTGACCGGGAAGCTGGGCTTCTGCCCCTTGCGCCCATATGTGTGCAGCGCCCCGGTCAGCGCGATGTAGTTGATGTCGTGGCCGGCGAGGTGCGCCTTTGGGCCGGTCTGGCCCCAGCCGGTCATGCGGCCGATCACCAGCTTCGGATTTTGGGCCAGCAGGACGTCGGGGCCGAGGCCGAGCCGCTCGATCACGCCGGGGCGATTGCCCTCGATGAAGGCATCGGCGCCGCGGACCAGTTCGAGTACCTTTTGCACCGCTCCGGGCTGCTTGAGGTCGAGCGTCAGGTTCTCGCGGTTGCGGTTGAGCACGTCCTTGCCGTCGTGCTCGGTAAAGCGGCCGACGCCGCCGGGCCGCACCACCCGGATTACCTGCGCGCCATGATCGGCCAGCATCATGCCGCAAAAGGGCGCGGGGCCAATGCCGGCCAGTTCGACTATGGTGATGCCGTCCAATGCCCCGGCCATGCGCGTCTCCCGAACCTTTGCGACGGGATTGCCGGAGCGGATGGGGAATGTCGAGAGAGTTCCCCTCCAGCGAGCGGGAGAGAAGTTAGCCGCCAAGTTGCCTTCGTGCTTCCGCCAGCAGGGGGTTGTCGCCGCCGATTGCACGGGCCTTGTCGAGCAGGGCGCGGGCATCCTGCGGGCGCTCCTTGAGCGCGGCGAGCGCCATGCCCCAGGCCTGTGCCGTCACGGCGCTGGCAGGTTGAAGGCGATAGGCCTCGGCGGCGGTCTTTTCCGCTGCCTCGGCATCGCCGGTCCGCAGCTGGGCCAGTGAAAGGTCGGCGAGCAGGCGGGCGTCGCCGCCGCCGGTGCTGTCGCTGAGGTTGCCGAGCAATTGCGCCGCGCGCGCCCAGTCCCCCTGCCGGCCGGCCAGGGCCGCGGCCATTCTTCTCGCCACGCGGCTGGACGGGTTCTGGGCGAGATAGCTTTCGACCAGCGCCTCGGCAGCGGCGTCCTGACCCGCGCCGACCAGGGCGACGGCGATGCGTTGCAGCAGGCTGTCCGAGATGCGCACCCTGGCGGCAATGCGGTAGCGATCGACCGCGGCGGCGGCGCGATTCTGCGCCAGCTGGGCGTCGCCGGCCATGGCCAGGGCATCGGCATTTCCGGGACTGGCGGTGCGCCGCCGTTCCGCCAATGCCTCGGCGCCGGCAAAATCCTTGGCGGCCAGCATGGCGCCGAGTTCGGAGCCGTCAGCAACGGGGGCGTTCGGCCGGTCATTGAGCAGGGCCGCGCGGTCGAGCAGGGGTGCGGCCTTGTCCCGCTGCCCCAGCATCTCGTGTGCCCTTGCCACAGTTGTCAGCAGGTAGGGAGAAGCAGCGGGGTCGCCGGCCGCCTGTTCGAACCGGCGGATGACTTCGCTGTAGCTGCCGGCCCCGTAATAGGCCGCCGCAAGCAGTTCCTGCGCGCGCATGTTGCCCGGCTGTCGCGCCGCCAGCTGCTCCAGCACCTCCGCTGCCAGCAGGAAGTTGCCCGAGCGCAGGTTGAGGACGCTGTGGAGGAGAATGGCCCCCGGAACCCGATCGAAACGGTCGCCGATCTTGTCGAGCATCGAGCGGGCAAGGCCATTGTCGCCCGCCCGCGCGGCCAGCACCGCCTGCAGCCAGAGTGCCTGGGCATTGCGGCCATCGAGTTCCAGCATGTGCCGCGTGACGGTCAGCATGTCGGTTGCGCGGCCCAGCTCGCCCAGCGTGGCGGCATATTCCCCCAGCGCCTGCAGGTCGTCCGGTGCGTGCGCCAACGCCGCCTCGAACCAGGGCAGCGCGGCCTGGAGTCCGAACTGGTCGCGCACGATCTCGGCGCGGAATTCAAGGGCGGAGGCATTGGCCGGATCGAGGCTCAGCGCATGGTCGGCGGCTTCGATTGCCTGCACGTGCTCGCCGCCGGCATAACGCAGGCGGCCGATATCGACCCACAGGCCGGCATCCTTGCCATTGATGGCCAGCGCCCGGTCATAGGCCTTGCCTGCGGCGGGAAGATTGCCGTCCAGTCTCTCCAGCCGTCCGAGCATACGGAAACCGTGGAAGGCCTCTTGCGGCGCGAACTGTGCGGGGCCCAGCCAATCGCGCGCCTTGCCGCGCTCGCCCTGGTCGAGCATGGCTTCCCCCATGCGCGCCGCGATGGCCTCGCGCGGGGCACCGGTATCGAGCGCCTTCTTCAGGACGATTTCGGCGGCGATGCCGTCGCCGCGGGCAAGATCGGCGCGGGCCTCCTCGATCAGCTTTACCGCGCCAGAGGTGTCGGCGCGCAGCGGCATGGCCAGCGCGGCCAGCCCTGCCGTCAACAGCAGCGCCGGCCGCCAGCCCGAGGCATTTCGTTCAGGCCTGCAAGTCGTACTGCTTGAGCAGGTCATAAAGCGTCGGCCGGCTGATGCCGAGGAGCTTGGCGGTCGAGGAGATGTTGCCCTGGCTGCGGGCGAGGGCATGGCGGATCACCTTGCGGTCTGCCTGTTCGCGCGCGGTCTTGAGGTTGAGCGCGCTGACCTCCTCCTCGCCGGGCTCCGTCAGGTCGAGGTCGGCTGCCGAGACGGCCTTGCCGTCGGCCATGATGACCGCGCGCTTCACCCGGTTTTCCAGTTCGCGCACGTTGCCCGGCCAGTGCCAGGCATCGATCGCGGCCAGCGCGTCGGCGGCGAAGCCCTTGACCCTGGGGTTCATTTCCTTGGCGAACTTCGCGAGGAACGCCTTGGCGAGCAGCACCGCGTCGCCCGGCCGCTCGGCCAGCGAGGGAATCTTCACGACGATCTCGGCAAGGCGGTAGAACAGGTCCTCGCGGAAAGTGCCGGCGGCGATCATCGCCTCCAGGTCCTGGTGCGTGGCGCAGACGATCCGCGTGTCGACCGGGATCGAGCGTCGCGAGCCGATGCGCTCGATCACGCGTTCCTGCAGGAAGCGCAGCAGCTTGACCTGGAGCGGCAGGGGGATGTCGCCGACTTCGTCGAGGAACAGGGTGCCGCCGTGGGCCTGCTCGATCTTGCCCTCGGTGGTCTTGACCGCACCGGTGAAGGCGCCCTTCTCATGCCCGAACAGCTCGCTTTCGAGCAGGTTCTCCGGGATCGCCGCGCAGTTGATCGCAACGAAAGCGCCCTGCGCGCGCGAGCTCGCCTCGTGCAGGCCGCGCGCCAGCAGTTCCTTGCCGGTACCGCTGGCGCCCAGCAGCATGACCGAGACATTGGTGTTGGCGACGCGCTCGATGGTGCGGGCTACCTTGACCATTTCCGGCGCCGCCGTGATCATCCGGCCGAGCACGCGATCGTCCTTGGCCTTGGCTGCGAGCTGGCGGTTCTCCGTCTCGATCCGATGCAGTTCCAGCGCGCGTCGCACGATCAGGCCGATCTGCTCGATATCGACCGGCTTCTGGTAGAAATCGTAGGCGCCCCGGGCGATCGCTTGCAGCGCGGATTCGCGCGCGCCGTGGCCGGTAGCGACGACGACCTTGGTATCGGGCTTCACCGCCATGATCTCGTCGAGCACGGCAAAGCCCTCGCTGGTGCCGTCGGGATCGGGCGGCAGGCCGAGGTCGAGGGTGACGACATCGGGCGCCTCTGCGCGCAGCGCGGCAAGGGCGGCCGAGCGGTCACCGGCGACGAGCACCTCGAAGTCCTCATAAGCCCACTTGAGCTGTGCCTGCAGGCCGGGATCGTCCTCGACGACGAGCAGCTTGGGTTTCACGTCGATCATCATGCAACCTTCTGGTTGGAAGCTTCGAAATTATGGAAAATGCCGCTGGCCGCGGCGAGCGGCAGGCGGACGACGAAGCGCGAGCCAAGGCCCTCGCGCGATTCGACCTCGAGCCGGCCTTTCATCGCCCGCACCAGCTCGCGCGCCTCGAAGGCGCCTATGCCGAAGCCGCCCTGCTTCGATGATACGAAGGGCTTGAACAGCTTGGTGCGGACGAATTCGGGCGACATGCCGCAACCGGAGTCCACCACGGCGATCGAGGCATTGAGACCGTCGCCGGTAATCCCGAGCAGCACCGGCGAATTGACATCGCTGGCATCGATCGCGTTCTGCACCAGGTGCAGCAGCACCTGCTCGAGCGAATCGCGATTGGCCCGGACCATGCAATCGTGGCACTCGGCCAGCAAGATCGGATGGGCCGGGCGGAACTGCTCGACCATCTGGCGCAGCAGTTGGGTCGCATCGACTTCCTCAAGCCGTTCGATCGTGCCGCCGCCATAGCGTGAAAGCCTGGCGAGCAGCGTGTTGAGCTTGTCCGTGGAATTGCGCAGGGTCAGCAGCATGTCGGCGCGGAAGGCTGGCTTGTCGGCGTGCAGTTCCGCGTTGCGGGCCAGCAGGCTGAGCTGGCTGGCAAGGTTCTTGATGTCGTGCATGACGAAGGCCATGCGGCGGTTGAAGTCCTCGAACCGGCCCGCTTCGGCCAGGGCCGACTGGCTGGCGTCCTCTGCCAGGTAGCTGGCGAGCTGCTGGCCGGCGATGCGCAGCAGGTCGAGATCTTCCCAGTCGAACCTTCGCGCATAGGATGGCCGGGCCAGGACGACGATGCCGACCAGCCGTTCGTAATGGATCAGCGGCACCATCGCCCAGGCGCGGGTTTCCTCGAGCAGCCAGGCCGGCACCGGCACCTCCACCTGCGCCGGCCGCCCCGCGCGCACGTCGTCGAGATCGACGATAAAGCCGGTCCGTTCGAGAATGGCGGCAGTCGATGCGCCCAGCGCCACGGCGGGTACCTCGGCCGATTGCCAGTTCCAGCGGGCGGCCAGCACCATGTCGCCATGCTCGCCGGGGGCAAGCAGGAGGCCGGCGAGGCTGTCGGCAATATCGGCGACGGCCTGGACAATGCGCTCTTCCAGGGGCGAGGCCTGGCCCGCCTTGCCGATCGTATTGGTCAGCCGCAGCCATTCCGCACGATAGTCGTAGCGGTGGCGGAACAGGTGCTTGGCGAATTTGACCTTGATCCAGCCGCGCACGCGTCGCGAAGGCAGGATCAGCAGCGCGCAGGTGCTGGTGGCGGCAATGAAGCCGATCGACATCAGCCGCGCGAAGTCGCCGCCGAACCAGGCCAGCCACTGCGAGACCGCGACCATTGCGACGAGGTAGGCGGCGATGACCACCAGCGAGATCGACCGGAAGGCCACTGCGCGTGACGGGCGAAACACCAGCTGGTCGCGGTTGCGCACCGTACCGAGCGACATCAGCGTGGCAAGGAGCGCAACGGCGATCCCGCGCATCATCGCAAGTTCTGCAGGGAGTTCGCCGTTGAGGTAGCCGATCATGTAGAGATTGAGGTCGAAACCCCACAGGATCGCCAGGGCCAGCGCCGGCCAGCGCAGCAACCCCCGGGCCTGGGCCGAAGCTCCGGTATAGAGGTTGTGCAACAGCACCAGCCCGCCGATGGCCAGCAGCAGGCGGAAGGCGGTGGCGAACTGGAATACCATGGCCTGGGCCGCTTCGGGCAGGGGGATCGGGGCTATGGCGGCGACAAAGGCCATTTGCAGCAGCTCGATCAGCACCAGCACCAGCAGCAACGGGCGGATCGGCGAAAGGCTGGTATGGCGGCCGTCGCCCTCGAACAACCGGTAAAGCACCAGCAGCCAGCCGAGGTTGCTCAGCGCTTCGAGCAGCACTCCGCCCGCCGTGGATGCAATCGGCGTGGCGAGCGCAAGGGACCAGATTCCGGTAAGAGCAAGGCTGATGGCGATCGCCATGCCTGCCTGCTTGAAGCGCGCCGCGCGCCGCAGGGCGATCCAGGCTCCGGCGCACAGGGCGGCCGCGCCCCCGCCCATGGCAAGGACCGCGCCCGCGAACTGCAGCAGGCCGGGAGTGGCATCGGCGGTCAACGCGCGCCCTCGTGCCAGAGGATGACGCGCAGCGTCTGCAGGATGATCAGCAGGTCAAGGAAGGGGGTGTAGTTTTTGGCGTAGTAGAGGTCGTATTCGAGCTTGTGGCGCGAATCCTCGAGGTTGGCGCCATAGGGATAGTTGATCTGCGCCCAGCCGGTGATGCCGGGCTTCACCATGTGGCGCTCGGCATAGAACGGCAGCTGCTCCTCCAGTTCCGCAACGAATTCGGGCCGCTCGGGCCGGGGGCCGACAAAGCTCATGTGGCCCAAAAGAACGCTCCAGGCCTGGGGCAGCTCGTCGATCCGCACCTTGCGGATGAAGCGGCCGATGCGGGTGACGCGGGGGTCGTTCTTCGCGGCGAACTGCGCCTTGCCGTCGGCCTCGGCATCGGTGCGCATCGAGCGCAACTTGATGACATCGAAGGGCTGGCCATAGAGGCCGACGCGGGCTTGCTTGAAGAAGGCGGGGCCCCGGCTGTCGAGCTTCACCAGCAGGGCGAAGATCATGATCAGCGGCAGGGTCAAGACCAGCAGCAGCAGGCTGACGGTAATGTCGAAAGCGCGCTTGGCGACGCTGGACACGGCCCGGCCGGACGAGAACCCGTCGGAAAAGATCAGCCAGCTGGGATTGACCGTGTCGAGGTCGACCCGACCGGTCTCGCGCTCGATGAAGCTGGAGAAATCGTTGACGTGCACGCCCGCGGTCTTGATCCGCAGGAGATCCGGCAGCGGCAGCGAATTGCGCCGCTCTTCCAGCGCGAGGACCACTTCGCTGACACCAAGGTTCTCGACGAAGCGCTTGAGGTTGTGGATCGCCGTGCGGGCAATGGCTTCTTCCACCACCGGCGTGCTTTCGTTCATGCCTATGTAGCCGACGATGGCGAAGCCGCTTTCCGCCTTGTCGCCAAGCTCGCGCAGACGCTGCGCGCGCGGGCCCGCGCCGAGAACGAGGACGCGGCGGCGGAAGGCGGAAGCGCCCAGGATGCCGCCGACGATCAGCCGGTTGGCGATCAGCAGGACGATCGAGAGCCCCATCGTGTAGGCCAGGGTAGAGCGCCAGAAGGTCGCGGTGCCGAGGATGAAATCGAAGAAGGCGATGACGATGACGCCAAGCGAGATGGCGACCAGCAGCCGGGCGGAGGCAAATCGCATCGAACGCAGCGAATCCGATCCGTAAACGCCTACCGCGATCATCGTGGTCAGGAACAGCGCGGCGACGCCCGCATTGGACCAGAGCCTGTCGTCGATAGCCCCTGGATGGATGCCGATCTGGCTGGCGCGGAATTGCCACGCGCACTCCCCCGCCAGCATCAGCAGGGCGATGTCGAACAGCCCCAAAAGGACCACCGCATGCGGGATATAGTGCTTGAACAGGCGAATCATGGCCGGACGATCAGGGTCTCCCGCCCACCGGAGGGCGTGCCACTGCCTAGGGCAAAGACGTAAAATGTCGGTAAATCTGACAGTCCACGATTGCGCGGCGATCGGCAGATTCACGCAAATCGGGCATGGAACGCCCATGCATGTCGGCACTGCTTACATTGCCATGCGGGACAGTGCGCTCGATCGAATCAAGGCAAATTCATCTGGTTAACCCTCTGCAAACCATAAGGGTCCGCCAATGGATTAACCCGGCATGCGTAAAGCCGCGTGCATGCGCCGCGTCGCCCCCGCCTCTGCCTTGTCGCCTAAAGTGCTGCGGCATTTCGCCGTGCTTACCCTGTTCATCACGGGCGGCCTGGCGATGTTCGCCAATGGCGAGAACCAGAGTGTCGTCGCCGAACAGATCCAGAAGCGCCAGATGCAAAACGAGGCCTTGCGCGCCTCAAGTCAAAGGGCGACCCAGCACACCGTCGTCATCGACGGCCTCCGCGTCGCTCCGGGCACCAGGCTGGCGCCCGCGGACGTCGGGGATGATAGGGTCGCGCCTACCAATTTTGTCCCGTCCGATCCGCCCGCGCTGGAGGATTTTCCGGAGGCGAGGACAATCGTACCTGTCCGACCGCCCGCAATCGGGCCGGATGGTCGCGATGCGCGGGGCATGATGGTGCCCCCGCCAGCGATGGCCATGCGGTCGCGCAAGCCCGGTCAGCCCAAATCCGCCACCCGCCGAGAGCCGCCCTCCGAGGATGAAGTCAATGCGCTGATCCAGGCTTCGGCGCAGCGCGCGGGCCGGCCGACGATCGAATAGGCTTGGCTTTTGAACCGGGACTTTCGTTCCGCATCGTTCGGGCCGGTGCCACCTTGAAATTCGCTCCTTTGCGAATTTCAAATCAAACCATCAGAAGCACTCGCGGGCGAGATAGTCGCGCGCGGCCTGGCCGATCATCGCGGCGTGGCCATACATGGGATGGTCGATCACCAGCATGACGGGGCCGTTCCCGTCCCTCCATTCCGCGATCGCCTCCGGGGTGAAGTCGAAATGGAAGAAGTGGACGGCGCTGGCCTTGCCATCGCTTTCGCGGGTGCGTTCGACATCGCCTTCCTGTCGTGCGCGGATGAGGTGTGGACCGACCTGTAGAGCGACATGGTTCTCGACCCCGCCGATGGTGCGCAGGAAGGCGTCGCGCCGGTCCGGGTCGGCGACTTCGAACAGCACGGTGGCGGTCAGTTCGCTGCCCTTGGGGACCATGGGGTCATAGGCGGCGATCTCGTCGGCGATCTGGGCCTCGCCGCCCTTTTCGATCCGCAGCATCTCCATGATCTGCAACCACATGGAGTCCCACGTCTCGAACAGCGCGCTGGCATTGGGGCCGACGGCCACGCGGGTCAGCTTCTTTCGCTCGACCGCTTCGGACTTCTTGTCCTTGCGGATGGTCTCATAGCTCGGGATCGGCAAGAGATCGTCGGCTGTGATGGTTCTGCTGTCGCGGGGCATTGTCTTACAATCCGTATGCTTGGGCCATGACTTCGATGGGATGTCCGATGCGGGCCGGCGGTTCCGCGCCATTGGCCTCGATCACCTGGCGCAGGTGCGGGCCGGCAAGCGGGCATTCGGACACGACCAGGTCAGGGTTGTCCTTCATAAGGTTCTTGCCGGCAGTCTTGCCCACCTTGATGGCGCGGTCGAAGTTCTGCTCGAAGATGCCCCACTTGCCGCCGTGGCCGGAGCAGCGTTCGGTGAGCTGCGGCTTGGCCTCGGGAATCAGCCTGAGCATCTCGACTGCCTTGGGGCCCATGTTCTGGGCGCGGGCGTGGCAGGCGAAGTGGACGGCGATCGACTTCGGCATCGAATCGATCGGGGCGAGGCCCACGTCCTTCGATAGCCGCACGACATATTCCGAAACGTCGAAGGTATGGCGCGAGAGCAGGGCCACGTTCTCGTTCTCCGGCTCGATCAGCGGCCATTCGAACTTGAGCATCAGCGCGCAGCTCGTGGTCAGCGGCACGA
>CAZVWP010000076.1:0-14101 GCA_964630805.1 uncultured Novosphingobium sp. | reverse complement strand
CCGGGTCCCAGAACCACCAGCCGCCCCAGCCGAGCTCGTAATAGGCCCAGTAGGAACCGGCGGTGATGCCAAGCGTAAGGAAGATCCAGGCACCCAGCACCCAGGGCCGCATGGCCTTGGCGAAGGCCGGCCCGACCTCGCGCGTCAACAGCGCGCCGACCGCGAAGCTGAATGCCACGGAAAGCCCGACATAGCCGAGGTAGAGCGTCGGCGGGTGGAAGGCGAGGCCGATGTCCTGCAGCAAGGGGTTCAGCCCCTGCCCGTCCGCCGGGGCCGGATCGAGCCGGGCGAAGGGATTGGAGGCAATCAGCAGGAATCCGTAAAAGCCAAGGCTGACAAAGGCCTGCCCCGCCAGCGTCGCCAGGATCGTCGCGTCCGGAAGGCGCTTTTCCAGCCGGGCGACAAAAGCCCCGGCCATGCCCATCACCGTCACCCACAGCAGCATCGAGCCTTCGTGGTTGCCCCAGGTCCCGGCAAGCTTGAAGATGAAGGGCTTGGCCGAATGGGAATTCTCGGCGACCAGCTTCACCGACATGTCGCTGTTGCAGAACAGCAGGATCAGCGCGCCGAAGCTCAGCAGCGCCATCAGCCCCTGCACCATGGCGACAGGGCGGACCACGCCGCCGATCTCGGCGCCCCGGCCGGTCAGCGACAGCGCGCCCGCCGCCAACTGCAACAGCGCCAGCGCGGCGGCCAGCCAGAGCGCGGCAAGGCCGAATTCCGCGATCACCTGGTTTCCGCCACGACGCGCTTGGCCTGGTCGCCGGTCATGTCCTTCATCTCGCGCGGAACGTAATTTTCGTCATGCTTGGCCAGCAGGTTGTCGGCGGTGAAAGTCCCGTCCGCGCCCAGCTTGCCTTCGGCTACCACGCCCGAGCCCTCGACGAACAGGTCCGGCGCGATGCCCTTGAAACGCACCGGCACCCGCGCCTTGCCGTCGCCGACGACGAAGGCGATGGTCACCCCGTCCGCCTCGCGCCGGATCGAGCCGCGCTCGACCATGCCGCCGAGGCGTACGGCCTGGTCGGGCGCGGGCTTTTCGCGGACCATGTCGCTGGGGACGTAAAAATAGCTCGCCTGGTTGCGCAAGGCCCAGGCCGCCAGCAGGCCGGCAATGACCAGCGCGGCCAGTGCGGCGAGGACCAGCACCAGACGCTGGTGCTTTGGCTTTATTCGGGTGGTCATTGCTCCCGGCTCCGGTCGCGGCGGCGCTCGGCGCGGCGCATGGCGATCCAGCTCCAGGCCAACAGCGCCAAGGTTGCGCCCAGGCCGATGGCATAGGCGGCGATCACGAAATTCCACTGGTTCAGCGCTTCGCGGGCAATCGATGCGGGATCGTTCATCTGCGCGTGGCTTTGGCACCCGGTGCGGCAAAGCACGAGGGGGCCTTGCCACGAAAAACAGGAAAGAATGGGGCGACCGATGGGGTTCGAACCCACGACCTCCGGTACCACAAACCGGCGCTCTAACCAACTGAGCTACGGTCGCCACACAAGCGCCGGACCCTCGCCCGACGCGGGCCGCGCATTTGCACAGGAACGGGCAATTTGGAAGCAAAATATGCTGCCCTAGGCCCGCAAAGGTGAAGAGCGGTTAAGCCTTCGCCATCATCATCGATTAAGCATTTCTCGGATAGTCCTGTTTACCGCAGGCGCAGGGGTCGCGGGCGGCTGCAACAGGGCACAGGGAAATAACTATGAACGCGCTATCCAGCCGGATCGACGAGCCGATGCACGCTGTCACCCATGAGCGGCGCCGCATGGTCCGGCAGTCTATCTGTGCCCTTGCGACCATGACCTGCCCGCGCGGCCGCTCCGCAGAGGCGGAACTTACCGACCTTTCCCTCCACGGCGTGCGCGTAACCAGCCAGGCGGACTGGCTGCGCATCGGCCAGTTCGTCTCAATCGCGCTCGAGGAGGAACCCCCGGTCCAGGCCATAGTGCGCTGGATGCGCGACGGCGAGGCAGGCATGGAATTCCTCCGTCCGATCCCCACGGACCGGGCGAGCTGGCATGTCCTGATGGATTGAGGCCAGCGGCCTCTCCAAACCCGAATTGCCAATTACCGTCACCCTGAACTTGTTTCAGGGTCTCCTCTCCGCGCATTCGGCGATTCCAGTGACAGGTGCACCGTTCGCAAGAGTATTGCCGCCACCGCGCAAACCGTCAGCCGACCCTGAAACAAGTTCAGGGTAACGAAGAATGGGTGCGGGGAAATGAATTCGCCGAATACGCGACAGCCCGCCCCCAGAGGGGACGGGCCGCCAAAAACCGGTAATTCCCGCAGATCAGCCCTTCTTGAGGGTGAGCCCGCCGAAACGCTTGTTGAACTGGGCAACGCGGCCGCCGGCATCGAGCAGGCGCTGGTTGCCACCGGTCCAGGCCGGGTGCGAAGTGGGGTCGATTTCCAGCACCAGCGTATCGCCTTCCTTGCCCCAGGTGGAGCGCGTCTGGAAGGTGGTGCCGTCGGTCATCTGCACGTTGATCGTGTGATAATCGGGATGGCCTTCGGTCTTCATGATCTTGGTCTTTCGCTATGGCCGGTTCCGACCGGCCCCGAATGGAAGGCGGGCGCATAGCGGGGAGTTGTCCCGTTGGCAACCCGTTGACTGGCCCACCCCCAACCCCTCCCGCAAGCGGGAGGGGAGCGAGACTTCGATTGCGCAGCAATCGTTAGTCGCAGCGGGGTAGGCTTTACCCCGGCGGATCGGCGATCATCGCCGTGAAGTGCACCTCGCAGGTCACCTTGCCCTCGACCGAGGCCTTGCCCCAGAACTTGCAGACCCGCGCCCGCTTCTGGACGAAGCCGACTTCGAGTTGGAGCAGCACTCCGGGCTCCACCGGCGAGCGGAACTTCGCCTCGTCGATAGACATGAAATAGACTAGCTTGCCCGAGCCAGCCAGTTCCAGCGTCTCGATCGCCAGGATCGCCGCGGTCTGGGCCAGCGCCTCGATCTGCAGCACGCCCGGCATGATCGGCCGGCCGGGGAAATGCCCCTGGAAGAACTGCTCGTTGAAGCTGACGGCCTTCACCGCCGTGATCTGCTCACCAATCTCCAGCGACAGCACCCGGTCCACCAGGAGCAGCGGGTAGCGGTGCGGCAGCGCAGCGAGTATCCTGACGATGTCGTAGGCAGGGGCGGCTGCCGCCCCGCCGCCCTTTGCTTCTTCCGTCATGGCTGCCCCCAGCCCGCCAGCTTAGCGGCCATCCGGCGACGGACCGGCCGGCGTTGCCGGACGCGGCGCGGGCTGGCCGGACGCGGCGGGAGCCTGCTGGCCCTGCTGGGCGGCCTGCTGCGCCGCGCGCTGCTCGCGAATTTCACGCGGCTCCCAGCCATTGGGCGGAACCAGCTGCGCGGCGGGGATCGCGGCGTTCAGCTCGTCGACGATTGCCTGGTTCAGGCTGTAATATGAGCCGGCAGCGGCAACGACGGCCTGCGGATTGACCACGATCGAGATCTTGTTCTTGGTCATCGCCGCCTGGACCGCAGCGCTCAGCTTGTCGCTGATCTGCTCGGTGACATACGCTTCCGAGAGGGCGACGGGACGCAGGATGTTCTGCAGCTCCTGCTGACCGCTCTGCTGGATGCGCTGGATGGACTCGGCCTGCTGCTGCAGCGAGGCCTGGCCGGCCGGGGTGTTGGCAGTCGGCGCCTGGCGGTCGCGGTTGAACTTGTCGATCAGCGGCTGGAGCTGCGCGGTGATCTGGTTCTTCCGGGACTCGGCGGCATCGAAAGTCGCCTTGT
The DNA here is from genome assembly GCA_964630805.1 of uncultured Novosphingobium sp. Taxonomy (GTDB): domain Bacteria; phylum Pseudomonadota; class Alphaproteobacteria; order Sphingomonadales; family Sphingomonadaceae; genus Novosphingobium. The sequence continues at coordinate 10,356 of CAZVWP010000076.1, read as the reverse complement.
AGGTCACCGGGCGCTGCTGCTGGGCCACCTTGAAGGCGTTCGAATTGGCGACGACGCCTTCCATGTCGACGACGGCAAGGCCGGGAACGGCGGGACCGGCGGAAGAAACGGCAGCCGGGGCCGGAGCCTCGTTCTTGGCGGCGAGTGCGGCTTGCGAGGCACCGAGCATGAGGCCGGCAACCGCGACGGTGCGGAAAAGGGTTTTCATCAGAATTGGGTTCCTACGTTGAATGTGAATGTCTTGGTGTCGTCGCCATCGCGCTTGATCAGCACCTTGGAGATGTCGATGCGGAAGGGACCGAATGGCGAATTCCAGTTGAAGCCGAAGCCGATCGCCAGGCGCGGCTTCCAGGTGTTGCCGAGGAAGAATTCCTTGAACGGGGCAATGCGCGAGCGGAGCTGGACTTCATTGAGATTTGAAGTCAGGCAAGCCGGCGGATTGGGGTTTGTAGAGCTGGTCGTGGTCGATGCCACGACATTGGTGCAGCTAACCGCGCCGGTTTCCGGGTCTGTCACCAAATCGGCAGAATCGATCTGCGTGTAGAGCGTATTGCCAGCCTCGTCGACAAAGGGGATGTCGGTGATCGTCGTCCGCTCAAGCAGCTTGGGCGACCGCACCCCCCAGACAGCGCCGACGTCCATGAAGATGGAGGGACGAATGCCAAGCTCCTTGGCGCCCGACCCCAGCGGAATTTCCAGCTCGGCGCGGCCCTGGTAGTAATAGTGGCCGCCGATAGCGTCGTCGCTCCAGCTGTTCCGGTCCTCGTTGAACAACTGGTTGCCATTTTCGTCGAGCAGAATGACGCCTTGAGAGTCAGTCTGGAACTGCTTGCGCACCACGCGCGGGCCGATGCCGCGGATGTCGAAGCCGCGCATCTGCGGCTCACCCAGGAAGAAGCGGTCAGTCAGGCGGACGTCGTCGGCGCCGAACCCGTCGGCATCGACCGTTCCGCTATGGTCGAACGACTTGATGATGCCGCCTTCGGCCTGGACCGAGAAGATCCAGTTCTTGCCGAGATTCCAGTACTGCGCCGCGTTGAGACGCAGGCGGCCGTACTTCACAGAACCGCCCAGGCCGGCAAAGTCGCCGCTGACCGACATAAGCCGGCCGCGGCTCGGGTGCTGGCGGTTGTCCAGCGTATCGTAGATCAGCGACAGGCCAAGGATCGAGCTGGTGCGCTTGCCGATGGCGTCGCACAGGTAGCGGCCCGCGAGCAGCGGATCGCACTCGCCGTTGGTGTAGAACTGGATCGGGTCCAGCGTCACGTTGTCGTGGTTCAGCGTGTAGCTGGCGACCGTGGTGAGGTACTCGGTCAGCGGAATGCCGAGCCGGAGCTGGAAGCCGGTTGTCGCCTGCGCATAGGTGGTGTTGCGCTGGTTATCGATGCCGAAGTTGAAGCTGTTGTAGTCGCGCCGATAGATGTCGACGCCCAGCGAGACGTTGCGATCGAACAGGTAGGGTTCGATGAAGCTGACCTGGACGCTCTTCGAATACTTCGAATAGGAGCCCGACAGGCCAACGGTCTGCCCCCGCCCGCGGAAGTTGCGCTGCTGCACAGAGGCGGAGAAGATGAAGTTTTCGATGCTGGAGAAGCCGGCCGAGAGCTGCAATTCGCCGGTCGGCTTTTCCTCGACATTGGCTTCCAACACGATGCGGTCGGGCCCGCTGCCGGGCTTCTGCTCGACCTCGAACTTCTCCTGGAAGTAGCCCAGGGACTTGATGCGGTTGGTCGAGCGCTTGACCTGCAGCGAGTTGAAGGCGTCGCCCTCGGCAATGCGGAACTCGCGGCGGATGACCTTGTCCTGGGTCAGCGTGTTGCCGTTGATGTCGATCCGCTCGACATAGACGCGCGGCGCTTCGCCAATGACGAAGTTTATTCCCATCGTCAGGTTGTCTTTGTCGCGCGAATATTCGGGCCTGACGTCGGCGAAGGCATAGCCGAAGGCGCCGGCAGTCTGGTTCAGCTGGTCGACCGTGTCCTCGACGATCTTGGCATTGTACCAGTCGCCCTTGTGCATCGGCATGCGGGCGGCCAGCTTCTCGCTGTCGAAATCGCGCAGCTGGCTGTCGACCTTGACGTCGCCGAACTTGTAGCGCTGCCCTTCCTCGACCACATAGGTGATGACGAAGTCCTTCTTGTCCGGCGTCAGTTCCGCGACGGCCGAAATCACGCGGAAATCGGCATAGCCTTCGGTCAGGTAGAACTGGCGCAACTTCTGCTGGTCGAAGGCCATGCGGTCCGGATCATAGCTGGTGCCAGAGCTGAACAGGCGGGTGAAGCGCGCCTGCTTGGTCACCATCTGGCCGCGCAGCTTGCCATCGCCGAAACGTTCGTTGCCGATGATGTTGATCTGGCGGACCTTGCTCTTGGGCCCTTCGTTGATCTCGTAGACGATATCGACGCGGTTCTGCTCGAGCTGGACCATCTTCGGCTCGACCACCGCGGCGAAGCGGCCCTGGCGCTTGTAGAGCTCTATGATGCGGGCAACGTCGGCGCGGACCTTGGAACGGGTGAAGATCTGCCGGGGCGAGAGCTTGATCTCGGGCAGGATCTTGTCTTCCTTGATCCGCTTGTTGCCTTCCAGCACGATGCGGTTGACGACCGGGTTTTCCTTGACCGTGATGGTCACGTTGCCGCCATCGTTGTTGACCTGGACATCGGCGAACAGCTCGGTGGCGAACAGGTCCTTCAGCGCCTGGTCGGCGGCGGCCTGGGTATAGGGCTGGCCTGCGCGCAGGCGGATGTAGCTGCGGATGGTATCTGGCTCGAGCCGCTGGTTGCCGGTCACCACGATGGACTGGATTATAATCGGTGCCGGCGGCGCTTCGGGCGCGGGCGCAGCGACGGGCGCAAGCGCGGCAGCGGATTCGGCAGGCGCGGGCTGCGCCTGGGCAAAGGCGACGGCCGGCAAGCCAGCCAGAATCGAAGTCCCCATCAAGGCCACGGCGAATTTCGAAAGGCTGCGGGCCTCAATGCTGGAATTCATACTCATTCCTATCTTCGCCACCACCAGGAGTTGCCCAGCCACCGGAACAGACTGCGCCAACCATAGAATCGGCAGCAGTGACAGTTTCCCGTCCCGCTCGTACCCGCCGCCTCTGCCCGATGCAGTGCGGCCAATCAAGCTATCTGTCGGATTGCCGGGTGGTTCTGGCGCGGTTCTCCACTACCTACCCGCCAAATAGACGCAGCGAGGCAATATCGTTGATCGTTACGAACAGCATCAGCGCAAGCACGAGTGCCAGTCCGGTGCGGAACGCCCATTCCTGACTGCGCAATCCCAATGGCTTGCGACGCACCGCTTCGGCTGCGTAGAAAGCCAGGTGCCCGCCGTCGAGAGCAGGAATTGGCAGCAGGTTAATGAATGCCAAATTAATCGAGATGAAAGCCGCGAACTCGACGAAATCGATCCAGCCGAGGCTCAGCCGCTCCCCCGACATCTTGGCGATCCGGATAGGTCCGCCAAGCTCCTTGACCGAGCGCTCGCCGCTGACGATCTGACCGATTCCGGCGATCATAACGCCCACTGCATCGACCGATTGGTCCAGCCCCAGCCGCACCGATTCCACCGCTCCGAGCGAGACGAATTTGCCGCCCCGGATACCCAGCTGGCCCCGCGTGACCGGCCTGCCCTGCTCGTCCCTGCCCTTGACCCCGGCGATGGTCACCACCGTATCGCGCAACTCGCCGCCGCGGCGATAGTCGATCCGGACGGTCTTGCCCGGATTGGGCCTCACCACCTCGCGAATGTCCTCGAAGCTGGTCACCGGCCGGCCATCGATGGCGACGATCCGGTCTCCCACCTGCATGCCGGCGGCCCTCGCCGCGGATCCGCGCTCCATCTGCGCCACTTCGGGTACGGCAAAATCGATGCCGAGGTCGCCGACGGTGCCGGAATTGCCGAACTCGTCATGCATCACCTGCGACGCCAGCTTGACCGGGACTGTGACCGGACGGCCATCACGCCTGACTTCCACCGAAAGCGTCCGCCCCGGATAGGGCGCGACCAGTATCGGCAGCTCGGTTACCGAATCGACGCGGTTGCCATCGACCGCGGTGATAACGTCGCCGATCCGCAGGCCTGCCGCGCGCGCGTCGGACTTTTCCTCGAAACCCGAAATCTCCGGCACCGCCACGATCCGGCCATAGGCCATGTTGAAGGCCGCGAAGATGGCGACGGCGACGACGAAATTGGTCACCGGCCCGGCCGCGACGATCAGCGCGCGCTGCCACAGCGGCTTGGCGTGGAAAGTCTGCGCTCGGTCGTGCGGAGAAAGCTCGTTCAGCTCTCCGTCGGGCATGCCGACGGCGTTCCAGTCGCCGGCGAACTGGACATAGCCGCCCAGCGGCACGGACGAGAGCTTCCAGCGCGTGCCGCGTTTGTCGGTCCAGCCGAAGATCTCCTTGCCGAAGCCGACCGAAAAGGCATCAGCCTTCACCCCGAACAGCCGGCCAACGAGATAGTGGCCGAGCTCATGCACCACCACCAGCGGCCCCAGCAGGAGCACGAAGGCGAGGATCGTCACCAGGATTGAGGGGGATTGAAGCAAGTCAGGCGGGCTCCATCAATGCCCGCGCGCGCAGCCGCGCCTCGGCATCGACGGCAATGACATCGCCAAGGACAGCGGGCGCGGGCGGCGCGTAGGCTCCAAGCACATCCTCGACATATGCGGCAATCCGGGTGAACGGAATCTGACCGGCCAGAAACGCGGCAACCGCCACTTCGTTCGCCGCATTGAGCACGGCGGGTATCGCTCCGCCCGCCTCGGCCGCCTGCCTGGCGAGGCGCGTGGCGGGAAAGCGCACCTCGTCGGGTGCGCGGAAGGTCAGCGTGCCGATGGCAGCCAGGTCGAGCGGCTCGCAGGGCGTTTTCATCCGCTGCGGCCAGGCAAGGGTCGAGGCGATGGGCACGCGCATGTCCGAAGGGCCGAGCTGGGCCAAGGTCGACCCGTCGACGTATTCGACCATGGAATGGACGATCGACTGCGGGTGAACGATGATGCGCAGCTTGTCGAGGCCGACCGGGAACAGGTGATAGGCCTCGATCAGCTCCAGTCCCTTGTTGAACATGGTGGCGCTATCGACGCTGATCTTGGCGCCCATGTCCCAGTTGGGGTGCTTGACGGCCTGTGCGGGCGTGGCGCTGTGCAGTTCTTCCAGTGTCCAGTCGCGGAAGGGGCCGCCGCTGGCCGTGAGCGTGATCCAGCGCACTTGGCCGAGCCGGTTGCCGGCGAGGCACTGGAAGATGGCGTTGTGCTCGCTGTCCACCGGCAGCAGCGTTGCGCCGTGCTTCTCCACCGCGGCGGTCAGTACCTCGCCCGCCGAAACAAGCGATTCCTTGTTGGCGAGGCCGACGGTGGTGCCCTGCTCGATCGCAGCCATAGTGGGCTCCAGCCCCGCACAGCCGACGATCGCGGCAATCACCACGTCCGCGGGACGCGCCGCCGCCTGGTTGAGAGCCGCCTGCCCCCCCGCGCTCTCCGTTTGCGACCCGAAGAGCGCATCCTTGAGATCCGGCAAACGACTCTCATCTGATATAACGGCTATCTCGGCCGAAAATTCCCGGGCGAGTTTCGCAAGCTCTGCCGCATTGCTGTGCGCGGTCAGCGCGACCACCCGCCACTTGTCCTTCTCCCTCCGGATCAGGTCGAGCGTCGATGCGCCGATCGAACCGGTGGCGCCGAGGATGGAGATGGAGCGCTGGGTCATGCCGGGCTTGGTAGCAGGGACTCGCCCATTAGCGAAGCAACTAGCGCCACAACCAGTGGAACAAAGCCGCTGATGAAGGCGACCGCCATCAGTCCGTCGACACGATCGAACAGTCCGCCGTGGCCGGGGATCAGATGTCCGGAATCCTTCACCCCCGCCCGGCGCTTCATCCAGCTTTCGAAAAAGTCGCCAGCCTGGGCAACAATGGCGAGTACGAAGCCCGACAGCGCGACCGGGATCGCCTGGTCGGCAAAGGCCGGGCAGGTCCGCGAGGTGGCGCAGCCGCCTTCCATCGAGAAGGAATGCCGCACCTCAAGCCAGGTAATGGCAACCATTACCAGCGCGGCGGCGATCATGCCGCCTGCAAGGCCGCTCCAGGTCTTGGAGGGGCTGATGCTCGGCGCGATCTTGGGGCCGCCGAAGGTCCTGCCGGCGGTGTAGGCGCCGACATCGGTGGCGATCACGCCCAGCACGACTTCCAGCAGCGGATAGAGCGTGGGGAACTGGTGGCGCAGGAAGACCAGCTCGTAACCAGCAAGGCCAACATAGGCGACGCCTATAGATATCCAGGCGGACAGCGAAGGGGGCGACTTGCAGAAGCCACGCGCCAACTGGGCCCACTCGTACAGCACGCCCAACGCCACGGCGGCGACGAAGATCGTCCAGAGCCACCCGCCCAGCCACAGCGCGGCGCCGGCGACGGCGACCATCACGATTGCGGAAATGGTGCGGGTGCCGAGGTCGGATTTTTTTGGGGTGCCGTCCGTCATGCGATCCGCCCCCTCCGGGGGACGGCGGCGAACGCACAAAGCAAGCGGCAGCGTGCAGCCACTGCCGCGGCTGTTATTTGCACGCCCCCTTCCGTCAACGCTCCGCGCTGCCACCTCCTCCGGTGGGGGAGGATCGAAGGCTCATCGCCCGCCATAACGCCGCTCCCTCCGCGCGAATTCCTCCAGAGCTTCCTGCAAGTGCTCCGGGGTAAAGTCCGGCCACAGCACATCGGTGAAATAGAGCTCCGCATAGGCCGCCTGCCACAACAGGAAGTTCGACAGCCGCTGTTCGCCCGAGGTGCGGATCAGCAGGTCGAGCGGCGGCATCCCCGCCGTGTCCAGTTCCGCCTCTATCGCCGCGGGCGTCACTTCGCCTTTTTCCGCTGCCTTGGCCGCAGCCCGGGCAATCTCGTCCTGCGCGCCATAGTTGAGCGCCACTGCCAGCGTCACCCCGGTGTTCGCCGCCGTCTCCGCCAGGGCACGGTCCACCGAATCGGCCACATCCCTCGGAAATCGCGAATGATCCCCGATAATCCGCAGCCGCACGTTGTTCGCCTTGAATTCGGCGAGGTCCGACAGGATGAAGCGCTTCATCAGCCCCATCAGCGCGCCGATCTCGTCCTCGCTGCGGCGCCAGTTCTCGGTCGAGAAGGCATAGAGCGTCAGCGCCTCGAGCCCCATGGCCTGCGCCGCGCGCGCCACCTTGCGCACCGATTCGACCCCGCGCCTATGCCCCTCGGCACGGGGCAGCATGCGCTGCTTGGCCCAGCGCCCGTTGCCGTCCATTATGATCGCGACGTGGCGCGCGTTGGTCATTTCACCCCCGCCCGCTCATCCTGAGCCTGAGCTTGTCGAAGGTCGAAGGATCACTGCGTCAGGATTTCCTTCTCCTTGTGCTCCGTCACTTCATCGACAGCCTTGATCTGCTCGTCGGTAAGCTTCTGCACCTCGGCTTCGCCCTTCTTGCGCTCGTCCTCGGAGATTTCCTTCTTGTTCTCGTCGGTCTTCAGCGCATCCATGCCATCGCGCCGCACGTTGCGGATCGCTACCTTGGCCTTCTCGGCATAGGAATGCGCGAGCTTGGCCAGCTCCTTGCGCCGTTCCTCGGTAAGGTCCGGGATGGGCAGGCGGATGTTGTTGCCGTCGTTGATCGGGTTGAGCCCGAGGCCCGCCGAACGGATCGCCTTTTCCACGGGTCCGATGTTCGACTTGTCCCACACCTGCACCGAAAGTAACCGCGGCTCGGGCGTGGAGACAGTCGCCACCTGGTTGAGCGGCATGTGGCTGCCATAGACCTCCACCGTAATCGGATCGAGCAGCGCCGTGTTGGCGCGGCCAGTGCGCAGGCCGGAAAGATCGCTGCGCAACGATTCCACCGCGCCCTTCATCCGGCGTTCGAGGTCGGCCTTATCATACTTCATACAATGACTCCGTACTTGGCCATGATTCTATCCCTTCTTCACAACGGTTTGCGTCCCTTCGCCCCGCAACACGCGGGCCAGGTTGCCCTTCTCGCGGATCGAGAAGACGACGATCGGAATCTGGTTGTCGCGGCACAGCGCCACCGCGCTCGCGTCCATCACCTTGAGGTTGTCGGCCAGCACCGTGTCGTAATCCACGGTGTCATAACGCTTTGCCGCAGGATTGGTCTTGGGATCGCAGTCATAGACCCCGTCGACGCTGGTGCCCTTCAACAGCGCATCGCACTGCATTTCCGCGGCCCTGAGCGCCGCGCCGGAATCGGTGGTGAAATAGGGCGCGCCGACGCCGGCGGCGAAGATCACCACCCTGCCCTTTTCGAGGTGCCGCTCGGCACGCCTGCGGATCACCGGCTCGCAGACCTTGTCCATCTCGATCGCCGACTGGACCCGTGTGGGAACGCCGAGTTGCTCCAGCGCATTCTGCATGGCGAGCGCATTCATCACCGTCGCCAGCATGCCCATGTAGTCGGCCTGGGCCCGGTCCATGCCCTTGGCCGCGCCGGCCATGCCGCGAAAGATATTGCCGCCGCCGATGACCAGGCAGATCTCCAGGCCGCCGTCCTTCGCATCCTTCACTTCGCGCGCCAGTTCGGCGACGAAGTCCGGATCGATGCCGAACTGCTGGTTGCCCATCAGCACTTCGCCGGAGAGCTTGAGGAGGATACGCCTGTAAGTCATCGGGCGGCCTTATAGCGCTGGGGATCGTTGTGCCAAGCTTGCCAAGAAAAACCTCCCCGGAACGGGGAGGTGACAGTCCCAAAGGGACTGACGGAGGGGTGCTGTCCCGAAGGACTCGACCCCTCCACCACTACGCCTGCGGCGTGTGGTCCCCCTCCCCGTTGTGGGGAGGTGTTGACCTCAGCCCAAACCGGCCGCGGCGGCGACTTCCGCCGCGAAGTCGGTTTCCTGCTTCTCGATGCCTTCACCGAGCTGGAAGCGGACATAGTCCTTGAGCGCGATCTTGGTGCCGGCGGCCTTGCCGGCCTGGTCGATCACCTGGGCGACAGGGGTCTTGTTGTCCATGACGAAGAGCTGGCTCAGAAGCGCATTGTCCTTGGCGAACTTGGCGACCGCGCCATCGACCATCTTGGCCTGAACCTCGGCGGGCTTGCCGCTTTCGGCGGCCTTTTCAGCCGCGATCTTGCGCTCGCGGGCAATCAGGTCGGCGTCGAGATCGTCGGCGTTCAGCGCCAGCGGGAAGGCCGCGGCGATATGCATGGCGATCTGCTTGCCCAGCGGCTCCAGCACATCGGCGCCGGCATCGCTTTCAAGGGCGACCAACACGCCGATCTTGCCGAGGTTCGGCGCGGCGGCATTGTGCATGTAGGGCACGACGAGGCCCGAGGAGACCGAAACGGTCTTCATGCGGCGAACCTGCTGGTTCTCGCCGATGGTGGCGACATTGTTGGTCAGCGTGTCGCCGACCGTGCCGCCGCCCGGATAGGCGGCTGCCTTCAACGCCTCGACATCGTCCGAAGCGGCGCCGAGCGCGACTTCGGTGGTCTTGCGGACGAAATCCTGGAACTGGTCGTTCTTGGCGACGAAGTCCGTCTCGGAGTTCACTTCCACGGCAACGCCGCGGGTGCCGGCGACGGCAACGCCGACGAGGCCCTCGGCCGCGGTGCGGCTGGACTTCTTGGCGACGGCGGCCAGGCCCTGGGCGCGCAGCAGGTCGACCGCGGCTTCCATGTCGCCGTTGGTCTCGTCGAGCGCCTTCTTGCAATCCATCATGCCGGCGCCGGTGCGCTCGCGCAGGTTCTTCACGTCAGTGGCGGTATAGGCCATGTGACATATCCTTCTTGCATAACATCGAAATGACGCCGGGCCCTCTGGACCCGGCGTGCGACAATCGTGTGACTGGAAGCCTCAGGCTTCGGGAGCGGCTTCCTCGACGGGAGCTTCCGTAACAGCGAGGGCTTCCTCAGGCAGCGGCTCGTCCATCGCGCCGATGTCGGCGCCGGACCGGACCACCGCCTCGCGGCCGCCCTTGGTCGCCGCCTGGGCAACGGCCTCGCAATAGAGGCGCACCGCGCGACTGGCGTCGTCATTGGCCGGGACCGGGAAGGCGATGCCGGAGGGATCGACATTCGAATCGAGGATGGCGACGACCGGGATGCCGAGAACGTTGGCTTCCTTGATCGCCAGCTCCTCCTTGTTGGCATCGATGACGAACATCACGTCGGGAATGCCGCCCATGTCGCGGATGCCGCCCAGGCTCATCTCGAGCTTGTCGCGCTCGCGGGTGAGCTGCAGCACTTCCTTCTTGGTGAGGCCGGTAGTGTCGCCCGAAAGCTGTTCCTCAAGGCTCTTGAGGCGCTTGATCGACTGCGAGATCGTCTTCCAGTTGGTGAGCATGCCGCCCAGCCAGCGGTGGTTGACGAAGTGCTGGCCGCA
>CAZVWP010000075.1:0-14220 GCA_964630805.1 uncultured Novosphingobium sp. | reverse complement strand
CCAAGATGATCCACAATGGCCCGCGCAGCCGCTCGACGATCGTCTCTAAGGGCATCAGCGCGGGCAAGAGCAACAACACCTATCGCGGCCTCGTCCGCGTCGGCGCCAATGCCGAGGGCGTGCGCAACTTCACCCAGTGCGATTCGCTGCTCCTGGGCGCGGACTGCGGCGCGCATACCGTGCCCTACATCGAAGTGCGCAACCCCAGCGCCCAGATCGAGCACGAGGCGACAACCTCGAAGATCAGCGACGACCAGCTGTTCTACGCCATGCAGCGCGGGCTCGGGCAGGAAGAGGCGGTGGCGCTGATCGTCAACGGCTTTGCGAAAGAGGTGCTGCAGCAGCTGCCGATGGAGTTCGCGGTGGAGGCGCAGAAGTTGCTGGGTATCAGCCTTGAGGGGAGCGTGGGGTGAGGAAGACGCTATCGATTTCCGTGCCTTCCGATGACGCCGCTCAGGCTCCCTCCATCAAGAAGAAGGGCCGCGGCTGGGAGATTTCGGAAAAGCGGCTCGATGCGCTGCACGAGCGGGCGCGGGAGATGCGCCGCCATCCGACGCCCGCACAGGATGCGCTGGCCAAGGCGCTGGGTGAGGCCGAAACCGGCGGCTACTCCTTCCGCCGCCAGGCGGTGATCGGCTCGGCCATCGTCGATTTCGCCTGCAAGCCGCTGATGCTGGTGATCGAACTCGAAGGCGACGAGGACGCAGTGTTCACCGCCGACCGCGACCGCAGCCTGACCGAAGTCGGCTACCGGGTGGAACGGATCGCGGCGGAGCAGGTGCTCGACGATCCTGAGGCCATGGCCGCCCAAATCGTAAACGTCATGCGCGACCGCTGGCACGAGCGCCGCGCCAACCGCAAATCCAGCGGCGGAGCTCCGCGCCGCGACCGGGGACAATGATGCTCAAGATCGACAACCTCCATGCAACCGTTGCCGGCAAGCCCATCCTCAAGGGCCTGTCGCTCGAGATCAACGCGGGCGAAGTCCACGCGATCATGGGGCCGAACGGCGCCGGCAAGTCGACGCTGGGCTATACCCTCGGCGGGCGGCCGGGCTATGAAGTGACCGGCGGCAGCGTCACTTTCCTCGGCAAGGACCTGCTCGAGCTCGAACCACATGAGCGCGCCGCGCTCGGCCTGTTCCTCGGCTTCCAGTACCCCGTCGAGATCCCCGGCGTCTCCTTCGTCCAGTTCCTGCGCGAAAGCCTCAACGCCCAGCGCCGCTCGCGCGGCGAGACGGAGCTTTCCGGCGGCGCCTTCCTGCAGGTGGCCAAGGTCAAGGCGGGGTTGCTGCGCATGGACATGGACATGCTCAAGCGCCCGGTGAACGTCGGCTTTTCCGGCGGGGAGAAGAAGCGCGCCGAAATGGTGCAGATGGGCATTCTCGACCCGAAGCTGGCCGTGCTCGACGAGACCGACAGCGGCCTCGACATCGACGCGCTGCGCATCGTCGGCGAAGGCATCAACTCGATCATGCGCCGGGCCGACCGGGCGGTGCTGCTGATCACGCACTACCAGCGGCTGCTGGACTACGTGAAGCCGGACAAGGTTCACGTGCTGGCTGGCGGGCGGATCGTGAAGACGGGCGGTCCGGAACTCGCGCTGGAGCTGGAAGAGCGCGGTTACGAAGAGGTGGCGGCGGCATGACCGCGGCCCTCCCAACCCGCAAGGACGAGGCCTGGCGCTACGCCGACCTCGATGCGCTCGCCGCGCTCTGGCCCTTGCCCGAGGCGGAGAGCGTTGTCGTTCCTGCGGCTGGCACTTTCTCGCGCGCCGTGGTGCAGGATCAGGGCGGCGTTGCCCGGCTGGTGCTGAGCCTCGGCAAGGGCGCCAAGGCGCAGGTGCACGTGCTCAACACCGGCGGGCAATATGGGCGCGTCGAGATCGACGTTACCCTGCACGAGGGCGCGGACTTCACGCTGGGCGCGGTGCAGCTTGGCGGCGGCACGCAGACGCTGGAAGTGATCGCCACGGTCACCCATGCCGGGCCCGATGCGAAATCGCGCCAGATCGTGCGCTCGGTCCTGGCCGGTCAGGCTGTCGGTAGCTGCCTCGGCAAGATCGCCGTGGCGCGCGGCAGCGACGGCACCGATGCCGAACAGTCGATCCGCGCCATGCTGCTCGACCGTACGGCCACGGCCAATGCCAAGCCCGAGCTCGAAATATTCGCCGACGACGTGAAGTGCGCCCACGGCTGTGCGGTGGGCGAGCTCGACGCCATGGGCCTGTTCTACCTGCAATCGCGCGGCCTGCCGCCGGCAGAGGCCAGGAAGCTGATGCTGCAGGCCTTCGTCGCCGAAGCTTTCGCCGGGGCGGACGAGGAAGATCGGCTGCAGGGCCTCGCGCTGGAGCGGCTGGGAGAACTGGTGTGAACGCCAGCATCGACCCTACGCGGAATGCGCTGGAGCGCTGGGAAAACGAAGGCGGCGCGGTCCGCGTGCAGCGCTATCGCGCCGAATTTCCCGGCATGGTCACGGCTACGGGCGCGCCATGGCACTACCTTGATACCGCGGCGACGGCGCAGAAGCCGCAGGCGGTGATCGATGCCACCCTCCGCGCCATGGGCGCAGACTACGCCACCGTCCATCGCGGCGTCTATGCTCGCTCGGCGAACATGACGCTGGCCTTCGAGGCGGCGCGACGGCGGGTTGCCTCGTTCATCGGCGGGCGCGAGGAGGAGATCGTCTTCACCCGCGGCGCGACCGAGGCGATCAACCTTGTCGCGCATAGCTGGGGTGGCTCGCAGCTCAAGGCGGGCGACCGCGTGCTGCTTTCCGTGCTGGAGCACCATTCCAACATCGTTCCCTGGCAACTGCTGCGCGACCGTATCGGTATCGAGATCGACGTTTGCCCGCTGACCGCCGATGGCCGGATCGATCTCGACGCGGCGGAGCGGATGCTGACGCCGCAGCACAAGCTGGTGGCGCTTGCGCATGTCTCCAACGTGCTGGGCTCGGTGCTGGACGCCAGGCGCGCCGCCGCGCTGGCCCATTCGGTCGGCGCCAAGCTGCTGCTCGATGGCTGCCAGGCCGTCCCGCGCCTGCCGGTGAATGTCGCGGCGCTCGATTGCGACTTCTACGTCTTTTCCGCGCACAAGCTCTATGGCCCGACCGGCATCGGCGCGCTCTGGGCCAAATCCGAAATCCTGGCCGCCATGCCCCCCTGGCACGGCGGCGGCGCGATGATCGACCGGGTGACCTTCGAGAAGACCACCTACGCCCCGCCACCCGCCCGCTTCGAGGCGGGGACGCCGGCGATCGTCGAGGCAATCGGGCTGGCGGCGGCGGTGGACTATGTCGAAGCCATCGGCATCGAAGCCATCCACGCACACGAGGAGCGGCTGGTGTCGCTTTGTCGCGACGAGCTGCGTCGCCTGAACTCCGTGACGCTGTTCGGGCCGGAGCAGAGCGCCGGCATCGTCAGCTTCGCGCTGGATGGGGTGCATCCCCACGATCTCGGCACCATACTGGACGAAGAGGGCATCGCCATCCGTGCCGGGCATCACTGCGCCCAGCCGCTGATGGACCACCTTGGCGTGCCCGCCACGGCGCGGGCCAGTTTCGGCATCTATTCGGACGAAAGCGACATCGAGGCGCTGCTGCGCGGGATCGAGCGGACCAAGAGGATTTTCGGGTGATGGAAGAAGAACGCAAGATCGCGGTCGAGGAAGTGGACAGCGTGCCCCCGCCGAAGCGTGCCAGAGTCGAGGATGCCATTGCGGCATCCGAGCAAGAGCTCGTCGAGGACGCCATCGCCGTATCGGGGGAAGGCCTGATGGAAGACAATGAAACAGCGGCTGACAAGCTGGACCGTAAGCGCGACTATCTCGAAGGCTTCCTTGCCGAAAAGCCGCAAGGCGTGGCCCCCGGTGCGCCGGGCGGCGATATCTACGAGGGCGTGATTTCCGCGCTGAAGGAAATTTTCGACCCCGAGATACCCGTGAATATCTACGAGCTCGGCCTTATCTATGGGGTGGACGTGACCGACGATGGCGGCGTCACCGTCACCATGACGCTGACCACGCCGCATTGCCCGGTGGCGGAATCGATGCCGGGCGAGGTCGAACTGCGCGTCTCGGCGGTGCCGGGCGTACGGGATTGCGAAGTGAACCTGGTCTGGGACCCGCCTTGGGACATGACCAAGATGAGCGACGAGGCGAAGCTGGAACTGGGAATGCTGTAATGGCGACGACTGCACGACAAAGGCCTGCCGCCGTTATCCTCACCCCCTCGGCCGAAGCGCGGGTGGCGGAGCTGATGGCCAAGGCGCCGGAAGGCGCGATCGGGGTGAAGCTGTCCACTCCGCGCCGGGGCTGCTCGGGCCTTGCCTATTCGGTCGATTACGTCACCGAGGCCAACAGCTTCGACGAGCGGATCGAGACGCCGGGCGGCACCTTCTTCATCGATGGCGGATCGGTGCTCTACCTTGTCGGCAGCACGATGGACTGGGTCGAAGACGATTTCACCGCCGGATTCGTGTTCAACAACCCCAACGCCAAGGGCAGCTGCGGCTGCGGCGAGAGTTTCACGGTTTGATGCTTTGAGGGTCCGGCTTAGCCGGACCTTGGCCACGGGACCGGGCTGCTGCCGCTCACCGCTGTGAGGCCGACAAGAGCCTCACCCTTCGGCGAGGAAATCCAGCAGCGCCTGCTCCAGTTCATCCAGCTTGCCGTCGGCGTCCATCTGCCCTTGCAGCCAGGCCTTCTCGCGCTTGGTAACTTCGGCATCCCTTGCCGCCTCGTCCTCGAAATCGAGATAGGGTTTTTCTGGTTCGAACATGTCATGCGCGCCCTCGACGGGGTTGGATCGCGCCATGCGGGCGAAGAAGTTGCCGATGCCAGGTGCCGTGTCGTTCATGAAGACCTCGAGCTCGGCCGCTCGCTCGGCGCTGAGCGGCTCGATGCCGGCAAAGCCCTGCAGGTAATTGCCCACGCCTTGGACGAACAGATGCTTCCACGCAGGCGCATTGCTCGCGCCCTGGGTCGCTTCCTTGATGCGGAACAGCATCTCGGCTTCCTTGCGGCTTACCCCGGCGGGCCGGTCGCTGGCCGGCGCGAAGATGAAGCGGCGCAGCAGGCGGCATTCGGTATCGCCGATGCAGCCAGCCAGCAGCGCACCGCCGGAGCGGGTCGGGCCCTTGCCTTCCAGCACGGCCTTCTCGATCTGCGCCATGGCGAAGGCCTGGAGGCTTGCCGGGACGCTTTGCGCGCGTTCGAACAGGCGTTCGAGCAGTTCCAGCTCCGCCATGGTCTCGAGCCGGCCGTCGGCTTCCAGCTGCTCGATCAGCCATTCCGCGCCGTCCTGGTCGACGTAGCCGGGCGCGCTGGAATTGGCGAAGACGAATTCGCTTATCGCCTCGACGAAGAAGTCGGTCCATTCGGCCGAGCTGTTGCCGAGCTGGTTGTTCAGTTCGAACAGGGCGTCGGCCTCGTCACGGTCGATGACGCCGTCGCTCCAGCCGTCGCCGCGCAACGAAAGCACTTCCTCCGCGGAAACCGCGCCATCCGAAGCAGCCTGGTCGGCCAGAGCGCGAAAATGCATGGTCATGGGTAAAAGCCCCCGAAAATCGGGGTCGCTTATCCAGAAATAACCTTAAATCCGCGTTACCCTGCGAATCCGTCTGAAATTGCCGCTACTTCTTCAAAGCCTGGATGCAGGCTGGCCGGTCGACATCCTTGCCATCCGAGGCGCGCCTTGCGTCGATATAAGTAGCCTGCGGCTCGCGGCTTTGAGCGCTGGGGTACAGATAGACGTCCAGCACGCAGGCATCGCCGGCGAACTGCAGCTTGCGCGCATCGCCTTCCCAGACATCGAGCCGGGCGGGGCCGAACTGGCGGGTGAGTTCATTGGTGGTTGCGCCGATTACGCTCTCTAGGCCGGTCAGGCGTTGCACCTGCGGCGGCGGCGGCGCGGGCTGGCGCACCGGCTGGCGATACTTGAGCACGCGCGATGGTGGGGAGCTCACCGGGGCGGCAGCGCTCGCGCTCTGCACCTTGCCGCCTTCGCCCCCGCAAGCCGAAAGCAGTGGGGCAAGCGCCAGAATCGCCAGTATTTCTAGCCGCATCCGAAGTGTCAGTCCTTGTCGAAGCCCGTGTCGCACGGCCATCGCCGGGCGGGGAAATGCCGCAAGCGCAATTGCGACAGGCAGAGGCCCTGTTGCGGCAGGGCACCCGATCATGGCGCAGCTTGCGGGAGTGATCTTGCGCCGCTAGGCCCGCCGGCTTGAAACACCCGTGAACCGAAGGAAATGTCCAATGCCGCAGCCGTCGATCGATGTCATCGCCATCGGCAACGCCATCGTCGATGTCATCGCGCCCTGCGACGAAGCGATGATCGATCGCCTCGGGCTGGCGAGGGGTGGCATGACCCTGGTCGATACGCTCCGCGCGCATGAGCTTTACGACGCCATGGGGCCGGCGCGCGAGAACTCCGGCGGCTCGGCGGCGAACACGCTGGCGGGGCTGGCGGCGCTTGGCGCGAAGTGCGCCTTCATCGGCCAGGTGGCGGACGACCAGCTTGGCGAGGTCTTCGCCCACGACATCCGCGCCGTCGGCATCGACTATGCGGTGCCGCCGCGCGCAGAGGAACCGCCGACCGCGCGCTGCCTGATCTTCGTCACGCCGGATGGCCAGCGCACGATGAACACCTACCTTGGCGCCTCGCAGTTCCTGCCCGAGGCGGCGATCGACCTCGAAGCCATCGCCGATGCCTCGGTGCTCTATCTCGAGGGCTACCTGTGGGACCCGGAAGAGCCCCGCGCCGCCATGCGCCGGGCCATCGCCGCCGCGCGCAATGCAGGCCGCAAGGTTGCCTTCACCGTCTCCGAAAGCTTCGTCATCGCCCGCCACGGTGACGATTTCCGCGCCATGATCGATGCCGGCGAAATCGATATCCTCTTCGCCAACGAGCACGAGCTGGCGACGCTGACCGGCAAGGAGGACTTCCACGAAGGCCTCGCCATGCTGGAAGGCAAGGTGCCGACGCTGGTGGTGACGCGCAGCGCGGAGGGGGCGGTCGCGGTCTCCAATGGCGAGCGCGCGGCCGTCGCGGCCGAGCCGATCGAGCATGTCGTCGACACTACCGGCGCCGGCGACCTGTTCGCGGCAGGCTTCCTTTTCGGCCACGTGCGCGGGCGGGACCTGCGCGAATGCCTGCATCTCGGCGCGATCTGCGCCGCGGAAGTGATCTCGCACTATGGCGCGCGGCCGGAAGCGGATCTCAAGGCGATGGTCAAGGCCAGGCTTGCGGATACCTGACAGTCGGGCCACACTGCTGCCAGGAGTCTTTGTCTGATCCGGAACAAAGTTCCGGATCGTTCGGCACCGGCCCCGCTCCCCCGCCCGGCCATCCCAACGAGATGGTATGCGCTGGGAGGCCGGGCGGGGGAGCGCGGCCGGTGCCGAAACCGAAATTCGCGCGCGAATTTCGCAAGGGCTGGAGAGGTGCATGGCAAGTGAAGACGTCGTCGAGCTGAACCAGCTGGCCTACCGCTATGCGGCGGCGGTCGATGCCTGTGACGAGGCGCTGTTCCTGTCGGTGTTCACGCCGGACGCCCGCTTGCGCAGTTATCACCCGGAGGCGGAGGAGCCCTTCGCCGACCTGGTCGGCCACGCCCAGCTCGCGAGCATACCGAACACCATGCGCGGCATGTACCGCGCGACGACGCACATGATGACCAACCACCTCGTCGACGTGCAGGGTGACAGCGCCACCGGGCAGGTGCTGTGCACCGCGCGCCACCTCGATCCGGACGGCGCTTCGACGATCAACGTCGTCATCCGCTACGTCGACCGGTACACGCGCCGCCAGGGTGCATGGCAGATAACGGACCGGCAGATCCGGTTTCTGTGGAGCGAACGCCATGCCGTCACCGACAGCGGCATGGGGCGCGGCAATTAGGAGAGAGCCGATGGCGACAATCAGCAAGGTAGGTATCGAGACGGTGACGCCCGTGGTGGGGGCCATCGTCTCGGGCGTCGACCTGCGCGAGGAGCTGGACGCCGAGACCGTCGCCGTGCTGCGCGAGGCGTTGCTCGAGCAGGGCGTACTGTTCTTCCGGGGCCAGGACATCACGCGCGAGCAGACGGCGAACTTCCTGTCGAACTTCGGCGAGCTCTCGACCGATCCCTTCTCCGTCGCCGCGCTGGCGCCGCCGACGCTGGACAGTTCGGTCCATGACATGCCGACCTACGGGAATGCCAAGGCCACCCAGGTCTGGCACATGGATTCGACCCTCGCCCCCGCCCCGGCCGCCTTCATCTCGCTGCGCGCGCTGCAACTGCCGCCAAGCGGCGGCGGCGATACCTGCTTCGGCAGCATGTACGCCGCCTACGAGACGCTGTCTGAATCGGTGCGGGATTTCATCGACGGGCTCGAGGCGGAGCATTCCGCCTACAAGACGCTGCCGCTGCTCGGCGGTTCGAACACCGCCTATCTCCAGGAGACGATGCGCAACGTCCACCCGGTGGTGCGGGTACATCCCGAGACCGGCCGCAAGGCGCTGTTCGTCAACGAGCTGTGGACCGAGCGGCTGGTCGGCATGTCGCAGCACGAGAGCGATTCGATCCTCGCCATGCTGTGGAAGCATTCGGCGGCGCCCGAATTCACCATGCGCTGGCGCTGGCAGGTGCATGACCTGGCCATCTTCGACAACCGCTCATTCCAGCACTACGCGGTGAACGATTACACCGGCAATCGCGTGCTGCAGAAGGGCTACGTCAAAGGTGACCGCCCGGTCGGCCCGCGCGGCTAGCGCGCCTTTTCGCGGGCCACTTCGCGCCAGCCGATGTCGCGGCGGCAGAAGCCATCGGGGAAATCGAGCGCATCGACACCCGCATAGGCCCTGGCCTGCGCCTCGGTGACGTTGCTGCCGCGCGCCGTGACGTTGAGCACCCGCCCGCCGTTGGCGGTCAACCCGCCGTCGGCTCCTATCGCCGTCCCTGCGTGGAACACCTTGGTGCCCAGCTCCTCGGCCTCTGCAATACCCCTGATCCGGCCACCCTTCTTCGGCGAGTCCGGATAGCCCTCGGCCGCCATCACCACGGTCAGTGCGGTATCCGGCGAGAAGCGCGGCGGCTGTATCGATCCCAGCCGGTTCTCCGCGCAGGCGAGCAGCAGTTCGACGAGGTCGCTCTCCAGACGCATCATCAGCACCTGGCATTCCGGATCGCCGAAGCGGCAGTTGTACTCGATCAACTTGGGCCCCTCGCGGGTCAGCATCAGGCCGAGGAACAGCACGCCCGAATAGGGCATGCCCTCGTCCGCCAGCGTTTTCACCGTCGGCGCGATGATCCGCTCGATCGCCTCGCCTTCCAGCAGGCCGGTGAGCACCGGGGCCGGGCTGTAGGCGCCCATGCCGCCGGTGTTGGGGCCGGTATCGCCTTCGCCGACGCGCTTGTGGTCCTGCGCCGATCCGAAGGGGAGGATGGTGGAGCCGTCGGTCAGGGCGAAGAAGCTCGCTTCCTCGCCTTCGAGGAATTCCTCGATCACCGCCTCGGCCCCGGCCTGCCCGAAGCGCCCGGCGAAGATGTCGCGGATCGCATGTTCGGCCTCCTCGCGGGTCATGGCGACGGTCACGCCCTTGCCCGCGGCCAGGCCATCGGCCTTGATGACGACGGGGATGGAGAACTTAGCCAGCGCCGCCAGCGCTTCGGCTTCATTGTCCACCCGCACATAGGCGCCGGTCGGAATGTCGGCGCGGGCGCAGAGGTCCTTGGTGAAGCCCTTGCTGCCTTCAAGCTGCGCGGCGGCGCGGCCGGGGCCGAAGACGGCGATGCCCGCTCCGCGCAGCGAATCGGCGATGCCATCCACCAGCGGCGCTTCCGGGCCGACGACGACGAGGCCGATGCGCAGCGATCCGCAGGCGGTGATCACGGCGGCATGGTCCGCCACGTCCAGCGCGATCAGTTCCGCCACCTCGGCAATCCCCGGGTTTCCGGGCGAGGCGTAGAGCCGCTCGCACAGCGGGGATTGCGCCAGCTTCCATGCCAGCGCATGTTCGCGCCCGCCCGAGCCCAACAGCAGGATATTCATGGCCGCTTCCACGCCTTTCGATGATGACCGCGCCGATTTCGACGCCCGCGCGGGGCTGGTAGCGAAGGAGCAGGCGGGCGACAATTCCGCAGCCCTTTCGGTGAGCGAAATATCCGCCCTGCTCAAGCGCACGGTGGAGGACCGCTTCGGCTTCGTGCGGGTGCGCGGAGAGCTTTCCGGGGTGAAGCGCGCCGCCTCCGGCCACCTCTATTGCGCGCTGAAGGACGAGAACGCGCGGCTCGATGGCGTCATGTGGCGCGGGCAGGTGCAGCGCCTGCCGTTCCAGCCCGAAGATGGCCTGGAAGTCATCGCCACCGGCAAGCTGACCACCTACCCCGGCCGCTCGAACTACCAGATCGTCATCGACCGTATGGAGATTGCCGGCGAAGGTGCGCTGCTGGCGCTGCTGGCGAAGACCAGGGCGCGGCTGGAGGCGGAAGGCCTGTTCGATGCGGCGCGGAAGCGGCCTCTCCCGTTCCTGCCGAAAGTCATCGGCGTGGTGACATCCCCCACCGGCGCGGTGATCCGCGACATCCTCCACCGCCTCGCCGACCGTTTCCCCAGCCACGTGGTGGTCTGGCCGGTGCTGGTGCAGGGCCAGGGCGCGGCGGAACAGGTGGCGGCGGCGGTGCGCGGGTTCTCGGCGCTGCAAGCTGGCGGCCCCACTCCTCGCCCCGACCTGGTGATCGTCGCGCGTGGCGGCGGCTCGATCGAGGATCTCTGGGCGTTCAACGAGGAAGTGGTGGTCCGCGCCATTGCCGAGTGCTCGATTCCCGTCATCTCTGCCGTCGGCCACGAAACCGACACCACCCTCGCCGATTTCGCCGCCGACCTGCGCGCCCCGACGCCGACGGCCGCCGCCGAACTCGCCGTGCCGGTGCGCGAGGAACTGCTGGCGCAACTGGGCGACCTGGGCCTGCGCAAGCGCCGCGCTATCGTCCGCCCGATCCAGCTCGGGCGCGAGCGGCTGGACATGCGCAGCCAGCGCCTGCCCAGGCCCGAGGCGCTGCTCGCGGCGGCGGCGCAGCGGCTGGACGGGCAGGCGGAACTGCTGCGGCGCGGGCTGTGGGACCGGACGGTCATTGCCCGCCATGCTCTGCAGAAGGCCTCGGCGGGCCTGTCTGCGCCCATGCTCATGGCGCGGCTGGTGCGCGGCAAGGAGCGGCTGGCCGCGGCGCGGCTATCACCCGCCCTTGCCCTGCGTCGCATTGCCGAGGGGCGCGAGCGGGTGGCGACGCTGTGCCGCATGGTCGAACAGCTCAGCCCCCAGCAAGTGCTCAAGCGCGGCTATGCCATCGTGCGCGACGAGGCGGGGCAGCCGGTCATGTCCGCCGCCGTGGCGCGCACCGCTGCATCGCTGGAGATCGAATTCGCCGATGGCCGTGTCAGCACTGGCGGCCCGGGCGGGCCGAAGCGCAACCCGCGCCCGGCTGCGGCACGGCGTGCCGATGGGCCGGAGCAGGGCAAATTGCTTTGACTCGTCCGCTTTGCTAGACATGTCTCCATGCTGATGTCCTCCGGTGAACGCGCCGCCACCCTGCATTACGGCCCCAACGGTTTTCGCGTGCTGTCGAGCGGCAGCTTCGTGAACTGCGCCGTCAGCGGGGAGAAGATCGCCCTCGAGTTGCTGCGCTACTGGAGCGTCGAGCGGCAGGAAGCCTACGCCAGCGCCGATTGCGCCACGCAGCGCCTGCTGGGCAAGGCGTGACCGCGGCCGCGCGGCAGCGCTGGCCTGGTCTTGCCTTCCTTGTGCTGCTTGCGGCGGGAAGCTGCAGCAATAGTCCGCAGGGCGGCAGTACCGGTCAACCGCAGACGCGCCAGGCGCTGGTTCCGGCTTCTTCCCCGGCCTCGCCGGAATGGCGGGAGGGCCGACGCGGGGCGGATTTCACGCTGAGCGGCGAGATGACCCAAGGCGGCTTCGTGCGCGGCTTTGCCCCGCGCGGCACAGTGTCGCTGCAACTGAACGGAGCGCAGGTGCCGATGGCTGGCGACGGCGGCTTCCTGATCGCCTTCGACCGCGACGCCCCGCCCTCGGCCGAGCTCGTCGCGCGTACCGACAGCGGCTCGCCGATCAGGCGCGAACTCGCTGTCTCGCGCCGCGCCTGGCGGATCGAGCAGGTGGCCGTTGGTCCCCGCCCCGGGGCATTGCCCAGTGAGACCTTCCGCATCCGCCGCGCGGCCGAACTGGCCCAGATCAACGCCGCCCGCGCGGTCGAGGTCGACAGCCAGGGCTGGCGCCAGCAATTCGTCTGGCCGGTGCGGGGCAGGCTGTCGGGCCTGTTCGGCTCGCAGCGCATCTATCGCGGCACGCCGGGCAGCTTCCATTCCGGCGCGGACGTGGCCACCGGCGGAAGTGGCACCCCCTTCGTCGCCCCGGCGGACGGGGTTGTGATCCTTGCGGCGCAGAGCCCCTTCACCCTCGAAGGCAACCTGCTGATGATCGCCCACGGCATGGGCCTTAACAGCGCCTTCCTGCATTGCTCGCAGCTGCTGGTGCGCGAGGGCGAGCGGGTGCGGCAGGGTCAGGTGATCGGGCGGATTGGCATGACTGGGCGGGCGACGGGTCCGCACCTGCACTGGAGCATCAAGTGGCGCAATTCGCGCCTCGATCCGCTGCTTTTCGCGGGGCCCATGCGCTAGGTCGGGCGGACAGGTTCCCGCAGGCATCGCCCGAAAAGGGTTAGCCTTCGGAGGGCATGTCGATGCTTCCTGGCCCGAGGCCGGTTCGTTGATCATGATGCCTTCCGTTGAACGGGCTGCCGAACGCGCCAGGAAGTGGCTGGCGGAGCACCCGCAATGATCGGCTAGAAGGCTATTGGCGAGAATGCCTCGACATTCGCGCTTTCGCGAATTTCGAATCGGGCTCCAGGCACCTGGACGCACACGCGCTTGCCGCCTGGCCGATCTCGACTATGGACTGTGCCGGTGCGACGTCTTGCCGCTCTCCTCTTGCTGGTCGCCCTGGCGCCGGGAACCTGGCTGCGCACGCCGCCTGTGCCACGCAGGCTTGACCTTGCCCTGCACATCGCCCCGCTGCCGCTGCCGCCGAGTGCGGTGGCACGGGCCAATCTGGGGCCGTTCGAGCTGGAGCAGGTGTGGCGGCTCAAGAGCCCGCACTACTTTTTCGGCGGCTATTCGGCGCTGTTGGCCCTGGGCCAGGGAAAGATGCTGGCGGTCAGCGACCTGGGCGGTTTCCTGCGCTTTTCGGTTCCCGGATCGCCGGCGGGCCCACAGGGCCTGCAACCGATCTTCGATGACGAACTCAGTCTCAAGACCGACCACGACGCCGAAGCGGCGGCCCGCGACCCGAGGAGCGGCGATATCTGGGTTGCCGCGGAAGGCAGCAATGGCATCTTCCGCTACGATGGCGCTCTCAAACGCCGGGCGGGTGCCCATCCTCCCGATATGCACGAGTGGCACATGAACCTCGGCCCCGAGGCGATGGTGCGGCTTGCCGATGGCCGATTCATCGTGCTGCAGGAAGGGCCAACCGGGTGGCGCGAGGAAAGCCTGCACAGGGCCCTGCTCTTCCCCGGTGACCCGACGCTCGGCGGCAAGCCGCAGGGCTTCACCTTTTCAGGGCCCGAACGATTCAGCCCGGTCGACATGGCGCAGATGCCCGACGGGCGGGTGCTGGTGCTGATGCGGCGGCTGGTTTGGCCGATGCCGTTGCGATTCGCGGGAAAGATCGCACTGGCCGATCCGGCGGCTATCCGGCCCGGTGGCATCTGGCGCTCGGTCGAGGTGGCGAAACTTTCGTCGCAGCTGCCGGTCGACAATTTCGAGGCGATTGCCGTCGAGCCTCGCGCCAACGGCAAGTTGACCGTCTGGCTGATGTCGGACGACAACCAGGCGCTGAGCCAGCGCACGTTGCTCTGGAAAATGGCGCTGGATCCGAAGCTCCTGCCCCGGATCCGATAGCCGTACCCTGCTTAGGCCGCCTGCTTCTTGGCGACTTCGCGCTTCACCTTGACGGCGTTGCGCGACAGCTTGGCGTCCGAAGTCTTGAGCAGCCAGTTGTCGAGACCGCCGACATGCTCAACCGAACGCAGGCCGTGCGCCGAGACGCGGAACTTGAAGCTGCGCTCAAGCGCGTCGGAGATCAGCGTGACGTTCTGCAGGTTGGGCAGGAACACGCGCTTGGTCTTGTTGTTGGCGTGGCTGACGTTGTGGCCGGTCTGGCGGCCCT
>CAZVWP010000074.1:0-14285 GCA_964630805.1 uncultured Novosphingobium sp. | reverse complement strand
CTGGGGGACGTTTTCCTTCGGCGCCCCAACCACCCAATTGATTGTACCCTGTGGGTGGTCGGGCCCGGGGGAGAGGGCCGGTGCCGAGCGATCCGAAATGAAATTTCGGACCAGGCAACGAAAAATTTCCTTCACTGCAAGCCGAGATTGCGCAGGCCGATGTGGATTTCGAAGGTATTGCCTCGCTTGGTGTCGCCGATGGCAATGTAGTCTTTCCGCCAGGTGAGCGAGAGGTCGAGGCAGTCGTCCTGGTAGGCAACGCCCACCCGGGTGCGCAGGGGCTGGAACCCGTCGGCGACGAGCTGCGTCTGGTTGGTGCTCTGGCCCAGGTTCACCACGCTCGAGCCGAACAGCGACCAGTAGCGGGCAAAGGCGACGCGCACCGCGCCGCGCAGTTCCTCGCTGTCCTTGAGGTCCTCGATGTTGGCCGAGATGTTGCGGTTGAGCTTGGAGTAGCCGAGCTCGATGTAGTTGCGCTGGTTGCCGATGGTGAGGTCGATCTCGTTGCGGCGGAAGGCGAAGGTATCCTTGTCGAGTCGGTAGCGGTGGGTCAGCTTGACGAAGTTGCGGTAGCTCACCTCGGTACGGCCGACGACGTCGGAGGTCTTGTCGGAAAGGCCGGTGCCCACCGGCAGCAGGGTCGGGTCGTTGGTCAGCCGGTAGGACTGGCCGATGGTCGCCTTGATTCGCCAGCGAGCCTTTTCGAACTGCCAGTCGAAGCCATAGGTGAAGCGCACGCCGTCCTCGATCCGGTCGTAGCCGGGGAAGCGGTTGAGCGCGAAGAGGTTGCTGTCTTCCAGTTCGATCGCCCGTGCATCCTCGTTCGGCACGGCAAGGTTGCGGATCGGCGGGCTGGCGACGACTTGCAGGTGCGGCGTGATGACCTGGCTGCCGCCGAACAGCTTGCCGACCAGCGGCCATTGCACGTCGAGCGCGGCCGTGGCCACGCCGCGTGTCTGCCAGCCGGGCAGGCCCCGGTAGATCGAGGTCGCCGTGAGGTCGTTCTTGGAAGAATGGTACACGTCGCCGCGCACCAGCCCGGTCAGCGTCACCACCTGGCCCATGCCGGTGATGCGACGCAGATCCCAGCGGGCGCTGGCGAAGGCGCGCTGGGTGTCCTGCCCTGCGGTGCGCAGGATCGCCAGCGAGTTGAACTGCAGTTCCACCTTGCCGCCAACTGCCGGCATGTCGAAGCGGCGGCGATAGTCGATCGCGGGGAGCGCCAGCGGCACCAGGCCCTGGTTGTCGGCGACGCGCATGGTCTGGGTCGCCCAGCCAGCGATGGAGAGGTAGCTCTTGGCATCGATCCGCTCGACATCGACCATCGAACGCAGGCGGTCGTCGCGGCTGATGTCGTAGCGGCGCAGGAAGGTCCGGTCGGTGGCGCGGCGGATCGAGCTGGTGATGCTCCATTCCGGCGATAGCTGGAACTTGCCGTTGGCGAAGACGTAGCCGCGGAATTCCTTCTGCGCGGTCGGCGTCGTGCCCTCGATGGGGATGACGTCCGAATCTGTGGCATAGCCGGTGATCTGCCAGGCGCCCTTGTCGGTGAGGGCGCGGTACTGGATCGAGGCCATGGGGGCGGCCTTGGTATAGACATAGGCAGTCGCGGCGATGTCGCGATTGGGTGCGAGGCGTTGATAGTAAGTTTCCGAGACCTCGACGCCGTTCGATGGTGTGAAGCGGAAGTTGGGGATCAGCAGTCCCGAAATCGCGCGACCGTCCGTCGCCAGCGACAGGCCGGGCAGGGGCAGCAGGCGAATGCCGAACAGCTCGATCCGCGCACCGCGCAGTCGCACCGTATGGGTGTTTGGATTATAGGTGGCCTCGCGCGCGGTGATCCGCCAGGTCGGCTTCTTCGGGCACCCCTTGCTGTCTTCCACCTCGCAGGGCGAATAGGCCGCGTGGTCCAGGACGATATTGCCCGCCGCATCGCGCGTGCCGCCATTGGCCGCCATGCGCCCGCCTTCGCGCAGCACAAGCAGCATGCCCTGCATGGCGCCTGCCTTGAGCTCGTCGGTCAGCTCGACATGGTCGGTGAACAGCTGGTTGCCGTCCTCGTCGACCATGCGGATGTTGCCGGTGGCGACGATCTTGCCGGTGGTGCGGTTCCACATGACATTGTCCGCGCGCAGCGACTGGTTGGAACGGCGCAGGATGACGTTTCCGCTGGCGCTGACGTCGTCGGTCTTGTCGTTGTATTCGACCTTGTCGGCCTCGAAACCGATCGGCCCGGTCGTGTCCGTCGCGGCGGGGCCGGCGTCTCCCGCCGGGTCGGCGACCTGGGCAATGGCAGGATCGGCGTCCGCCAGCAGCGCCGCCAGCAGCGCGGCAAGCACGGCATTCCACCGGCCGATGCCGCTTCGGCGGCGGCATTTCATGGAATTCGGGCCGGGGAGCATCACTTGCCTATCGCACTGCCCGCGCCTAACTGCAATCCGCCCCTGTCGCTTCGACGACTGGTTTTACGCCGGTCGCATGCGAAGTGCATCTTGTCGTATCTTGAGGAGAGGTCATGCAAATCCGGTTCGCCGAAGAGGCGCCCAGTCCCGCGCCCAGGTTGCAGGCGCGCGTCATCGATCAGGACAATCCGCCCGCCGATCTCGATCCGGTCCTGGCCGAAGGGGCACGGGCTTCGCGCTTCACCGGCAAGGCCGGGCAACTGCATGAAGGATTCATTCCCGCCGAGGGCGGACAGGTGCGGCGCATCGCGCTGGCCGGTCTGGGCGAGCGGGCAGGGGCCAACCGGGCCGCCAATGTCGAAAAGGCAGGCGCGGGTCTTGCCGCCAAGTATCTCGCCTCGGGCGAAACGGCCATGGTTCTGGACCTTGCCGGATCGAGCCTTTTGGCGGCGGAGACCTCTGCGTTCCTGCTGGCGCTCAAGCTGCGCGGCTGGCGGCACGATGCCTATCGCACAAAGCTGCCCGAGGATCAGAAGCCGTCGCTGAAGGACGTCGTCGTAGTCAACGCGCCTGCGGGTGCGGAAGCCGAATGGAGCCGTGAGTCGGCCATTGCCGAAGGGGTCGAGTTCACGCGCGAGCTGGTCACCGAGCCGGGCAATCACATCTACCCCGAAACCTTCGTCGCCCGCTGCGAGGCGCGCATGGCCGGCACCGGCCTTACCCTGCGCGTGCTGGGCGAGGACGAGATGCGCACGCTGGGCATGGGCGCGCTGCTTGGGGTGGCGCAGGGCTCGGCCCGGCCGCCGCGGTTGCTGGCGATCGAATGGCGCGGCGGTGCGCCGGGCGGCAAGCCCACGGCATTCGTCGGCAAGGGCGTCACCTTCGATTCGGGCGGCATATCGATCAAGCCTGCCGCCGGCATGGAAGACATGAAGTGGGACATGGGCGGTGCGGCGGCGGTAGCCGGCACCATGCTCGCGCTCGCGACGCGCAAGGCCAATGCCAACGTGGTCGGCGTCTGCGGGCTGGTCGAGAACATGCCCGATGGCGGGGCGCAGCGGCCGGGCGACGTGGTCAAGACCATGTCCGGGCAGACCGTCGAGGTGATCAACACCGATGCCGAGGGCCGGCTTGTGCTGTGCGACACGCTGACCTGGACGCAGCACGAATTCGCGCCCTGTGCCATCATCGACCTTGCCACCCTGACCGGCGCGATCATCGCCAGCCTGGCACATGAATATGCAGGCCTGTTCTCGAACGACGATGCTCTGGCGAACAAGCTTCTTGCCGCCGGAACCGCCAGTGGCGACAAGCTGTGGCGCATGCCGATGGGGCCGACCTACGACAAGATGATCGACAGCCAGATCGCCGACATGAAGAACCAGGGCAGCCGCTTTGGCGGCTCGATCACCGCCGCCCAGTTCCTCCAGCGCTTTATCGACAAGGGCACGCCCTGGGCGCACCTCGATATCGCGGGCATGGTCTGGGCCGACAAGTCCGGCGCGACCTGGGACAAGGGCGCGACGGGCTATGGCGTGCGGCTGCTGGATCGGTATGTGCGGGATGCGCTGGAAGGCTAAGTGCGGGTCGACTTCTACCAGCTGAGCCGCGACCCGGCCGAGAAGGTGTTGCCGCTGCTGGCGCGCAACACGCTGAAGGCGGGCGAGCGGCTGCTGGCGGTTTCGGCGGACGAGGCGCAGCTTGCCCGCATCGGCGATGCGCTGTGGGAGCCGAGGGAGAGCTTCCTCGCCAACGGCCGTGCCGGCGGGCCGCACGATGCGCGCCATCCGGTGCTGCTGTCCGACAGGATCGAGCCCGCGAACGGCGCGCGATATTGCGCCATTGCCGACGGCGTCTGGCGCGAGGGCGAGTTCGAGCGGGTGTTCTACCTGTTCGGCGAACCGGAAGTGCAGGCCGCGCGCGATTGCTGGCGGATGCTGGGCAAGCGCGAGGGCGTTGAGCGACGGTTCTGGAAGCAGGAAGGCAGCCGCTGGGTCGAGGGGCCCTGAAGCCTCACCTTGCAGTGCAGCATGATCCCCGCTAGGGGCGCGCCACTTCATTCTATCCCAGCTAAAGCAAGGAAACTCCCATGGCGGTTACCCGCACCTTTTCGATCATCAAGCCCGACGCCACCCGCCGCAACCTGACCGGCGCCGTCACCAAGATGCTGGAAGAGGCCGGCCTTCGCGTTGTCGCTTCGAAGCGCATCCAGATGACGAAGGAGCAGGCCGAGGGCTTCTACGGCGTCCACCGCGAGCGCCCCTTCTTCAACGATCTCGTCTCCTTCATGACTTCCGGCCCGGTCGTCGTGCAGGTGCTTGAAGGCGAGGACGCGGTGGTCCGCAACCGCACCGTGATGGGCGCAACCAACCCGGCCCAGGCCGATGAAGGCACAATCCGCAAGGCTTTCGCCGAATCGATCGAGGCCAATTCGGTCCACGGTTCCGACAGCGACGAGAACGCCGCCATCGAGATCGCCTTCTTCTTCAAGCCCGAAGAAATCGTCGGCTGATCCGGTTCCCCTCCCGCAAGTGGGAGGGGAGTAAGAGATTGAACCCCGCCCGTTCCCGCCTTATCTTGCCCCGCAAAGGAGATTTGCGATGCAAGGCATGGGTGAGACGGGCGAGGCCTGTCCGTTCGAATTCAACTTCGACGAAAAGACGTTCAAGCCCGGCGACACGGTGAGCTATCGGGTCAATGGCAGCCTCGAGGGCTTCCCCTTCGTCGGCACGCTGGTCGAAGTCCACGCGGACTTTGTGCTGATCGCCGGCGATCCCAACGAGCCCGACAAGCACTATCGCGGCACGCGCGAGAGCCGGCCGATGGTGGATTACTCCGAGATTTAAGCCTGTTCCCCTTCCAGTGGAATGATGGCTGAAGCCAGCCGTTCCAGTTCTGCATGGTCGTGGCTGACATAGAGGATCGGCAATTTCAGCTCGTCGCGCAGCCGCTCGATCACGGCGAGAATCTCCTCGCGTCGCGCGCGATCCAGTGATGACAACGGCTCATCCATCAACAGGAAGCGAGGGTTGCTGAGCAGGGCCCTGCCGATGGCGACGCGCTGGGCCTCGCCGCCCGAAAGCGTGCGCGGCCAGCGGTCCAGCAGGTGGCCCATGCCGAGGAAGGCCACCGCCTCGTCGAATTCCATCCAGCGCGCTTGGCCCCCGGCGCGCTTCCAGCCGTAGCGCAGGTTGTCTCGCACCCGCATGTGCGGGAACAGGCGGCCGTCCTGGAAGACGTAGCCCGCGTGGCGCCGCTCGGGCGGTAGGTCCACGCCCGCCTCGCTGTCGAACAGCACTTCGCCGGCCACCGCGATGCGGCCGCGATCCGGGCGCAGCAGTCCGGCGATCATGTTGAGCACCGAGCTCTTGCCCGCGCCCGAGGGGCCGAAAAGCGCTGTCAGCCCTTGTCCGCTCTGGAATCGCAGGGCGATGGTGGCGTCGCCCAGGCGGCGCTCGACGTCGATGTCAAAGGACATGGCGGCTTTCGTTCCCGGCATAGCGCCGAGCCAGCAGTTCGGACGCCACCAGTGCCAGCAGCGAAAGCGCGACAGCGATCAGCGCGAGGCGCGTCACTTGCGCTTCGCCGTCTGGCAATTGCAGCGCGCCGTAGATGGCGAGCGGAATGGTCCGCGTCTCGCCGGGGATGTTCGAGACAAACGTAATCGTCGCGCCGAATTCGCCGAGCGAACGTGCAAAGCCAAGCACCATGCCCGCCAGCAGGCCGGGCAGCGCGAGCGGCAGGGTGATGGTCAGGAATGTCCGCGCGCGCGTTGCCCCCAGGGTGCGGGCCGCGCTCTCCAGCCGCCGGTCGACCGCCTCGATCGAAAGCCGCATCGCCCGCACCATCAGCGGCAGGGCCATGACGGCGGCGGCGAGCGCGGCACCGGTCCAGCGGAACATGAAAGTCACTCCCAGCCACTCTTCGAAGCAGCGGCCGGCGGGACCGTTGTTGCCGAAGGCGAGCAGCAGCAGCCAGCCAGTCACCACCGGCGGCAGCACCAACGGCAGGTGGACCAGCGCGTCGAGCAGCACCTTGCCGGGAAAGCGGGCGCGCGCCAGCGCCCAGGCGAGGGCGAAGGCGGGCGGCAGGGTCAGCAGCACCGCCACGCCGCTTACCTTGAGCGAGAGGAGCACGATCTCCCATTCTTCCGGGCCGAGTTGCAAGGTCCCGGCCTAGAGCGGGATGAAGCCGCGGCGGGCGAAGATCGCCTTGCCGTCGCGCGATAGCAGGAATCGGCGGAAGCCCTCCGCCTCCGGGCTGGTCGATGAGTGCAGGGTGGCCAACGGATAGGTAATGCGCGGGTGAAGGGCCGGCGCGAACGTATCGACCACGCGCAACCGGCGCGAAGCCATGGCGTCCGTCGCATAGACAATCCCCAAGGGCGCTGCCCCCCGCTCCACCAGAGCTAGCGCCGCCCTTACATTTTCCGCCACTGCTACCTTTCGGGAAACAGCCGGCCAGACGCCGAGCGAGGTCAGCGCCGCCTTGCCGTACATCCCGGCTGGTACAGATGCCGGATCGGCCATGGCGAGGCGGCCTTGCCCCAGCGCCTGCGCCAGCGGGAAATTGCGCCCGATCCGCAGGCGCACATTGCTGTTGGCCGGTGCGATCAGTACCAGCCGGTTGGACAGGAACGGAGCGCGCGTCCCGGCGCGGAGCATGCCCTTCGCCGCGACATGGTTCATCCAAACCTCGTCGGCGGAGATGAAGAGGTCGGCGGGTGCGCCGGCCTCGATCTGGCGGGCGAGGGCTGGCGATCCGGCGAAGGAGACCACCGGCCGGGCATGGCGCCGCGCGGCCCAGGCATTGGCGGCGTCGGTCATGGCTTCCTGCAAGCTGGCGGCGGCGAGGACTACAGGGCCGCGAATCTGGGCCTGCGCGGCGGGCGCCAGTGCAAGGCATGCGAGAACGGCGAGAAATGCGCGCCGCAACGGGTTCGGCATCGGTAGTCCTTAAAGGCTATGTTTCGAGATATATAGCATGCGGACTTGCGTCAACCGATCGAAGATCCCCCCACTGGGGGAGGTGGCTCGCCGAAGGCGAGACGCAAGGAGCCAATCAAGAAGGCCGCGGAAGCGGCAGCGCGCTGCCGCGCGCGTTGTAGTCCGCCCCCCCCCCCTTTTTTTCACCACTGCACGGTTCCCCTCCCCCGAGGGTGAGGATCGAATGTTGAATCGATGATCAGCGCTTCTGGCTTTCCTTGGGTTCGGGCAACATGGCCTGTTCCAACGCCTCGCTGTCGGCGCAGTTGGATGAAGCGCTCAACCGCTCCTGCAGCTTGCGGTAATGCGCGAGCACGGCCTGCCCGAACGGGGTTACCCGCGCGCCGCCGCCATGGGTGCTGCCGGGCGTCGTTTCCACCAGTGGCTCGCGCCAGCATCGGTTCATGGTATCGACCAGCAACCAGGCGCGGCGGTAGCTCATGTTCATCACCCGGCCCGCGCCGGAGATCGAACCTTCGCGCCCGATCGCCTCCAGCAGGTCTGCCTTGCCGGGGCCCATGGCGATCTCTTCGCCGCAATAGAGCTGGATCTTGAGCTTGAGCGCGCTCATCGCCCGGCGGCCATGGCCAGCGCGTCGATCGCCGCCTGCAGGATCACCGCCGCCGCCGCCGAATCGATCCGCCCGGCGCGCTTGGCGCGGCTCATGTCCTGCTCGATCAGGCCGCGCTCGGCGCTGGCGGTGGACCAGCGCTCGTCCCACAGTAGCAAGGGGAGGCCAAGGACGGCAAGGTTGCGCGCATAGGCGCGGGCGCTCTGGGCGCGGGGGCCTTCGCTGCCGTCCATGTTGAGCGGCAGGCCGATGACCAGGCCCTTCACGCTGCGTTCGCGGACCAGTTCCTCCAGCAGGGCCCGATCCCTGCCGAACTTGCCGCGGGCGATGGTCTTGCCCGGTGAGGCGAAGCGCCAGCCGGCGTCGCAGAAGGCCGTGCCGATGGTTTGCGTTCCCAGATCGAGCCCGATCAGCGCGCCGCCGGTGGGCACGGCGGCGCGGAAGTCGGCGGCATTGGTCGTGATGGTCGGTGCAGGGGCGGCCATGGCGCGGTTCAGGGTTCCGCCGGCTCGTTGCGCGCGGCCTCGCGCTCCAGCCAGACCTTGATCATCGCCACCAGCGGATCGGCCAGCGCCAGGCCGAGGATGCCGAACAGCACGCCCATGATGAGCTGCGCGCCCAGCACGAGCGCCGGGGCGAGGTCTACCGTTTTGCGCGCCACCAGCGGGACGATGACGTATCCGTCGATGGTATGCACCATGGCATAGACGAAGATGCAGTAGAGCCCCATGCTGGTGCTGACGGAAAAACCGACCATGATCATCAGTGCCCCCGAAATCGGCGCGCCGATATTGGGCAGGAAGGCAAGCAGGCCGGTGAGCAGGCCGAGTAGCGCCGCCATCGGCACGCCATAGACCTGCAGCATGATCCAGGTGAAGAACCCCTCCACGCCCATGCCCAGTAGCCGCCCGGCGAGGAGGCGCCGAAGCGCCTTGGCCATCAGGGCGGCAGTGCCTTCGAAATAGGCGCGCTTGTCTTGCGGCAGCAACCAGGCAAGCCCGCGCTGGTAAAGTCGGGGCTCAACCGCAAAATAGATGCCAAGGACCACGATCAGGAACATCGTCGTCGCCCCGCCGATCAGCCCGCCCACTGCGCGGGTGACCTCGCCGATGCCGCCGAAGGCCTTTTCGGCGAAGCTCGGCAGGTTTTCGTTGCTGACGGCAAGCCCGTGCAATTTCATCCAGCGCAGCATGCGCACGGCCTGTGACTGGACGGTAGAGGGCAGTTCGGCCGCCTGGTCGGCAATCTGGCTGCCCGCGAACAAGACGATCCAGAGCAGGAAGGCGACGGTCAGCAGCATGACGATGGAGACGCGCCAGCCGCGATCGATCGGCAGCACCCTTCCCAGCAGTCGCGCACCGCCATCGACCAGCGCGGCAAAGACCATGCCGCCGAAAATGATCAGTAGCGATTCGGATAGATAGACCGCCAGAACGATCAGCGCGGCGATGCCCAGCCAGATCATCGCGCGCCGGGCTTCCTGGCGCAGCATCGGATCGGCGATGTCGGTCGGCCCTGCGGAGGTATGCTTGCCGTGCAGGGCTTCGACTTCGATTTCGCCGGGTTCGTTCGCCAAGGTCAGCCTCCGGGCTTGATAATCGGCGGGCGCAGGCTGCCCCAGGCGCGATCGCCGCGCAAGGCGCCCCACCAGGTCAGCGGGTTCCACCAGGTCTGGCTGCCGTCCAGCGAAAAGGTGACGAATTCAGCGCGGCCGCCGATGTCGGACAGCGGCACCGGTCCGCCCAGCCCGTGTTCTTCCAATGGTACGCGGCTATCCGCGGAATGGTCGCGGTTGTCGCCCATCAGGAAGACGTGGCCGGTCGGCACCCGCACTTCGTCCATGTTGTCGTAGGGGTCTTGCGGGTTGTCCTTGATGATTTGGTAGGTCGCGCCGTTGGGCATGGTCTCGCGCATGGTCGGCAGTTCGAACACGTCGCTCCCGCCGGGCAGGCGCGTGCGGTACTGTTCGAAGGCGTAATAGCAGTATTCCCCGCTGTCGCAGGTCAGCTGCGGGTCGGCGGGGATCCGGACCTGCGGCTCCACCGTCTGGGGCACAGGTTTGCCGTTGAGCACGATCTGCCCGTGGACCACTGCGATGCGGTCTCCGGGCAGGGCGACGACGCGCTTTATCAGGTCCTCGTTGCGGTTGCGCGGCACGGCAATGACGATGTCGCCATATTGCGGCGTGCCGCCCAGCGCGCGCCAGGTGCCGCGCGGCAGCAGGTGGAAGCTGACCGAGGACCAGTTCCAGCCATAGGGATACTTGCTCACCACCAGCCGGTCGCCGACCAGCAGGTTGGGCATCATCGAGATCGAGGGGATGTAGAACGGCTTGGCGATCAGGCTGTGAAAGGCCAGCACCGCCAGCAACATCAGGGCAAGGCTGCGCACCTCGCCCAGCCAGTCGGTCTTGTGCTTCTGTTTTTCCGCCGGAGCTTCCACTGTTACCTCGGTCAAGGTTGTCTCGTCGCTCACGAATGGGTGCTCATAGCGGCCGCGCCTCGATAACTACGAATGCCTGGGCCCATGGGTGGTCGTCGGTGAGCGTCAGGTGAATCACTGCTTCATGCCCGTCCGGAGTCAATGCCGCAAGCCGCGCGGCCGCCCCGCCGGCAAGGGCAAGGGTGGGTGCGCCACTGCGCAGGTTGACCACGCCAATGTCCTTCATGAACACGCCTGCCTTGAAGCCGGTGCCGACGGCCTTGGAAAAGGCCTCCTTGGCGGCGAAGCGCTTGGCGAGGGTGCCGGCCTTGGTGAAGGGGCGCTTGGCCGCCTTGGCGCGCTCCACCTCGGTGAAGACGCGCAGCTCGAAGCGTTCGCCGAAGCGGTCGAGCGAGGCCTGGATGCGGTCGATGTTGCACAGGTCGGAGCCGATGGCGATGATCATTTGCGGGGCCGATCCGAAAAATTGCCTTCGACAAACCTGAAGATCGCCATGCTGGCCGCATAGATTATGAAGCCCCACACAATCAAGCCAAACAGCACGGCAAGATTCAGCCAATTGAATGGCTTGCCTTGGCTGAAATCATCCCACGCATTCGATGCCTCTATCAGCAAGCCAACGATGGGGAAGATATACAGGCAGAATACCTTGGCGCTGGTCCGCTGCTTTTTCAGAAATGTTGGAGCGAGACTCACCGCGCCGCGTCCATCAGCTCGCGCATCTTGCGGATGCTCGCCTCCAGCCCAGTGAAGATCGCCTCGCCTATAAGGTAATGCCCGATGTTGAGCTCGGCCAGTTGCGGGATCGCGGCGATCGGCTGGACATTGTCATAGGTGAGGCCGTGCCCGGCGTGCGGTTCGATGCCGTTCTTTGCAGCAAGCGCCGCCATGTCGGCAATCCGCTTGAGCTCGAACACGCGCGCCTCGCCCCCCATCGGTTCTTGGCACGCGTGGGCATATTCACCGGTGTGCAATTCCACCACTGGCGCACCCAGGCGCACGGCGGCCTCGATCTGGCGCGCTTCGGGGGCGATGAACAGGCTGACGCGGATGCCGGCCTCGCCCAGTTTCTGGACGAAGGGATAGAGCCGGTTGTGCTGTCCCGCGGCATCGAGGCCGCCCTCGGTCGTGCGCTCCTCGCGGCGCTCGGGCACGATGCAGGCGGCGTGGGGCCGATGGCGCAGTGCGATTTCCAGCATCTCGTCGGTGGCCGCCATCTCGAGATTGAGCGGCAGGCTGGTCGCCGCCTGGATGCGGGCGAGGTCCTCGTCGCGGATGTGGCGGCGATCCTCGCGCAGGTGCGCGGTTATGCCCTGACCGCCGGCGCTGGCGACGATCTCCGCCGCCCGCACCGGGTCCGGATGGTCGCCGCCCCGCGCGTTGCGGATGGTGGCGACGTGATCGATGTTGACGCCCAGTCTGAGCATTTGGAGGCGCAGGGGAAATGTCACGGTTGCGCCCGGCTCCCGGGCTTGATCGCGGGAGTGGCAGCGAGCTCGGCGGGCACTTCGTCTGGCGCGTACGTCGGGAAGTTGAGCGCCACCAGCGGGTAGAATGGCACGCCCAGTTCGACGGTGCCGCCGGAGCGGTCCACCAGCGCGGCCTCGGCCACGACCTTCGCGCCAGTCGCATTCACCGCGGCAATGGCTTCGCGCGAAGAGAGGCCGGTAGTGACCACATCCTCGACCATCAGCACTTCCTCCCCCGGCTCCAGGGTGAAGCCGCGGCGCAGTTCGAAGGTGCCTTCGGGGCGCTCGACGAAGATCGCCTCCACGCCCAGGGCGCGGCCCATTTCATGGCCGATGATGAGTCCCCCCATGGCCGGCGAAACTACTTTCGCGATCCTTTTCCGGAGATCACGGGGCAGTTTTCCGGTCAGGGCAATGGCCAGTCGGGCGGCCCGCTCCGGGTCCATCAGCACGCGCGCGCATTGCAGGTATTGCGCGCTGTGGCGCCCGGATGAGAGCAGAAAATGCCCTTCCAGCAATGCCTTGCTGGCGCGGAACTCGGCAAGGACTTCTTCTTCCTGCATGGTCGGGGAATTTCCTCCAGTTGTTCAGGGCTTGGTCAGGGGTATCGTCGCGGCGGGCTTGCCGGGCGGTTGAAAAATATCCCCTAGAGGCGCTTGAGGTGCCCGTAAAGCGCGCGTATAGGCCCGCCAAACCGAATGCCCCAGACGGGTGAGGGGGGGCAAATTCCCTTGCCGGTAACCGAAGGCGAAAGCGCATTATCATGAGATTCGGGGAAGCAGCCCGCGGCGCGGGACAATGGTGCAAGGCCCTCGCACTTTCCGTGGTCTTGTTGACCGCTCCGCAGGCAACTTTTGCCCAGGCACCTTCCGTGGCCGCTTCCGCAGCGGCTGCTTCGTCCGCCGCGCCGGTTGCGGCGGCGCCTGCCGCCGGCGCTCCGGCGGCCAGCGTTGCCGCGGCCCCTTCTGTCGCTGCGGCGCCCGCCGCTGCCGCAAGCGCGCCGGCGGCTCCTGCCGCGCTTCCCGCAGGCTATTCCGCCGATCACTTCAAGGTTGCCCCGGGCGCCTATGAACCGATGAAGCCGACCGAAGGCGTCGGCATGCCGGTCGCGGAAGGCGTCAACATCCAGCACCAGTATTCGCCCACCGGCGAGCAGGCGCTGAGGCTGCACAATGCGCTGGTCTGGATCATGGCGATCATCTCGATCTTCGTGCTGGCCCTGCTGCTGTGGGTGATCGTCCGCTACAACAAGCGCGCCAATCCGGTGGCTTCCAAGACCAGCCACAACACTGCGATCGAAGTTGTCTGGACCTTGGTTCCGGTGCTGGTCCTGGTCGGCATCGCCGTCCCCTCGATCAGCCTGCTGGCCAAGCAGTACAAGCCGGCCCCGGCCAATGCAGTCACGATCAAGGCGACCGGCAACCAGTGGTTCTGGACCTATTCCTATCCCGACAACGGCGGCTTCGAAGTCGTCTCGAACATGCTCAAGGAAGCCCACGATCCCCTGCTCAAGCCGGGAGAGCGCGCGCGCACCGAGGCTGATGGTCCCGAGCACCTTGCCGCCGACTATCGCATGGTCGTCCCCGCGGGCGAGCCGATCCGCCTGCAGGTCACCGCATCGGACGTGATCCACTCCTTCGCGGTGCCCTCGCTGTGGTTCAAGCTCGACGGCAACCCCGGCCAGCTCAACGAGAAGGTGCTGTTCGTTGAAAAGCCCGGCGTGTACTTCGGCCAGTGCTCGGAACTGTGCGGCGTTCGCCATGGCTACATGCCGATCGTTGTCGAGGCTCTGCCCCGGCCCGAATACAACCGCTGGGTGCTGTCGCAGTCCGGTGGCGTGATCGACGGTACGCCCAAAGCCGCTCCGGCCGCTGTCGAAGCTGCTCCTGCCGCGGCTGCCCCGGCGGCCGCGCCTGCCGCTCCCGCAACTCCGGCGCCCGCCGCCTGAAGCCCGCATACAAGGACAAGGTTCGCAGATCATGGCTACAACCGCCGAACACTTCCAGGCTCATGACGACCACGGGCACGCCCATGCCGATCATGACCACAAGCCGGGTTTCTTCGCCCGCTGGTTCATGTCGACCAACCACAAGGACATCGGCACCCTCTATCTGATCTTCGCGGTTTTCGCGGGGGTCGTCGGCGGCGCAATTTCCGGGCTCATGCGGCTTGAGCTGGCGCATCCCGGCATCCAGTACATCGACGGATTCGCCCATTTCATGGCGAACCTGACTGGCCGCCCGGCGCCCGATTTCGACCAGATCCTGCACACCTGGAACGCCCTGATCACCGCCCACGGCCTGATCATGGTGTTCTTTATGGTCATGCCGGCGGTCATTGGCGGTTTCGGCAACTGGTTCGTTCCGCTGATGATCGGCGCGCCGGACATGGCCTTCCCGCGGATGAACAACCTCTC
>CAZVWP010000073.1:0-14302 GCA_964630805.1 uncultured Novosphingobium sp. | reverse complement strand
CAAGGTCGCGGCCGTCAAGGCGCCGGGCTTCGGCGATCGCCGCAAGGCCATGCTGGGCGACATCGCCACGCTGACCGCTGGCGAGATGATCTCCGAGGACCTCGGCATCAAGCTCGAGAACGTCACTCTGGGCATGCTCGGCCAGGCCAAGAAGGTCACCATCGACAAGGACAACACCACGATCGTCGATGGCGCCGGCAATGCCGACGACATCAAGGGCCGCATCGAGCAGATCCGCGCCCAGATCGAAGTGACCACCAGCGACTACGACCGCGAGAAGCTGCAGGAACGCCTGGCCAAGCTGGCCGGCGGCGTGGCCGTGATCAAGGTCGGCGGCGCCACCGAAGTCGAGGTGAAGGAGCGCAAGGACCGCGTCGA
This sequence comes from uncultured Novosphingobium sp., assembly GCA_964630805.1. GTDB lineage: Bacteria > Pseudomonadota > Alphaproteobacteria > Sphingomonadales > Sphingomonadaceae > Novosphingobium. The sequence continues at coordinate 13,924 of CAZVWP010000073.1, read as the reverse complement.
TGACGCTCTCCACGCCACCCGCGCCGCGGTCGAGGAAGGCATCGTCCCGGGCGGCGGCACGGCCCTGCTCTATGCCACCAAGGCTCTGGAAGGCCTCAAGGGCGTCAACGAAGACCAGACCCGCGGCATCGACATCGTCCGCAAGGCAATCCAGGCCCCGCTGCGCCAGATCGCCGAGAATGCCGGCCATGACGGCGCCGTCGTCGCTGGCCGCCTGCTCGACAAGAACGACGAGTCGTATGGCTTCAACGCTTCGACCGACGTGTACGAGGACCTCGCCAAGGCCGGCGTGATCGACCCGACCAAGGTCGTCCGCACCGCGCTGCAGGACGCCGCATCGGTCGCCGGCCTGCTGATCACCACGGAAGCGGCGATCAGCGAGAAGCCCGACGACAAGCCGGCCATGGGCATGCCCCCGGGCGGCATGGGCGGCATGGGCGGCATGGACTTCTAAGTCCACGCCAATCCAGGCAAGCAATACGGGGCCGGAAGGAGCAATCCTTCCGGCCCTTTGCTATTCTTGCAGCGGCGAAACGAATACCTACATCAATGTCACCATGGACCGCCGAAGGGGGCAGTCAGACAGGGAAACGGCGGCGGGGCGATCAGGTAGGGAACCCTCGGCTCGATGGAACTGAAGCAATACCAGCCGGCACGGGATACGCTGGTTGTCTGGATCGGCAAGCGGTTGCGCCGGCCGCTGAACCGGTGGCTGGGTCGCCAGTCGTTGATCGGTAGCCAGCCGTTTTTTGAAGAAAATCAGGTCCCCGGCATCGCCGTGCTGCGGGAAAATTGGCAGGCAATCCTCGATGAAGCCCAAGCCGTGATGGCCGATCGCCAAAATATCCCTTCCTTCGGCGATGTTTCGCCCGACCATCGCCGCATCGCCCAGAACTCCGCCTGGAAGAGCTTCTTCTTCAAGGGCTATGGCTATGACGTGGAAGTAAACCGTTCGCGCTGCCCACGCACCGCAGAGCTGATCGACCAGGTGCCGGGCGTCATCGTTGCCTTCTTTTCGATCTTCGAGCCGGGCACGCACATCCTCGACCACTACGGCGTGACCAAGGCCATGCTAAACGTCCACCTGGGCCTGATGGTGCCACCCGACGAAGACCGCTGCGAAATTCGCGTGCGGGACACCTACCGGCGGTGGAAGCCCGGCGAGTTTCTGATCTTCGACGAGACTTTCAACCACGAGGCCTGGAACGAAAGCACGCAGCCCCGCGTGATCCTGTTCCTGCAAGTGATGCGGCCGATGCGCTGGCCGGGACACTTGCTGGGTCGGTTGTTCCTCTGGGGCATCAGGAACACGGCCTATGTGCAGAATGTTCGCAAGGCGATCGGCGCGATTTGAGCACGGCGCGGCGCACAGGGCTTTTCGTGCGGAATCGGGTTCAGGAGTCGGCATACATGCGCGAACCAAGCGATTTCCCGCAGTTTCGCGGCGTTTCGTCGCTAGATTCTTTGCGAAAGAGGGCCAATCCGATACGATGGGTTTTAATTAAATGCCAACCATAACCTGGGTAAGTCGCAACACGTGATGAAACGACCGTTTACGGGATTGTTCGGCCGATGGGCCGCCCTGCTGCTCCTGGCAGAATCGTTCGTCGTTCCGGTCTCAGCCGTTTGGGCTCAGGAAGCCGACTCCTTCGAGTCCGCTTTCGACCAGACATTTGCCGGCAAGCCGGTCGGGCCGCCCCCCTCCACAACGCCGGTTCAACGGCTGGTTGCGGTTCACCCTGAATATTCCCGCCCCGCCCCGGCAAACTGGTTCGAAGCCCAGATCGTCCAGTTGGCCGATGCCAGCCAAGGCCGGATAGGCGTGGCCGCGATGGACCTTACCACTGGCCGCAGCGTCGGCGTGCTCAGTGAGCAGCCTTTCCCGATGGCCAGCACCAGCAAGGTGGCGATTGCCGCGACTTTCCTGGATATGGTCGATGCCGGCCGCTTCAAGCTGACCGACCAGTTCCCGCTGCTGCTACCGCTACCCTCGCGCAAGTTCGATGGGCCGGTCGCCCCGGTGCGGCCCGGCAACTACCTGTCCGCGATGGAACTCATCGATCACGCACTGACCCGCAGCGATAACCATGCAACCGACGCCCTGCTGGCAGCCGTTGGCGGGCCGCCGGCCGTCAACGCCTGGCTGCGCAAATCCGGCCTCACTGGCATCCGCATCGACCGGGATATCGCCACTCTGGTGCGCGACGATGGCGCGATCAACCCGGCAACCACCATCGACACACGCGATTCGGCAACGCCGGCCGCCATGGTTCGCCTGCTCACCGGGCTTTACCAGGGCCAGTGGCTCAGCCAGTCCAGCCGCAATGTCCTGCTTGGAACCATGCAGCGCTGTGTCACCGGCAAGCGCCGGATTCCCGCGCTCCTTCCGGAAGGCGTGCGCGTGGCGCACAAGACGGGAACCCTGTCCAACACCGCCAGCGACATCGGCATTCTGGAAGCGCCCGATGGCCATGCCATTGCCGTGGCTATTTACGTGACCGGCCAAGGCAGCAAGCCCGCCCGCGACGCCCGCATCGCCGAGATCGCCCGGTCCCTCTACGACAACTATCGGTACGAAGCCTCTCGCCAGCGCACCGCCACGGCGCGCTGAGAGCCCCACTGCCATAGCCTGGCCCGCATTTCGCCCGCGGACTTGATCCAGGGCCAGGTGGCTGCGCACAACTCACCCGATTGGATCAGGCCGGAGAGACCCGCCTCCCGGCCGCGCTGCTTCAGCACAAAAGAAAGGGCGCGCGAGACCCAGTCCCGCGCGCCCGATCCTGATTTTTCGCCAGAGGCGAAAAATTACATCTTCTTGGCAGCGTCCGAAGCAGCGGCCGAAGCATCCTTGGCAGCGTCAGCAGCGCCCGAAGCGGCGGCAGCAGCGCCCGAAGCGGCAGCCGAAGCGGCGCCCGAAGCGGCGGCAGCGGCTTCCGAACCAGCAGCGGCAGCAGCCGAACCGGCGTCAGCAGCGGCCGAAGCGGCTTCCGAAGCGGCCGAGCTTGCGGCGTCAGCGGCCTGGTCGGCCGGCTTCGAGCAAGCCGAGAGAGCGAGAGCGGCGCCAGCGGCGGCAGCGACGAGAACGATCTTGCGCATGAATATAATCCTTGAACAGCGAGTGGACCTTGCACGACCCGATCCCCGAAGACATCCGCAGCCGCACAGAAAGCCTACCGCATTGGTAGACTTCGCACTCAAATAGTCAAAATGACGCGTCGATGCAAGCGCTAGTCGCGCACGCGCGCGGCACTCACCATTCTGGACGTAGACGGGTTAATGGCTAATTGTGTCGAGGTTGTGGCGAAGCCGCCGATTTTTCCGCTTCGGGTGACGGCGGCGGCGGGCCTTGCTAACACTCCCGGATGGAACCCAAGCAGCACCTCTACCTCGTCGACGGCTCGGCCTACATCTTCCGAGCCTATCACCGCCTGCCACCCCTGACGGATCCGCAGGGCACCCCGGTCGGCGCGGTCTATGGTTACACGACGATGCTGTGGAAGCTCGCCGACGAGTTGCACAAGGCCGACGGGCCGACCCACCTCGCCGTCATCCTCGACAAGGCGGGTACTTCGTTCCGCAACGCGATTTACGAGCAATACAAGGCGAATCGGCCACCTCCGCCCGAGGACCTCAAGCCGCAGTTTCCGCTGATCCGCGATGCCACCCGGGCCTTCAGCCTGCCCTGCATCGAGGAAGACGAACTCGAGGCGGACGACCTGATCGCCTCATACGCCCGCGCCGCCACCGCGCGCGGGTGGGACGTAACGATTGTTTCTTCCGACAAGGACTTGATGCAGCTGGTCGGCAAGTGCGCGCCCGATCAGGGAGGCGGTTGCATCGACATGCTCGACACGATGAAGAACCAGCGCATCGACATCGCCGAGGTCGAGGAGAAATTCGGCGTGCCACCGGAGAAGGTCGGCGACGTCCTGGCGCTCATGGGCGACTCTGTGGATAACGTCCCCGGCATCCGCGGCATCGGGCCCAAGACGGCGACCAAGCTTATTCAGGAGCACGGCGACCTCGAATCGGCGCTTGCCGCGGCTCCCGCGATGAAGCCGTCCAAGCTGCGCGATTCCCTGATCGAACATGCCGACATGGCGCGGCTCAGCCGGGTGCTGGTGCAGCTCAAGGAAGACTGCGCACTGCCGATGGAGCTGGACGAGTTCAAGCTGGAAGGCATTCCGCCGGAACCCCTCGCCGCCTTCCTGGAGAAGCACGGCTTCACCAGCCTGCTGCGGCGACTGGGCATTGGCGCGGGCAGCCCGGAACGGCCGGTGCAGCTCAACCCGGTCAAGTCGGTCAATGCCGCCGCAGGGCCAACCGAAGGCGCCGCGCGCCAGCCGCTGCCGGAAATGGCGGACATCGATCATTCGAAGTACGAATGCGTCCAGACGCTCGACGACCTCGACCGCTGGATCGCCCGCGCCTTCGCCGCGCGGCTCGTGGCCTTCGATACCGAGACCAGCGCGCTCGATGCCATGCAGGCCGACCTGTGCGGCGTGAGCCTTGCCGTCGGCCCGAACGAGGCCTGCTATATCCCGCTCGGCCATGGCGGCACCGACATGTTTGCCGAAAAGCCCGAGCAGGTCGATCTCGACACGGCGCTCAAGCGGCTCAAACCGCTTCTGGAAAGCGATGCGGTCCTCAAGGTCGGCCAGAACATCAAGTACGACCTCAATGTGATGGCGCGATATGGCATCCACCTCTCGCCCATCGACGACACCATGGTGATAAGCTTCGATCTCGACGCCGGCCGCGACGAGGAAGGCATCGGAGGCGGCCACGGCATGGACGAGCTGGCCGGACGGCACCTCGGCCACACCTGCATCGCCTTCAAGGACGTCTGCGGCACGGGCAAGAAGGCGACCTCCTTCGCCGAAGTCCGGCTCGACCGTGCAACCGCCTATGCCGCCGAGGATGCCGACGTCACCTGGCGGCTGCACCGGGTGCTCAAGCCACGCCTCGCCGAGGAAGCCGCAACGCGAATCTACGAGCGGGTCGACCGTCCGCTGATCCGAGTGGTCGCCCAGATGGAGCGCCACGGCGTGCGGCTCGACCGCGAGCGGCTGGCCCTGCTCTCCTCGGAATTCGCGCAAGCCATCGCCGGGCTGGAGGCCGAGATCCATAAGCTTGCCGGTGGCCCCTTCACCATCGGCAGCCCGAAGCAACTCGGCGACGTGCTGTTCGACAAACTCGGCCACAAGGGTGGGCGCAAGGGCAAGAGCGGGCAGTATTCTACGGACCAGGGCATTCTGGAGGGGTTGGCGGCCAGTGGTGTCGACATCGCCGCGCGCGTCCTCGATTGGCGCCAGCTCTCCAAGCTGCGCTCGACCTATACCGAGGCGCTGCAGAACGCGATCAACCCCCACACCCAGCGCGTCCACACCAGCTACTCGCTGGTCGGCGCCCAGACCGGGCGGCTGAGTTCGACCGAGCCAAACCTGCAGAACATCCCGATCCGCACCGACATCGGCCGCCAGATCCGCGATTGCTTCGTCGCCGAGAAGGGCAATGTCCTGCTCGCGGCCGACTACAGCCAGATCGAACTGCGCCTTGCCGCGCACATGGCCGACGTGGCCTCGCTGAAGGAAGCCTTCGCCCACGGCGAGGACATTCACGCCCGCACCGCGCAGGAGATGTTCGGGCAAGTCGACCGCGATACCCGTGCCCGGGCCAAGACGGTCAACTTCGCCATCCTCTACGGGATCTCGCGCTGGGGCCTCGCCGGCCGGCTCGGCACCACGCCCGAGGAAGCGCAGGAGACCATAGACCTCTACTTCGCCCGCTTCCCCGGCATCCAGCGCTATATCCACGACACGCTCGAGACCGTGCGAGAGCGCGGCTATTCGCTGACCCTGTTCGGTCGCAAGACCTGGTTTCCGCGCATCAAGAGCCACAACCAGGCCGAGCGCCAGGGCAGCGAGCGTGCGGCGATAAACGCCCCGATCCAGGGCACATGCGCCGACATCATCAAGCGCGCCATGGTGCGGATGGGTCCGGCTCTGGCGGAGGCGGGGCTACCCAATGTACGCATGCTTCTGCAGGTGCACGATGAACTGGTGTTCGAGCTGCCGGAAGGGGACGTGGAGAGCGCCAGGCCGGTGATCGAGCAGGTCATGGCCGAGGCGGCGGAGCCGGCGGTGAAGCTGTCCGTGCCGCTGGGCGTGGAGATCGGGACTGGTGCGAGTTGGGGGGCGGCGCACTAGGCGCCTGCCTCCTTCTCTACCTCGTCGCCCCTGAAAAGGCAGGGGCCCAGGCAACGGTTGCGCTTCGACTTAGGTTGGGGCCATGGCACGGCGAGGCCGTGGCTTCATCAAGCAGCCGGTCCTTCGCCGCGTGGCTGCTTGGGCCCCGGATCAAGTCCGGGGCGACGAAGTGGTGGACGGGGAGGTGAAGCTGTCTCCGCCTCCCCAAGCCAGCATCGGGATCAAGCCTTCCGGTCCCTTGTCGAGCTCACCATGCCGGGCGCGATAAAGCCGATCGGGGTCACCTCCATCGCCCGCTTCTTCAGCTCGCCCTTCATCTTGGCGTACTCTTCCTCCATCTCCGGCGTCACCGTGGCGCGAGAATCCTCCAAGGCCTCGGCGAAGTCCTCGGCGCGGACGTCCTCTGCCGCCTCGCCGCGCTTGCGGATGGCGGATAGACCGGCGCGGCGAACCACGTCTTCCAGGTCCGCGCCGGTGAAGCGCTCGGTCTGGCCGGCGATGGCCGCAAGATCCACGTCGGATGCCATGGGCATCTTCGCCGTATGGATGCGCAGGATGTGCTCACGCCCCTTGGCATCCGGCGTGCCGACATAGACCAGCTCATCAAGCCGCCCCGGCCGCAGTAGCGCCGGATCGACCAGCGCTGGCCGATTGGTCGCGCCGATCAGCACGATAGACTGCAGCTCCTCCATGCCGTCCATTTCGGCAAGGATGGTGTTGACCACCCGCGCCGTCACTTGCGGCTCGCCCAGCTGGCCGCTGCCGCGGGCCGGGACCAGGCTGTCGATCTCGTCGATGAAGATGACGCAGGGCGCAACCTGCCGCGCGCGGGCGAACAGACGGGAGAGTTGCTGCTCGCTTTCGCCGTACCACTTGGACAGCAGGTCCGACGACTTCACCGAAATGAAGTTGGCCTCCGCTTCCTTGGCGACGGCCTTGGCAAGCAGCGTCTTTCCGGTGCCCGGCGGGCCATAGAGCAGGAAGCCCTTGGCCGGGCGGATGCCGAGGCGGCGGAAGGCTTCCGGGTTGCGCAAGGGCAGTTCGACGCCTTCCTTCAGCTTCAGCTGCGCCTCGTCGAGCCCGCCGACGTCGGCCCAGCCGACATTGGGGACCTGCACCATGACTTCGCGCATGGCGGAGGGCTGGACGCGCTTCAGCGCCTCGACGAAGTCCTCACGGGTGACGCACAGGGTTTCGAGCACCTCGGCCGGGATGGTCTGCGCCTCGAGATCGAGCTGCGGCATGATCCGCCGTACCGCCTCGATCGCGGCCTCGCGGGCCAGCGCGGCGATGTCCGCGCCGACGAAGCCGTGGGTGGTGCGCGCAAGTTCGTCCAGGTCGACACCTTCGCCCAGCGGCATGCCGCGGGTGTGGATGCCGAGGATCTCGCGCCGCCCGCTCTCGTCTGGCACGCCGATGACGATCTCGCGGTCGAACCGTCCGGGACGGCGCAGCGCCTCGTCGATGGCGTCGGGGCGGTTGGTCGCGGCGATGACGACGATGTTTGAGCCGCTGTGCAGCCCGTCCATCAGGGTCAGCAACTGGGCGACCAGGCGCTTTTCCGCCTCGCCGGAAACCTGGCCGCGCTTGGGTGCGATCGAATCGATCTCGTCGATGAAGACGATGGAGGGCGCGGCCTTGGCCGCTTCCTCGAACACCTCGCGCAGCCGCTTCTCGCTCTCACCATAGGCGGAGCCCATGATCTCGGGCCCGTTAATGGTGAAGAAGTTGGCCTCGCTCTCGTTGGCGACGGCGCGGGCGAGCCGCGTCTTGCCGGTTCCCGGCGGGCCGTGCAGCAGCACGCCCTTGGGCGGATCGACGCCGAGCCGGGTGAACAGCTCGGGATAGCGCAGCGGCAGTTCGACCATCTCGCGCAACTGGCGGATGGTATCGCCCATGCCGCCGACGTCGTCGTAGTTGACCTCGCCGCGGTTGCCGTGGGCTTCCTCATACTCGGCGCGCAATTCGACTTCGGTGTTCTCGTCGATGTGGACCACGCCCTTGGGGCTGGTCGATACGACGGTGAGACGGATCTGGGTCAGCGCGAAGGCCGGCGTGTTGAACATGCGCTGCACCTGCGGCGGCATGTCGCGCACCTGCTGCTGGCCGGTGGTGGCGACGAGATCGCCAGCCACGAGCGGCCTGCCGAAGAAGTTGCGCTTGAGCGCCTCGCCCGGGCCCTGCAGCCGCATTTCCTTCTGCGAGGGGGCGAAGACGACGCGCTGGGCCGGGCGGCTTTCAGACTTGCGCACGACAACATGATCGCCCGAGCCGACTTCTGCATTGGCGCGCTGCAACCCGTCGAGCCGGACGACATCGAGCGCCTCGTCCTCGGCATAGGCGAGCACGGCGCGGGCGGCGGTGACGCGCTTGCCCTCGATTTCGATGACGTCGCCTTCCATGACCCCGAGCGACGACATGGCCGACTTGGGCAGGCGCGCGATGCCCTGCCCGCTCTCTTCCTGCCGGGCGGCGGCGACTTGCAATTTTACCGAACGGCTGTCTGCTCTGGTTTCGACTGAGGCGGGTGCATCGGCCATGAATTGGTTCCCCGGATTGCTGTCCGGAATAGCTAGGAGCTGCTTGCGCCGATTACAAACTGTCTTCGGGGACGGGAGATGAAAAAAAGGCCCGGACGTTGCCGTCCGGGCCTGGAAGTTTTGGGAGAGGATGCCTGAAAGGCCCATCCTATATGCAGTGATGTCAGTAATATCGCAAGTGCGAAACGCACATCTATGATTGAAATTTTTGCAACCCAGCTTCGGTTCTTGAATCGAAATGGAAATTGCCTCTCGACCTCCAGAAAACCTCGTAGTCTCAGCTTTTTCCGCGCGAATTTTGCTGCAACGCAACATTCCATCCGGCGATGCACCCACGCCGGATTCGCGGCCCTTGCTGTCGGCCTGCCCGGGCAGCCCCGGGATGATCAGTGCGCCAGCAAAAGGGCCGGGCGCGGGCAGTCCTCTAGGAAATAGCGCGTGACGCCGCCGAAGAAATATTCGCGCATGCGGCTGTGGCCGAAGGCACCCATCACCAGCAGGTCGCACTGCAGCTTGCTGGCCGCCGCCGCGAGTGTCTCCTCGGTCGAACCGTCGCGGGTGAGCTCGTGCAGCTCCGCCTTGACGCCATGACGCGAGAGATAGGCCAGCGCATCGACCGGCGGGAAGCCGCCCGGCTTTTCCTTGACCGTGACGACATTGACGTTCTGGCAGCCCGCCAGCAGCGGGATCGAGCTGCGCAGCGCCAGCGCCGCCTCGTCGCCGCCATCCCAGGCAATCGCCGCCGAGGCTAGCGGCAGGGTCAGTTCCACCTCGTCCGGCAGCACCAGTACTGGCGTGTGGGTGATCATGGCGAGGTCGCCCGCCATGGCGCTGGAACGCGAGAGAACGACGATGTCGGCCAGCCGCGAGGCCGAGGCCAAGGCATCCACCGGCTCAATCTCGGTATGTACGACATCGAAGGGAACGTCCTGCACCTCAAGCCGGCCGGTGATCGCCTCGGCCTGGGCGTCGTCCTCAGCCAGCGCCTGGTTCAGGGCATCGGTGGCGACATAGGAGCCACCCATCGGATCCATCGAGATATAACGCTGGATCGGCGTATCGACGAGCACTGTAACATGCCCGCCCGTGGTCCGGGCTAGGGAAAGCGCGGTTTCAAGCCGCGAGGGCATCGACGGGCCGCGGTCCGCATATACGAGTATCGAGCGCATTCTTGCCTCCATTGCCAATGATTTCCATTCGCATCACCGCGCAAACCACGCCATGACTCAAGTCAACCGACCCTTCCCAAACCGGAATGTGAAATTTGCATGAGTTCCACCAAGTTCAAAGCAGTGATTTTCGATTTCGGCGGCGTAATTTCCGCCTCGCCGTTCGAGGGCATCGAGCGGCTGGAGGAAGAGCGGGGCCTGCCGCGTGGATTCGTCAGGAGGATCAACGCCACCAACCATCACACCAACGCCTGGGCCCGGCTGGAGCGATCCGAGATTTCCATCGATGAGTTCGACGCCCTCTTCGCCGAGGAAGCCGCCGCGCTGGGCGGGGAGCTTCGCGGTAAGGACGTGATGGAAGTGCTGTCAGGCGCCGTCAGGCCGGAAATGGTGACCGCGCTCGACCGGTTGAAGGGCCAGTACCGCCTCGGCTGCATCACCAACAACATGCGCACCCCCGGCTACCCGGAAGAAGGCATGCTGGCGGACGAGCGACTGGGGCATGTCTTCCGGCGCTTCGACCAGGTGATCGAAAGCGCGCTTACCGGCCTGAGGAAGCCCGATCCGCGCATCTACCGGCTGGCCTGCGAAAAGCTGGAAGTGGCGCCGCAGGCCTGCGTCTACCTCGACGACCTCGGCATCAACTGCAAGCCGGCGGCGGCGCTGGGCATGCATGCGATCAAAGTCACCGCGGCAGCCCAGGCGCTGGCCGACCTCGAGGCAGCGCTTGGTCACACGCTCAGTTGAATCAGCCCAGCGTATTGGCGAGATCGCTGCTCTGCTGGGCCAGCGGCCACAGCACCTCATTCGCATGCGCCCCGCAGAAATACTCCCGCAGTTCGACGATCTTGCCGTCCCGCAGCTTGTGCACGAAGCAGTAGTGGTTGCGGTATTCCGTGCCGGCGCAGGTGACGGCATTGCCTTCCGCCTCGACCACCACCGTGTCATCGTTCGACGTCACCGATAGGATTTTGAACGACAGGCCATCGGGCATCAGTGCCTTGAACGCCTCGATCCCGCCGATCATCATCGCCGCGTCCCGCTTGCCAGCGAACTTGCTGTAGCCACGCGCCTCGGCGAAGGCCTCGGGCGCGAGCGTCTCGGCGGCGGCTACAGGGTCGTTGTTGCCCATGGCCGTGACGAATTTCACCGCGACCGCTTCGTTTTCCTTGCTCATGGCTGCTCTCCCGGATTGCTGTTGCGCGGGATTATGCCTGAGCCTTGCCGGCAAGCAACTCCCTCACCGCGCCCTCGACATCGTACTTGCGCCAGAATTTCAGGAACCGGTTGTAGATGTGCAGCGAATTGCGCGCCGGATCCATCGCGACAGGCTCGAACATCGGGTCGAGCGGCCCGCTGGCGTTGTCGCAATCGGGTGCGCGGAAGGTCACTACCTCCGGGAAGGCCAGCACCCGCGAAACGCCCATGGCGGCAAGGTGCAGGCGCAGGTGGAACAGCAGATCCCGCGCCGTGATCGCCGGGCCGCCGTTCGCGGTGTATTCCTGCGCGAACAGCTCCAGCAGCTCGTCCAGGTGCTTGTCCCAGATATCATGGTGCGCCGCCGATAGCCCGCCCCACAGCGCCGAACCGAAGGTAATCTGGCCGACGCGGCCCCAGTCGGTGAGGCCGCAGTGCAGTTGTCCCGCCTCGTCCCGCTCGAACCAGCAATTGTCGATATGCGCGTTCCAGTGGCACAGCGCAATCATCCTGGGATCGCCCTGGAGGAAGTGCTGGATCTCCGCTTCGTGCTCGAAAATGGTGAAGGCGGCGCGTTCCAGCCCGGCCTGAAATTTGGGGGTGCGCACTTCGGGCGGAATCAGCTGCGGGCAGCGCGCGGCGAAGTCAAAGCAGCGGTCGAGCTCGGCGCGCAATTCCTCGCGGGTGTAGCGGATCGGATCGGCGGAATCGGTGGTCGGGTTGAAGGGAAAGCGCGCATCGATATCGGGCGCGAGGCGGCCGGACCTGTGCGCCGCCGCCAGCCGCGCGAGAGCCGTGACGACCTGGCGATAGTGCGGCAACGGATCTGCCAGCGTCCGGTGATCCATGCACTTGCGCCGGTGGGGCTCGATCGCGCCCTCGCCATATGCGATCCGCTCGGTGACGATCAGTCCGCCGCCGCACTTCTGCCTGTAGTCGGCGAAATATGCGGCGGGCACTTCGATGGGAAAGCCGGGCAGGCGCGAAAGCGGGGCGAAGCGGGCCTCGCTCGCCATTTCCCAGCCACGCACGTCGCGTCGCTCGTCGGTGAAGTCGCGGGCGAACTTGGCGAAGAGACGGGTGTGGAGCGCCGGGTCGGGCAGGGCATAGGCAATGTCGAGGAAGAGCTTGGCGCCAGTGCTGCCGCCCGGGCAATGCTCGATATGTTCGATCCGGGCGACGGCGTTTTCCTCGCCCAGCGAGCCGAACTTGCGGAAGGCGCGGGTCAGGAACTCGGGCCCGGCTTCGCGCAGGGCATCGGGATCCGCTGGAATATCGAGCCCGGTGGCGTCGCCCCGGAAATACTCGGCCATGGCTTCGCCTATTTCGCTTCCACCACGACGACGGGCACCTCGTTGCTCACCGTGACATTGGCCACCTTGTCGATCGTGAATGTGCGAATGCGGTAGGTGCCCAGCTTCTCGTCCTTCCCGACCCTGAGCGTAAGCGAAGCCACACCCAGCATGATCTTGCCGTCCGGCGCCGGCGGGCCAAGCCATTGCGGTTTCGCGGCGAGCCTCGCATAGACCTCGCCGTCGGGATCATAGACCTCGTAATCGGTGTAGATGTTGCAGTTGCCGCGCGCATCCTCCTTGCAGCCGGCAAAGACGATGTAGGTGTTGATCGGCAGGTTGCGCATGGTTGCGCCGTTGGTGGGCAGCGAGACATGTTCCTTGCGACCGGCCCAGGCGGCCCGGAATGCCCGCACGTCGATCGTCGCGAGCTGGATGACGTTGAAGGTGCCGCTGGCGGCCTGGCTCAGCCCCGGGGGAGGCTGCTGCGGGCCGACCGCAGGCGCGGACTGGGCAAGCGCCTGGCCCGCAGACCAAAGTGCGCCGGCCAGCAGCGCCATGGCGCCGATCGTCTGCTTCATTGACCTGGTCCCTCCTGTTCGGCGCGGATCAAATGCCGACGAATATGTCGGCCCCTTCGACCTTCACCGGATAGACCGCAAGCCCGCTCTTCGCCTTCATGCCGATGAACAACAGCTTGGGATCGCGTGCCACCTCTCCGGTGTCCAGGTCGAACTTGGCCTTGTGCAGCGGGCAGACGACAGCGCCGTCCTCGATGCTGCCACGGCAAAGGTTGAAGCCCAGGTGCGGACACTTGCGCTGCGCCGCGTGATACTTGCCGCCCACTTCAGCCAGCAGCAGCTTCTGGCCCCTGGCCTCGATCGGCACGATCTTGCCCGGCGCCACATCGTTCACGCTTGCGACACGCACATATTCCACGGCTCTGCCTCCCTGTTTGCGGGCCGCGACCATAGCAGCTTGGTGCCGCCGGTCCACGCTTGCGCGGCCATGAGCCCGGGCCTGTTGGAAAATTTTTCGTTCCCCTCTTGTTCTATAAGAACAAACAGAATACACGAGTCGTCATTGACCTTCCGGATTAGGTCTTTAGGCAAGGAGACGGACAATGGCTGCACAGCTCAAGCTGATTCAGGAAGGCAAGGAAGACATGGACCGGCAAAAGGCCCTCGAAGCGGCGCTCGCACAGATCGACCGCGCCTTCGGCAAGGGCTCGGCGATGAAGCTGGGCAGCCGCGAGGCACTGGAGATCGAGGCGATTTCAACCGGTTCGCTCGGCCTCGACATTGCCTTGGGCATCGGCGGCCTGCCGCGCGGTCGGGTGATCGAGATCTATGGCCCGGAAAGCTCGGGCAAGACGACGCTGGCGCTCCACGCCATTGCCGAGGCGCAGAAGAAGGGCGGCACCGCGGCCTTCGTCGATGCCGAACACGCACTCGACCCGATCTATGCCAAGAAGCTGGGCGTCGACATCGATGAGCTGATCGTCTCGGAGCCGGATA
>CAZVWP010000072.1:0-15675 GCA_964630805.1 uncultured Novosphingobium sp. | reverse complement strand
CGGTCATGTCGGTGACGAGGATGTCGCCCGGCTGCACCTTGGACATCTGCGAGGCATCCGGAATGATGCGCACCGGGCCGGCGGCGATCTTCTGTCCGATGGCGCGCCCGGAGGCGACCACCTTGGCGTGCTGCTTCAGGCGGTAGCGCTGCAGGACGTGCCGGCTTTCGCCTGCCTTCACGGTTTCCGGCCGTGCCTGCAGGATGTAGAGCTTGCCGTCGTTGCCGTCCCTGCCCCATTCGATGTCCATCGGCCGGCCGTAGTGCTGCTCGATGGCGACCGCATAGCGGGCCAGTTCCAGCACGTCCTGGTCCGGAAGGGCAAAGCGGTTGCGGTCGGCCTCGGCCACATCCACGGTGCGGGTCGAGCGGCCGACCTGCCTGGTGTCGGCGAACTCCATCCTGAGCAGCTTCGAACCCAGGTTGCGACGAATGATGGCGGGACGCCCTTCCGCCAGCTTGGGCTTGTGCACATAGAACTCGTCTGGGTTGACCGCGCCCTGGACCACGGTCTCGCCCAGGCCATAGGAGGCCGTGACGAAGACGACATCGCGAAAGCCGGACTCGGTGTCGAGGGTAAACATCACGCCGGCGGCGCCGATGTCGCTGCGCACCATGCGCTGGATGCCGGCGGAGAGGGCGACATCGGCATGGCGGAAATTCTTGTGCACGCGATAGGAGATGGCGCGGTCGTTGTATAGCGAGGCAAAGACGTGCCTGACGGCATGCAGAACATTGTCCAGTCCGTGGATGTTGAGAAAAGTCTCCTGCTGGCCGGCGAAGGAGGCATCCGGCAGGTCCTCGGCCGTGGCGCTGGAGCGAACGGCAAAGGTGGCATCGGCCGGCTCGCTGCCGGCCAGTGACTGATAATGCGCCGCGATTTCCCTTTCCAGCCTTTCCGGAAACGGCTGCCCGGCAATCCAGCCGCGAATCTGCGCGCCGGCCGCGGCGAGGGCCTCGACGTCATCGACGTCGAGGCGGTCGAGCAAGGCGCTGATGCGCCGGTCCAGATCCTGGTGTTTCAGGAAGTCCCGGTAGGCCTGTGCCGTCGTGGCGAAGCCGCCGGGGACCCGCACGCCCAGGTGGGCGAGCTGGCTGATCATTTCGCCAAGGGAGGCGTTCTTGCCGCCCACCTTGTCGACATCGGTCATGCGCAGGGCATCGAATGCGATTGCATACTGGTTCATTTCAGGCTTTCCGGAATGCTCGGTGACGATAGAATGCAAATTCTATCCGCTTTCCCGCCCGAGGATTCGCCCATGCCGGAAGGATATGCCCGAACGGTCTTTTTCATCTCCGACGGCACCGGCATTACCGCGGAAACGCTGGGCCACAGCCTGCTGACGCAGTTCGAGGGCATCCGTTTTCGCCAGGTGCGGATTCCTTTCGTCACGACGCTGGCCCAGGCCCGCAACTGCCTGGCGCAGATCCGGGATGCCGCCGGCCGGGACGGCATCCGCCCGATCGTCGTCACGACGCTGGTCGATCCCAACATCGTCAGGCTGCTGCGCGAGGCCGACGCGCTTTTCCTCGATTTCTTCGAAGCCTTCATCGTCCCGCTGGAAGACGAGCTGGGCTCGAAATCCAGCCACACCATCGGACGTTCGCATGGCCAGGCCAGCAGCCAGGATTACATCAATCGCATCGAGGCGGTGAATTTCACGCTGGCGCACGATGACGGCGCATCCGATCGCAACCTGGACAAGGCCGAGGTGATTCTGGTGGGCGTCTCGCGCAGCGGCAAGACGCCCACCAGCCTGTATCTGGCCATGCAGTTCGGCATCCGGGCCGCCAACTATCCGTTGATCCCGGAGGATTTCGAGCGCAAGCGGCTGCCCGAGGTGCTCTACCGGCATCACGGCAAGCTGTTCGGCCTGACCATCGCGCCGGAGCGGCTGCACCAGATCCGCTCGGAGCGGCGGCCCGACAGCAAGTACGCTTCGCTGGCCAACTGCCGTTTCGAAATCGGGGAGGCGCAGAAGCTGATGCAGCGGGAAGGCGTGCGCTGGATGGATTCAACCACCAAGTCGATCGAGGAGATCGCCGCCACGATCATGCAGGAAGTCAAGCTCGACCGTCACGTCTTCTGAACGCCTTTCACGATTTTCTGCCGCACTTCCTCGAACAGGCAGATCGCAGCCGCCGCCGCGACGTTGAGGGACTCGACCTTGCCGGGCATCGGAATGCGGACGGACTGACCGGCGGCGGCCCCCGTCGCGGAAGTCAGCCCGCCCCCCTCGTTGCCGAACACCCACGCCACCGACCCGGTGAGGTCGAGGTCGAAGATCGTTTTCTCGGCGGCGGGCTGCGTGGCTACGCTGATGCCGCCAAAATCGCCGAGCACCCGCTCGAGCGCGGCATGCTCGTGAATGCGCAGCATGAAATGCGCCCCCATGGCAGCGCGCAGGACGCGCGGCGACCAGGCTTGCACGCAGCCGGGGCCGAGAAAGACCTCGCTCACGCCGGCGGCCGCAGACGTACGCAGGATCGCGCCCAGGTTGCCGTTGTCCTGGATGGCCTCGAGCAGGACGCAGGAACCCCGAATCGCGACCTTGTCGGGCGGCCGTGGTATGGCGACCAGCGCGAGAATGCCCGCCGGCGTGTCGACGGGACTGACTTCCCTGAACAGCGGATCGCCCAGCACGTGGGGGGCGGCCTGCGGATGCGCCGCCAGCCAGTCGCGGATCTCCGCCCGCCGCGCGCCGCTTTCGCTGACGGCCAGCAGCTCGGGCTGGCCGCAACGCTCGAACCAGGCCGATACGAGGTGCATGCCGTCCAGCACCGTCCTGCCCTGCTTGCGGCGCTCGCGCGAGGATTGCGTCAGCAGCTTGAGCTGCCTGAAGGTGGCGTTGTCGCGGGAAGTGATTTTCTTCATCGTCGTTCGAAAGTATAGTGACAAGAACCCGACCGACAAACCCCCATGCCCGCGGCCAAAGTCGTCATCGTCACTCCCGCCCCGCCCGGCTCGCGCGCCGGCAACCGCCGCACGGCGACGCGCTGGGCACGCATCCTGCGCGGCCTGGGCTGCCGCGTCCGCGTCGTGACGCGATGGGACGGCGAGGACTGCGACCTGCTCGTCGCCCTTCACGCAAGGAGGAGCCACGCAGCCTTGCGCGATTTCCGCGCCTGCCACCCGGACCGCCCGGCCCTGCTCGCCCTGACCGGCACGGATATCTATCGGGACATCCGCCAGGACACGGAAGCGGCGATGTCCCTTGATCTCGCAACCGCCCTGATCGTACTGCAGGAAGAGGCTCTTGAGGAACTGATGCCGCGGCAGCGAAGCAAGGCTCGCGTCATTCACCAGTCTGTTGCGACCAGGCTCACGCCTTCCCCGCCCGCCCGCAAGTTCCGCATCTGCGTGCTGGGCCATCTGCGCGAGGAGAAGGACCCCTTCTGCACGGCACGGGCATTGCGTTCGCTTCCCGGGGGGCGGATAGAGGTCGTGCAGGCCGGCAAGTCGCTCGCAACAGAAATGACGCGGGAGGCGAAGCGACGCATGCGGGAGGACGCGCGCTACCGCTGGATCGGCGAACTGCCGCATTGGGCATCGCTGCGCCTGCTCTCGCGCAGCCACCTCATGGTGATCAGTTCCCGGCTGGAGGGCGGCGCCCACGTGGTTTCGGAGGCGATCGCCCTCGGCGTGCCGATCATCGCCTCGGATATCCCCGGCAACCGGGGTCTCCTCGGCCAAGACTATCCGGCCTGCTTCCCGGTCGGCGATCACGCCAGATTGGCCGAATTGCTTCAGCAGGCCTTCGACGACCGGCGATTCCTGCGGCGCCTGGCGATTACAGTCGGGCGCCGCCGCCATCTGGTCGATCCGGAACGGGAACGCCGCGCCTGGCGCAAACTGATGGCGGAATCCGGCTTCAGGCTCCGTTGAGCAGATCGCGTACCGGGCCGAAGCTGCGGCGGTAAATGCCGATGACGCCATGCCGCCGCAGCGCCGCCAGATGGGCGGCCGTCGGATAGCCCTTGTGCCGATCGAGGCCGTATTGAGGATGAAGCGCATGCAGGCGCAGCATCTCGGCATCGCGCGCGGTCTTCGCCAGGATCGAGGCGGCCGAAATCGCGGCAACGGTGCTGTCGCCCTTCACCACCGCCCGGACGGGCGGCACGATGCGCGGGCAGTGGGTACCGTCGACCAGGACTTCCTCCGGCGGCAGTGACAAGGCCTCGACGGCGCGGCGCATGGCCAGCAATGTCGCCTGCAGGATGTTGAAGGCGTCGATCTCCTCGACCGAGGCGCTGGCGACGGCCCAGGACAGGGCGCGCGCACGAATCTGCGGCGCCAGCCTGTCGCGGGCCTTCTCCGTGAGCTTCTTGGAATCGGCCAGCCCTTCGAGCGGATCGTCCGGATCGAGAATGACGGCCGCGGCAAACACCGGCCCTGCCAGCGGCCCCCTGCCCGCCTCGTCGACGCCGCAGATCAGACCGCCTGGGGCGCCGGAACCCATGCTTCCGACTTGCTCAAGTAAGGCAGGATCGCATCGGCCGCCCGTTCAGCGGAATTCAGTCGCAACCGCTCATGCAGCCGGCTGAAGGCCTTGCCAATGCGACGGCAGGTTTCCTGGTCCTCGACGAGATTGCCCATGGCCTGGGCCAGATTCCCCGGCGTGGCGTCGCCCTGCAGGAATTCCGGCACGACGAAGCGGCCGCACAGGATGTTCGGCAGTCCCACCCAGGGCTGGTAATTCATATGGCGCATCAGCCGCCAGGACCAGGACGACATGCGGTAGGCGATGACCATCGGCTTTTTCAGCAGGGCCGCTTCCAGGGTGGCCGTGCCGCTGGCCACCAGGACGCCATCCGCCGCGCCCATCGCATCCTGCGCATGGCCGAACAGACGCGTGATCGGCAGCTCCCGGGCCGACAAGCGATAGAGTGCCTGTTCGAACAAGTCCCGCGTTTCGCGAGTGGCCAGCGGAACGAGGAAACGCGCCTGCGGGAAACGCTGGCTCAGGCGCCGGGCGGTCTCGATGAAGGTGTCGGCCATGTACTGCAGTTCCGACTGGCGGCTGCCGGGCAGCAGGGCGAACACGAGCTGGTCCAGCGGCAGACCGAGTTTCTCGCGCAGCGCCGGGCGATTGATTTCGAGCGGAATGACGTCCGCCAGAGGATGACCGACGTAGCTCACCGGGATCTGCCTGTTCCGGTAGATCTCCTCCTCGAAGGGAAACAGGGCCAGCATGTGCGAGACGGACTGGGCGATGTCGCGGATGCGGCCGCCGCGCCAGGCCCAGACGGCGGGACTGACGTAGTGGATGGCCGGAATGCCGCGCGCCTTCAGCCGCTTTTCGAGATGGAGATTGAAGTCCGGCGCGTCGACGCCGATGAAGGCATGGGGCGGATCGGCCAGCAGTCCGGCCAGCAGCCTGCGCCGGATACCGGACAGTTCGCGGTAATGCCGCAACACCTCGGCATAGCCCCGCACGGCGAGCTTCTCGGCGGGAAACTGCGCCTGGAAGCCGGCCGCCTGCATTTTCGGCCCGCCGATGCCGTAAAAGTCAGTCTCCGGCAGACGGCGCCTGAGCGCCTGGATGAGATGGCTGGCCAGCAGGTCGCCGGAGGTTTCCCCGGCGACCATGGCGATCCGGATCTTCCCAGGCACGAATGCGGCCTACCTGACAATGCCGCGACCGGGCGAAGCGAGAAAATCGGCAAGGAGGGACAGTGCCGGCTGGGCCTCGGCGTCTTGGGCGATTTGCCTCCGGGCTTCTTCGAGCGAAGCGCCGGAGCGGTAGATCAGCTTGTAGGCCCGCTTCAGCGCGGCAATCGCCCCTGCATCGTAGCCGCGACGCTTGAGCCCTTCGGCGTTGATGCCGTAGGGCCGGGATGGGTTGCCAGACACGGTGACGTAGGGCGGCAAGTCCTGCAGCAGCACCGTGCCGACGCCGGTCATGCTGTGGGCGCCGACGCGCACGAACTGGTGCACGCCGGTGAAGCCGCCCAGAATGGCGAAGTCACCGACATGGACATGGCCCGCCAATTGGGCATTGTTGGCGAAAATCGTGCCGTTGCCGACCTGGCAGTCGTGGGCGACGTGCACATAGGCCATGATCCAGTTGTCCGATCCCAGGCGAGTGACGCCTGCATCCTGCTCGGTGCCGAGATTGAACGTGCAAAACTCGCGGATGGTGTTGCGATCGCCGATCTCGAGCCGTGTCGGCTCGCCGGCATACTTCTTGTCCTGGGGAATTTCACCGATCGAGGAAAACTGGAAGATGCGGTTGTCCCGCCCTATGCGCGTACGACCGCCGATGACGACATGAGGGCCGATCCGGGTCCCGGCGCCGATCTCGACGTGCTCGCCGATGATCGAATAAGGGCCGACTTCGACGCCATCGCCCAGGCGTGCGGCAGGATGAACGACAGCGGCGGGATGAATCACCGCGCCCGCTCCGTACACATGACCTCGGCTTCCGCCGCCACCTGGCCGTCGACACGCGCCACGCCGGAAAACTTCCAGATGCCGCGTTTCGTGGCGAGAATCCTCACTTCCATGATGAGCTGGTCGCCCGGAATCACCGGGCGCTTGAAGCGCGCGTTGTCGATGCCGACGAAGTAATAGATCAGGTTGTCGTCCGTCCTGCGGTCCATCGTCTTGAACGAGAGCAGGGCCGCCGTCTGCGCCAGCGCCTCGACGATGAGCACGCCGGGCATGACCGGATGGTGCGGGTAGTGTCCGGGAAAGAACGGCTCGTTTACGCTGACGTTCTTCAGCGCGACGATGCGCTCGCCCGGCACCACTTCGAGCACGCGGTCGACCAGCAGGATCGGATAGCGATGCGGCAGGTGATCGAGAATTTCGTGAATGTCCATCGAGCTCAAGATTTGTTCTCCAGTTTTGCGATCCGCGCTTCCAGACTGCGTATTCTATCGAGCATCGCATCGAGGTGGCGCAGCTGCGCCGCGTTCTTCAGCCAGTCGCGATGCGGCTCGAAGGGCATGGCGCCGGTGTAGGTGCCGGGCCGGTCGATCGATTTCGTGACAAGCGTGGCGGCGGACACGGTCACGTCATCGGCGATCGTCAGGTGGCCCAGGATCATGGCGCTGCCGCCGAAGCTGCAGCGTCGTCCGATCCGGGCGCTGCCGGCGACGCCGACGCAGCCGGCCATGACCGTATGGGCGCCGATGTGCACGTTGTGGCCGATCTGGATCTGGTTGTCCAGCTTGACGCCGTCCTCGATCACCGTGTCGTCGAGGGCGCCGCGGTCGATGGTGGTATTGGCGCCGATTTCGACGTCATCGCCGATGACGGCCCGGCCAATCTGCGGAATCTTGGTCCAGTTGCCTCCGGCTTCGCGCGCGATGCCGAAGCCATCCGATCCAATCACCGCGCCGGAATGAATGATGGCGCGCATGCCGATTGCGCAGCCGGGGTAGATCGTGACATTCGCGTGGAGCCGGCTGTGCGCCCCGAGCGAGCAGCCGTCGCCGAGAATGCAGCCGGGGCCGACGACGCTGTTCCTGCCGACCCGCACGTTTTTCCCGACATAGGCACCGGCAGCCACGCTGATGCTGGGGTCAAGCGCCGATTCGACAACGGCAGCCGGGTGAATGCCGGCAGGAATCTGCGGGGGGGGATTCAGTGCCTGGGCGACCCGCGCGTAGTAGGCGTAGGGGTTGTCGCTGACAATGCATGGCAAGGGGCAATCCGATGCCTCGGCACGAGAGAGCACGACCGCGCCCGCCCGGCTGGTTTTCAGGTGCTTGCGGTATTTCGGATTGGC
Source organism: uncultured Novosphingobium sp. (assembly GCA_964630805.1). GTDB lineage: Bacteria > Pseudomonadota > Alphaproteobacteria > Sphingomonadales > Sphingomonadaceae > Novosphingobium. The sequence goes on along the minus strand of CAZVWP010000072.1, from coordinate 7,940 downwards.
CAGAAAGGCGAGATCGGCGGGGCCGGCATTCTCCAGTGTGGCAACTTGCACCACGCGGCGCCCGCCGTCGCCGATCAGCGCACCGCCGAAACGCGAGACGATCTCATCGAGGGTCAATCCGTCAGCGCGCCCGGCCATGCATGCGCTTTACTTGCCGTCCTTGCCGTCGGCGAGGGCCTTGATGACCTTGTCGGTGATGTCGATGCGCGGCGCGGCATATACCGCTTCCTGAAGGATCACATCGAACTTCTCGGCTTCGGCAATGGCCTTGATCGCCTTGTTGGCGCGCTCGAGGACGGCAGCCAGCTCCTCGTTGCGGCGCTGGTTGAGGTCCTCGCGGAACTCGCGCTGCCTGCGCTGGAAATCCCGGTTCAGGTCGTTGAACTCGCGTTCCTTGTTGCGCTTGTCGCTCTCGGACATGGTGACCGAGTTCTTTTCCAGGTTTTCCTGCATGGTCTGCAACTGCTTGGCAAGACGCTGCATCTCCTGGTCGCGTTTTTCGAATTCCTTTTCGATTTTCTTCTGCGCCCGCACGGCCGGAGCGGCGTCGCGGAAGATTTTTTCCGTATTCACGAAACCGATCCTGGTATCGTTGGCGGCAGCAGGCAACACGGGCAGTGCAATCAAGCCGGCAAAGCTAAGAATGGCGATCTTTTTCAACACGATTCTCCTACGAAATGATCTTCAGAACGACGTGCCCATCTGGAACTGGAAACGCTCGATCTGATCCCCCGAATCCTTCTTGATCGGCTGGGCGATGCTGAACTTGAGCGGCCCGAAAGGGGACGACCAGGCAACGGAAACCCCGATACTGTACCGCAAATCGGACAGGCGCATTTTCTGGCCGGTGGCCCAGACATAGCCGGTATCGACGAACCCGCCAAAGCGGAAGGACTTGTCCAGGCCGATTCCCGGGATGGGCATGAGGAACTCGGCCGTGGCCGTGAGACGCTTGTTCCCCCCCAGGGCATCCTTGTGGTTGGGAAAGACGTCGTGCGGCCCCAGCGTGCCCGTCTTGAAGCCGCGCACCGAACCGATGCCCCCCGCATAGAAATTGCGGAAGAACGGCAGCGGCTCCCCGCCATAGCCGTCGCCGAAGCCATACTCGCCGTTCAGCATCAGGGTGATGTCCTTCGTGATCGGGAAGAATTTCTGATGCTGGTAGTTCAGTTTGTAGAATTTCAGGTCTGCGCCGGGCAGGCCGACCTCGCCGTAGGCACGCTGCACCGTGCCCCTCGTGGTGTAGATCAGGCTGTCGCGCTGGTCGTTGGTCCAGCTGGAATTCAGCAGCAGGGTGGTGTTCCTTGAGCCGAACTGATTCACGAAATCCTTGTAACGCTTCGGGCTGTCGGTATAGGTTTTGACATCGGTCGAATCGAAAGACAGGCCGACGCCGACCGCATTGTCCTCGCCGATCGGGATGCCATAACGCACCCCGAGGCCCAGCGAGGAGGTCTTGTAGTTCGCGATCGAGGTCGAAGACGGATTCATGTCGCGGCGATAAACGTCGAATCCCCTGCTGATGCCATCCACGGTATGGTAGGGATCCGTATAGGACATGGAATACGTCTTGTTGATCTTGCCGGAGTTGACATTGACGGACAGGTGCTTGCCGCTGCCGAAAATGTTGTTCTGCGACACCGAGCCGGACAGCACGAATTTTTCGGCACTGGAAAAGCCGGCGCCGAGCATCACGTTGCCCGTCGGCTTTTCCTTGACGTTCAGATTGACGTCGACCTGGTCGGTGGTGCCGGGCACGGCCGGCGTTTCGACGTTCACCTCGTCGAAGTAGCCGAGCTTGTCCACCCGGGAGCGGGTCTTGTTGATTTTCTCGCCGTCATACCAGGCGCCTTCCATCTGGCGCGCTTCGCGGCGGATCACTTCGTCGCGCGTCCGCGTGTTGCCGGTCACGTTGATTCGCCGCACATAGACGCGCCGGCCAGGATCGATGAAGATGGTGAAGGCGACCTGCTTCTTCTCCCTGTCGATTTCCGGCGCGGCGTTCGCGTTGGCGAAGGCAAATCCCTCGTTGCCCAGCCTTTCGTTGATCAGTTTCGTGGTTTCGGTCAGCTTTTCCCGGGAGAACACCTCGCCCGGCCTGATCTTGACCAGCTTGCGCAGCTCGTCCTCGGGCAGGGTCAGTTCGCCGGCCAGCTTGACCGAGGATACCGTGAATTTCTCGCCTTCCTTGACGTTGATGGTGATGTAGATGTCCTTCTTGTCCGGGCTGATGGAAACCTGGGTCGATTCGACCTCGAACTCGATGTAGCCACGGTCATGGTAGTAAGACTTCAGCGCCTCCAGGTCGGCGGACAGCTTCTGCTTGGAGTACTGGTCGTTCTTCGTGTACCAGCTGATCCAGTTCGGCGTGCGCAAGGCAAATACGTCGAGCAGGTCCTTTTCCCTGAAGGCTTGCGCACCGACGATGTTGATCTGGCGGATCTTGGCCACGTCGCCTTCATCGACCGCGAAATTGATGCCGACCCGGTTGCGCTCGAGCGGCGTGACGGTCGTCGTGATGTTGACCGCATACAGGCCGCGGCTGAGGTATTGGCGCTTCAGTTCCTGCTCGGCCCTTTCCAGCATCGACCGATCGAAAATGCGCGATTCCGCCAGTCCGATTTCCTTCAGCCCTTTCTTCAGGGCTTCCTTGTCGAACTCCTTGATGCCGACGAAATCGACGGACGCGATGGCCGGCCGCTCCTCCAGCACCAGGACGAGCACATCGTTCTCGACCTCGATGCGGACGTCCTTGAAGAAACCGGTTGCGAAGAGCGACTTGATGGCCTGCGCGGCCTTCTCGTCCGTCATCGTTTCGCCGACCTTCACCGGAAGATAGCTGAATACCGTGCCGGCCTCGGTACGCTGGATGCCTTCGACCCGGATGTCCTTCACCACGAAGGACTCGAAGGCAAAACCCGAGGCGGGGAACAAGGCGACGAGCAGGGCCGGAAGGATTTTCTTATTCATTGATTCAGCCGGACACAAGGCGATTGATGTCGTTGTAAAAGGCAAAAGCCATCAGCATGACCAGCAGCGCCAGACCGATCTGCTGGCCGATTTCCATGACGCGTTCGGAAACGGGACCGCCTTTGATTATCTCGACCGTATAATACAACAAGTGTCCCCCATCCAATAAGGGAATGGGCAGAAGGTTGAGCACGCCGAGGCTGATGCTGATCAGGGCCAGGAATTTCAAGTAGTGCGATAGCCCCAGCTTGGCCGACTGCCCGGCATAATCGGCAATCGTCACCGGCCCGCTGAGGTTTTTCCAGGACACGTCTCCCGTCATCATCCGCCCCAGCATTTTCAGGCTGAAGAGCGAGGTCTCCCAGGTCTGTCCGGCCGCCTTTTCCAGAGAGGTCAGCGGGCCGTACCGGACCACGGTGAGCAGCGAAGCGCGATCGACCCCGGCTTCCCGAACGCCGATGCCGATACGGCCGACCCGCTTCCCATGGTCATCGGTTTCGACCGGCGTGACATGGAAGACCAGTACAACGCCCGCCCGCCCCGCCTCGATCCGCAATGGGCGTCCGGCAGCTTCGCGGATGATGGTTACGACCTGTGCCCAGCTGCCGATGGATACGCCATCGATGCCGACGATCCTGTCCCCTTCGCGCAGTCCGGCCGCTTCGGCCACGCTGCCCTGCGTCAGCTTGCCTATGACCGGAGGAAGCTCCGGTCTGTAAAAGGAAAACCCGATTCTCTGCAGGATGTCGCCCTCCAGATCGGAGGTGTCCAGGGACGTCAGATCAAGCTGCCGGAATGAAATTTCCTGCCGCTTGTTGATCATCTCCAGCCTGGCATTGCCTTTCGCCATCGCCACTTGCAGCAATTCCCAGCGCATTTCCGGCCAGGACAGGATGGCTTTACCGTTGATGCTGCGCACCAGTTCGCCTTCCATGAATCCCGACTGCTGCGCCAGCGAGTGCTCGACCGGTTTGCCCAGTATCGGCTTCGGTTCCTCCACGCCATGGACAAACAGAAACCAGTACAGGCAGATCGCAAGAAGGAAGTTGGCGGTCGGCCCCGCCAGCACGATGGCGAACCGCTTCCAGACGGACTGGCGATTGAAGGCGCGGGGCAATTCATGTAGCACCACCTCGCCCTCGCGCTCATCCAGCATCTTCACGTAGCCGCCCAGCGGGAAGGCCGCCAGGGCCAGTTCCGTTTGATCCCGACCGATACGCCTGGAAAGAACGGGTTTCCCGAAGCCGATGGAAAATCTCAGCACCTTGACGCCACACCAGCGGGCAGCCAGAAAATGCCCGGCTTCATGCACGACGATCAGCAGGCCAAGCGCCAGCGCAAAAGCCCCGAAGTAATACAGGAAATCGTACATGCCGGCCATCAATGATGCAGTGCCGGCACCAGACGGCGGGCCGCTTCGCGGCCGGCGGCGTCCGCCCCCAGGACGTCTTCCAGTGTGGCAATTTCTGACCACGGCACGCAGGTCAGGGCCTGCTCGATCACGGCGGGTATCCGGGTGAAGGCCAGATTCCCGGCGAGGAAAGCTTCCACGGCCACTTCGTTCGCGGCATTGAGTACCGCCGGCGCATTGCCGCCCCGGGCCAGCACTTCATAAGCCATGCGCAAACAGGGAAAACGCTGGAAGTCGGGGCGTTCGAAATTCAGTGTCCCGATACGGCAAAGGTCGAGCGGCTCGACGCCAGCTTCGATGCGCTCCGGGTAGGCCAGCGCATGGGCGATGGGGGTACGCATGTCCGGATTGCCGAGCTGGGCGATCACCGAGCCGTCGACATACTCGACCATGGAATGGATGACGCTCTGGGGATGGATGACGACCTCGATGCAATCAGGCCGCGCGTTGAACAGCCAATGCGCCTCGATCACTTCCAGTCCCTTGTTCATCATGGTCGCCGAATCGACCGAGATTTTCCGCCCCATAACCCAGTTCGGATGAGTGCAGGCCTGGGCGGGAGAGACCCGTTCCAGCTCATCCAGCGGAACCTGCCTGAACGGGCCACCGGATGCCGTCAGCAGAATACGGCGCACCCCATTATTTGATAAATTACTTGAATAATTTATCGGTAGTGATTGATAAATAGCATTATGTTCACTATCTATCGGGAGCAGGAGAGCACGGTTCTGCTGGACGGCATTCATGAAAACCGGCCCGGCCATGACCAGCGCTTCCTTGTTTGCAAGGAGGATTTTCTTGCCTGCCCTGGCAGCGGCCAAGGTCGGACGCAATCCCGCGGCACCGACAATCGCCGCCATGACGGCATCCACATCAGGTTCCCGGACAATCCCTTCCAGGGTCTCGACACCCGACATCACTGTCGTATCGATCCCGGCAGGGTGCAACAGTTCCCGGAGCCTGACTGCCGCAGCATCGGAACCCACCACGGCAAAACGGGGGCGGAACCGGCTGCACTGTTCCGCCAGTTGATCGACCCTGTTCTGGGCCGTCAGTGCGAAAACCTCGAAGCGATCCGGATGCCTTGCGACGACCTCCAGGGTACTGACCCCAATCGAGCCGGTTGCGCCGAGCACGACCAGCTTCTGGCGGGTGACGGTCATGGCGCGCTGGCCTCCCAGGCGAGCACTGCAAGACCGATCAGGGGCAGCGTGGACGTCAGGCTGTCGATCCGGTCGAGCAAGCCGCCATGCCCGGGCAAAATGGTGCCGCTGTTCTTGCGTCCGGCCTGACGCTTGACAAGCGACTCGAACAAATCGCCGAGAATGCTGACCACCGTCAGCACGACCAGCCCGAGCAAGAACAGGAGCCAGGCCCCTGCAGTCCCCGGGATCCGGCCGAATGCGACAGCCGCGGCCACGCCATAGATCAGCACGCCCGCCATCGCTCCGGCAGCACCTTCCCAGGTTTTCCCGGGGCTGATGACGGGGGCCAGCTTGTGCCGGCCAAGCAGGCGCCCGCAGACATAGGCGGCGATGTCGGCCACCGACACCGACGCCACGGCGGCCAGCAGGAAAAGCGGCGCGAAGGCGCGCAACTGCATCAACGCCAGGCAGGCCGGTATCAGCACGAGTCCGCCCGCCAGCAGGCCGGGCAGCCGGGCGGAAGTCGGCCACTTGGCTTTCAGCCAGAGCGGAACGGCTGCCAGCCAGAAAATTAAGGACAGGACGAAGAGGACCGACAGCACTTCCGCCCGGCGCACGGTGCCCATGTCGAGCTCGAAGATGAACCAGCCAAGCCCGGCGCAGAAGGCCGACAGGGCGAATGCATAACCCCATCGGCCGGAGGCGGAAAGCTTCATCAGTCCGCCCCACTCCCAGGCGCCAACGCCGACAATGAGGGAAGCGAAGATCAGCCAGCCGGAAAACGGCAGCAGAAAAAGCATGGCGAGGAAACCCGCCAGGAGAACCAGTGCGGTGACGACCCGTTCCCTAAGCATTCTCGCTCGCCGCGGAAGGACGGGCCTGCTTCCCCGTACCTGCCACGCCATCCGACACCAACTGCTCGGAAGTGCGGCCGAAGCGACGCTCCCGCTCCCGGTAGGAGGCAATCGCCAGGTCGAGCGCCGCCGCATCGAACTCCGGCCAGAGCGTATCCGTGAAATAGAATTCGCTGTAAGCCAGCTGCCAGAGCAGGAAATTGCTGATCCGTTGCTCGCCTCCGGTGCGGATGAACAGATCTGGCTCGGGACCATAGTTGAGTGCCAGGCGTGCGGCCAGGTCGGCCTCGCTGAAGCCGCTGCGCTTGCCGGGACAGGCGGCCAGCATTTTCTCCATTGCCTGCAGGATGTCCCAGCGCCCGCCATAGTTGGCCGCGATGGTGAGCGTCAGCGAGCTGTTGCCGGCCGTCAGCGCCTCGCCGCGCTGGATGAGCGCGACGATCTTCGGATCGAATCGGGAGAGATCCCCGATGACGCGAAAGCGAATGCGGTTTTCGTGCAGCCTGGTCACTTCGTCTTCGAGCGCGCGCAGGAAAAGCTGCATGAGGAAGGATACTTCCTCCTGGGGCCGGCGCCAGTTCTCCGAACTGAAGGCAAACAGGGTCAGGTAGGAAACCCCTCGTTCCATGCAGGCCTTGATGATTTCGCGCACGGTTTCCACGCCCCGCTTGTGTCCGGCGACTCGCGGCATGAAACGCTTCCTGGCCCAGCGGCCGTTGCCATCCATGATGATGGCGATGTGGCGCGGCACCTCGCCGACCGCCGGGATTTCCTGGGTGGAACTTGGGTAGAGGATCACGGCAGCTTCTCCGCGCGCCGCGTGATGAGCCGTCAGACGGCCATCAGGTCGCTTTCCTTCTGAGCCAGCGCCTTGTCGATTTCTGCGATGTGGCGGTCGGTCAGCTTCTGCACGTCTTCCTGCGCGCGCCGCTCGTCGTCCTCGGAGATGGTTTTCGCCTTCACCGCCTCCTTGAGGGCATGGTTGGCATCGCGCCGCAGGTTGCGCACCGCGACGCGGGCATTCTCCGCCTCGCTGCGCACCACCTTGATGAGGTCCTTGCGCCGCTCCTCGGTCAGGGCCGGCATGGGTACGCGAACCATGTCGCCCACCGTGGCGGGATTGAGGCCCAGGTCGGAATCGCGGATGGCCTTCTCGATGACCGGTGCCATTTTCTTTTCCCATGGCGCCACGCCGATCGTGCGGGCATCGATCAGGTTGATGTTGGCGACCTGATTGATCGGCATCATGGAGCCGTAGTAGTCCACCTGGACGTGGTCGAGGATGCCGGCATGGGCCCGTCCGGTGCGCACCTTGCCGAGATCGCCTTTCAGCGCTTCAAGCGATTTCTGCATCTTCTGCTCGGTCGACTTCTTGAGCTCGGGAATCATGCGGCTCTCTCCTCAACAATGCACCATGGTGCCTTCGTCCTCGCCGGCCACCACGCGTTTCAGGGCGCCGGTCTTGAAGATGCTGACCACGTTGATCGGCAGTTTCCGGTCGCGGCAACGGGCCAGCGCTGTGGCATCCATCACCTGCCGGTTTTTGCCGCTCGCCTCGTC
>CAZVWP010000071.1:0-16687 GCA_964630805.1 uncultured Novosphingobium sp. | reverse complement strand
ACCGGCGCATCGACCGCCGACCTCGCGGTGATCCTGATCGACGCGCGCAAGGGCGTGCTCGTCCAGACGCGGCGGCACTCCTACCTGTGCCACCTGTTGGGCATCCGCAACATCGTCCTCGCCGTCAACAAGATGGACCTGGTCGACTACAGCCAGAAGGTGTTCGACGACATCGTCGCCGATTACCGCGACTTTGCCGAAAGCATCGGCATCGAAAGCTTCGTCGCCATGCCGATTTCCGGCTTCAAGGGCGACAACATCACCGGCCTGTCGCACAACACCCCATGGTACAAGGCGCCGGAATACTTCGGCCGTCCGCTGGTCGACCACCTCGAAACGGTGGAGCTCGACACCGCCGTGGACCAGGCCCGCCCGTTCCGCATGCCGGTGCAGCTGGTCAACCGCCCGAATCTCTATTTCCGCGGCTTCTCCGGGCTGATCGCTTCGGGCAGCGTGAAAGTCGGCGACACGATTCGCGTCCTGCCCTCGGGCAAGACCTCGACGGTCACCAAGATCGCCGCGATGGGTGGCTCCGCCGCCCTGCCGAACGCCGCCGACAAGGACCTGACGACCGAGGAATACCTCGCGCTGGTCGATGGCCAGGACCAGGCAGTAGCGGGCGAATCCGTCACCCTGTGCTTTGCCGACGAGATCGACTGCTCGCGCGGTGACGTGATTGCGCTGGCAGACAGCCCGCCTCAGGCAGCCGACCAGTTCGAGACTACCCTGGTGTGGATGTCGGACGAGCCGCTGCACGTCGGCCGCGCCTATTGGCTGAAGCTGGGCACCCAGACTGTCTCGGCGACGATCCACCAGCCAAAGTACGCGGTGAACGTCAACACGATGGAACACATCGCGGTCAAGACGCTGGAGCTGAACGGTATCGGCGTTGCCGAACTCGTCACAGACAAGCCGATCGTCTTCGATCCTTACACGGAAAACCGCACGCTGGGCGGCTTCATCCTGATCGACAAGATGACCAACGGCACCGTTGCCGCCGGTATGCTGCACTTCAGCCTGCGCCGCGCGCAGAACGTGCATTGGCAGGCGCTCGACATCAGCCGTTCGGCCCACGCCAACCTCAAGAACCAGAAACCGGCGGTGCTGTGGTTCACCGGCCTGTCCGGCTCGGGCAAGAGCACCATCGCCAACCTGGTCGAGAAGAAGCTGCACCGGATGAACCGGCACACCTTCCTGCTCGATGGCGATAACGTGCGGCACGGGCTCAACAAGGACCTTGGCTTCACGGAGGCCGACCGCATCGAGAACATCCGCCGCGTCGGCGAGGTCTCGAAGCTGATGACCGATGCCGGCCTGATCGTGATCACCGCCTTCATCTCGCCCTTCCAGGCCGACCGCGACCTGGTGCGCGCGATGCTGCCGGAGGGCGAGTTCTTCGAGGTCTTCGTCGATACGCCGCTCGAGGTTGCCGAAAGCCGCGACGTCAAGGGCCTCTACAAGAAGGCGCGCAGTGGCGAGCTCAAGAACTTCACAGGGATCGACAGCCCCTATGAAGCTCCGAAGAACCCCGAGATCCGCGTGAATACGGTCGAAATGACGGCTGAGGCAGCGGCGAACCTGATCGTCGACAAGCTGCTTGGAGACGCATGATGAGCATGACCGACGTAGAGCTCGCAGCCCACCTCGCCGAAGTCGCCGGCCGGCTGCTGATCGAAGTGCGCGCATCCGGCATGCTCAGCCTCAAGGCTCTGGGCAAGGCCGGTGACGCCACCGCTAACCAGTTCCTCGTCCACGCCCTGCGCGAGCAGAGGCCGGAGGACGGGCTGCTGTCCGAAGAGGAAAAGGACAATCCCGAGCGTCTCGCCAAGAGCCGCGTATGGATCGTCGATCCGGTTGACGGCACCCGCGAATATGGCGAAGAGCGGACGGACTGGGCAGTTCACGTCGGCCTTGCCGTCGATGGCAAGCCGGTGATGGGCGCGGTCGGCCTGCCGGGTATGGGCAAGGTGCTGCGCACCGACCAGCCGCAAGTGGTGCCGCCGGCTCCCGACAAGCTGCGCATGGTGGTAAGCCGCACCCGTCCGGCCAAGGAAGCGACCGACGTCGCCGAACGGCTCGATGCGGAGCTGGTGCCGATGGGGTCAGCCGGCGCCAAGGCCATGGCCATCGTGTTGGGCGATGCGGATATCTACCTGCACTCAGGCGGCCAGTACGAATGGGACAGTTGCGCTCCCGTCGCGGTGGCGCTGGCCCATGGCCTCCACTGCTCGCGGATCGATGGATCGCCGCTGATCTACAACCAGGCCGATGTCTACATGCCGGACCTCCTGATCTGCCGGAAGGAGCATGCGCAGCGGGTGCTGGCTGAGGTCGCCACACTGGCGGGGTGATGCCCGTAGCGTGCTCCCGACTGTTGCGTTAGCGTTACAGTGCCGCAAAAAAAGTAACGGTAGCTCACTTTCTGTTGCGAATCGCGGTTGGAATACGCGGCATTTCCACTAAGCGCGGCGCCTTGGCATGCGCTGTCCGAGCGTCTGCAAGAATTTTTCGGGGGCGACTGTCCTTGTCGGATCGTCGCAGCAAGGGAGCATGAACATGCGTAAATTGATTGCAGCCGCTTACACCGGCGTCAGCCTGCTTTGCCTGGCCACGCCAGCGATTGCCCAGGACGCTGCGGATGGATCCGAGGCGCCAGCCAATAAGGAAGAAATCGTCGTCACCGGCACTCTGATCCGCGGCATCGCGCCTGGCGGTTCGCAGGCGATCGGCGTGACCCAGGACAAGATCCAGGCGATTGGCGCCGTCAACACCTCCGACCTCGTCGCCAACGTGCCGCAGGCCGGCAACTTCCTCGGCTTCGTCGGCATACGCGGCAGCTCCAACTTCTCCCTGGCGGTGAACCGGCCTTCGCTGCGCTACCTCGGCAACACTTCGGCCTCCGGCGCCTCGACCCTGCTGCTGCTCGACGGCCACCGCATGCCCGGCATGGGCATCACCCAGTCCTCGCCCGACCTTGACGCCATCGCGGCCGGAGCCATCGAGCGCGTCGACATCGTCACGGACGGCGGTTCGGCCACCTACGGTTCGGACGCGATCGGCGGCGTGATGAACTTCATCACCCGCAAGACCTTCGACGGGCTCGAGGTGAAGGGCAACGTCGGCTTTGCCGACGAGTACATGCAGTACAATGCCGGCGTGACCGCGGGCAAGGTGTGGGATGCCCTCTCGGCCTATGTCTCCTACGACTTCAGCAAGCATGACGAACTCTACGGCCGCGACCGCGACTGGTCGCAGAGCCTTGATTGGGTCAACAACACCGGCAGTTCGTCCGATTGCGCGGTAGGCACGATCCGCGCCAACAACGCTCTTTATGCGCTTCCCGGCAACGTACCGGGGCTCGGCAACCGCTGCGACAACACCGAACTGTCGACTTTCTACCCCAAGGAAGAAAAGCACTCCGCCTTTGGCCGCGTGGGCTGGGATAACGGCGGCCCGGTGAGCGCCGGCGTTTCGGTCTATTACGTGCACCGCGAAAACAATTCGGACGGCGGCCCGCTGTTCATCGCCGGCGGTTCCCCGATCACGAGCGCCAATCCGTTTGCCGCGCCTTTCCTTGCGGCGCTGCCCGGCTCGCCGGCCAGTGGTCAGCTACTTTACAATCTCTCGCCTGCCATCGGCAATTACCGCCGCCAGGATACTACCATGGAAGCCTGGGGCGTTACGCCCACGGTCAAGTGGAACATCGGCAAGGGCTGGCAGCTCAACGCGCTGGGTAGCTATGCAGAAGGCAAGTCGAACTTTATCGGCCAGATTCTCAACGGCACACCAATCAACCAGGCGATTGCCGCCGGCACGTTCAATCCGTTCAACCTGACGGCGCCGGGCAATGCTGCGACGATCGCTACGGCTCTCGACCTGTTCGAGTATGGCCGCGCCAAGCACACTCTGACCAACCTGCGCCTGATCGCCGACGGTCCGCTTTTCGCGCTGCCCGCCGGCGATGTCCGCATCGCCATCGGCGGCGAGTACCTGCGCGAAACCTATGTCGGCAACAATTCGCGCTCGGTGTCGGCTGCGGCAATCGCTGCCCTCGCGGACCGCACCGCGAAGCGCAATGTCTGGTCGGTCTTCGGCGAACTCAACGTTCCGCTGCTGGGCGGCGGCACCGGTCCGTTCGAAAGCCTGACATTCACGGCTGCCGGACGGTATGACCACTACAGCGACTTCGGCAACACCTTCAATCCCAAGCTCGGCCTGATCTTCGAGCCGGTGAAGGGCGTTAGGCTGCGTGGTAACTGGGGCCGCTCGTTCCAGGCGCCGGGCATGTCGGACATCGCGCTGAGCGGTGCCCCGAACTGGAGCATCCTGCCGCTGACCGTACGTCCCTTCTTCAACCCGGCTTTCCCGCCGCCGGCGGGCCGGACGGTGCTGCTCACCGCGGGTGGCACGATCTCGCCGCTGTCGCCCCAGAAGGCGCAGACCTGGTCGCTGGGCGTGGACTTCAAGCCGGAGGACGTTCCGGGTCTCGAAGCCGGCGCGACCTATTACAGCATCGACTACAAGGGCGTTATCGGCTTCCCGCCGATCTTCAACCCGGCGGTGTTCTATCGCGATTTCCCGAGCAACAACGTAATCTACACGGCGGGCGATACGGCAATGCGGGCCTATTTCGACGCATTGTCTGCGCAGGGCGCCACCAACACGGCGGTTACCCTCGCCAACCTGCCGGGCGGCGCTGGCAACTTCAGCGGCGTCTACGGCGTGCTGGACAGCCGCACCCAGAACCTGGCGCGGGTCAAGACCTCGGGCCTGGACTTCTACCTGCGCTACAACCGTGAAACGGGCTTCGGTAACGTCTACTTCGACATGGCTGGCACGCAGATCATCAGCTTCGACCAGCAGTCGAGCCCGACCTCGGCCCTGGTCGACCAGACCCAGATCGACCTGACAAAGTTCCGTCTGACCACCACGCTGGGCGCCAACATCGGCAACCTGCGCGCCCAGGCTACCTGGAACCATTCGGCCGGCTATGCCACCACGGCGACCACGGCCAACCTCCAGCAGACCCGCGTTGGTGCATTCAACGTCATCAACCTTTACTTCCAGTACAAGGTGCCAGGCGAAAGCAAGATCGCCAAGGACCTGGCCTTCACGCTCAATGTCGACAACCTGTTCGACAAGGATCCGCCGCTGTTCCGCGGTGCGGGCAACTCGCTGTTCGGTGTTGCCAATGGCTTTACCCTGGGGCGCTTGGTTCGCATCGGCGTGTCCAAGAAGTTCTGATCCCCAATCGGGTTCGGTTCATCATGCGGCCGGCGGGAAACCGCCGGCCGTTTCGCCATGTGGGCATAGTGCAAATATCAAGCACCGATTCGGCGGTGGGCTTTCAACCGGGTCACAAAGTGGCCCGCTAGGATTGAAAAGACGCTAAATTGTCAATGATGGCGCCAAGGTGTGACGTTTAGGGTACACCTTGGCGCATTTTGTCCCCGACTGATCATATCAAGTTGTTTTTCTCACCAAGCGATGCTCGGCTTTTACCAGGAAAAATGGTCGCCTCAGGAACAGGCGGAATAACGATTAGGGGAACCCTCATGCGAATTTCATCTGGTTTGGCGCTGTTTGGCGTTAGCTTTATCGCACTTGCGACACCTGCGCTTGCCCAGAGCGCTTCGGAAGGTGCCAGCGAAACAGACATCATTGTCACGGCCCGCCGCAAGGATGAATCAATTCAGGACGTTCCGTTGACGGTCAATGCGGTCAGTTCGGAATCGATCCAGAAGCTCAACCTTCGCGACCTCAAGGATGTCGCTTCTGTCGTTCCGGGCCTGACCCTGAACGCGGGCAACCGCGCTACCGGTCAGGTGATCTCGCTGCGCGGCCTCGCGATCGACAACACCACCAGCGGCAACAACGGCACGGTCCAGTTCTACCTGAACGATTCGCCGATGTCTGGCGGCGTAGTGCTCCAGTCGATGTTCGACATCGGCCAGATCGAAGTGCTGCGCGGCCCGCAGGGCACTACCCGCGGCGTCGCTTCGCCTTCGGGCTCTATCACGATCACGACCCATCGTCCCGATATGGAAGAATGGGGCGGCTATGCCTCGGGGCAGGTCAACACGCTGGATGGTTACAAGATCGAAGGCGCCATCAATGCTCCGATCATCAAGGGCGTTCTGGCGGTACGTCTGGCCGCCATGTATGACAAGAACGAGGGCAGCAGGGTGGTCTCGCTCTCCCGGCCCGGAGTCGATCCGTTCAACAAGTCGACCGGCTTCCGCGCCACGGTCCGGCTGACTCCGACTGACAACATCGACGTCATGGGGACCTACACCCACTTCGTCCGCAATTTCCTGATCTGGGACCAGGTCGAGTCCGCCAACATCGCCGATCCCACGCAAGCCGCGAGCCCGGTCCTGGTCACGGCGAAGGACCGCAAGGCGGTCGAAAGTCAGGGCAATGACGTTCACCAGGCCTTCGACATTTTCAACTGGCAGGCCAAATGGTCTTTCGCCGGGCAGCGGCTGAACTACGTGGGGCAGACCTACAAGCAGGACCTTCGCGGTATCGAGCCGACCGACAAGGGCGACTTCTTTGACAGCTCCTACCCGGGAGACGCGACGGCAAATCCCAACAACCAGACCTACGCTTTGCCCTACATCGGCAACCTGCAGAACCAGGGCAACATCAATCACAGCTACTCGAGCACCTATAACCATGAGGTGCGGTTGTCGTCGGAAGAGCGTATTTTCGGCATGTTCAACTACACGGTGGGCCTGTTCATGAACCGGCTCTCGTCCCCCACCGACCTGTTGAGCTTGGTCTCGAACAATTTCTCCGGCAGCCTGGTCAATGGCAAGCCGGTTCCGGCCAATTTTACGGGCATCACTGCCAGAACTACGGCGCGTCGTGGCCGTTCGATCGAACGGGCCGTGTTCGGCAACCTGACAGCGTACATCGGCAAATCGACCGAAATTTCGGGTGGTGTGCGCTATCTCAACTACCAGGAAAATTTCAACGGCCCCAACAATTCGTTCAAAACGACCGTCTGGCAGGCCTCTGCCAAGCATCGCTTCAGCGACGACCTGATGGTCTATGCATCGGCGGGCAGTTCGTTCCGCGTCGGTTCGGGCACCAACGCGCTTATCTTGACCCGATCGATTTCCAATGTTGCCACGATTACCGATCCGGTCCTGCTGGCGAATATTCCGATTACTCCGGAAAGTTCGAAGTCCTATGAAATCGGGTTCCGTTCGACATTCATGGACAAGAAGATTACTCTGAACGTTTCCGCCTTCATGCAGGACTTCAGCAACTACATCTATCCCGTTTCTCCATACTACATCATCGATAACACCGGGCCGTCGGCGACTACTCTGGTCCCGGGAGGCATCAATCTGGCCATCGCAAATACGGCCGCACCGGTTCCCGCCAAGGTCAAGGGCATCGAGGCGGAGTTCGCTTTCCGTCCCTCCGAACGGTTCAGTCTGTCCGGAACGATCGCCTATGCCGACGCCAAACTGGGCAATGGCAAGATTCCGTGTAACCCGCCCGGCATAGCCGGCACTCCGACCATAGCGCAGATCCAGGCCGGTGGAACCGCGAACACGCAGATATTCACTTGCAATGTCAATGGCATCTCGGCCAGCAAGTCATCGCCGTTCTCCGCTTCCCTACAAAGCGAATACAATCACCCGATCAGCGGCAACATGCAGGGGTTCCTTCGTGGCCTGGTTTCGATCTACGGCCATTCGAAGAACGATCCGATCAACACAATCGACGACATCTCCAGCTACGCGCTGGTCAATCTCTACGCTGGTGTCCGGGCGGAAGACGGGGCATGGGAAATCACCGCCTATGCGCGTAACTTGTTCAACACCTTCCGGGTAACCGACCGGTCGAGGCCGCTGGCAGGTACGCCGGTTAAGATGGGTAGCGCTAGTTCCACCACGTTCAACTCGACCTATCGCGTGATCGACTCAACCGCTCCGCGCGAATTCGGCATTACGGCCCGTTACTCGTTCGGCTCGCGCTAAGCGTCGACAGCAACAAGCGACAATCTGCGGCCGGGGGGAAACCTCCGGCCGCATTTTTTTATGCGCCGCCGCCGAGGCTCAAGTGAAGATTCCTGTTGCGCCGAGGCCGGGTTTCCCTTTTGGAGGCAATTGTCAGACCGGTAGCGTCAGGCTCCGCGTCAGTGCAGATTTCACGGCCGTTCTTTCGGCCAGCACAGGTGAGGTTAGTATCATGTTCAAGGCAATCCTGATCGAAAAGACCGAAAGCGGCCAGTCCTGCGAGCTCAAGGAGCTTGACGAAAGCATGCTGCCCGAAGGCGACGTCACGATCGACGTCCATTACTCGACGATCAACTACAAGGACGGCCTGGCCATGACCGGCGCCGGTCCGGTCGTGCGCCGCTGGCCGATGGTCCCGGGTATCGACCTGACCGGCACGGTTTCGGAATCGAGCTACCCCGAATTCAAGGCGGGCGACACCGTCCTGCTTAATGGCTGGGGCGTGGGCGAAGTGCACTGGGGCGGCCTTGCCACCAAGGCGCGGCTCAAGGGCGACTGGCTGATCAAGCTGCCCACCGGTTTCACCGAGCAGCAGGCCATGGCGATCGGCACCGCTGGCTACACCGCCTCGCTGTCGGTTGATGCGCTGGTCAATGCCGGCGTGACTCCCGATCAGGGTCCGATTCTCGTCACCGGCACGCCGGGCGGCGTCGGCTCGGTCGCCACGGCGCTTCTGGCCAAGGCAGGCTATTCGGTCACCGCCTCGTTCGGCGACGAGAGCGAAAAGCCCTATCTCGCCAAGCTGGGCGCGACGGACTTCATTCACCGCGACGAACTGTCCGGTCCCGGTAAGCCGCTGCAGAAGGAACTGTGGGCTGGCGTGATCGACTCGGTCGGTTCGCACACTCTGGTCAATGCCGTCGCGCAGACCAAGTATCGCGGTTTCGTCACCGCCTGCGGCCTCGCCCAGGGCGCGGACCTGCCGGGCACGGTGATGCCGCTGATCCTGCGCGGCGTCTCGATCCTCGGCATCGACTCGGTGATGTGCCCCAAGGGCCCGCGCATGGCGGCCTGGGCGCGGCTCGACCGCGATCTCGACCGTTCGCTGATCGCCGAGATCGGCCACGAAGTCGGCCTGTCGGAGGCGATCCAGGCCGGGCACGACATCATCGCCGGTAAGATCCGCGGCCGCGTCCTGGTGGACGTGAACCGCTGAGCTTCAAATCCTCCCCGGAAACGGGGAGGTGGCAGTCCCGAAGGGACTGACGAAGGGGGCTCGCCGTTCGGCAGCAGCGCTGCGACGAGAGCCCCCACCACCCTGCGGGTGGTCCCCCTCCCCGGGGCGGGGGGATAAGAACTGGAGAGGAGAACTGACATGGCAGATGCACCCACCAATGAAGGCGTCCAGATGGACCTAACGGACGTCGATCACCGCGTTGGCCAACTGGTCGGCGGAGGACAACTCTGGGAGCCCTGCGCCAAGAGCGACATCCGCCGCTGGGTCATGGCGATGGACTATGTCAATCCGATCCACTTCGACCAGGAATTCGCCCAGAACACCAAGTTCGGTGATATCGTCGCACCACAATCGATCGCCGTAGCGCTTGACTATGGCCACGGCTGTCAGCCCGCCTGCGTCGGCAAGATCCCCGGCTCGCACCTGATCTTCGGCGGCGAGGAGTGGTGGTGGTACGGCACCATGGTCAGGCCCGGCGACAAGCTGTTCCAGGAACGCAGGTTCTACGACTACAAGGTCGCCGACACCAAGTTCGCCGGCCCGACCATGTTCAGCCGCGGCGACACCGTCCACCGCAACCAGCACGGCTATCTCGTCGCCAAGGCGCGCTCGACCGCGATCCGCTATCTCGCCGAAGAGGCGGAAAAGCGCGGCATGTATGAAGCCATGGCCGGCACGCCCAAGCGCTGGACCCGCGACGAGATCAAGCAGATCGACGCCGATCGTCACGCCTGGCTGATGTCCAACCGAGAGGGCAAGTCGCCGCACTGGGAAGAAGTGCAGATCGGCGACAAGCTGCCGAAGCGCGTGCTCGGGCCGCACTCCATCGCCAGTTTCACCACGGAATATCGCGCCTTCGTGTTCAACATCTGGGGCACCTTCCACTGGACCGCGCCCCAAGGCGTCGTCGATCCGTGGATCAACCAGGATCCGGGCTGGATCGAAGGCTTCGGCTTCGACGAGGATCTCGCGTTGGTCGATCCGCGTGCGCGCGATGGTCTCTACGTTGGCCCTTCGCGCGGCCACATCGACGACAGCTATGCCGAGGAAGTCGGCATGGCCCGCGCCTATGGCTATGGCGCGACCATGGCGGCCTGGAACACTGACTACCTCGCCTTCTGGGCCGGGCATGACGGCATGGTCCGCCACGCCAAGAGCGATTTCCGCACCCCTGCATTCGAGGGCGATATCACCATCTTCGAGGGCGAAGTGGTCGACAAGATCGAGAAGAGCGAGTGGGGATTCCCGGTTGTCCAGGTCAAGGTGACCATGACCAACCAGGAGGGCAGCAAGGTGGTCGTGTCGACCAACGAAGTGGAGCTGCCCTACTGATGTCGACGATCCCGGACTGGTTGAAGGACTTTCGCGCCACCGTCGAGGATGGGCTGTCGATCTCCCACGGCATCCCGCTGTCCGAGGAAAAAGGCATCGGTGCACTGACGCTGGGCGCTTATTTTCGCGAGATCACCGAGAAGTTCGGTCCAAACGAAATGGGCTGCCAGCGCAAGCCGGGCCTGCCGCCCTCGGCCGAGAATATGGAGCGCTGGACCTATGCCGAGGCATGGGACCGGGCCATTGCCGTGGCCAAGTCTCTAGTCGCCTGCGAGGTCGGCAAGGGCGTTCGCGTCGCAACGATGACGACGAACCGGCTGGAGTACTTCCCGGGCTTCTTCGGCGCGGCGCTGGCCGGCGGTGTCGCGACGCCGCTCAGCACCTTTTCGACCCCGGCCGAGTTCGAGGTGATACTGGAAAAGAGCTGCGTTTCGGTGCTGCTGCTGGAACGGCACGTGCTGAAGAAGGACTTCGCTCAGATACTGATCGATCTCGATCCCTCGATCGGTACGGCGAAACCAGGCGAAATCCGCTCGCTCAAGTTCCCCTATCTTCGCCATGTCGCTCTGGTTGACAGCGACGAGGGCATTGGCGGCATCGAAGGCTGGAGCAGCTTCATCGCCCGTGGCGCCGGCGTTCCGGAAGAGATCGTAAATGCCCGCACGGCACAGGTTACCCCTGCCGATCCGGGCGTGCTGTTCTTCTCCTCCGGCTCGACCGGCAAGCCCAAGGGCATCCTCACCTCCAACCGCGCGATCTGCCTGCAGTTGTGGCGCTGGCCGCGCTGGTATCGCATCGTCCACGAGAAGATCCGCAGTTGGACGGCAAACGGCTTCTTCTGGTCGGGCAACTGGGCCATGACAATGGGCAGCACGCTGACCACCGGCGGTTGCATCGTCCTGCAGCCAACCTTCGTCGCCGACGAGGCGCTGCGGTTGATGGAGCAGGAAAAGGTGACCAAGCTGATCGCCTGGCCGCACCAGTGGGCCCAGCTCGAAGGCGCGCCCAACTTCCTGGAGACCGACCTGTCCTCGATGCACTACGTGCCCTACGACACGCCGGTCGGGCGCCATCCGACGGTCAAGACCGACTGGCTCGACAACCGTGCGGCTTATGGCAACACCGAGACTTTCACCCT
This sequence comes from uncultured Novosphingobium sp., assembly GCA_964630805.1. Taxonomy (GTDB): domain Bacteria; phylum Pseudomonadota; class Alphaproteobacteria; order Sphingomonadales; family Sphingomonadaceae; genus Novosphingobium. The sequence goes on along the minus strand of CAZVWP010000071.1, from coordinate 5,004 downwards.
GATCACCGCCTACCCCTCGAATACCCCCGAGGAGATCGGCAAGAACAGCCATGGCGTGCCGACACCGGGATCGACCATCAAGATCGTCGATCCGATGACCGGTGAGACCATGCCGCTTGGCGAACGGGGCGAGATCGCGGTCAAGGGGCCGACCTGCATGATGGGCTACCTCGGCATTCCGCTCGATGAATCGGTCGATGAAGATGGATTCCTGCGCTGCGCCGATGGCGGCTACATCGACAGCGAAGGCAGGCTCTATTGGGAGGGCCGGCTTAACGACATCATCAAGACCGGCGGCGCCAATGTCTCGCCGATCGAGATCGACGAGGTCATCCGCGAGTGCCCGGGCGTGAAGGCGCGCCAAACCGTTGGCGTGCCCGACGAGCTTCTCGGCGAATTGGTGGTGACCTGTATCGTACCGCACGATGGGGCTAACCTCACCGAGGCGGATGTGCAGGCCTTCGCGAAGCAGAAGCTCGCCAGCTACAAGGTGCCGCGCCGGGTGCTGTTCTTCACCGACGAGGAACTCAATCTCACCGGCAGTGCCAAGATCAAGACCGCCGACCTGCGCAAGATGGCGACGGAAAGGCTCGCAGCGGAAGCAGGATAAAGGGAAGGGGCAGGGGGAGAGAGACAGGAATGCCCGAATTCGAACATCTGGTAGGCAAGGAGATGTCCCGGGGGACCTTCACCTGGGACCCGTTCAAGCCGATGCTCTATGCAGTGGGTGTGGGGGCGGGGCTCGAAGATCCCTACGAGGAACTGCAATTCACCACCGACAACACATTGAATGTCGAGCAGCAGGTTCTCCCTTCCTTCCTCACCCTGATGCATGCGGGAGGCGACTGGATTCGCCAGCTCGGCTTCAAGGCGCGACAGTGGGACGGGATGGAATGGGGCTATCCCGAAGGCCTTGTTCATGGTGAGCAGGGCATTACCCTTCAGCGGCCGATCCCGGTGAGCGGGACGGTCGATGTCAGCCAGGTTCTGGTCGGGGTCTATGACAAGGGCTCAGGTGCGCTGGCCATTGCCGAGAACCGCATAACCCTTGCCGAAACCGGTGAGCCGCTCGGCTCCTCGCGCATGGGCCTCTTCGTGCGCAACCAGGGCGGCTTCGGTGGCCCGCGTGGTCCCGCAGACGAATTGCCCTGGACCCAGCCCGAGGGTGAGCCCGACTTGACGGTTTCGCTGGTCGTCCAGCCGGGCCAGTCGCTGATCTATCGCCACATGGGCGACGTCAATCCGCATGCCACCGACCCTGCCCGCGCCAGCGGAGACGGCTTCACCAAGCCGATTTTCTTTGGCCTCGGCACCTACGGCTTCGGCTGCCGCGCATTGCTCAAGGGCCTGTGCGACGGCGACGTTTCGCGCTTCGGCACGATGTATGGCCGCTTTTCCCAGCCGGTGCATCCGGGCGACCGGCTCGATACCCATATCTGGCACACCGAAGGCGGCGCGCAGTTCCGCACCGTCGCCAGCAACGAACGCGTGGCCATAGACCGCGGCATTTTCCGCTACGCCGCCTGAGGGGAGAGAACACATGGTAAGCACACCAGATTTCGCCGACTGGCTGGCGATCTGCAATCTCAAGCATGCCTATTGCCGGCTGCTCGACACCAAGGACTGGCAGGGCTGGGGCGAACTGTTCACCGAGGATTTCCTGCAGGATGTCAGCGGCAGCGGCGGGGGCGTGTATCATGGGCGCACGGCGGCGGTCGAAGCCACCCGCAGCGCTATCGAGACGGCCAAGACCTGCCACCAGGTGCACAACCCCGAAATCACCATCGAGGGCGACGAGGCGCATGCCATCTGGGCTCTCTACGACCGGCTCGATTGGGGCAACGGCCGCACGATGACCGGCTATGGCCACTACCACGAGCGCTATGTGAAGCGGGATGGCAGGTGGCGCATGTCCGAGCAGAAGCTGACCCGTCTGTTCATGGAAGCCTGAGGGAGAGCTTTGATGCCCCGGATCGAAATAAACGGCCTTTCCATCGCCTACGACCTCATCGGCGAGGGTGACCAGGCGATTACGATCACTCCCGGTGGCCGCTTCTCGCGAGAAACGCCCGGCGTGCGCGAGCTGGCGGCAGAGCTGGCCAAGGCCGGCAAGAAGGTCCTTATCTGGGATCGCCCCAACACCGGCGAGAGCGACATCTGCTTCGATGCCGAGTGCGAAAGCTTCCAGAACGCCGACACGCTCGCTGGCATGATTTGCGCGCTGGGGCTGGGCAAGGTGCTGGCCTATGGCGCGTCGGGCGGCTCGCGCGAGGCCTTGTTGTTGGCCATTCGTCATCCTGACTGCGTTGCGGGCGTGTTCTGCCAGTGGCTTTCGGGGGGCGGGATTGGCATTGCCACCCTGCCGATGTCCTACAACCACGACCCTGCGCTTTATGCTTCGTTCGGCGGCATGGAGGCGGTGGCGGAAATGCCTGCCTTCAAGGCGCTGATCGAGGCCAACCCGCGCAATCGCGACCTGCTGATGGCGTGGGAGCCGGAATCCTTCATCAAGCGCATGCGGCAGTGGGCCGACTGGTTCTTCTGCGCGCCCGGCCAGCCGATCAGTTGCACGCGTGACGGTGACCTCGAGAGCATCACGGCACCTGCCGTGATCCTGCGCAGTGGCCTCTCAGACTTCCACCACACCCGCGAGACCAGCGAAGCCGTGGCGGCGATGGTTCCGGGCGCGGAGCTGCAGGAGCCGCCCTGGGGCGACCGCGAGTGGATCGAGCGGCTACAGTCGAGCTTCACCGACGGCGGCGGGCTGTTCGTTTCGATGCCCGAGCTGGCACCGCAGATCCTGGCTCTGGCGGCGAAGCTCTAGGCAGTGCCGCTATCCCTGCAATTCATCGGTTGCGGGGATGCCTTTGGCTCGGGTGGGCGGTTCAATACCTGTTTCCACCTCAGGGGCGATCATACGAACCTGCTGATCGACTGCGGCGCCTCATCGCTGATCGCGATGAAGCAGTTGGGGGTGGACCGGAACGCCATCAGTGCCATTGTGGTTACGCATTTCCATGCCGACCACTTCGGCGGGATTCCCTTTTTCATTCTTGACGCCCAGTTCTTCAGCAAGCGGCGCGCGCCACTGACCTTGGTCGGGCCGGTGGGGCTTGGGGGGTGGTACGAGCGGGTGATGGAGACCAGCTTTCCCGGCTCGTCGAAGGCTGCGCAGAAATTCGAACTGACGCTGCTGGAAATCGCGGCGGGCGAAACCCTGGTTGTAGATGGCGTTGCGATCAGCGCCTTCGCGGCCGATCACGGCGATCCGGGTGGTGCGTGCCTTGCTATCCGCATTGAAGCCGAAGGCAGGTCGGTCGCCTACACTGGCGACGGCGAATGGACACCCAATCTGATCCCGGCGGCGCGCGATGCGGACCTGTTCATTGCCGAGGCCTATTTTCGAGACAAGCCGGTGACGACCCACCTCAGCCTCAATGCCATCGAGGGGCACCTGGACGAGATGACACCGAAACGCTTGATCCTTACTCACATGAGTGAGGACATGCTCTCCCATCCGGACGCCGTGCGGTACGAAACCGCTGAAGACGGCCTCGTCGTGACAATTGGCTAGGACTTGCCGTCCGGCACCAGCGCGACAATCCGCAAGGGCCCGCCGCTGCCGTTTCCAATCTTCACCGGCAGGGCGATTACGTGTGCGCCTGCGGAAGGCAGTTGCTCCAGGTTGGTGACGTTCTCGAACCCCGGGATGTTCTTGCCCAGTAGCACGCGGTGGACGATGAAGTCCTTTGACTGGCCAAAGTCCAGGCTCGGCGTGTCGAGGCCGACGCCGGCTACTTCCCGCTTTTCCGAGAGGAACCGTGCGGCCTCTTCGGAAAGGCCGGGGAAATGCAGCTGCGCCACGCCTTCGTCGCCACTCAGGTCCGTGCCCATGTATTGCTTCCTATCGGGCCAGAACTTCGAAAAGCCGGTGTGGAACAGGACGATGGCGCCCTTGGGCAGCTTTCCGTTTGCGTCTTCCCACGCCTCTATGTCCGCTTTGGTGAATCGATAGTCACGGTTCGCGGCGCACTTGGCGGAGACGTCGATCACGGCCGCCGGGCCGATAAGGTGTTCCAGCGGGATCTGGTCGGCCGTCTGTCCGCCTTCGGCGAAATGAATCGGTGCGTCGAGGTGTGTGCCGCCGTGTTCCGACAGGTTAATGTTGTAGGAGCTGTAGAACCAGCCGCCCGGCGTCTTGCCGTGTGTCACCTCTTCGTGGCGGAAGCCCTCGGCAGTCGGCCAGAAGATCGATTGCTCGTCCAGCGTGTGGGTGAGGTCCACCCACCTGCCGGCGAGTGGATTGGGTTGCACACGGCTGCAGGCAGTGGCCAGCAGGAGGGAAGCAAGGAGTACGGTGCGTTTCATGCGCATGACTTGATTCCTCCCCTTTATCCGGTCCGGATCAGTCCTTCGCCAAGAGTAGCGCCGCAGCAAGCGGACCGCCACCCGATGTCGCTACCGCCACCTTGGGATCGCCGGGAATCTGCCGAGGCCCGGCTGCCTTGCGCAACTGCGTCACGGCCTCATGGGCGAAGCCGAAGCCGTGCAGGCGGCCTGCGCCCAGTTGGCCACCGCCTGTGTTGAGCGGCAGTTCGCCGTCGCGGGCGATGCGCTGGCCACCCTCGATGAACTTGTGCGCCTCGCCCCTTTCGCAGAAGCCGAGGCCTTCGAGCCAGGTCAGCGGCAGGAAGGCAAATCCGTCGTAGAACTGGACAGTGTCGACGTCCTTCGTGGTGTAGTCGGTGTTCTTCCAGAGATCCCGGCCGCAGTCATAGGCGGCGGACCATTCGACCTGATCCCACGAGTAGCGGTCCACCGATCCCGCCATGGCGGCGATGCGGACCGGCTCTGCCTCGATCTCGTCGAGCGCGTCACCGGCCGAGACGATGATCACGGTGGAAGCGTCGCTGAAACGGTCACAATCGTAGAGACAGAGCGGTGAGGAAATCATCCGCGCCGACATGTACTTGTCGAGCGTCAGCTCTTCCTTGGTGATCGCCC
>CAZVWP010000070.1:0-16847 GCA_964630805.1 uncultured Novosphingobium sp. | reverse complement strand
GCTCAGCTGCCGCCTGCGCCCACCTTCCAAACCTTGAGCCCCAGCTTGCGGGCCTTGTCGACGAGGTTGGCGTTGATCCCGTTGCCGGGGCAGGCAATCACCGCCTTTGGCATGGCCTCGAGCATGGCATCGTTGCGGCGGAACGGGGCGGCTTTGCGGTAGCGTTCCCACTCGGGTCGGAAGGCAACATGCTGGACCTTGCGGTTGCGGGCCCAAAGCATCGCGATGTGTTCGCCGCCGGTCGGATTGCCGCCGTGGAAGAGGACCATGTCGGGATACTTGGCGAGAACCCGGTCGAGCACGTCCCAGATCCGCTTGTGGTCGGTGTAGTCGGGGCCGGCGGTGAAAGCGACGCAGGTCCCGGTGGGCAGCAGCGGTTCGATCTCGGCCTTGCGCTTGGCGGCAAGGAAGTCGCGGCTGTCGATCATCGCGGCTGTCAGGGTCTTGTGGTGGACGAGTGATCCGGTGCGCGGCGTCCAGGGCTTGCGGAAGTGGCGTTCGTACTGGTCACCGGCGGCTTCGCGCATGAATTCCAGGGCATTACGGCGTTCGATCAGCGACAGGCCTTCGCGCAGAAGGCGTTCAAGTTCGACCGAGCGGACCTCCGAGCCATCCTGTTCACCCTGGCTGCGGCGCTGGGCATCCTCGTTGTCATCAAGCTCGCGCTGCACGCGGCCGGTGGCGCGGTGGAAGGTGTTGACGGTCGACCAGCACAGTTCCTCAAGGTCAGGCTCGAGGCGGGTGTCGAGCATCGTGGCGATCAGGGCGTCGAACATGTCGGCGATCGCACCGGAGGCGATCCGCTCTTCGGGGAGCGGCCTCGGGTCGGCCTCGTCGGAGAACGGGCGGTAGCCATAGAGGCTGAGTTCTTCGAGCAAGTGTGCCGTGGGGGAAGATGCGTGTTCGGGTTCGTGATCGTCATAGTCTTGCATGGGGTGCGCTCCTGATAGCGGAGCCGGGCGTTCTCCCGGCCTTCCTTCGCGCGTCCTCTGGTGCCGGCCAGACCGGCGGCGCACCGGGAGCGAAGCGGACGGCCGCAGCGATCAGCGCAGGACGGCAAAGCGCGGGCTATTTTGCTTCGCGATGTAAAGGCGGGCCCCCGGCCCGCCGACGGAAAATAGCCCGGGCGGCGCTGTTGCTCCGCCGGACAGGCCGGCACAGACGCGCATCACAGGAAGGAAGGCCGAAAGATCCGGCGGCAGATGACAGGCAGACGCACCAACAGGACAGCCCGATCACCCGGACCGCTTGCCTCTCTTCCCGGCCTCATGCCTTGCGGAGCAAGGCCTCGTCCCCGCTACCGAGCTGCCGGGCGAGGTTGGCCTCCATGGCTTCGCGGGAGCATTGCCGCAGGTCGTCGTTGAAATCGCCCAGGATCGGCATGAGCGGGATCACCTCGATGCCCGAAGTGGCGCAGCGCTCGGCGGTGGCGGCAAATGCTGCCTCACCGGCCGTGTCGCGATCGCGGGCGACATAGAGGCGGTTCACGCCTGCCGGAAACAGGAAGGCGGCCAGGTGCGCGGACGACGTACAGGCCGCGAGAGGCATGGCCGGCAGACATACACGCAAGGAAAGCATGGTCTCGATGCCTTCGCCGATGATCATTCGCTCCGTCGGCACGCCGAAGCGGACGGCATGGCCGAGAATGGCGCCCATGGTCTTTCGCGGATGGGCAACAGGCGCCTTGTCCTTGCCGGACGGGTCGAGCCAGGTGCGATGAATGCCGGTGATCGCGCCCGCATTGTCAGTGACCGCAGCGATCAGGGCTGGCCAGCGCGTCGACGTGCCGGACGGGTCGTCACGGGATGACCGGTAATGACAGCCGGGATGAAATCGCAGGGCCGCAAGTTCGGCGCCTGCTTCAAGGCCCCGGGACTGGAGATATGCTTGCGCGAGAGTGCCCGCGATTGGACGGCTGCGCGACCAAAGCCGCAAGGCCGCGTCTCGGTGGCCTGAACTGGTGCCACCCAGCCCGGAAGGAGGCCGCGGCACAGGGGCTGGAGTTTCCGGCAGGGAGAGAAAGCGGCGGGCCTCGCTCAGGGTCTCCCGCATGCCGGCGGTTCGAACCGAATGGGCGATAATGTCGAGCAGATCGCCGTGATCGCCGGTCGCAGCGTCGGTCCATTTACCGGCTGGGCCTTTCTCGCCATCGACCAGGCGGACATAAAGACTGCGCCCCGGGGCGTTGTCGACATTGCCGACCAGCCAGTAACGCCCTTCCTTGCACCCGTTGGAAAGATAGCGGCGGCATACCGCCTCGGCCTGCTGGCCAAGGCGGCGGGATAATTCGGTGGCATTCATGAGGCAAAGCTCCTGCCGAACAGAGAAGAGGGGTAAGGATGCGATGCGCGGCCCGGGACCGGCAAATCGGCGGGGTCAGGCTACCCTGGCGCTCTCGCGGCGGGGCAGGATACGCTCGAGCGGATAGCGCTCGAGCAGCCGGGCGAGGATGGCGGGGCCGTCGCTGCCGGTCGGCACGAACAGGCGCAGCTTCCAGGAGACGATTTCGGAGATGAGCCCGATCGCCTTCAGTCGGTCGAGCGCCAGATCGCTGAAACCCGCGAGCTCGATGCGCGGCGTGCCCATGGCGCGGACCTGCTGGAGGGTCTGCCCCTCGCGCAGTTGCAACGCCGCTTCTCCGGACATCAGCATGGCAAAGGCGTCATCGGGCGCGAGCGCTGGCGCATCCTCCTCGATGATCGAGGCGACCCAGGCTGGCGAAACCTTGCGCCCGACAAAGCGCTGTCCGTCATCGGTCTGGAGCCGATAGACCCGGGTGCTCTCGTCGGGCAGCTGCTTCCAGATCGGCAGCAACAGGCCGCTGACCATGTGCAGGGTGCTGGTTTCAAACTCGGGGATTGTCGCGAGCTCGGTCGTCCAGGCTGCCCGGAACGCTGTTTCGTCGGCAGGCTCCCAGTGGCTTGCCGCCATGGCATCGACCGGCACCGTGCTGGCCTCGCCTGGGCGCACCAGGCGGATACGGGCTTCGACCGATCCATCGTCGCGCATCATGCTGCGCGCGGGCATCTCGACCGCCGCGCGGCCCGAGCGCTGGTTGAAGAGCAGCCGTCCCTGGCTGCGTCCGGCAAGCTCAAGTGCTTCATCCAGGGTGACTATCCGGGTGCGGTCCTTGCGGGCGATGGTCAGCAGGTCGGTCACGGCGCCGGTGCCGGGATGGGTGTAGATGGTCCGGCGCGAAGTCAGCGCGAAGCTTTCGGCGCGCAGGGTCTCGAGGCCGATTTCATATGTGCCGCTGGCAACCGCGCTTTCGATCCGGCGGGCGAGCAGGTCTTCGAACGCGGTGAAGAGAATGTCCTGCAGCGCGATCGTCAGGGCCAGCATGCGGTTGAGGAAGGTCGTGATCGGCGGAAGCTCGTCGCGCAGCCCGCCGCCTTCGGCATCGATAATCGAAAGCCCGGTCGCCTGCTCGAACTGCTGGAGACTGCAGCCTTCAACCTTGCCGGCGGCGATCAGGGCATAGAGCTGGCGCAGGGCGTCGCGTGCATAGTGCGATTCGAGATTGTCCTCGGGCCGGAACATGTTCTGCCCGCCCGTCTGGCGCTGGCCGCGGGTGATAGCGCCCAGGCTGTCGAGCCGCCGGGCGATGGTCGAGATGAAGCGCTTCTGCGCCTTTACGTCGGTCGTCACCGGACGAAACCGGGGCGGCTGCGCCTGGTTGGTGCGGTTGGTCCGCCCGAAGCCCTGGATGGCGTTATCGGCCTTCCACCCGGCCTCGAGCAGGTAGTGGACTCGCAGCCGGCGGTTCCGGGCTCCGAGGTCGGCATGGTAGGATCGCCCCGTTCCTCCGGCGTCGGAAAAGACGAGGATCCGCTTGGCATCGTCCATGAAAGCCTGGGTTTCGGCGAGGTTGGCGGACGCGGGACGGGTCTCGACGGCAAAGCGGACATGCCCGCTGCCATCGCCGCGCGCGACAGTGCGCCGGGCGCGGCCGGTCACTTCGGCGACCACCTCCGTGCCAAAATGATGGAGGATCTGGTCGAGCGCGGCAGGCACCGGCGGCAAGGCGGCCAGATGCTCGATCATCTGCTGGCGGCGGGCGACTGCCTCGCGGCAGAGGACCGGCTGCCCATCCTTCCAGACCGGGCGCGACGACAGGTTGCCTTCCTCATCGCTGTAGGGCTCGAACAGTTGCACCGGGAAGCTGTGTTCGAGGTACGAGAGGACATATTCGCGAGGCGTGATGTCGACGCGGACGTCGTTCCACTCCTCGGTCGGAATGTCGGCCAGACGCCGCTCCATCAGGGCTTCCCCGGTCGAGACGATCTGCACGACGGCGGCATGTCCCGCCTCCAGGTCCTGCTCGATCGCGGCAATGACGCTCGGACACTGCATCGCGGTGATGAGGTGGTTGAAGAAACGCTGCTTCGCGCTTTCGAACGCCGAGCGGGCGGCGGACTTGGCCTGGGCGTTGAGCGTACCGGTCGCCGAAGTGACGTTGGCGGCGGCAAGGGCTGCATCGAGGTGATTGTGAATGACCTGGAAGGCGGCGGCATAGGCATCGTAGATCCGTACCTGCTCGCCCGTCAGCGCGTGTTCGAGCATGTCATATTCGACTCCGTCGAACGACAGCGAGCGCGAGGCATAGAGCCCGAGCGCCTTGAGATCGCGGGCCAGCACTTCCATAGCCGCGACCCCGCCATTCTCGATCGCCGCTACGAATTCGCCGCGCGTCGCGAAGGGGAAGTCTTCACCGCTCCACAATCCGAGCCGCTGGGCATAGGCCAGGTTCTGGACCGTGGTCGCCCCGGTCGCCGAGACATAGACCACCCGCGCCGAGGGCAAGGCATGCTGGAGGCGCAGGCCCGCCCGGCCCTGCTGGGAGGGCGTCTGTTCGCCCCGACTGCCCTTGCCGCCGGCGGCATTGGCCATGGCATGGGCTTCGTCGAACACGATGACCCCGTCAAAATCGCTGCCGAGCCATTCGACAATCTGCGCCAGGCGCGAGGCTTTGCCTTCGCGTTCCTGCGAGCGGAGGGTCGCATAAGTCGTGAAGAGGATGCCTTCGGCAAGGCGGATCGGGCTGCCTTGCCGGAAACGCGACAGCGGCGTGACCTGCAGGCGCTCCTGCCCCAGAGCCGCCCAGTCGCGCTGCGCGTCTTCCAGCAGCCGGTCCGACACCGAAATCCACAACGCGCGGCGACGGCCCTTGAGCCAGTTGTCGAGGATGATCCCGGCGACCTGGCGGCCTTTGCCCGCGCCGGTGCCATCACCGAGGAACCAGCCCCGCCGGAAGCGGACGGCGCCTTCCTGCTCCTCGCTGGCGGCTGAGAGGACATCGAAAGTCGCATCCACCGTCCAGGCTCCGGACAGAAGCCCGGCATGGGCTTCCCCGGCGTAGATCACCGATTCCAGCTGAGCGTCTGACAGCAGGCCATCGGCGACCAGTCTTGCCGGGACATGCGGACGATAGCTGGGCGGCGGCGGCGCGACCGAGGCCATGGCTGCCGACTGGACCAGCGGGGTCGGATGGGGAACTGCGCCTGGGATGCTAAGCGACTGGAGCGCGTAGGGCTCGTAGATTGCCTCGCCCAGCTGGACGGCATCTGCCGGGGTGCTGTCGAGCGTCTCATACTCGAGCTCGGTCCCTTCGGGTGAAGGGACGCTGCCCTTCAGCGAATCCGTGACCACGGCAGGACGGCCAGGCTGTATCCCGGTAGTGCGTCCATCCAGGCGCCTGATAATAGGGACGGGGACAGACGGCGTGCAGTCCGGTCGGGGCGGCAGGTCGGCGAGGATCCAGTCGAGCAGGCTGGCAACGTCGGGAGCCATCGCGCGCGGGTCAGGGAAATTAGTCGGATCGGCGGCAGGCAGCTTGTCGATCACGGTCAGGCGCGTGGCAATCGCGGTGCCGTGGGGCGCGAACACCTTGCCGGCAATCGCGGCGGTAAAGACGAGAGTGCCTGCGTGCTGGAGTTCTGCAAAGGCGTTCTGCCAGGCAGGATCATGGGGCGAGCAGTTCGCGCCGGTGATGGCGATAAGCCGCCCGCCGGGGGCAAGCCGCGCAAGCGCCGAGCGCATGTGGCGCAAGGCTGCATCGCGGACTCGGCCCTTGACGTGGACCGCAGCCGAGAACGGCGGGTTCATCAGCACGAGGCTCGGTGACAGGCCGGGCTGTAGAAAATCGTCGATCTGGGCAGCGTCGTGGCGCGTGACCGGCAAGGCCGGAAACAGTCCGGACAACAGGTCAGCCCGGCCGTCGGCGAGCTCGTTGAGGTGCAAACGGGCGCCCATGATCTCGGCGAGGATCGCCAGCATGCCGGTTCCTGCTGACGGTTCGAGCAACACGTCGCCGGGCGTGATCCGGGCCGCGACGGCTGCAACCAGTCCCAGCGGCAAGGGCGTGGAGAACTGCTGAAAGGCCTGTCCGTCTTCCGATCGCCGGGTCTGGGTCGGAAGCAGGTCCGCCAACCGCTGGATGGCGGCGAGCAGCGCTTGTGCTCCGTCCGGCCGCTTCACCAAGGCCGCGCCATGGCGGCGCAGGAACAGGACCTGGGCCGCTTCGCAGGCCTCGTAGGCGAGCTTCCAGCTCCAGCGCCCCTCGGCATCGCTGCCACCGAAGGGTTCCTCCATGACCCGGCGCAGCCGCTGGGTAGTGATGCGCTCCCCCCGGGCGAGCAGGGGCAGGAGCGCGGTGGCCGCCGTGATCAGGCGACCGGCCTCGCTGTCTGCGGCAGCAGGGCTCCCGGTATGAGCGGCGCGCGGCAAGACGGAGGCGGAAACGGGCAGAAGAGACATGGCAGGGAACTCCGGGCTGAAGGTTGCGGCCCGGCACGACCTCCCTCGATCCTGCCCGGGCTCGCTCGCGTCCCGGCCAGCCTCGTCCTCTCTGGTCCGCCGTGCAGGCGGACATGCGAAAAGGCGCGGGAATGCGCGGAAGCGGGCCGGTCCGGCAGCGCTGTTGTTCCCGTATGCTGACGGTCAGGCGCTGAGGGCTGAAGGCTCCACCTGTTCGTGGCGGTCCGGATCGATAACGAAACCGAATGCGCCGGGAGAGTATTCGCCGACCGGGACCTGGTAGTGCCGGGCAGGCACTGCTCCGCGCGCACCGCCCATCGTCGCGACACAGTCGACCATTCCCGGATGACTGTCCGACCGCACTGCCGACACGACGATCCAGTCGGCCGCATGGACCTCGCGGAAACGGCGCTCGTCCTTGACGCGTGACTGTCCGGGGGCAAGCTCGATACCGTGGATCGCCTCCCAGGCGTCCGGATAATAGGCGATCAGGCTTTCAGCCGCGATCCGTCGCTCCCGCGTGGTGAACAGGCCCGGGAATGTGAAGGCTACCTTGGCCCAGTCGCAGTCTTCCTCGTACCAGCCATCGGCATGCCGCAGCAGCGGATGAACCGCTGCATTGCGCAGGTCATCGAGATGGAAGCCGCCATGCCCGGCGGTGGAGTGGCAGCTGATCCCCTCACCATAGCGGCAGGATTGCTGGGCCGGACCCCACGGCGTCGATCGGCGCGGGGCCGTGGTCGGACGGGAAAGCCCCAGCAATTCGCGGTGGTGCTCGGCAATCTCGGCAACATGGGCCCTGAATGCCGCCTCGTCGGCAACGATGCCGCACGAGCCCCAGAAGTCCTCCTCGGTCCAGTCGGCCATCGCCTTCTTGAGCTGCCAGGCATCGGCGATGCGCAGGCCGGTCCGGGCAGGAACCGCGACCCAGCAATGATCCTCCAGTCTTGCGGCGAGCAGGCCTCCGGCGGTCCTGCCGAACACCGGTGCGGGATTGGTCATGGTCGTCATCACGCGGCACTCCGCATCGCGCCAAGTCCGCCTCTCTCATCCGCTTCGACGATGCTGAGGAAGGGGTTGGAATAGCGATGGCGCGCCAGCCACTCGTGGGCTGAGGGCAGGTCTTCGGCCAGATGCTGAAGCTCGACCTTGCCATTCCATTCGGTGAGCACCCGAACCATGCCCGGGCGCGGTCGCTCGAGAATGCCAAAGTCGAGCGGACAGGTGAGCTCGAAATGGCGGCTGACGGTGAGGATCGTCACGCCTTCTGAGCCGTATTCGCCGATCTTCAGCACGAAGCCGGCGGACTGGAAGCTGCTGCCAAGCAGGCGGCGCGGGTAGATGGCGACAAGTCGGCCAGTGCCGTTCCAGGTGCGCCAGGCAGCCAGCTTGCGCCGGAAGCGCTCGGGCGGCCGGGGCTGGCCATCGGCAAAGCTGACAATACTGCCAAGCGGCGCGGTGTCGAAAAGGTCATGGGCATTCATCGGTCTGGTCCTGTGATCGGGGCGCTGCGGCGTGATCGCGCGCGCCGGAAATGGGATGGAAAGTGGCCGGGACGCGAACGGGCGCATCCCGGCCCTCGGGGGTCACTCGGCCGCGATGGCCCACGCGTCGAAGCTGCCGTCCTCACTGTCCTCAGGCTCCCCGTCGCCGGTGAGGAAGGCTGGCAGGTCGTCACTCGCTGCGGCATTGACCGCGCCTAGATCGACAAGATCGGCGATGCCCGGCGTGCGCAGCGGTTCGGGAAGCCATGCGCTGTCCTCGAGCAGGCGGGCTGCCTCGCGGGCCATGTCGCCTTTCTTGAGGTGATCGATCAGCGCTGCGGTCTCCTCACCCCGGGCTTCGGCCACCGCGGCAAGGATGTACGGCTTGGTTACCCGGCCGAGGTAGTTCTCGACGCCGGGCTTCCAGCCTGCGGCCACCATGTCGAGATCGACTGCACGGGCGAGGACATGGGCATGCTCGATGCGCCGTGCGACGGTGTGCGCGGAAACCCTGCCATCGTAGCGGCTGGCCGGTTCCCACTGCGCATTGATGCCGAAAGCGGCGCAATGGGCGAACAGGGCGGCTTGGTCGGCGCCGGTCATGGACAGAAGAGCTGCCCAAAGATCGATGTCGTGCTCTGGCAACCTGGCCTTCCACTGGTCGTGCCGCGCGATGATCGCGCGGGCGCTGACCGAATCCGCCATGCCCGGCGCCTGGTGCGGGAACCCGGTGCGATGCACCGCCACGCCGAGACAGCTTTCCCGCGCTCCATGGTAGAAGGTCTGGAGGGCCATGGCATGGAGGACGACGGCAAAGGCCACGTCGGGGCGGTTCGCAACCGCATCCTGCAACGCCAGGGTGCGCTCAGCGGTCAGTTCGCAGACGAGCTTGTCGGGCAGCGGTTTGATGCTGCTCTCGTCTTCTTCGGGCTCGCCGGAAAGTTCGCTGCCCTGCGATGGTTCGCCGCGATAGGTCCGATCGGCATCGACGCTTGCGGCATCGTGCCCATCTTCGCCGCCAGCATACCCGCCGTCATCCGGCATGTCCGAGTCGGGCTTCGGCTCATCCTCGGCGCGCACGAAGCCGCGTTCGACATGGAGCGATCCGTCGACATCGACGCTGATGAATACCCCGGCCATCCCCATGTCCTCGGGCGCAAATACCGGCGGGCGTTCCAGCAGCAGCGCCAGCTCCTCGTCGATCGCGGTCAGCCGCTGTTCGACCTCATCCGGTATCTCGGAGACACGCTCGTAGTCGTTCTCGATGGCCACAGCTTGGGCTTGCAAGGCTTCGACCCGGGCCTGTTCTTCGTCGGTGAGCTCAGCGGCCGTGCCGGTCATCACGCGCATGCCGTCGCGATAACCCCAGGGAAAATCGACTGCCGCCGCCGCCCATTTCCAACCTTCGGCCTCGAGCCGTGCCGCTTCGGACTGCAAGCGGTCGGCGACCAGTTTGTCGAGCAGGTGCACGTCCTGCAGCCAGCCTCCGTGGTCATCCTCGAACAGGTCGCGCATGACGCTGCCGCCCGCGGCCACATAGGCATCGAGCGTGACGAAGCGGACCCGCTTGTCGGAGGCGCGCACGGTATCTTCGGTCAGGCGCGAGCGGATATAGGCGGGCGAACGGTTGAAGCTGTGCGCCAGCATCTCCCAGACCTGCTCCTGCCGCTCGTGATCCTCGCAGACCGAGAAGGCCATCAGCTGATCGAGGGTCATGCCGTCATCGGCATAGATTTCATGCAGCCGGGGCGAGACCGAGGCGAGCTTGAGCCGCTGGCGCACGACAGCGGGCGTCACCATGAAATGCGCGGCGATGTCCTCGAGCCCCAGGCCCTGATCGCTCAGCACCTGCATGGCGCGAAACTGGTCGAGCGGATGCAGCTGTTCGCGGTGGGTGTTTTCCGCCAGCGAATCTTCCTCTGCGGAAATGTCGCTGCCCTCGCGCACCACGCAAGGGACGGGCTGGGTCTTCGCCATGCGCTTCTGCTTCACCAGCAGTTCGAGCGCACGGAAGCGGCGGCCGCCGGCAGGCACCTCGAACCGGCCGGTTTCCCGGCCCTCGTCGTCGAGCTGCGGGCGGACATTGAGGCTCTGGAGCAGGGTGCGCCGGGCGATGTCCTCGGCCAATGCCTCGATCGAAACGCCGGTCTTGACCCGCCGGACATTGGCCTGGCTCAGGACCAGCTGGTTGAAGGGAATGTCGCGCGACTGCGACAGGATGATCTTGGAAGCGGTGCTTGCCATGTCAGGTCTCCGGTGGCGGACCGCCGGGAGCCTCTCTCCCAGCCCCTGGCCCGTCACGAAGCCCCCGGCTTCCCTTTCCCTCTATGGGGCGGGCGCCGCCTGCCCGGGGACGGCGACGCCCTTGCCCCGATCCCGTCGTTAGCCGCGCGGCGTCCTCACGCTGCCCGGGCGAGGTCGACCGGCTCCTCCTCCGCCCGTCCGAGAGCAAGGAGGAAGTCCGCGGCTTTCGAGGCGGCACTTGCGGCCCGCACGATCGCACGGTTGTCCTCGCGCAGGATCGCCAGCCACGAGCCAAGGTAGTCGGCATGGCGCACGCTGGGTTCGATCCCCAGCGCGGCGCAGACGAAGGCGCTGGTCATCTCGGCGCATAGTTCCTCCCGGCCATATTCGGGCGAACCGAACCTGCCGGACTGATCTCGGGAGAGCCGGCTCGGATGCCCGGTCCAGTGGCCCAGCTCATGGAAGGCCGTGCGGTGCCAGTTGATGGGATCGGGAAAGGCCTCGGGACGCGGGATCTGGATGTAGTCGCGCGAAGGCACGTAGAAGGCTTCGCCCCCAAGGATGCGGATATCGGCGCTGGTGGCGCGGATCAGGGCATCGGCCTCTGGCAGGATCAGCGAGCGGTCGACCGGCGCGACCGGCGCGCTCAAGTCCTCGGGCAGGCCTTCGCACTGGTCGGTCGAAAAGACCGTGTAGCGCTTCAGGAACGGGATCGTTCCGGGCGTCCGATCTTCCTCGCGTGCCCGTTCGCGCTCCTGCTGCGGCGTGTAGCGATGGGCATAGACCACGGTCATGCCGCGCTCGCCCTTGCGGACATTGCCGCCAAGCTCCAGCGCCTGGCGGAAGGTGAGGAAGCGGTTGGTGGTGAAGCCGCGTTCGATCATCGCGCTCCACAGGATCAGAATGTTGATCCCGCTGTAGCGCGCGCGGGTGCTAGCGTTGACTGGCAGGTCGAGGGCTGCTGCTGCCGAATCCCACGGCTGCACCCAGGGCACGCGCCCCTGCTCAAGCTGGGCGATGATCCGGTCGGTGATGTCCTGATAGAGGTCGGTCCGCTCAGGTGCGGAAGCGCTGCGTGCGCGGAAAGATGCCATGGCCTGTCTCCTCGGACGGACCGGCGAGGGGCCACTCCCTCTGGCTTCGGCACCGTCACGGCCGAAGCCGCCAGGCTCTCACTCTCCAACACCGTTGCCGCCGGTTGTCCGAGCGACCAGCGAGATCGCCCGAACAGAAAGAGCGCACCCTGGCAGAGGCGGGAAATGACCTGTCAGATGCCAGGCAGACCGAACGGCGGGGCCTGTCGCCTTGCGCAGGCTGCCGTTGCCGCCATTCGCGCCGGGTCAGAGTGCGTGCGGGGCCCGATAGATAAAGCTACCGCGCCCTCAGGAGCAGGTCCGGCAGAACCTGCGGGACAGAGCGCGCCACCAGCCCCGCGCCAGTTTCCAAGGGGTGTTGCGGGGTGTCCCCGCAGATGGGGTAGGCGGAGACGGCGCAGCGGCTCCGGCGCAGGGGAAGGCATTCCCCTTCTGGCCATCCCGACACATATTCTCGCATGCCGGCCTGATCGGCTTCTTCCCGGCACCTGCCGTGGCGAAATGGCCAATGGAACGGCAATGTGCCCGGGTTCTGACATTGTGGCCCAAGCTGGTCAGTATCTCTGAGACAGTAGCCAGTGGCTTTTACGAGATCAGCGCGACCGGCGACCGACTGCGCGCCATGTGAGGGACCGACAGCGGTTTCGCACTCGGCACGGGCAGGCCGAAAATTCCGCCCGACTCATCTGTCGCTACGCTTCGGCGAGATCGGTCAGCGAACCGGCGATTGATCCGCCTACGCTGCAAAAGCCGAACCTACTCGCAAGCTTCCGGAAAATTGGAGACAATGTGGAGACAGCGGCTCTGCGGGAGAGCTTTGTCTCCATACCAAGGCCGGTCGGCCTTGGCTTCAAAACGTTGGTTTTCTGGGAGAAAACTGGAGCGGGCGAAGGGATTCGAACCCTCGACCCCAACCTTGGCAAGGTTGTGCTCTACCCCTGAGCTACGCCCGCTCGAGACTTCGCAGCCAGCGCCACTTGAGCGGTCTGGCCGGGGTGAGGCGCGCCGTTAGCATCGGGTCTTTGGCCCGGCAAGGGGAAATTGGCGCATTTATTTCACCTGCGCTTTCGCCCTTCACAAATCGTGCAAAAGGCCCAAATGGGAAAACGACTTTTTCCCGGGTGCAGGAGTAACGGCCTTGGCCAGCATGGGCCTTAACATCGAAGAGCAGAAAGCGGTCGAGCGATTCCGCAAGAATGTCGCCGAACCGTCGATGAGCAGTCTCGTCGTGCTCGATTTCTGGGCCGAATGGTGCGGTCCGTGCAAGGCGCTGGCGCCGGTGCTGGAAAAGGTGACCGCCGAATACGCCGACCGCGGCGTGATTCTCGCCAAGATCAACGTCGATGAAGAACAGTTCATCGCCGCCCAGTTCCAGGTGAAATCTATTCCCACCGTCTATGCCGTGTTCCAGGGCCAGCCGGTGGCCGATCTCACCAATGCCCGCAGCGAATCGCAACTGCGCCAGGTGCTCGACCAGTTGCTGGAGAAGCTGCCGGTGCAGGGCGGCGCGCCGGCGCAGGACGTCGCGCCCCTGCTCGCCATGGCCGAGGAAGTGCTGGATTCGGGCGATGGCGAGCGGGCGGTGAGCATCTTCGCCCAGATCGTCGAGATCGCGCCGGACAATGCCCAGGCCAATGCCGGGCTGATTCGCGCGCTCACTCTCGCTGACCACCTTGATGAGGCAGAGGGCATTCTGGCCGCGCTCAGCCCCGACCTCGCGAAGGACGCCGCGGTCGAGCGGGCCAGGGCAGCACTGGAACTGGCCAAGGACAAGCCCGAGGAAGGCGAACTGGCCGGTTTGCGCGCCGCGGCCGAGGCCGATCCAGGCAACATGGAAGCGGGCCTGGCCTATGCCAACGCCGCCTTCGCCGCCGGGGACCGCGACGCCGCCGCCGGCACGCTGCTGCGCATGATCGAGGCCGACCGTGCGTGGAACGAAGGCGCGGCGCGGGCCAAGCTGCTGCAGATGTTCGAGGCGATCGGGCTGGAGGATCCATGGACCTCGACCATGCGGCGCCGGCTCTCGACCATCCTGTTCGGCTGAAGCTGCGGCCCGTGGCCACGCAACGCATCTCGATCTTTCCGCTGGCCGGGGCGATCCTCTACCCCGGGCTGCACCTGCCGCTGCACATCTTCGAGCCACGTTACCGCGCCATGATCGGCGATGCCCTGGCGCGCGACAGGCGCATCGGCATGATCCAGCCCCACCGCCAGATGGAAGGCTCGCCGCTCTACGAGGTCGGCTGCCTCGGCAAGATCGACAATGTCGAGGCCATGGAGGACGGGCGCTACAACATCGTGCTCCAGGGCGAGGCGCGGTTTCGCATCGTCAAGGAACTCGACGTGACGACGCCGTTCCGCCAGGTCGAGGCGGAGCTGTTCGAGGAACTGGAGGACGAAGCGCTCGCTCCGATCGAACGCGCCCTGTTCGAGCGCGAATCGCGCCGCTTTGCCGATGCGCAGGGCTACCGCGTGGACTGGGAGGCGGTGACGCGGCTCGACGATGTTTCGCTGATCAACGGCGTTTCCCAGATCGCCCCGTTCGATTCGGCGGCGAAGCAGGCCCTGCTGGAAGCGCCCGACCTCTCCGCGCGTTGTGAGCTGCTCGTGCAGCTGATGCAGTTCTTCGGCCGCCGCGATGGCGAGGACGACAGGGTTACGCTGCAATAGGGCTCAGCGCCGCACTTCGGCGATCCTGACCGCCTCGGCAATCGCCTGCGCGGCAGAAAGCTGCGTGGTATCCAGCAGCACCGCGTCCCCGGCCTGCTCCAGCGGCGCCGTGGCGCGGCTGCGGTCACGCTCGTCACGGGCGGCAAGATCGGACTCGATGTGGGCAAGAGTTACGTCGCGGCCCTGCTGCTGCATTTCGACGAAACGGCGCCTTGCACGCTCCGCAATGCTGGCCGTGACGAAGATCTTCACTTCCGCCTCGGGCGCGATCACCGTGCCGATGTCGCGTCCGTCCAGCACCGCGCCGCCGGGCTGGAGCGCAAACATGCGCTGCCGCTCGAACAGAGCCTGGCGCACGGCGGGATGCACCGAGACGCGGCTGGCAAGGCCGCCACTTTCCTCGCTGCGCAGCTCCGGATCGGCGAGCAGGCTGTCGGGAAAGGCGCAGGCGGCAAGGGCCTGACCCTCGTCGTCCGGATTGCCTCCGGCAAGCGCTACCTGCCGCCCGACTGCACGGTAGAGCAGGCCGGTATCGAGGTGGGGCAGCCCGAAATGGGCGGCGAGCGCCTTGGCAATGGTGCCCTTGCCCGAAGCAGTCGGGCCGTCGACGGCGATGATCATGCCTCGCAAAGCTCTGCGAGCAGGGTCTCGAAGACCGGGAAGCTGGTGGCGATCGGCCGGGTGTCGTCGACTTCCACGCCGTGGTGGCTGGCAAGCCCCGCCACCGCCATCGACATGGCAATGCGGTGATCAAGATGCGTGGCGATCGGGCCGCCGCCCTCGAGCGGTTCGCCGCCGTTGCCGTCGATGACCAGCCCGTCCTCGGTCTCGCTGACCACCGCGCCTGCGGCAGTAAGCGCCGCGGCCATGACCGAAAGCCGGTCGCTTTCCTTGACGCGCAGTTCCTCGAGGCCCGACGTGACCGTACGGCCCTGCGCCAGCGCGGCGGCGACGAACAGCACCGGGAATTCGTCGATCATGCTGGGCGCGATTGCGGGATCGACCTCGATGCCGCGCAGAGGCGAGTGGCGCACCCGCAAGTCCGCCACCGGCTCCCCGCCCACTTCGCGCCGGTCGAGCTCCTCGATGCTGCCGCCCATCTGGCGCAGCACCTCGATCAGGCCCGCCCGGGTGGGATTGAGGCCGACGTTCTCGATGACGAGGTCGCTCTCCGGCACCAGCAGCGCGGCCACTATAAAGAAAGCCGCCGAAGATGGGTCCCCAGGCACATCGATGACCTGAGGCTTGAGGTCGGCCTCGCCGCGAATTCGGATGATCCGCTCCCCGCCTTCCACATCGACCGTCAGGTCCGCCCCGAATCCCCGAAGCATCCGTTCGGAATGATCGCGGGTCGGCACCGGCTCGATCACGGTCGTGATGCCGGGCGTATTGAGTCCGGCCAGCAGGATCGCGCTCTTTACCTGCGCCGAGGCGACCGGCAGGCGGTATGTGATCGGCACGGCAGGCGATGCGCCGCGTTCGGTCAGTGGCAGCCGGCCGCCTTCGTTCGTATCGAAGGCCGCGCCCATCAGCGACAGCGGATCGATCACCCTGCCCATCGGCCGCTTGGACAGGCTGGCATCGCCGATGAAGGTCGCGCTGATCGGATGCGAGGCTATCAGGCCCATCAGCAATCGCGTCGAGGTGCCCGAATTGCCCATGTCGAGTGGCGCCTGCGGCTGAAGCAGGGCGCCGACTCCGACGCCGTGCACGCGCCATTCGCCCTCTCCCACCCGCTCCACCTGCGAGCCCATGGCCCGCATGGCGGCGGCTGTCGAAAGCACGTCCTCGCCCTCCAGCAGGCCCGATATCCGGCTCTCGCCCACGGCGAGCGCCGAGAGCATCAGGGCGCGGTGGCTGATCGATTTGTCGCCGGGAACCCTGATTCGGCCCTTCAAGGGTCCTGTGGGGAGAAAGCGGCGGGGGCGCATGGCGGAAGGGTCACTGGCGGTCACGCGCGGGCTTTTGACAGCGCGCCCGCGCTATGGCAAGGCGCGCCGCCTGTTGAGGTTGGGCGCTTGATTCAGGCGGCCACAATCCCCATCAACGCGAAAGTTTACCGGTCTCAAGTTCGAGGCCAGCACGAGGAATTGCAATGGCCAAGCCAGAATGGGGCGCCAAGCACGGCTGCCCGAAGTGCGGCACCCGCTTTTACGACCTGGGCAAGGACGATCCCGTCACTTGCATCGAATGCGGCTATGCCTGGCAACCCGAGCCGGTGCTGAAGTCGAAGCAGCCGATTCCCTATGAGGAAGTGCAGCAGAAGACCGAGGTAGTGGCTGACGCTGACCTGGCCGAAGATGATCTGGACATCGACGACGACGGCGATTCGCCGGACAACGATGTCGACCTTGGCGGCGACGAGGACCTTGGCGTCGGCATGGACGACGACGACGGCGATCACGAGAATTGAGAATAAACCTCCCCGTTGCGGGGAGGTACAAATAGGCCCTTGCATTGCCGCCGAGGCGCAACTAGAGGGCTGCGTCCCGGCAGTTCGGCCGGGGAACGGACCGCCTCCCAGGGCAGTCCGGTTGGATGGAATGGGGCCGTAGCTCAGCTGGGAGAGCGCTACAATGGCATTGTAGAGGTCAGGGGT
>CAZVWP010000069.1:0-17863 GCA_964630805.1 uncultured Novosphingobium sp. | reverse complement strand
TGGGCGGCAATCCGTTCACCCTGACTGGCGTCAATCCGCGGGGTCATGGCAAGGCCGAACTGGGTCTCGACATGTCCATCGGCCGCTCGGCCGGACTGTGGATCTCGGGCAGCTACGACTTCGGTGGCCGCAACGACACCGGTGCACTGCGGGCCGGCATCGACTTCACCTTCGGCGGTCGCCACAAGGAAGTACTGCCTCCGCCGCCGCCCCCGCCGCCGCCCCCGCCGCCGCCTCCTCCGCCCCCGCCGCCTCCGCCGCCTGTGGCGCAGTGCAACAAGGGTCCGTACATCGTGTTCTTCGACTGGGATAAGTCGGATATAACGCCGGAGGCTGCAACGATCCTGGACAGCGCGATCAGCGCCTATGGCAACTGCTCGCGGGTTCCGATCATGCTGGCAGGTTACGCTGACCGTTCGGGCACGCCGACCTACAACATGGGTCTGTCGGCTCGCCGGAACACCGCGGTTCGTGGTTATCTCACCACCCACGGTATCCCGGATGGTTCGATCACCAGCCAGGCGTTCGGTGAAAGCAACAACCGCGTCCCGACCGCTGACGGTGTTCGCGAACTGCAGAACCGCCGCGTGGAAATCACCTACGGTCCGGGCTCGGGTTACTGAGCAAAGCCGTAAGGCGAAAAGAAGAGGGCCCGGAGAAATCCGGGCCCTTTTTCTGTTGTAAGTGGCGGATTTGTTGAAGAGCGACTGCCACAAGACCAATGAGCATGGTGGCTGTGCGCCCGCTATTCGCGGCAAAAGGCGAGATTAAATCATTGCGTCCATGCGCTCGGGAGACCTCGTTTCAATGCCAACGCACGCTCTGGCGAAGTCTGGACGGTGCAGCCCTAAAAACGAGCTTGGATCGGCGATCCCGTCATTTGCTGGGCCAAAATGCCTGGCGCAAATGCAGAGGCCATTCTGTTGATGTGGGGCTTCTTGTTCGCGGTGTGAAGCGACCTGAAAAGTATCGGGTGGCTTGCGTGGGCTTTCCGGTACCGCATTAGGCCTATTCGGCCGGCCACAGCGTACTTTGCATCGTGATTTCCGCAGCGACGAAAACGCTTCGTTTCCATTGCAGCATCACTCGTTGGTTGCCCAGCTCGGGCAAGGCTACGCCCTCGCTGCATGCGCCCGTGAAAAAACGGTATTACTCACGAAGCTTACGCTGAATCAGGAAAGGCCTTGGTGGCTTGTGTGCCCGTGGCGCAAGTATCCGTCATCCACTTCATGAGTAGAAAGACGTTCCATTTACGAAGCGTCGGCTCAAATCTCCAGATATGTTGGCGGTACGCAACGTCGGGATCAGGAGCCTTTCAATTCGTGGCTCCCACATTGCATTTGTAAGCGTGGTCTAGAAGCCGCATTGCGCCATGTTGGTGTGATGGGCTGATTGCCGCTCTTTTTGGGAGCGGTGATGACGGACGATAGCGATGACGGGGAAGGGACCGCTCCTACGAGCAGTCATATGAGCGGTCGTATGACTACTCGGATCGAGATTTTTGGCCGGGTGTCGGGCCGTCGGCGCTGGACGGTAGAGCAGAAGCTGGCGATCCTGCGTGATGCGCTCGGGTCCGAAGGCTCGTTTCGAGCGACCTGCGAACGGCATGAGGTCGGGAGCGGTCAGTTGTACACCTGGCGGCGTCAAGCGATGTCGGGCGAACTGACCGGGATCAAGGTCCCAGCCTTGCCGGTGTTGGCCGAGGTGGAAGTTGCTTCGTCCGTGGCGTCGGTCGAGCAAGTTCCCTTGATGCCTCAGGGCTGCGGCCAGATCGGGATCGAACTGCCCACGGGAGTGAAGCTGACAGTCGATGCTGGTGTCGATGCGGACGCCTTGGCGGGGGTGCTCGCCGTGCTTGCCTACATCCGCGACGAAGGGCTCAAGGCCGGCAAGCTTCACGTCGATGACACGCCGGTGCCGATGCTGGTGCCGGGCCCGCGCGCGGACGCGCGCAGATTCAACAAACAGCCTGACTGCGTCAGGCGGGGCAAGACCGCGCAGGCTCGGCTCTGGGCCTATGTCGTCGATGATCGCCCGTCGGGCGCGACGACGCAAGCGCTGGATCGCGCTCACCCGCTTCACGGATGAGGGAGCGGCCGAGATCGACAACAACATCGCCGAACGCGCCATGCGCTCTGTCGCCATCGGCCGGAAGACCTGGCTGTTCGCCGGATCGAAGGCGGGCGGCGAGCGGGCGGCTGCGATCTATTCCGTCATCGAGTCCGCGAAGCTCAACGGTATCGAGCCGCAAGTCTATATTGCCGATGTCATCGAGAAGATCGCCAGCGGATGGCCGGCCTCGCGCTGGGACGAACTCATGCCCTGGAACTGGACAGCCGAGGCGCCTCCGGTCAGCATGGCGGCATGACCGACCAGATCGCCCGGATTCGCATCACGCTGGAAGACATGGAACCCGCCATCTGGCGCCGGGTCGAGCTGCCGCTCTCGAACAGCCTCAAGACCCTGCATCTCGCGATCCAGGCCGTCATGCTGTTCGAGAACTACCACATGTTCCGCTTCGATGTCGGCGAGGCCAGCTATGGCATTCCGCTCGATGATGACTGGATGGACCCGCCGACCCGCGACGCTGCAAGCATTCGCCTCGCCAAGCTCGTCGAGCGCGGCGTCACTACCTTCACCTACACCTATGATTTTGGCGACGACTGGCGACACGGCATCGAGATCGAGGCCGTCATTCCCGCCGATCCCGCCACGGATTACCCCCGGTTCGTCGATGGCGAGCGCCGCGCGCCACCCGAAGACGTCGGCGGCCTCCCCGGCTTCGAGGAGTTCCTCGACGCCATGGCCAAGCCCCGCCATCCTTCCCGCAAATCCATGCTCCAGTGGTATGGTCGTCCGTTCGACCCCGCCGACATCAGCCCCAAGGAAATCCGCGCCCGCATCGCAAAGCTCGCCAAGCGCCGCGCACTCGGCAAAGCTGCTCACACCAACACCAAATCCGCCAAAGCCTGAGTAAACCCGCGGCCTTCAGGCCACGCTTACTTGCATTTGTCGATAGCGGTGGTTCTTCCCTCGGGTAGGGCGATTGTTGCAAG
The DNA here is from genome assembly GCA_964630805.1 of uncultured Novosphingobium sp. Lineage (GTDB taxonomy): Bacteria > Pseudomonadota > Alphaproteobacteria > Sphingomonadales > Sphingomonadaceae > Novosphingobium. Next base: position 14,807 of record CAZVWP010000069.1, on the reverse strand, counting down.
CGACGGGGCAACGCAAAGGAGGTTTGCCCCTGGGTGACCACAGTGGGTGTGCCTGGTGGTTACACACTGGGCATAAGACTCGGGTCCCGAAAGCTTGTAGGGGCCTTCGCCGCGTAGCTGACGGCTATCAATTGCCTTGCCGCACCGAGGGAATGCAACGTGGTTTGGTGGAATCCGCAGTCCGTTTGACTTTCAGTATCAAAACCGGCGGATGATTTCAGGTCGCAAAGATTGCGCCGGCGTCAAAGAGGTTGCCGCCGAGACCAATTCGTCCCGGCGGCCTTCGCGTGTTGTTCCGCTTCAAGATAGTTCGTCAGATTGCCCGCATCGGACGTCGCCAGCCGGCCAGACGCTCCCTCAGCCTGCAATGCCGTTGGCGGCGCTGAGTACAGCTCTGACGCTCGCCGTCGCTATATCTTCATCGATGCCGACGCCCCAGACGGTCCGTCCATCAGGCGTCGCGCACTCGACATAGGCGGCTGCGCGAGCGTCGGATCCCGCACCCATGGCATGTTCGCTGTAGTCCCGGACTTCCAGGTCGACGCCGAAGCTTCCGGCCAGAGTGGCCACTACCGAGGAGATCAATCCGTTTCCGCGCCCGGAAACCGACTGAACCTGGCCATCGACGCCGATCTTGCCGGCAAAGATCCGCGCGCCGTCGGGGCCCCGGGTTTCCTCGTATTCCTCAAGCTGGAAATGCTGCGGGCCTTCGATGTGATAGACCTTGCCGAAGACCTGCCAGATGTCGTCCGCAAACAGCTCGCGCCCCAGTTCGTCGGCGAGATCCTGGACGTGGCGGGAGAAGTGCGCCTGCATCCGCTTGGGCAGCTTCAAGCCGCGATCCTGCTCGAGCACCCAGGCAAAACCGCCCTTGCCGCTTTGCGAATTGACGCGGATGACCGCCTCGTAGCTGCGGCCGAGGTCCGCCGGGTCGATCGGCAGGTAGGGTACGGCCCAGAGCTGGTCATTGCGCTGTTCCTGCGCTGCAAAGCCCTTCTTGATCGCGTCCTGGTGGCTGCCGGAAAAGGCGGTGAAGACCAGTTCGCCGCCATAGGGATGGCGCTGGTGGACGGGCAGTTGGTTGCAGTATTCGACGGTCTGGATGACTTCGTCGATGTCGGAGAAGTCCAGCCCGGGATCGACGCCCTGAGTATACATGTTGAGTCCGACGGTCACCAGGCAGCAGTTGCCCGTGCGCTCACCATTGCCGAACAGGCATCCTTCGACGCGATCGGCGCCGGCCATCAGCCCCAGTTCCGCAGCCGCCACGCCGGTGCCGCGGTCGTTGTGGGTGTGGAGCGAGATCACCGCGCTTTCGCGGTTGGGCAGGTTGCGGCAGAAATACTCGATCTGGTCGGCATAGATGTTGGGCGTTGCCGCCTCGACCGTTGCCGGCAGGTTGAGGATGATCGGGTGCTCCGGCGTCGGGCGCAGCACGTCCATCACCGCCTCACAGCATTCGATCGAGAAATCGAGCTCGGCGGTGGAGAAGGTTTCCGGGCTGTATTCGAAATTCCAGTCCGTACCGGGGAAGCGCGCCGCCTGGTCGCGCAACACCTTGGCGCCGGCGATGGCGATGTCCTTGATCTGCGGCTTTTCGAGGCCGAACACCACCTGCCGCCACAGCGGCGAGACGGCGTTGTAGAGATGGACGATGGCCGCGCGCGCGCCCTCAAGGCTTTCGAAGGATGTCTTGATCAGGTCTTCGCGGCTTTGCGTGAGCACCTGCACGGTGACGTCATCGGGAATGCGGCCGGAACGGACGAGGCCGGAGATGAAATCGAATTCGGTCGCGCCGGCGCTGGGAAAGCCGACTTCGATTTCCTTGAGGCCGACCTTGATCAGGAGGTCGAAGAAGCGGCTCTTCTTCTCCGCGCCCATCGGATCGATCAGCGACTGGTTGCCGTCGCGAAGGTCGGTGGAAAGCCAGCGCGGCGCCTTGTCGATGACGCGGCTCGGCCACTGCCGGTTGGGCAGGTCGATCTGCGGGAAGGGGCGATATTTGACCGAAGGGTCCTTGAGCATGGACATGGCTTGAATCTCTTTGGCTGAAATCTGCGACTGGAAAGGCTTGGCTGTCATCCCCTGGGCGCGATGCGCGCCATGGCGGCACGCCGGGTCACGCCCAAGGGCGGGTAAGTCGCAGAAGCAGGCCAAGCGGATAGGTCATGGGCAGAGCCTATGGGGGTTGAGGCTGCAGTTGTAAAGAGGGCGACGGCCCGGATCGTGGTGCAGCTAGAACGGGAAAGTCTGGTGGATCATGCCCACTGCCACGGCCCAGGTCAGCAGGTTCAGGGGCAATCCGACGCGTACGAAGTCCGTGTAGCGGTAGCCGCCCATCTGGTAGACAAGGACATTGGTCTGGTAGCCGAAAGGCGTGGCAAAGGCAGCGCTGGCGGCCATCATGATCGTCACCAGAAATGGACGCGGGCTGACGCCAAGGCTTTCGGCAAGGGCAACGGCCACTGGGGTCAGAAGCACGGCGACCGTCGCGTTGGACAGCAGTTCTGTCAGGAGCAGGGTGGCCCCGTACAGCAGGATCAGTGCGGTAAGCGGATCGAGGCCATTGACCGATTGCACGAGCCATGACGTCGCCTCTGCCGCCAGGCCTGTTTGTTCCATGGCTATTCCAACCACCACCATGCCGGCAATCAGCAGCAGGATTTCCGGGCGCAGGCCGGAATATGCCTCATCCGCGGAGATGACCTTGAGCAGGATGAGTATGACAGCTCCGGCGAAGGCAGCGGCGGCAATGGGAACAATATCGATTGCCGCCACGGCTATGACCCCGATGAAAACCAGGACCGAAACGAGCGCCTTTACCGGCTTGAACTCGTGAGCAGGGGCGAACACCCGAATGTCTTCCAGGGTATCGCCGGACAGGTCGACATGTGATACCGGGTGCCTTTCCACCGACGCTGGGTCACGGCTCGAAGCCGCGCTGCTCCCGGCGACCAGCCGGCCGGTGAACAACAGCAGATAAAGCCCGCCGGCGATCGCCGTGGCAAGGCCCACCGGCGTTATCTCGAACAAGCCAAATGGAGCCTGGCCCGATGCCCTGGCCATGTCATCGACCAGGAGGTTGGTCGAAGTGCCAATCAACGTGCAGCAGCCACCGAGTACGGCAACGTAAGAGAGCGGCATCATGAATCGCCTGGGATCTTGATTGATCGAGCGAGCGACGTCGCGAATTACCGGGGCGGCCACTACGACGATCGGGGTGTTGTTGAGGAAGGCCGAGCCAAGGCCGGAGGCTCCGATCAGGCTCCACAGGCCGAAGGTGCCCGTCTTGCGGCAGAGGATCACCGCCTTGGCGATGGCCTTGTCGAGCAGCCCGGACAATTCCATGGCATGGGCAATCACGAACAGGGACGCCAGGGTGATGATGGCCGGGCTGCCGAATGCGCCCTGAACCTCTGCTGGCCGCACGGCGCCGCTCACCAGCAAGACCGCAGCCCCCGCAATCGCCACGACATCGGCACGCACGCGGTCGGCAATCAAGGCACCAATGACGCCCATCAGAACGGCCAGGGTTATGATCTGATGAAAGGTCATGGGTTGCAGCCAGCCTATCCGGCGAATGACTTCACGACAACATTTTGATGCTCGCAGACCGCATTGCATCATGCTAGGCTTTGGCAATGGCCAGGTTTCTGCCCAATCCGCCGCGCTCTCGCGTTGCCCAGGCGGCCGGCTTGCTGGTCCTTGCACTCGCCGCGCTCCCGGCTTGCAAGGAAACGCCGCAGCCTGCGGGGCCGCCCAAGGCAACAACTGCCGCAGCCAGCGAATCTCCCCATGTCGAAACCCGCCCGGCGGTCTCGCTGGCACCCCTCGGCCGGACAGACATCCTGAAAGCAGCCGCGGCAGCAGCCGACGCCGTGGCTGATGGCAGGCCATTGCCCAGCGCATCCCTGGATGTCACCGACCAGACCTTCGAATTGCGCCTCCCGTTCGGTTGCAATGCCGCTACCAGGTCGGACTGGTGGGAGTGGAGTTTCGATCCCGGGACGAATGTCCTTCGGGTTGCGGTCAAACCGCAGCGCTGGTCGAACGATCCGAGAATTGCCGCACTGGCGAAGGGCATGCCGTTCGAGGCGGCGGAGGGGTTCTGGATCGAAAGGTCCTGGACATCGTCCGAGGAATGCCCGCCGCCGGTGGCGCCACTGACTGATGAGCCCGGCGCGAATGCTTCCGATAGTCCCGCTCCAGTGCCGGGCGCGAACATTGCTATTGCCCAGTTCTTTGGCCCGGGGACACCTCGCACTGCGCAACGCGGCAACAGGCCCTACACCTACACGGGCAAGCAGGATGCTGGCGTCATGCCGGCCCAGCGCGGTTTCAGGCTCAGGGTGAGAGGGCGCATAAGTGGCTTCCCCGATGGCCAGCCATTTCACTGTGCGGTCGTGAATCCAGCGACTCCCCCGATTTGTGTCTTGGCGGTGCAGATCACAGGCGTGGCCCTTGAACTCCCAGGTGCAAAGGAAACGCTTGCCGAGTGGACCTACTAGCGGCGGCACGAATTCCGATCGGAGACGATCCGAGCGCAGCTTTTTTCCCGCCTTCCCATAGTGAAGATATCGGCTAACTTGCGGGCCATGACTGCCATCCGACCCTTCGCCATCGAGGTCCCGCAGGACCGGATCGACGACCTCCATGCCCGCATCGATATGACGCGCTGGCCGGAGAAGGAGACGGTGGACGACTGGTCGCAGGGCGTGCCGCTCGCCGCGTTGCAGGACTTCGTCGGCTATTGGCGCAAGGAGTATGACTGGCGGCGGTGCGAGGCGCGGCTGAACGGCCTCGGCCAGCACATGACCGAGATCGACGGGCTGGACATTCATTTTCTCCACGTCCGCTCGCCGCATGAAGAGGCCATGCCGCTGCTGCTCACCCATGGCTGGCCGGGCTCGGTCGTGGAGTTCCTCGAATGCATCGGGCCGCTGACCGACCCCCTCGCCCATGGCGGCAGGGCCGAGGATGCCTTCCACGTGGTGGTGCCTTCGCTTCCCGGCTATGGCTTTTCCGGCAAGCCCATGCGCACCGGCTGGAACGTGCCCAAGGTGGGAGAGGCCTGGGCCGAGCTGATGAGGCGGCTGGGCTATGATCGCTGGTTCGCGCAAGGGGGCGACTGGGGGGCTATCGTCACGACGGTGATCGGCGCGCAGGCGCCAAAGGGTCTCGCCGGCATTCACACCAACATGCCGATCGCCCGGATCCTGCCCGAGGATCGCGAGGACAAGGACCCCAAGGTGGTCGAGGCACTGCGGGCGGGCGCGCAGTTCAACGAATGGGGGACCGGCTATTCCAAGATCCAGGCCACCCGACCGCAGACCATCGGCTATGGACTGGTAGACAGCCCGGTCGCGCTGGCGGGATGGATCTACGAGAAGATGTGGGCGTGGACAGATCATGGGGGGGCCGACAACAATGGCGCGCCCGAGGATGCCCTGTCGCGCGACGCCATGCTCGACAATATCATGCTCTACTGGCTGACCGCCAGCGGCGCATCGTCGGCCCGGATGTATTGGGAAAGCTACGCCACCATCGCCCGGGGCGACTATCAGGTGCAGGTGCCGACGGCGGTCAGCACATTCCCGCGCGAGATCACCAAGGCCCCGCGCCAGTGGGCCCAGCGGACCCTGCGCAACATCGTCTACTGGGAGGATTGCGAGCGCGGCGGGCACTTCGCCGCCTGGGAAGAGCCGGACCTGTTCGTGGCGGAACTGCGCAAGGCCTTCGCGCTTATGCGGTGATAGTGCCTCGCATTAAAAATTTTGCGCCGGGGCTCTTGAATGCGCTGCGAAAATGCATATTCTGATCCTTGCGGGCCGGGCCCCTCTGGCGCAGCAACTGCTGCGTGATGTCGGACCGCATCGGGTGATCCCCGGTGCGACGGTTCGGCAAGATCAAACTCCCGAACCAGGACCGAGGCACCCGATTGGACGAATGTTCAATAGGGAGTTTTGCAATGAGTCACGAAGCCTTCCGCCTCCTCCAGAAGCACCAGCGCCTCGACGAGCATCTGCGGCTTGAGCAGGGCCGTCGCTGGCCAGACCTGGTCCGCATCCGGCAGCTCAAGAAGCTCAAGCTGGCGGTCAAGGACGCGCTGATGAAGCTTGGCCGCGGCAAGGTGCTGAAGCGCACCTGATCTGACGCGCCGGCCTAGCGGTCGGTCACTCGCCCCACCCCCCTCCTCGAGTGACCGGCCGCTACTGGCGGCGTCTATTGCAAAGGCATATCGATGGATTTCCTGATGATCGACTGGCTGGGCAAGCCGGTCTGGATGTGGCTGGCCTTCATGGGGCTGGTCGTTGTTCTCCTCGCACTCGACCTCGGCGTGCTGCACCGCAAGCAGCGCGAAATCGCCGTGCGCGAGAGCCTTCTCCTTTCCGCCGGCTACATCGCGCTCGGCCTCGCCTTCGGTGGCTGGGTCTGGTGGCAGCTGGGCGAAACTGCCGGCCTCAACTACCTGACCGGCTTCGTGGTCGAAAAGAGCCTGGCGATGGACAATGTCTTCGTCATCGCCATGATCTTCACCTATTTCGCGATTCCGCGCCTCTACCAGCACCGGGTGCTGTTCTGGGGCATCCTGGGCGTGATCGTGCTGCGTGCGATCATGATAGGCCTGGGCGCGGCGATCGTCTCCGAATTTTCCTGGGTGCTCTATGTCTTCGCCGCCTTCCTCGTGCTGACGGGCGTCAAGATGTGGCTGTCGGCCGACAAGGAATACGATGTCGGCGCGTCGCCGATCCTGCGCTGGGTCAGCGGCAAGCTGCGGGTCACCGATGGCCTGCGGGGTGAGAAGTTCTGGGTGCGCGAGACCGACCCGGCGACCGGCAAGACGTCGCTGTTCATCACCCCGCTGCTCCTGGCGCTCGCCATGGTCGAGATCGTCGATGTGGTCTTCGCGGTCGATTCGGTGCCGGCGATCTTCGCCATCACCACCGACCCGTTCATCGTCTACACCTCGAACATCTTTGCGATCCTGGGCCTGCGGGCGCTCTATTTCGCACTCGCGGCCATGGTGCACAGGTTCCACTACCTGAAGTATGCTCTCAGCGTGCTGCTGGTGTTCATCGGCGCCAAGATCTTCGCCGCCGACATGCTGGGCATCGCCAAGATTCCGCCGGCGGTGTCGCTGGGCGTGACCTTCGCGATCCTGGCGGCAGGCGTTGCGGTGTCGCTGTGGAAGACCAGGGGCGACGCGGCCGCGCCGCAGATGGCCTGATCAAAAGGGCGGGGCGCTTTCCGGCGTCCCGCCCTCCTTTTCGCCCCGAACAGGGTCAATGTTCGCCGTCAGGTCCGTTGCAGCGCAGGAACAACCGGTCGAGAGGCCCCCACGGCAGGATCCAGAACACCGCCACCAGGGCGGCACAGCCGATGCCCAACCACGGCGACACGTAGCTCAGCGGCAGCCCCGCAGCGTAGGTCAGCGTTGCCGCGAGGCCCTTACGCGAAGTGGCGCGGTGATAGGTGAAGGCGGAAGGGGATGCGTCGCCGCTGCGGCGGATGGCGTTCTGCAACCAGGCATAGGCGAGGGCTGGAAGCAGCATGGCGACCAGGTAGAGCCGCGTGGCGTCGGCCCCGATATGGTGCTCGCCCAGAAAGGCCGTGGCAAAGGGGACCAGCGAGAGCGCGAAGAGCAGGGCGATGTTCGACCACAGCAGGCCTGAGGTCACCACCCGGGCATGGCCGAACAGGCGATGGTGATTGACCCAATAGATCGCTACGTAGGCATAGCTGAGCACATAGGCCAGGAACACGGGCCACAAGGTCCACAGCGCTGACAGGCTTTCGGAGTGGGGAACCTTGAGTTCCAGCACCATGATGGTGATGATGATGGCGATCACGCCATCGGAGAAGGCTTCGATCCGGGCGACGCCCTTGTGGCCTTCGATGGGCTTGTCTTCAGGCAATGGCCTTCCTCCTCTCCAAACGCGCCTCGTGCAGCTTGGAGAGGAGGAGGCGGAAGGTCAATTCTTTGACTTGTCGACCAGCTGGTTGGCCTTGATCCAGGGCATCATGGCCCGCAGCTTGCTGCCGGTCTGCTCGATCGGGTGGGCGGCGGCGGCCTTGCGGCTGGCCTTCAGCTCCGGCTGGCCGGCGCGGTTGTCGAGGACGAAGTTCTTGACGAAGCGGCCCGACTGGATGTCGGCGAGGACGCGCTTCATCTCGGCCTTGGTCTCATCGGTGATGATGCGCGGGCCGGTGGTGATGTCGCCGTATTCGGCGGTGTTCGAGATCGAATAGCGCATGTTGGCGATGCCGCCTTCATACATCAGGTCGACGATCAGCTTCACTTCGTGGAGGCATTCGAAATAGGCCATTTCCGGGGCGTAGCCGGCCTCGGTCAGGGTCTCGAAGCCCGCCTGGATCAGGTGGGTGAGGCCGCCGCAGAGCACGGCCTGCTCGCCGAACAGGTCGGTCTCGCATTCCTCGCGGAAGTTGGTCTCGATAATGCCCGAACGCCCGCCGCCGACGCCCGAGGCATAGGCGAGGGCGACGTCATGGGCATTGCCGGTCGCGTCCTGGTGGATGGCGACGAGGCAGGGGACGCCGCCGCCGCGGACATATTCGCTGCGCACGGTGTGGCCGGGGCCCTTGGGCGCGATCATGATCACGTCGATGTCGGCGGGGGCCTCGATCAGGCCGAAGTGGATGTTGAGGCCGTGGGCGAAGGCGAGCGCCGAGCCGGGGCGCAGGTTGCCCTTGACGTCGTCGGCCCAGATCGCGGCCTGGTGCTCGTCGGGGGCGAGGATCATGAGGATGTCGGCCCACTTGGCGGCTTCGGCGTTCGACAGCACCTTGAAGCCGGCGCCTTCCGCCTTGGCGGCCGTGGCCGAACCGGGGCGCAGCGCGATGGCCACTTCCTTGACGCCGGAGTCGCGCAGGTTCTGCGCATGGGCGTGGCCCTGCGAGCCGTAGCCGAGCACGGCGATCTTCTTGTTGACGATCAGGTTGATGTCGCAATCGGCGTCGTAATAGACTTTCATCGGTATGTCCTCGTGGCTGGTGCCTGCAGAATCTGCGCAGGAACCGTGAAAAGATTGCCGCCGCCCCTAGCAGGCGCGGCGAAGAATCACAGGTGGAAAATTCAGGCTCCCTCGGTGCCCCGCATCATGCCGACGATGCCGGTGCGACCGACTTCGACCAGTCCCAGCTCGCGCATCAGGGCGACGAAGCTGTCGATCTTGTCCGGCGCGCCGGTCAGTTCGAAGATGAAGCTTTCGGTGGTGGTGTCGACCACCTTGGCGCGGAAGATGTCGGCGACGCGAAGGGCCTCGACCCGCTTTTCGCCGGTTCCGGCCACCTTGATCAGCGCCAGCTCGCGCTCGACGTGCGGGCCCATCTCCGTGAGGTCGGAAACCTTGTGCACCGGCACAAGCCGCTCGAGCTGGGCATGGACCTGGTCGATCTGCGCCGGCGGACCGTGGGTGACGATGGTGATCCGGCTGACCGAGTGGTTCTCGGTGATGTCGGCCACGGTAAGGCTGTCGATGTTGTAGCCGCGCGCGGTGAACAGGCCGGCGATCTTGGCGAGGATGCCGGCCTCGTTGTCGACGGTGATGGCGAGGACGTGGCGTTCCTCGGCGAGATGCTTGATTTTCATGTCTTTAAACCAGTGCCTTCGCTTCGTCGTCCATGGTTCCGGCCACGGTGTCGCCGTAGAGGATCATGTCGGTGTGGGCGGCGCCCGATGGGATCATCGGGAAGCAGTTCGCCTCGTTGTGGACGAGGCAATCGACGAAGACCGGGCCGGGATGGTCGATCATCTCCTGGATGCCGGTGTCGAGGTCGGCCTCCTTCTCGATGCGAATGCCCTTCCAGCCATAGGCCTCGGCCAGCTTGACGAAGTCCGGCAGGCTGTCGGAATAGCTTTCCGAATAGCGGCTTTCGTAGGTCAGCTCCTGCCACTGGCGGACCATGCCCATCCACTGGTTGTTGAGCACGAAGACCTTCACCGGCAGGCGATACTGCGTGGCGGTGCCCATTTCCTGGATGTTCATCTGGATCGAGGCGTCGCCGGCGATGTCGATGACGAGGTCGTCCGGATTGCCGCACTGCGCGCCGATCGCGGCGGGCAGGCCATATCCCATGGTGCCCAGGCCGCCCGAAGTGAGCCACTTGTTCGGCGCGAAGAAGTGATAGTGCTGCGCCGCCCACATCTGGTGCTGGCCGACCTCGGTGGTGATGATCGGGTTGCGCGCCTTGGTCAGCTCATAGAGCCGCTGCACCGCGAGCTGCGGCATGATCGCCTCTGCGCACTTCGGAAAGGCCAGGCTGTCACGTGCGCGCCAGCCGTCGATGCGGGCCTTCCATTCGGAAAGGTCGGCGGCCTTGCGGTTGCCCCAGGCCTCGATCAGTTGTTCCAGCACGCGGCCGCAATCGCCGATGATCGGCAGGTCCACCTGCACGGTCTTGTTGATCGAGCTGCGGTCTATATCGACGTGGATCTTCTTCGAGTTGGGCGAGAAGGCGTCGAGCCGACCAGTGACGCGGTCATCGAACCGCGCGCCGAGGCAGATGACGAGGTCCGCCCGGTTCATCGCCATGTTCGATTCATAGGTGCCATGCATGCCGAGCATGCCGAGCCAGTCCGCGCTGTCTGCGGGGAAGGCACCGAGGCCCATCAGGGTGGAGGTGACCGGCGCGCCGGTGAGTGCCTGGAATTTGCGCAGAAGTTCCGAAGCTTCCGGTCCCGAGTTGATGATGCCGCCGCCGGTGTAGAAGATCGGCGCACGAGCATTGGCGATCAATTCGATGGCTCGGGCGATCTCGCTGGCGCCGCCTTCGGTCTGCGGGGCATAGCGGTTGCGGCGCTGCACCGGGCCTTCGTGGAGCGTCGCCGAGGCGATCTGGACGTCCTTCGGGATGTCGATCAACACCGGGCCGGGGCGGCCGGTGGTGGCGATCTGGAATGCCTCGTCGACCGTCGAAGCAAGGTCTGCCGGGTCGCGCACCAGGTAATTGTGCTTGGTGCAGTGGCGCGAGATGCCGACGGTGTCGGCTTCCTGAAAGGCGTCCGAGCCGATCAGGGCGCTGGGCACCTGGCCGGTTAGGATCACCATGGGGATCGAATCCATGAAGGCATCGGCAATGCCGGTGATGGCATTGGTCGCGCCAGGGCCCGAGGTGACGAGCACAACGCCGGGCTTGCCGGTACTCCGGGCATAGCCCTCCGCCGCGTGGGCCGCGCCGGCTTCCTGCCGTACGAGGATGTGGCGGATGCGGCTATCATTGAAGATCGCGTCATAGATCGGCAGCACTGCGCCGCCGGGATAGCCGAACACGACTTCGACCCCCTGCCGGACCAGGCTTTCGACCAATATCTCCGCGCCGCTGCGCTCTTCGCTCACGTGTCTGTCCTTCCAGAAATTCCATGCGCACTCAAAAAAGCCAACCCGGCACGGCCATGGCCGCACCGGGTTACCTCTCCATTAGCGCAAGACCCGCCTTCGCGGGAACACCTGTGCGGTATAAGACAGAAAATGCTATGTCAAGCCATATGAATGTAATAATGTTTCAAAATGCTTTTCGATATCGACATGGAATGCATCTGCCCTGGGCCATTCCGGTGGCGGCTGGCGGCGGAACCAGGTGTATTGCCGCTTGGCATAGTTGCGGGTGGCCTGCTGGCCGCGTTCGATGGCCTCTTCCAGCGCGATTTCGCCGCGCAAATATGCGGCGATTTCCGGCACCCCGATGGCGCGCATGACGGGAAGGACGGGGTCGAGCTTGCGGGTGAGCAGCGCCTCGACTTCCGCGACCGCGCCCGCTTCGATCATGCGGGTAAAGCGCAGGTCGCAGCGGCGGTATAGCTCGTCGCGCGGGGGGAGCAGGATCAGCGGGTGGAGCGTGATTGCATCGCCGATTCCGCCGACGCGTTCGGCCTGCCATTCCGCCAGCGTCCTTCCGGTCGACCGCACCACTTCCAGCGCGCGGGTGATGCGCGCGGCATCGGCGGGGGCAAGCTTGGCAGCGCGCTCAGGGTCTTCGCGTAGCAGGGCGGCATGGGCTTGGGGGAGGGGAAGCGCGCGGACGTGCTTGCGCACCTCGGGGTCGATTGCCGGCACGGGGGCAATGCCGTCCAGCAGGGTGCGCATGTAGAGTCCGGTTCCGCCGGCAAGGATTGGCACGCCGCCATGCGCATGGACGTCGGCAATTTCGCGCCGCGCCGCCGCGGCCCAGTCCGCCGCCGAGCAGGCCTGCGCACCGTCCCATGCGCCGAACAGACGGTGCTCGATGCCCTGCATCTCTTCGGGCGAGGGCCGCGCGCTCAGCACCGACAGGTCGGCATAGACCTGCGCGCTGTCGGCGTTGACTATCACGGCCTTCGTGCCGCGCTTGCCCAGTTCCAGCGCCAGCCGCACCGCGAGATCGCTCTTGCCGCTCGCCGTCGGCCCTGCAATGAGCGCGAGCGGCGGGCGGTCCAGCTTGCCTTCAGGAGATTTCGCCTTGCTCATTGCCCGGCTGATAGCAGAACCGGCTGCTTTGTCCGCACATCTCGACGAGGCGCTGGCAGCGCTCTCCGCGCGGGGCATGAAGGCGGAGCATTCGGCGCTGGCGGGCGCCACCGGATTACAGTTCAGCGTCGAGGGCGGCGACCGCACTGCGTTGGCCGACGTTCTGGATCGTGCTTTCGTCCCGTCCGACATGCTGGTGGCCGATCACCTGCCGCGCGTGCCGCAGGTCTTCGTCTCCGACATGGACTCGACCATGATCATGGCCGAATGCATCGACGAACTGGCGGATTTCGCCGGCATCAAGCCTCAGATCGCCGAGATCACCGAGCGGGCCATGCAGGGCGAGCTCGATTTCGAATCGGCCCTTCGGGAACGTGTGTTGTTGCTCAACAACCTCTCCGAAGATGCCATCGCCGAATGCCTGCGCACTCGCATCGCACCGATGCCCGGCGCGCGGGTCTTGGTCGAGACACTGAAGGCCAAAGGATGCCGGACCGTGCTGGTCACAGGTGGCTTCCACCAGTTCGCCGATCCGGTGGCCGAGCAGCTCGGCTTCGAGCGGGTGGTGGCGAACCGGCTGGAAGTAACCGAGGGCAGGCTGACCGGCGGCCTCGTTGGCGGAATTACCGACAGCGGGGTGAAGAAGGCCGTGCTGCTGGAGGAATCGGCGCAGTTCGGGCCGGACGCGATTACCCTTGCCACAGGCGACGGCGCCAACGATATCCCGATGCTGCAGGCCGCGACCTACGGCATTGCCTATGCCGCCAAACCCAAGGCGCGGGCGGCGGCGGACGGCTGGGTGGATCGGGGGGACCTGACCGGGGTGCTGGAGCTGCTCGGCATTCCGCGCGAGGAATGGGTTTGGGAGTAAGGCCAAGGGGGATCGACCCACCCCCGTTCGTGTCGAGCGAAGTCGAGACACGCAGCGCCTGGTGTCTCGACTTCGCTCGACACGAACGGGCTTGGAGAGATCGTGAGCGGTTTAGGCGGATCGCTCCCTCAGGCTTCCATCCAGTCGCGGAAGAAGCTTTCATGGGCCGTGCGCAGGGCTGACAGGGTAATCGGCTTGCCGTTGACTTCCAGCGCCTCGCCGCCGGTCTTGCCGATGCGCATCATCGGCAGGTCGCGGCCTTCCAGGACGTCCGCATCGGGCAAGGTGACGACATAGCGCCCTTGTGCCTCTCCGAAGGCCAAACCCGCATTCATGCCATCGAGTTCCGCGCCGATGTTACCGGCCAGCGCCATTTCGGCGATTGAAACCAGCAGGCCGCCGTCGCTGACATCGTGCACGGCCGTGACGACGCCATCATGGATGAGCGCGCGCACGGCCTCCCCCATCTTGCGCTCGAGTTCGAGATCGACCGTCGGGGCAGGTCCTTCGACGCGCCCATGGATTTCGCGCAGGTAGACCGACTGGCCGAGTTGGTCGTAATTGTAACCCAGCACGACAATGTCCTGCCCTTCGCCCTTGAAGGCAATGGTGGCCATCTTCTCGTGATCGCCCAGCAGGCCGACGCCGCCGATGGCAGGCGTCGGCAGAATGGCCGAGCCACCGCCCGTCGTCTTGCTCTCGTTGTAGAGGCTGACGTTGCCGGAAACGATCGGGTAGTCGAGCGCCCGGCAGGCATCGCCCATGCCGTCGAGGCAGCCGACTATCTGGGCCATGATCTCCGGGCGCTGCGGGTTGCCGAAGTTGAGGCAATTGGTGATGGCGAGCGGCGTCGCGCCGACCGCGCAGATGTTGCGGTATGTCTCCGCCACCGCCTGCTTGCCGCCCTCGTAAGGATCGGCATAGCAATAGCGCGGGGTGCAGTCGGTGGCGATCGCCAGCGCCTTCTTCGTGCCGTGGACGCGCACCACCGCAGCGTCGCCGCCGGGCTTCTGCACGGTGTCGCCGCCGACCTGGCAATCGTACTGCTCCCAGATCCAGCGGCGCGAGGCCAGCGCCGGGCTGGACATCAGCTTGACGAGATCGCCGGCAAGGTCGGTGCTTTCCGGCACCTCGCCAAGCGGCTTCACCGCGGCCCAGGCCTTGTAGTCCTCGCGGGCCAGATGTGGGCGATCATAGAGCGGCGCTTCGTCGGCCAGCGGGGCGAGCGGAATGTCGCAGACCACCTCGCCGTTGAATTCCAGCACCATGTGGCCGGTGTCGGTGACTTCGCCGATCACCGCGAAGTCCAGCTCCCACTTCCTGAAGATCGCCTCGGCCATGGCTTCCTTGCCGGGCTTGAGCACCATGAGCATGCGCTCCTGGCTTTCGCTCAGCATCATCTCGTAGGGCGTCATCGCCTCTTCGCGGCAGGGCACCTTGTTCATGTCGAGCCGGATGCCCGCGCCGCCCTT
>CAZVWP010000068.1:8011-17918 GCA_964630805.1 uncultured Novosphingobium sp. | reverse complement strand
CGAGCACGATCACGTCGACTTCCTGGCTGGTCGAGACGATCTTGCCGGGGTGGACGTTCTTCTTGGTCCAGCTCATTTCCGAAACGTGGATCAGGCCTTCGATGCCCGCTTCCAGCTCGACGAAGGCGCCGTATTCGGTGATGTTGGTGACGGTGCCGTGCAGCTTGGCGCCGATCGGGTACTTGGCCTGGACGCCTTCCCACGGATCGCTTTCCAGCTGCTTCATGCCCAGCGAGATGCGCTGCGTGTCCTGGTTGATGCGGATGATCTGGACCTTCACCGTATCGCCGATGTTGATCACTTCGTTCGGGTGGTTGACCCGCTTGTAGCTCATGTCGGTGACATGCAGCAGGCCGTCGATGCCGCCGAGGTCGACGAAGGCGCCGTAGTCGGTGATGTTCTTGACCACGCCATCGATGATCTGGCCTTCGGCGAGGTTCTGGATCAGGCCCGAACGCTGCTCGGCGCGGGTCTCTTCCAGCACGGCGCGGCGCGAAACGACGATATTGCCGCGGCGGCGGTCCATCTTGAGGATCTGGAAGGGCTGCGGCACGTCCATCAGCGGCTGCACGTCGCGCACCGGACGGATATCGACCTGCGAGCCGGGCAGGAAGGCAACGGCGCCGTCGAGATCGACGGTGAAGCCGCCCTTGACGCGGCCGAAGATCACGCCCTCGACGCGCTTGCCTTCGCTGAATTCGGCTTCGAGCTTGTCCCAGCTGGCCTCGCGGCGCGCGCGATCGCGGCTGAGCATGGCTTCGCCTTCGGAGTTCTCGACGCGATCGACATAGACTTCGACTTCATCGCCGACCGACAGGCCGTGGGGCTGGCCGGGCATGGCGAATTCGCGCAGCGGCACGCGGCCTTCGCTCTTGAGGCCGACGTCGATCACGGCCTTGTCGCCTTCGATCGCGGTGATGGTGCCCTTGACGACGCGGCCTTCAAAACCGCCGTCGGCGGCGCCGCCCAGTGTTTCGTCGAGAAGCGCGGCAAATTCGTCGCGCGTGGGATTGGCTACAGATGCCATCTATGGAGTTTCCTGTTACCGATGTTTCCGGCCGGGCGGTTTTTCCGCCGGTCTTTCCTCCGCTTCAGCACCATTGCTTCGGCGGGCCAAAAGGGGCCGAACCCTGCACCGGGCCGGATGCCCTGGCGCAGATCCCGAAGGCGGCCGGAAAGCTCCGGGCCGGCGGGACAGGCGCGCTTAGGCGCGGGCTTTCGAAAATGCAAGGAATTTGGCGGCGGACAGGTTCTAGCGCGGGCTGGCCGGTGTCCGGCCCTCGAAGGCGGCGCTTTCCACGCCGTCCTTCTTCCAGCTGACCAACAGCCGGCGCGCGCCGGTGGGGTCGATAGTCACGTCCCACCCCAGTGTGCCGTCATCGGATTTGCCGGCGCGGTGCAAGGGATCGAGCGGAGGCAGGGTGCGGGCTTTTTCCAGCTTGGGCTTGGCCTCGCGGCCTTGCGGCGGCGCACCGGCGGGCCGCCTTGGCCGGCCCGGACAATCGGCGACGAAGGCCGCGATCATGTCCGGCTGGCCCAGCGGCTGCTGGGTGGCCTGGTTCTGGTCGAGCACCCATTTGTAATGGCCGTCCGCCTGGCGCTTCCAGATGGTGGTGAAAGACCCATAGGATTGGCCCTGCCGCCAGGCGCCGTGGCTAACCATCAGGGTGCCGTCGCAGCTCGACCAGACCTGCTGGGGTTGCCGCTGGACTGGCACCGGCGGATTGATCTGGCCCTTCAGCCATTCCTGGGCATAGACCATGCCCGGCCTGAACAGGATAGCGTCGGGTGCCGCGGTGGCCGCAAAGGCGGTCCATTGCCCCTTTTCGCGCGCCAGCCGGGAAAGCTCGCTTTCAGCGGCGACCACGGCGCTGGGATCGGCATAGGAATTGCGCGGGGCGCCTGTGCCGCCCTGCCGCTCCTGCGCCGTGACGGCACCGGCCACGAACAGCAGCAAGATGGCAGCGCGCTTCACAGCAGGCTTTCGTCGAAGTCTATGCCCATGTTGCGATGGGCCGCGACAAGGGTGTTCCGCAGCAGAACGGCAATGGTCATCGGCCCGACCCCGCCCGGGACCGGCGTGATCGCGCCGGCGACCTGGCTGACCCCGGCGAAGTCGACATCGCCGACCAGCTTCGTCTTGCCTTCTTCCGCCGCGGGGATGCGGTTGATGCCCACGTCGATCACGGTCGCGCCGGGCTTGATCCAGTCAGCCTTGACCATTTTCGCCCGGCCGACGGCGGCGACGACGATGTCGGCGCGGCGGACGACTTCCGGCAGGTCCTTCGTCCGGCTGTGCGCCACGGTGACGGTGCAGCTCTCGGCGATCAGCAGCGCCGCCATCGGCTTGCCGACGATGTTGGAGCGGCCGATCACCACGGCGTCCAGCCCCGAAAGCGAGCCCAGCCGGTCCTTGAGCAGCATGACGCAGCCCAGCGGCGTGCAGGGAACGAAGCCCGGCATGCCCGTCCAAAGCCGGCCAACCGAAGTGGTGTGGAAGCCGTCGACGTCCTTGTCGGGATCGATCGTGGCGATGACCTTCTGCTCGTCCATGTGGCCGGGCAGCGGCAACTGGACGAGGATGCCGTCCACCGCCGGGTCCTGGTTGAGCTTCTCGACCAAGGCCAGCAGGTCCGCCTCGCTCGTTTCCACCGGCAGCTTGTATTCGAAGCTTTCCATGCCGCAGGCGACGGTCTGCTTGCCCTTGTTGCGGACATAGACCTGGCTGGCTGGGTCCTCGCCCACCAGCACCACGGCGAGGCCCGCCTTGCGGCCCGCCTTCGCCTCGAACGCCGGCGCATGCTGCGCCACGCGTGCCCGCAGGCCCTCGGCAAATGCCTTGCCGTCGATGATCGCCGCTTGTGTCAATTCCGCGCTCATATCGCAGCATACGCCAGGTTGCGCAGGACGATCTGCACGATGGTGAGGAGGATGATCACGACCATCGGCGAAAAGTCTATGCCGCCGGTATCGGGCATGAACCTGCGCACCGGCGCGAGGATCGGCTCAAGAATGGCGTTGACCGCGCGCCACAGCGATTCGACGAACTGGTTT
This sequence comes from uncultured Novosphingobium sp., assembly GCA_964630805.1. Lineage (GTDB taxonomy): Bacteria > Pseudomonadota > Alphaproteobacteria > Sphingomonadales > Sphingomonadaceae > Novosphingobium. The sequence goes on along the minus strand of CAZVWP010000068.1, from coordinate 14,864 downwards.
TGCATGTTGACCACGTTGAACGAGATCAGGAGACCCAGCACGAACTGCACGATCACCACCATGACGATGATCGAGATCAGGTAGCTGACGATCTGATAAAGCGTGAGGAAAATCACCGCGCGCGGCCCTTTGTTGCCTTTGCTGGCGCGCTGTTAGCCGAGCGGGAGCGCCAAGTCACGGCGCAAGGATGGCAATATCGACAAGCTCGGCGAACCGGGATCGACATGCTGGCGCGCCTCTGCCTATCAATGGCGTGCAGAAGAGGGGAGACGGACCCATGGGCATCTCGCGCCGCGACTTTCTCGATGGAGTGGCCCTGACGATCGGGACAGGGGTCACGCCGGCCAGCCTGTTCCTTTCCGCCTGCTCGCCGCAGGCCAATACGCAGAACGCCGATTCAGGCGCGGCCAATGCCTCGGGTGCCCCCGAAGCCTTTCCGCCCAAACGGTCGGGCATGCGCGGCAGCCATGCGGGTGCCTTCGAAGTGGCGCACCAGATTCGCGACGGGGCGGAGTTCCGCATGGCGAACGAGCCGGTCGAGGGGCAATACGACCTTGTCGTTGTCGGCTCGGGCATCAGCGGGCTGGCCGCCGCCTGGTTTCACCGCAAGCGCCACCCCGAGGCCAGTGTCCTGCTGCTCGATTGCCACGACGATTTCGGCGGCCACGCCAAGCGCAACGAGTTTGACGCGGGTGGCAAGCTGCTAATCGGCTATGGCGGCACCGAATCGCTGCAATCGCCAAAGAGCCTGTACAGCGATGTCGCCAAGGGGCTGCTCACGGACCTCGGCATCGACATCGCCCGTTTCGACACCGCCTTCAACCGCGATCACTATGCCGGGCGCAAGATGAGCCGGGCGGTGTTCTTCGGGAAGGAGACCTTCGGCGAGGACAAGCTGGTGACCGGCAGCCCGTTCCTTGGCGTAGCCGAGGACCTCGACGAGAAGCGGCTGAACTCTCGGCCATTGGCGGCCTTTCTCGCGGATTATCCCTTGAAGCCCGAGGCGAAGGCGCAACTCGTCGCGCTGTTCACCGAAAGGCGCAACTTCTGGATCGGCAAGCCGCGCCGCGAGATCGAGCGCTCCATCGCCCACACGAGCTATCGCGACTTCCTGCGCGACCAGTGGAAGATGCCGCCCGAGGTGATCGCCTGCTTCCAGAACAGCACCTGCGATTTCTTCGCCGTTGGCATCGACGGGGTTTCCGCCAAGGATGCGTTCGAAACCGGCTATCCCGGTTTCCAGGGCCTGCGGCTGGAGCGCGGGGCGGCGGCGGAGGCGGAAGTGGGCGAGCCATACATCCACCATTTCCCCGACGGCAACGCCTCGATCGCGCGGCTGCTGGTGCGAAAGCTGATCCCGGGCATCGCGCCCGGCGAGACCATGGACGACGTGGTCCTCGCCAGGTTCGACTACGGCAAGCTCGACCGGCCGGAGAACAAGGTGCGCATCCGGCAGAGCGCGACCGTGGTGCGGGTGGAACAGTACCCGGACGGCAAGATCGACATCGGCTATGTCAAACAGGGCCGGACCATGCGGGTGCAGGCGAAGAAGTGCATCATGGCCTGCTACAACATGATGGTGCCCTATGTGCTGCAGGGCCTCGGGCAAGACCAGTCGGCGGCGCTGCGGCGCAACGTGAAGGGCCCGCTGACTTATACCAACGTGCTGCTGCGCAACTGGGAGGCCTGGGACAGGCTCAAGGTCCACTCGATCACCAACCCGTCGGGCTTCTTCTCGCTGGTGAAGCTCGATTATCCGGTGAGCATGGGTGGTTACACGTTCTCGCCCGATCCCAGCCAGCCGATCATTGTCCACCTCGTCCACGTGCCGACCGTGCCGGACGCCGGCCCCGGCCTCGCCGACAAGTACCGCGCCGCGCGGATGAAGCTGTTCGGCATGACCTTCGCCGATTTCGAGCATGCCGTGCAAGATGAGCTGACGCGAATGCTGGGCGCGGGCGGGTTCGACGCGGGCAAGGACATCCTCGCCATCACCGTCAACCGATGGTCGCACGGCTATGCCTATTATCCGACCGCGCTGTTCGACGACATCGACACCAAGCCCTTCCCCGTCGAGATCGCGCGGCAGAAGCTGGGCAACGTGGCCATCGCCAATTCGGACGCGGGCTGGGACGCCTATACCCACACCGCCATCGACCAGGCCTGGCGCGCGGTGGAAGAGCTGGGCTAGACCCAGCTGCCGTTGACGAAGGCGCGGGCGGCCATCCGCGTCTGGTCGATGCGCGGGCTGGCGTCGAACAGGTCCCGGGTGGCGATCAGGACACTGCCGGGAAGCGGTTCCTCGAATTCCAGGCCGCAGAAGCCCTCTTCGCACCAGGCAATATTCGCGAACACCTCGAAGTGGGCCCAGCACAGCACGGCCTCGGCGCCGGGGCGCAGGGTTCCATCGATGGCGATCCGCCCGCCTAGGAACGAGAGGTCGAAGAGCAACCCCTGGTGGGTGTCGGTCAGCGTCTTCAGCCTGGCCGGAAGCCGCGTGCGCAGCCGGCTGTGGCGGCGTCTGCCGGCCTTCGCGCTTTCCTCGGATGAAACCTGAGTGCCCATGACTCAGGGATAGGCCGGTTGGAGGCAATATCCGGTTGCGCCGAGGCCAGGGGAATGCCCTAGGCTATCCGGCCTTCTTCAGGCGCCGGCATCGGCACGAACAGCCGCATCAGGACAAGCGTCACCAACATGAAGGCCGCCGCGGCATGGAGCGCAAAGGGCAGGTCGCGCCAGTCGGCCAGCGCACCCCAGAACCACGAACCCAGCGCCATCCCGCCGAAAGTGATCGCCTGGTAGATCGACAGGCAGCGTCCCAGCACGTGGTCGGGCGAGCGCATCTGCATCGAGACGTTGACGGTGGTCAGCCCGGCGACCCAGCCTGCCCCGGCGATCAACGTCGCCGGGAGCGCAGCCAGCAGGCTGTGCGCGCTAGCCAGCACCATTTGCGCCACGACATAGGAAAGCGTCGCAGCCATCAGCACGCTTTCGGTCCCGAACCTGCGTCGCGCCTGGCTGATGAACAGGGCGGCGACGATCGATCCGATGCCGAACAGGCCTAGCAAGAGGCCGAACGCGATCTCGTCGCCATGCAATTGGCTTCGTGCCACAGCCGGGAGCAGCGCCTGGTAGCCAGCGACGCCGAAGCCCAGCACCATGCCGCGCATCAGGATTCGACGGATCGGCGAGGAGGTCGCGCAAAAATGCAGGCCCTGGGCTATCGCCGGCAGCATCGGACGCCGGTCGAACGAGGACGACTCGGGCTTCCAGCGAAGCAGGACGAAGACCAGCGCCGGCCGGCAGATGGTGTTGACGAAGAAGGCCAGCGCCACGTTCCAGATCGAGATCAGCAAGCCCCCAAGTGCCGGGCCGACAGTTCGGGCGAGGTTGAAGGAAATGGTGTTGAGCGCGATCGCCTGCGGCAGGTCCCGCATGCCGACCTGCTGGCGCACCGAGGCTTGCCAGGCCGGCGAATTGAGTGCCGTGCCGATGCCGAGACCCAGGGTAAGCAGCAGCAGCGTCCAGGGCCCGATCCAGTCCTGCCAGGTCATCACGGTCAGCACGGCCGAGACCAGCAGCATGCCGATCTGCGAGGAAAGCATGATCCGCCGCCGGTCGAAATTGTCGGCGATGGCGCCGGCGAACACGCCGAACAGCATGATCGGCAGGGTGGTCGATGCCTGGACCAGCGCGATCATGCGGTGCGACGAGGTGAGGCTGGTCATCTCCCAGGCGGCGCCGACCGACTGCATCGTTGCACCCAGGTTCGAGGCAAGGTTGGCGATCCAGATCGCGCGGAAGGCCGGATAGCGAAACGGGGCGAGCGAACCACCCGGCTGCATTGCCGGGGACAGACTCTGCTCGATGGGGGAATCCGCGTCGGCCATGGTTTGCGGTTAGGAGGGGGTTCGCCTCATCGCAAGTGCTCGAAGAATCTGACGCGAAATTCGCCGAAGTGCGAATTTGGAACCGGGCCGGTGCCGAACGACCCGAAACAGGGTTTCGGATCAGGCCAGAAGCGCAGGGTTTGCATTGCAGTAACCCCAATGTGGCTAATAAGGGGGCATGCTTCGCCCGCTATCCCCCTGCATCAGCATCTGCCGGATCGACCAGGACACCGGTTGGTGCCTGGGTTGCAAGCGCACGCTCGACGAGATCGCCGAATGGCGGATCATGCCGCCGCAAAGGCAGCGACAGGTGCTGTGGAAGCTCAAGGAGCGGCAATGGCCCGAAGGCCACCCCGCTCAATAGACGCCCGATATCTTGGAATGGTCCCAGCTGATTGTCCGGTAGGGCGTCAGCCGCAGGAGCACCCGCTTGGCCATGGCGGCGCGCACCTGCTCGTTCATGGAGTCCGACAGGCTGTCGCTCATCGCCTGGTCGACGCGCATGTTCGCCGCATTGGCCGCCAGGTCCTCCGGCTTGTCCAGGATTTCGACATTGCAGTAGAGCACCACCGACTTGAGTTCGGCATAGCCCGCGCCGCTTTCCACCAGCAGGGTGGCGCGCGGATCGCGTTCGAGGTTCTTCACCTTCTGGCTCTTGCGGAAAGTGACGATGACGATCCGCCCCTGGTCGTCGACGCCATAGCTCATCGGCATGGGATGAGGCATGCCGTCCTTGCCGATGGTGACGATGATGATGCGGCGTTGTTCGGCGAGGTAGGCCGACACCTCCTCGGGCGTCATGGCGATCAGTTCGCGCCGACTGGGCATCCCTTCTTTCTCCCCTTCATTCGCCCCACTGCACGGTGTGCGGGTCGCCACCATGCACCAGCCGCCGCAAGGAAGTGCGGGCAAGGCGCTCCACTTCCACCTTGCGGCGGGCGGTGGCAAGCCCAAGCAACGGCGCAGGGCGGAGAATTTCGCCATCGTAGCCATCGGCGACGATCACACCGCAACGATCGGGGAGAAAGGGCCCCGTCTCCAGCGGCCCCCGGTCAAGCTCCGGCGGCAGGCCCCAGTAGAACCGGTCGCAATAGTCGAGGTAGTCGGTCCACTTGCCGTCGCCGAGCAGGTCCGCGCGGCTGACCTTGATCTCGACGATCACCACCTGGCCCTTGGCGTCGATCCCCATCAGGTCTGCCCGGCGGCCGCAGCGCAAAGGCATTTCCGCAAGGCACCATATGTCGTTACGGGCAAACAGCCTGCCGATTCCCCGCGCAACTGCCAGCGCGGCGCGCTCCTCGGCTTGCGGCGGTGCAAGAGATTCGATCCCGGCCATGCCCCGCTTCTAGGAACATACAGGGAACTTTCAAGCGGAATTCACGTGGCGCGCAGATGTCCCAGGGGTCTGGACGGCGGGGCGAGGGCGAGCAGGGCGCTGCGCGCGGCGAGGAATTCGTTCCACAGCGCCAGGGCCGCCGCAGCCGGATTGCCGCCACGTGCATGGACGGCGAGCAACGCGGAAATGCCCGGCTCCATGATGGCACTGAGGTCCTCGATCCCCTGCTCCGCCATTTCCCGCCGCCAGCCGCCGGCATCGCGCACGACGATGGGGAAATTGCGCAAGGTGGCATCCATCGGCTCGGGTGCCACGCCCGCGAGCATGGCCACGACCGAGGCCGCATCGTGCAGGCCCGACCATTTCATGCTCATCGCGCTCGCGGCCGCCTGGCCGAACTGCGCACGACCGGCGCTCGCCCAGGTGCTGGGCGATGCTCCCTGCGACTCGTATCCGGTGCGCGGCGTATCCATGGACTCGGCAATAGCCCATTCCCGTAACAAATTTGCTAATCCCCGAGGCAAGACTAGCCAGACTGCCGCGAAAGCCCCATGAAGACTGCAAGACGGCAAATGACCGTATGGGAGAGCGACGTGGCTAAAGGGGGCGAATTCTTCGCAAGGGACGAGTGGCGCAACCACGGCATGGTGGCGGCGACCTCGCTTGCCGGCATCACCCTGTGCTCCGCCCACGGCTACACCATAGGTGTGATGATCGCCCCGCTGGAGGCAGAGTTCCATTGGTCGCGCGCCGCGATCACCAGTGGCCTGCTGATCATTTCCACCCTCGCGGTGTTCCTCGCGCCGATGACCGGCAGGCTGGCCGACCGGATCGGCCCGCGCCCGGTGGCCCTGGCCGGCGTGCCGCTATTCTGCCTCGGCTTCGGCATGCTGTCGCTGGCGACCGGCGACATCTGGACCTGGTGGGCGTTGTGGGCCTTCCTCACCCTGGGCAACATGGCGATCCTGCCGACGATCTGGGCGGCGGCCATCAACACCCATTTCGACCGCAACCGCGGCAAGGCGCTGGCGCTGGCCATGTGCGGCACCGGCGTCGCCTCGTTCATCCTGCCGCGCGTCACGCCGCGGCTGATCGATGCTTACGGCTGGCGCTGGACCTATGTCGCGATTGCCGTGGCCGGGTTCGTCGTCGTCATGCCGCTGACGCTCGCCTTCTTCCGCAGCGCCTTCGAGAAGAAGGAAGGCGGCCATGCGCCGCCGCCGCGCACCAAGCTCTCGCTCGATGCCGTGTCGCCGCGCTTCCTGAAACTGCTGGGCGCCTCGACCGTCTTCTCGGTGACGATCTGCGCGCTGACGACAAATGCCCCGCCGCTGTTGCGCGCCTATGGCTATAGCGCGGTCGATGCCGGCGACATTGCCTCGTGGATGGGGCTTGGCTCGATCATCGGGCGGCTGCTGGGCGGCGTGCTGCTCGACCGGTTCGATGCGAAGAAAGTCGCCGCCGCGAGCGTGATGGCGCCGGTGATCACGGCCATACTATTGCTGGTGGCGGGAGAATCCCAGATTGTGGCGACACTGGCCCTGCTGATACTCGGACTTGCGATCGGCACCGAAGTCGATTGCTGCTCATACCTTTGCGCCCGCCACTTCGGCATGGGCAATTTCGG
>CAZVWP010000068.1:0-8001 GCA_964630805.1 uncultured Novosphingobium sp. | reverse complement strand
CACGCTCAACGGGTTGATGCTGTTCGGCAACGGGCTTGCGCCCTTCGCCGCGAACTACGTCTATGATTTGACGCACAGCTACGATCCGGCGCTCTGGGTACAATTGCCGGCCTGTACCGCGGCGGCCGTCCTGTTCCTGATGCTGGGGGATTATCCGGACCATGCCCCGGCGAAGCGAAGCGAAGCGCCGGCAGCCGCCTGACAAAATCCCCGCTGGCGCAGGGCCGCCCGCTCTGCTACCGGCGCGGCCAGCACCGGCACCCGTAGCTCAGCTGGATAGAGCGCTGCCCTCCGAAGGCAGAGGTCACAGGTTCGAATCCTGTCGGGTGCGCCATATTGCTATTTCCGCCAAGAATGTCCGCTAAGATATTGAATGGCATGGATAAAGAGGCGGTTCTAAATCCCTCTTTGCACTTGTACGACAGCCTCTGTGAAAAAGTGAGTTTCAGGACCGTTCGGCGGTCCTCTAGGTGCTCAGATTTCCAGAGATTCCAAGGGTTTGCCAAAAATTCGAGCGCGGTTCTAAGTGCGTCGTCAAAGCTGCTTGCCGGACGGGCGCAATTGTCCAGTTTCTCTGTCAGGAGCCACTTTTGTTCCTCCACCTTCCGGATACGATTCTCGTAGGCCGAGATCACTGACGGAACCGTGGCAGCCACTACTCTGTCGAGCAGCTGTTCGATTTCCTTTTCGACCTTGGTCAACTCACGCGCGATGGCGTCGGCCTGCGCGCTTGCCTGTTTGATGCGGTGATCCCAGTGTTCGCGGAACATGCGACTGGCGATCTTGAAGAGGCCGGGAGTGGGCCGGACATCCTTGAGGAGTTCCTCGAACTGTCCTTCGATCAGGTCTCTTCGGATGGATTTTCCGTAGCTGACGCAGCCGCGCTTGTGGCAGAGATAATACGGGTGACGTGCGGTGTTCCCCTTCGACCAGCAGGCGGTCAAAGGCGTCCCGCAGTCCGCGCATTCGACAAAGCCGCGAAGTGAAAAATCCTCGTTGAGATTCTTCCGGTGCGGAGCGCGGCCTATGCCGTTCAGTCGGTCCTGGATGAGCTGGAACGTTTCGAGGGAAATCAGCCCCTCATGTGCGCCGGGGCGACGACTTACGTTCCAGTTGGGGCGTTCGACGTAGCCTGCGTAAAGACATTGGGTCAGAAGCACGTTGACCCGCTGGTGACGGACAGTTCCGCTTGCATCCTTGGGGAAGAGGGGGTTGTCCTGAAGAAACCGCATTACGTCAGCTTGCGTTTCGTATTTTCCCGTAGCGTAGCCTTCGAGCGCCTCTCGAACGACTGACGCAACGGGTTCGTCGCGCTTCAAGACCGATCCCCGTCCAGATTCACGAACATACTTGAACCCGACCGGAGGCTGGAAAACCCAAAAGCCATTCATCAAGCGGGCACGCATCCGGTGTCTCGTCTGCTCGCCATTCTTCTGCCTCCCATGCTGGGCGACACTGGCGAGAAGGTTTTCAATGAGTTGGGAATCCGCGTCCTCGCCAAAGATGTGGTTGAGTGCTTCCAGCTTTCCCCCGAGGTTCGTGATGGCGTCCCGTATCGCATGGTGCGACTTCATGCCGCGCGCCAAGCGATTGATGTCGTCCATTATGACGACAATGCCCGATCCCTTGCGCTCTTGCAGAAAGCTGAGCAGCTTTCGCATTTCAGGACGGGAATCCGTTTTACCCGAGACGGGTTCTTTGAAAACCTGAAGGACCGTGTAGCCGCGACCATTTGCGTATTCGCGGCACCGCGTTTCCTGTGAGTTGAGACCATCCCCTCGGATCGTTTGCTTGATGTCCGAGACACGGCAATAGATCACGGCTGGCCTGCCGGTCAGGCCATCACCCATCACGTCGAATCTCGGTCGATGTTTCCTCATGATTTACGCCTCGTCCTTCGGCTCTCCGTGGGCAGCTTGGTTGAAAATATCCATCGCGGCCCGTCCGGCGACATCGACGTTAAAGCCACATTCGACGAACAATCGCATGATCGACCACATAGTCTCAAGTAGCTCGCGCCACTGATCCTCTGCGATTTCAAGCTCGGCGAGGTCATCCTGATATTTGGCAATATCTAACGGTAAATCCCCTGGGATGCCGCTGACCTCGTGGCCCGAACTCGGAACATTTGTTCCATTGTCCATTTCTCTGCCTCCTTGAGGCATAAACTCCTAGATTCAGTATATAGAACAAAGGCCGAACTTGTCAAAATAATTGTGATATATCCGTTACTTAGCTCGTTATGGTATTGATGCCATTCTGGTCGTTCGCTGTGGCGTAAGGCAGAGTTACATCATAAACCATTGATTGTATTTAATATTCCAACACAACCATACAGCTAAGGAAGGATTGTCTTTGGCCTATCTGCTCCGATCTAGGATTAGCCTCGCGAACCAATGACCTGTGCTGTGGCTTGCACTGCGCCGCCGACGTGGCGATTCCGTATCGGCATCCCGACTATCGCTTCAACTGTGCGCGATGACAACCCAAAAACGTTCACCGTTTTAGTTTTGCCATCGCGTAGTTCAAACTTCGCTCCGCCTGAGCAAGCAGGCGGCGCTGTGCAGGATCGTCAATTTCCTTGCCAACAAGGGCGGCAAGCCGCTGGCTCACGGCATCTGTCTTGGTGGGAAGAATGGCCCGCAACTCTTCCGCTCGGCCTTTGAACTGGTTTTTCAAGCCTTGGAGCAACGGTGGATCAAGTTTGCCAATGTGGAATTGGAAGAGCGAATTTGTCGCGAGCCATGGCTCATAAACACGGCGGAGGAAAAGCTCCGCCGTTTCCTTGGCGTCGGGGCGTTCCCGATAGAACTGAGGCGCTACTTGGGGCAGTGTGTGGAGGTCGTTTGCTGAACTAGGCTCTGCATCCGGTTCGGATTTGGAAGCAAGGACAGTGGTGTAACCAAGGGCCGAAGCGACCCCGTTGAATAACCTTAAACGTGTATCGTCGTCCTCGATCTTACTTAAGGTCGAAATTATATTACGCTCAATTTCCTTTTCTTCATTCGAGCTCAAATTGCCCCTGTTGCGATTCTTCCTTAATGAAACGAAGCCACCGGTGGCCCCCTTTGACTTCTTCGCCTGATCTAAGAATCGGTCGATTTCGCCACGTTCAGCCCGAACGGCCTCAACCTGCTCAGGCTCCTTCGTTTTTGCGCGGGAATCCCTAGCGGATTTCGTCAGCTGTTTGACCACTGATGTTGCCTCGATCCTAACGCAGCGCGACCATAAGTCGCACCCCGTATCATACACAATCTGGGTTCACTCGCAACCGCGAGCAGTGGAGCGAGGCTGGGATTGCAGCAGCCCTGCCGCCACGGCTCCGTCAGATGCACAGACCAATTCCGGTATTTGTGCTGGGATCATGCGCCATCGCCGCTGGTCGTCAACGTGGCTCGCTTCCGCGCTGACGCTTGTGCAGCTCCGCCCCCTTCGGGCGCGCTGACGCGCGACGTGTGACGCCCAGCTCCAAACGATGGCGTCATTTGGCTCCCATGCACCGGAATGGTCCGGTGCCTTCGACAAGGAGACAAATCATGACGACAGAAACGCAAACCCGCCAGCCGACGCACCGCCTCTACTCGGTGAAAGGCGAAGGCAAGAACGCCCGCTGGATCGAGATCGGCGCAGCCTGGGCCAATCGCGATGGCGAAGGCTTTTCGATCAAGCTCGATGTCATGCCGCTCGACGGCCACATCGTGATGCGCGCGCCCAAGGCGAAAGAGGGAGGTCAGCAATGACCTCCACCCTTTTTCCCATCGACGGTGAGGAATTCGCGGATCACTTCCATCCGGTGCCGAACCACCTGAATGACAACGCCTCGTTTGATTTCGGCGACGGCGGATGCCTCTTCGAAACCTACGGCGCGGAGCTGGATCATATCCGGCTCCAACCCGCCGATCATATCTGGACCGTGCTCGACGTGGACGGCAAGCTGATGATTGCCAACGGGTATCACTTCGTGAACCGCATGGGCTACATCATCACCGAAAGGCCGTGGCCCGAACATTGCCTGATCGAAGTGGACCTGTCCGACAGCGACGAAGAGGGAGGTCAGCCATGATCTCCAACCCTGGATACACACTCGAACTGCTCGAATGGCGCGGCATCCTGATCCACGTCCGCTACAATCCGGACTACACAGGCTCCGACGTCATCGCGCATCTGGAGATAGAAACCGAAGAGCCAGTCCACGCCCCGTTGCCGATGACCGAGACCGGATACCGCTCTCACTTCCATCCACGCGGCACGGTCGAGGAGGCCGGTGGACCATCCGCCTTCGTTCTTGCGTGGCTGGAACATGAAGCGGGCCGCAAAGGCTGGGCCGAGATCGAAGCTTCCGCCCGCCAATACGCATTGTTCTGATAAGCATGAACCAGTCGCGACGGCATTAGCTGTTGCGGCTGGTTGCTTGCTTTTTGCCCTTCGATTTTCTGCTCCCGATTTTCCGTGGTTTTGGCTCCCTGCCTGTGGGGGCGAATTTGGCTCCCCGTGGAGCCGAAAGCGGTGGCCCATGGCTATGGGCCGCTCTATGTGTTGGCGTCTTTGTCGGACATGGCATCGAAGGTGCCAGGGCCGCAAAGTCCGCATATCGGTGCTATTGGTACTACCCGCGCAAAACCGTCAGGGTAGGGGCTGGAGTTTCCATAGCGCAGACCGCAAGATGTGTGTGGTACTACCGCTTCGCCGCTAGTCCTCACACAAATCTTGGCAAGGGAGACGCTGCGCTCTCCCGTTGCAACCCTCTCGCAGTGGCGCTTCCCGATCCCATCCCGTGCCTACCGTTGGCGGCATCGGGACGGGCGGGTCAGCACCATCGGGGAGACTTCGCTCTCCCCGCGAGACGGCGTTGCCGTCTCTTCCCCATCGATCCCACCGCTTCGCGCGTGGCGGCAAAGCCGAGTGGGCGTGCCTGCCCCCTGAACCCCAGCCGCCTCCAGCGCGGCAAGGGAGCGTTCCTGCTCCCATTGACCCCATGACCGGAAGGGGCCTTCCGCGCCCCTCTGGACACCCTCGACCAACCGTCCGCCGATTGGATGCGCGCCAGCGTTTCGTCGCTGGATACGACCAGAGCGTATGCCGCCCTTGGACCCTGCGTCAGGGAGGGCCTGTTCCCAAACCCCAGCCTGTACCGGTTCGATTGCTGCTCGGGACAATGCGAAAAGCAGGCCTATATTGATGGCATGGACACGAGAACCACCGAGCAACGCCGCCGCATTATGCAATCGGTGCGCTCGAAGAACACCGGACCGGAACAGGCCATTCGCAAGGCTTTGTTTGCTGCGGGCTATCGCTATCGGCTCCACCGCAAGGATATGGCAGGCTCTCCCGACATTGTCTTTCCGTCACGGCGAAAAGCGATCTTCGTCCACGGTTGTTTCTGGCATGGTCACGGTTGCAACAAAGGGCGACTACCCAAGTCTCGGCTGGATTATTGGCGGCCTAAAATCGAGGCAAATCAATTCCGCGACCGACGCAACCTCGATATACTGGAAGCGGAAGGCTGGCGCGTCCTTGTCGTCTGGCAATGCGAGTTGAGAGAATTTTTAGCGGCATTCGAGCGCATCGTAAGATTTGTGGATGAACCATGAAATTCGATCGACTTTCGAAGGGCGTCCCGCTAGGCTTAGTCCATGACGATTCGTAAGCCAGCCACCAAAAAGCGCGGGACCGCAGGCCGCCCCGTAGGCATCGACCTCTTTGCCGGAGCGGGTGGAATGAGCCTTGGCTTCGAGCAGGCGGGTTTCGACGTATCCGCCGCTGTCGAAATCGACCCGATCCATTGCGCGATTCACAAGTTCAACTTTCCCGACTGCGCGGTGATCCCGCGATCCGTTGCCGATCTAACTGGCGATGAAATCCGCCGCCTTGCAGGATTGGAGGGGCGTGAAATCGATTGCGTATTCGGCGGCCCGCCTTGTCAGGGCTTCTCGCTGATTGGGCATCGCGTGCTGGACGACCCACGCAACAGCTTGGTGATGGATTTCGTCCGGTTGGTTGCCGAGCTAGATGCGAAAACTTTCGTTTTCGAAAATGTGAAAGGCCTCACTGTAGGCAAGCATCGCGAGTTTCTTGACGAACTCGTCGAAGCGTTCGATCAGCGGGGCTACCAAGTTCGCTTGCCGTGGCGCGTTTTGGACGCGGCGTCTTATGGCGTACCGCAGCACCGGCAGCGCCTAATACTCTTCGGGGCAAAAAAAGGCGCCGAAGTTCCGGACTACCCTCAGCCAACGACAAATCCGGCGGACGGTAAACGAAATATCCCCGGCCTCCAGTTCGGCCCGACTTGCCAAGACGCATTGGGCGACATTCCCGATGCAGAGCGTTTCGAGACGCTCAGCGAAACCGACATCGTGAAGACGGCTTCTTTCAAGTCGCCATCGCCCTATGCCGCAGAAATGCGGTGCATGACAAACGATGCTTGGCATTTCGGACGTGTGCGGGATTGGATTCCTGGCTTTTTGACATCGAGTGCGCGCACCGTGCACACAGCCATTTCCAAGCGTCGCTTCGCGGCTACCGCCCAAGGCGAGGTCGAGCCGATCAGTCGCTTTTTCAAATTGCCTCCCAAGGGCCTTTCTAACACACTTCGCGCCGGTACGGACGGTTCACGCGGTGCGTTCACCAGCCCGCGCCCCATCCATTACGATTATGCGCGCTGCGTCACGGTTCGAGAAATGGCTCGACTGCACGGGTTTCCGGATTGGTTTCGCTTTCACGCCACCAAATGGCATGGCGCACGACAGATCGGTAATGCAGTACCCCCACCGCTAGCCCGTGCGATTGCGGCGTCCGTGGTCGGCGCATTGGGGGTTAGGCCAAAGATCGCGAGCGGATCGCAAGAGCTGGGAGATACGAAACTCCTGTATATGGAGTTATCGGAAGCAGCCGAGCACTTCGGCGTTGCCAAGCCGAATTCCAAGCGTGACCGAAAGAGCGGGGCAAAGAAGCGCAAACAATCCGAAATCGAAGCAGCGCGTAAGCGATTGAAGGTGGTCAGTGGCTAAGTCGGACACCGCATCCAACCGCTATCGGGTTCTGATCGAGCATATTTTCTTCGATCATTGGTCCGAAGGTATTACCGATTTCGAATTCGAACGGGCGGAGATTGAGGCCCATGCCGAGAAGGAGGGAATTGCTCTTCCCAAGAATCTTGGCGATCTGATCTACTCATTCCGTTTCAGAACCGCGCTGCCCGAAAAAATCCTCGATACCCAGCCCGACGGCTTGGAGTGGATCATCGAAGGCGCTGGACGCGCGCGCTATCGATTTCGACTCGTTAAGATCACCCGCATCCTTCCGAGCGAAACGCTTGTAACCATTGCCATACCGGACGCGACGCCGGAACTGATCCGCGCCTATGCACTCGACGACGAGCAAGCGCTGCTCGCAATCGTTCGCTATAATCGCCTGATCGACACTTTCCTTGGACTTACGACTTACAGCTTGCAGAATCATCTGCGGACCACAGTCTCCGGCGTCGGTCAGATCGAGATCGACGAAGTCTACATCGGTCTCGACAAGCACGGGTGCCACTACGTTATTCCTGTCCAAGCAAAAGGAGGGAACGACCAAATCGGCGTTGTCCAAATCGGCCAAGACCTGGCCTTCGCTGCTGAAAAATTCCCCGACATGCGTTGTCGTCCAATTGCGGCGCAGTTCATGGCCGAGGGAGTTATTGCGCTGTTCGAACTGACGTTGGACGACGGACAGGTGAAAGTCGTCGAAGAGCGGCACTATCGATTGGTTCCTGCTGCCGATCTCGATCAGAAGGCGATACGGGACTACCGTTTCTAGTTGCCACTTGAACCTCCATTCACCGTTCCTGAGATAATGCCGTGAATTTGGCTGAGGTCGTCGTCCCGTCAACGGGCGGCCCGCTCCATTCGCCTGCACCTTGTTCCGGCTCCCGTGTTGCCCGTTTCGCCATCCGGCTGACGAGCCGACTTTGCCCCCAGCCTGATCCCTTCGCGTCCTCAGGAACAGCGAAAGGAGATCAGG
>CAZVWP010000067.1:0-18007 GCA_964630805.1 uncultured Novosphingobium sp. | reverse complement strand
GCCCCTCCGAATGCAGGCGCTCGATCGCCTGGTCGAAAATGCTGTCGTAGTTCACGTAGCCACCGAAATTGCGATTTGCCCGGCCCTTTAGCCGAACGCCCGGGCCAAGGCTAGAAGCTTATCATTTAGGGCTTGCCGAAAAATCAACCTTGACGCCGGACAAATTCCTGCCGTCCGCCAGCCATTCGTGGTCATAGCCCGGGACGACATGCAGGCGCGGCGCTTCTTGCTTGAGCGCGCGGATGGTGCGCAGCCAGGCGAAGACGGCGCGGCGGTCCTCCGGCCGCAGCCAGTCGCTTACCAGGCGCGCCCGGCCGCGTTGCGCCTGCCAGCTGCGGGCAAGAGGGGCGATCTCGCCGGCGAAAAGGTATTCTCCGCCGTTGGCGAGCCGCACGAAGATCATCTGGCTATGTGGGCTGTGCGAGGGCGCCGGGATCGCGACCACGCCCGGCGCCAGCGCATGGGGCGCACCGGCTCCGGGACTTCCGTCCGTGGAGAGGATCAGCGCGGCCCGACGTCTTGCCGCCTCGAGCTGCCCTTCGCCGGCCGGATAGGCTTGGTGGATGCCCACGCCGGCTTCCGGGCCAATGGCCACGCCCGGTTCGATCAGCAGCGGTCCGGAGCCGTTTACCGGAAGGATGAAGGCAATGCGGCCGAGGCTACGCCGTTTCATGCCGCTGCCGGCGGCGATCAGGTTGCCGGGCAGCAGCCGGTGGGCGACGAGCGTCATGCCGACGCTCTCGGGCAAGGGGCCGGGCATGCTGCCCGCGAGCTGCCGCAGCTGCGCCATGTGCACCGGCATGGGCGGGATACCGTCCGGCCGATTGTCGAGCAGCAGCCAGTAATAGGGTCCGCCGACCAGTAGCAGCAGCGCAATCAGCAGCCCGTTGAACCGGTGCGTCATGTCAGAACGCCTCGATCCGGCCGAGGCCGTAACGCGAGAGTGCTGGGGCAAGACCTGTATGGTCAGCCTCGCGGGAAGTGAACAGCGCCATGTCCGGCGCATCGCGCCGGAAGTCCTGGTCCCGGGTCAGGAAGTCGATGCGCCGGGCAATGCCTTCGGCTCCGTCGCAGAAGGCAATGCCGGGGCCGAATGCCTTGGCCAGTTCCTCGGCCAGCAGGGGAAAGTGGGTGCAGGCGAGCACCACCGTGTCGATCCGATCGCCGCCGGGCATGGCACGAAGGCCCGCCACGGCGCGCCCGATCACCGCAAGGTCCACCGGCTCTCCACGCAGCTTGGCTTCCGCGGCGAGGACGAGTTCCGGCGCGGCAAAGCGAAGCAGCAGCTTGTCCGCGGCGAACTCGGCCTCCAGCCGGTCGACATAACCCTGCCGGATCGTCGCCGCCGTGCCGAGCAGGCCGATGACGCCGGTCCTGGTCATGGCTGCGGCCGGCTTGATCGCGGGGACCGTCCCTACAACCGGGATTCCCAACACCTCCCGCACTGAAGCGAGCGCAATGGTCGAGGCCGTGTTGCAGGCGATGCAGACGAGGCGGGGATGGAACCGCTCGGTCATCCGCCCCAGAAGGCCTGCGACCCGAGCCGCGATTTGGGCCTCGGTCTTTTCGCCATAGGGCAGGCCGGCATCGTCGGCGGCATAGATCACCGGCGCCTCCGGGTGCAGCTTGCGCCATTCGGCCAGCACTGTCAGTCCGCCGACTCCGGAATCGAAGATGAGGATAGGGGAGGCAGGATCGACTGGTCGGGACATGCCGGGCAACCTCTACCGATCCGGATGCAAAAAGGGAAACGGGGTTCGACATTGATCCGCAAGCCTTTATGACACGGGTTCATGGACTGGTTCTATGCACTCGCCCTCGGATATGTCCTTGGTTCGATCCCCTTCGGCATCATCCTCACCCGGCTGACCGGCGCGGGAGACCTGCGCGCGATCGGCTCGGGCAGCACCGGGGCGACAAACGTCCTGCGCACCGGCCGCAAGGATCTTGCTGCGGCGACTCTTCTGCTCGACGGGGCGAAGGGCTGGCTGGCGGTCTGGCTGGCCTGGCATTTCCTTCCTGTGGCAGCGCCCCTGGCGGCGCTGGGCGCGGTGGTGGGGCACTGTTTCCCGGTCTGGTTGATGTTCAAGGGCGGCAAGGGCGTCGCTACCATGGCCGGCATAGCGCTTGGCCTGGGCTGGCAACTGGGGCTGGCCTATGCGGTGATCTGGCTGGGAGTCCTCGGCATTACCCGCATCTCTTCGCTCGCCGGGATGAGCGCCGCCGTCTCTGCGCCGCTGGTGGCCTTGGCGCTGGGCGCCACGGCGATGGTTCCGGTGCTGGTCGCGCTGGCCGTTCTGGTCTTGTGGCAGCACCGCGCCAACATCGCCCGCCTTAAGGCCGGCACGGAACCGAAAGTCGGCAAGAAAGCCTGATGGAAGCGCTCTCGCAGCAGGAGGCCTTCGCCCGCATTCGGCTGCTGCGCTCGCCCAACGTCGGGCCGGTGAGCTATGCCCAGTTGCTGCGCCGATTCGGCAGTGCCGAGGCCGCACTCGCGGCATTGCCTGACCTGGCCGGAAGGGGAGGGGCGGCATATCGGCCTGCACCCGAAGACCGCGTCGCCAAGGAAATCGCGGCGGTGAAGCGGGCAGGGGCGCGCTACCTCTTCCATGATTCGCCCGAATATCCTGCCATGCTGGCCGAGGTCGAAAGCGCGCCGCCGATCCTTGTTGCCCGGGGCGATGCGGGAATCGCCCGGCTACCCACCGTCGCCGTGGTCGGTGCGCGCAATGCCTCGGCCGGTGCGGTAAAGCTGGCGCGGGAGTTTGCCACAGGGCTGGCGGAGGCAGGCTTTGCCGTGGTTTCCGGCCTGGCGCGCGGGATCGATGGGGCGGCGCACAAGGGGGCTCTGTCTACCGGAGCGACGGTGGGCGTCATCGCCAGCGGCATCGACGTCGCTTATCCGCCCGAGCATGCCGAACTGCAGGAGGAAGTGGCGCAGAAGGGCCTGTTGCTGGCTGAACAGCCGCCGGGTACCGAGCCGCTCGCCCGCCACTTCCCCTCGCGCAACCGCATCATCGCAGGCATGGCGGCGGGCACCCTGGTGGTCGAGGCGGCGCCCAAGTCCGGCTCGCTGATCACCGCGCGGCTGGCGGGCGAGTTCGGCCGCGAAGTCATGGCTGTCCCCGGCTCGCCGCTCGATGCGCGTGCCCACGGCTGCAACCAGCTGATCCGCGAGGGTGCGGTGCTGGTTCAGTCGGTGGACGACGTGGTGGAACTCCTTTCGGGTTTCGACGGCGTGCCCCGCTCCAACTTCCGCGAGGAAGCGGCTGACTGGCTGCCCGCGGAGGAGGAGGGCGAGGCGGAACCGGCCGACCTCGCGGCCCTGCTCACCACCGCGCCTGTCGGAGTGGACGAATTGATCCGCCAGTCGGGCGATAGCGCGGCGGCGGTGCAACTGGCGCTGCTGGAGCTGGAGCTGGCTGGCAGGCTGGCCCGGCATGCGGGGGGAAGAGTCAGCCTTTCCGGCTAGCTTGCCCTGCAATACTGCTTGCTTACAGTGGCTTGACGCTCGCTTGGCGGCGAAGCTAATCGCAGCCCCGGTTGTTTCCCAGGGGGGTCTTGTGTCGAAAAGAATTACTGCAGTCGCCGTTGTTTTCCAGTTGCTCCTGGCCGCTCCCGCGTGGGCTGGTTCATCGGAGCCGTTGAAGGTTTCCGGCGCCGATGCGGCCAAGGGCACGACCCAGGTTGCCATCGGTTCCTTCAATGTCGGCTTCATCTTCCAGTCGGTGGACCAGACCAAGGCGACGGGCGGCCTGATCGGCGCCTTTGGCGGCGCGACCAAAACGAAGAGCCAGCTCGTCGGCGTGACGCCGGAAATGATGCAGAAGGTTGCCGATGACGCCTATGCCGATTTCGTCGGCCAACTGGCTGCCAAGGGCTTCACCGTGCAGGAGCCGGCAGCGTTGTTCGGCCACGCCGCGATGACCAACCCGCACGGCCAGAACTCGCCGCTCGACATCAACGTCACCCTGGAGAAGGGCAGCAAGGGCAAGGTCACCTATGTGAAGCCCACGGCGCTGCCAACGCTGGTGCTGATCCCCGGGGACTTCAGCGCCAGCGGTCTGAGCAGCATCGGCATCAACATGGCGTCCGGCCAGGCCCAGTCGTCCCTGTCGAATTATGCGCGGTCGACAGGCGTGCCGGTGGTCGCGGTGACCTACCTGATCGATTTCTCGAACACCAAGCGGCCGGGCGCCTTCAGCTTTGGCGGCCTGACCGTGAACGCCGGACTTTCGGTTTCCGCTGCCTATTCCCGCCTGTCGCTGCTGGCTCCCAATGGCAAGCGAACGACCATGGTTATCAACCAGCCGGTCGCGGTGGAGGGCGAATTCGTCGAGCAGGAGGATACGACCAGCGGCCTCGGCAAGACCTCGCAGGCGGTGGGCAATGTGGCGGGCGGCATCGCGGCCGGGCTGGGCGTCGGCGGCCTGCGCTTCGGCAAGACGCGGGAATACGAAATGACCGCCAAGCCCGGCAACTATGAAGAGGGGGCGACAAAGGCCGCCTCGCTCGCCAGCACGCTGGTGACGGACAGGCTGGCGGCCCTGCGCTAGCGGCAGGCCGCTTCCCGGCTGCCGGTGCTGCAAAGCACCGTCCCCGCCAGGAAGGTCCGCCCCCATTGCAGGCCGGCGGGCGTAGTCGGGCCGCGCCAGGCGACTTGCTTGACGTGCATGTCGCGCTGGCCTGCAATGGCCAGCAGGATGAAGGTCTCGCCACCGCCGACCGGGCAATCGACCTGGAAGCGCACCGCCGGACGGCCCGACACGGTGAGGCTGGCGAGCGGCGAGACTTTCGCACCGGGACATTGGCGCGGCAGTGCGGCCAGGATGTTCTGCGCATACTGGGCGGGCGTCGCCCTGGCTGCCAGCCCGCCAAACCATTGCGTCGTAACCATGCGGGTCCAGCGCTGGACGGTTTCGCCGCTTGGAACTTCCTCGCGGATCGATTGCTGGGCATTGGCGGCCTGGTAGCCGACGACAAAACCTCGCAGGGCGGGCGAGGCAAGACGTTCCGTGCCCGATTGCGCAAGTACAGGTGTTGTGGCTGCCAGGGCCAGCGTGGCGAGCAGTTTCATTCGCATGGCTTTTACCCCTCTGTTCCGCATCTACCCCATCTTGACGCATCGGCAACGATCCCGCCACCCTCGCGCGTGTGTATGCGTACGTGTGAGGGGTTTCCGTTTCTGTAATGCAGCTAGTCATCGTTGAATCGCCGGCAAAGGCGAAGACCATCGAGAAGTACTTGGGCAAGGACTACAAGGTCCTGGCAAGCTACGGCCACGTCCGCGACCTGCCGCCCAAGGACGGTTCCGTGCGGCCCGACGAGGGCTTCGAGATGGACTGGGAGCTCTATGGCGACAAGCAGCGGCAGGTGAAGGCCATAACCGATGCCGCCAAGGGAGCCGACCGGCTGATCCTCGCCACCGACCCCGATCGCGAGGGCGAGGCGATTTCGTGGCACGTGCGAGAGCTGCTGGCCAAGAGGAAGGCGCTGCCCAAGCAGGTGGAGCGCGTCACCTTCAACGCCATCACCAAGGACACCGTCACCAAGGCGATGCAGCATCCGCGCGAGCTCGACCAGGACCTGATCGACGCCTACCTCGCCCGTCGCGCTCTGGATTACCTGTTCGGCTTCACGCTTTCGCCGGTGCTGTGGCGCAAGCTGCCCGGAGCCAAGAGTGCGGGGCGCGTGCAATCGGTGGCGCTGCGGCTGATCTGCCAGCGCGAGCACGAGATAGAGGTGTTCAAGCCACAGGAATACTGGTCGGTCGTGGCGAAGCTGGAGCAGGGCGGCACGGAATTCCCGGCGCGGCTGGTCAGATTCGAGGGCGAGAAGCTGGAGCGGCTGAGCCTTGGCGACGAGGGCATTGCCGTGCGTGCCAGGGCGGCGGTCGAGGCCGGGGCCTTCAAGGTCGAGGAGGTCGAGACCAGGCCGACCCGGCGCAATCCCTATCCGCCGTTCACTACTTCAACACTGCAGCAGGAAGCGGCCCGCAAGCTGGGCTTTTCTGCCAGCCATACCATGCGGGTTGCGCAGAACCTTTATGAGGCCGGCGCGATCACCTACATGCGGACGGACGGCGTGCAGATGGATCCCTCGGCCATTTCGGACGCGCGCAAGGCGATTTCGGACCGCTATTCGGGCCACTTCCTGCCCGAAAAGCCGCGGCACTACGAGACCAAAGCCAAGAACGCGCAGGAGGCTCACGAGGCAATCCGCCCTGTCGATTTCTCCAAGGACCGCTATGGCGCGGGCGATGAGGCACGGCTCTACGATCTGATCTGGAAGCGGGCGCTGGCGAGCCAGATGGCCTCGGCCTCCATCGAGCGCACGACCGTCACCCTGCGGGATGGGACGGGGAAGAACGAACTGCGCGCCACCGGGCAGGTGGTGAAGTTCCCCGGCTTCCTGGCCGTTTACGAGGAAGGCCGCGACCAGAAGCAGGACGCAGAGGACGACGACAGCGGCCTGCTCCCGGCGCTCTCGCAGGGCGATATGCCTGCCAAGAAGGGCGTCGATGCCACGCAGCACTTCACCCAGCCGCCGCCGCGCTATTCGGAAGCCTCGCTGGTCAAGCGGCTGGAAGAGCTGGGCATCGGGCGGCCTTCAACCTACGCGGCGACGCTGCAGGTGCTGAAGGATCGCAATTACGTTCGGACCGAGAAAAACCGTTTCTTCGCAGAGGAATCGGGAAGACTTCTCACAGCGTTTCTGGAGCGATTCTTCCCCCGTTATGTCGCTTATGACTTTACCGCCGAGATGGAAGAGGAACTCGACGACGTTTCTGGCGGGCGGGCCGCCTGGAAGGAAGTGCTCGAGGCCTTCTGGAAGGACTTCAAGCCCAAGAGCGACGAAGTCATGGAGCGCAAGCCCTCGGAAGTGACCGAGGCGCTGGATGAGTTTCTTTCCGATTTCCTGTTCCCGCCCAGGGAGGACGGCTCCGATCCGCGCCGTTGCCCGAAGTGCGAGGTAGGCCGGTTGTCGCTGCGCGGAGGGCGCTATGGCGCTTTCGTGGCCTGTTCCAACTACCCGGAGTGCAAGTTTACCCGCAAGTTCGCTCAGCCGGGCGGCAACGGCGCCAATGGCGAAGGCGGTGGCGAGATCGGCAAGCATCCCGAGACCGGCGAGAGCATCGTGCGCAAGGCCGGGCGCTTCGGGCCTTATATTCAGATGGGCGAGGGCAAGGAGGCCAAGCGAAGCTCGATCCCCAAGGACATTCCGGAGCTCGATCTCGATTGGGCGGTGAAGCTGCTAGACCTGCCCCGAACCGTTGGTGAGCATCCTGAAACAGGAAATATTATTACCGCTTCCATAGGGCGTTATGGTCCATATCTCGCGCATGATGGCAAGTATGCCAAGTTGCGTTCGACGGCCGAGGTGTTCGAGACCGGCATGAACGCGGCAGTAGCCAAGCTGGCAGATGCTGCGAATGGCGGGGGCAGGGGGCAGCGCACGCCTGCCGAGCCGCTCAAGACCTTCGGTCCGCATCCCACTTCGGGCGGCGAAATGAAGCTTATGGCGGGTCGTTATGGCCCCTACGTCACCGACGGCACCACCAACGCCACGCTTCCGCGCGGCAAGGCGCCGGAGGAACTGACGGCGGAAGAGGCCGTCGTGCTGATCGACGAGAAGGCGGCCAAGGGTCCTGCCAAGAAGGGTGGCAAGCGCAAGGCTGCTGCGAAGAAGGCCCCAGCGACGAAGAAGGCGCCGGCCAAGAAGGCGGCGAAGGAGTAGGGCGTTACTCTCGATCCTCGCCTGCAAGGGGAGGAGCAAGAAGTTCGATGAGGAGGGATCGATGGCGAATGAAAGGGTACTGATCGTCGGTGCGGGCGCTCTCGGCATTGTCACTGGCTACCACCTGCAACTGGCAGGGGCGCAAGTTGATTTCCTGGTCCGGCAGGGTCGATTGCCTGCCCTGGCGGAGCCGCAGGTGCTCTATTGCTACGACGATCACCAGTTGAAGCATTATAGTGGCTATCATGCCTATGCATCTGTGATGGATGCAAAAAGCGAGGGACCATACGAATTCGTCATCGTCACCATGGACGGCGCAACCTGCCGGGGCGAGGAAGCCACCGCATTGCTCACCGATCTGGGCGATGCCATCCGCGACAGCGAGGCCTATGTCGTGATCAGCGGCGTCGGCGTGCGCGACTTTTGCCGCGATGTCATGAAGCTGGCGGACGACCGTGTCGTCGAAGGCACCATGGGGCTGCTGAGCTACCAGACCGACCGCGTGACGCTGCCGCTCAACCCACCGACCGACGCGGCCAAGCTCGCCCAGGCCTCGATGGGCTACAAGCACATGGGCAAGAACCCCGGTTTCATGGTGGTTAGCGAGCCTGCCGGCGCGGCGCAGGCTTTCAAGGCGCTTTACGACCGCTCGGATGTATCCAAGGCCGCGATCTTCAAGGGCAAGATGTTCGAGATGTTCGCCTCCAGCATCTTCGTCACCATGGCCATGTTCGACATGAAGGGCTGGCCGCACGCCGAAGTTCTGGCCGCGGACAAGGAGTTGATGGTGCTGGGCAGCCGGGCAACCAAGGAGGCCATGCGGCTTCCCCAGTTCGGGCTGATGGGCAAGTTGATGAGCCTGTTGATGGGCCCGGGCATGATGGCGAAGAACAACGCGAAAATGGAGCGCGACTGCCTGCCGGTCGACTATTCGGCGTTCAACCGGTTCCACCATGGCGGAAAGGTGCGCGAGCAGGACATCCAGGTGCTGCGCGATACGCTGGCGTCAGGCCGCAGCCAGGGCAGGGCCATGCCGGCCCTGACCGAGTTGCTGGAGCGCTACGAGGCACATATCAGGGCCTAGGGCCAGCGAGCTGGCCCCGCCTGGTTCAATCGCAAACCAGGTTGCCGTAATCGTTGCGGGCGCGGTTGGAGTAGCACTGGCGCATGTCCAGCTGGGTAGAAAACCAGCGACCGTTGCCGCCGTCGCAACGGGCATAGAGCACCGGGCCGTTCATCCGTCCGTCGCGGCAACTGGCCCCCCAGGACCCGCCGGGCATGCGTCCGTTGCTCCAGTTATTGCCGCCGCCGTTCCAGTTCCAGCCGCCGCCGTTCCAGCCGTTGTTGTAGTTGCTGGGATCGGATTCGCCGCAGACGAGCCGGCCGAAGTTGTTGCTGACATAGCGGCCGCGGCACTGGCGGACATCGATCTGGGTATAGCGCCAGCGGCCTTTGCCATCGTCGCAGCGGGCACGCAGCACCGGGCCATCCATGCGGCCGTTGGAGCAACTCTGCTGCCAGCTTCCGCGCGGCATCCAGCCGCCTCCGCCATAGCCGCGCCCGTCGTTTTGCGCGTGAGCGGCGGTTACCGCCGCACCAAGGCCGGCGGTAGCGAGAATCAGTGCGATTGCAGTCTTGCGGATCATGAGCTCTCTCCTGGTGAAGGAAAATTCAGACGGCTGCGGCCCTTGTCAATGGAATCAACACGGATTGCGATGAGCCGAAGCTGAATGAAGCCGGCGCCGCTTGCCAGCATTATTTCGCGAAACGGGCAGCTTACAGGTCAATTGGAGACTTTCGGGTCGATTTCGACTTTGGCATTGTTCGTCGACAGATAAGTAGATGAAGCAATGAAAAGCCTCTCCAAGGCAACCTCACCACGCGCTGGCTCAACTACGGGTTGGGCGAGTTCGATACCAACTCCGCCATCGTGCCTTCCTGCCGCGACGGTGCGGTGAGGGACGCAATGCAGCGCGTCGGGACGGTCGAGCAAGGCTTCGCCCCGCGTGGGACGGCCTGGGTCGCCCCGTCACCATGGGTGCCGCCCTATCCTGCGGCATGGGTAAAGCGCTATCCGTAAGCGAATGCGGGAATGATGGGAGGGAGGCTAGCGCACCCAGTCCAGCCCCATTTCCTCGTAGATCTCGCGGCTGTCTTCCCACCCTTCCTCCACCTTGACATGGAGGAAGAGGTGGACCTTGCAGCCAAGCAGTTCGGCCAGTTCCTTGCGCGCGGCCTCGCCGATGGCCTTGAGCTTCGAACCGCCCTTGCCGAGGACAATGCCCTTCTGGCTGTCACGCGCGACGATAATCTGCTGGTGAATCTCCAGCGAGCCGTCGCGCCGCGTCTGGTAGCTCTCGGGCCGCACAGCGCTATCATAGGGCAGCTCGTCGTGGAGCTGGCGGTAGAGCTGCTCGCGCGTGACTTCGCAGGCCAGCAGGCGCTCGCTGGCGTCGGAAACCTGGTCTTCGGGGTAGTGCCAGGGGCCTTCCGGCATCAGGGCTGCAAGGTGCGCCTTGAGTTCGGGGACGCCGTCCCCGGTCAGTGCGGAGATGAAGAAAACCTCGTCGAACTTTGCCAGTTCGGTCAGTTCGCTCGCCATGACGAGGAGCGGTTCCTTGTCGCACTGGTCTACTTTGTTGAGCACCAGCAGCTTGCGCTCCGGCCGGTCTTTCAGCGCATCGAGGATGGGTTCGATGTCGGTGCGCCGTTTCTTGCGGGCATCGATCACCAGCAGGATCGCATCGGCTTCCTGCGCGCCTTCCCAGGCGGCGGCGACCATGGCGCGGTCGAGGCGGCGCTTCGGCGCGAATATGCCCGGCGTATCAGCAAGGATGATCTGGGTTTCGCCTTCCAGCGCGATCCCCATCAGTCGCGCGCGGGTGGTCTGCGCCTTGGCCGATACGATCGCTACCTTTTGGCCCACGAGGGCATTGACCAGGGTTGACTTGCCCGCATTGGGCGCGCCGATGACGGCGACAAGGCCGCAGTGCTCAGTCATCCGAACCTCTCCAGGAATGCAATGGCGGCTTCGGTCTCTGCGTCCTGCTTGCTGGAGCCCGTGCCTTCCGCCTCGCCTACGCCGTTGATCGAGACCGCGACCCTGAATCGCGCGGCGTGGTCGGGTCCGCTGCGCTCGACCAGCCGGTATTGTGGCCCCTTGCGCTTGTTGCCTGCCGCCCATTCCTGCAGCGCAGACTTGGGGTGCTTCGCTTGCCCGGCTTCGCCGGTGATCGCCTCGTTCCAAAGTCGCCGCACGATGGCGCGGGCGCCTTCGAAGCCGAGGGTGACGAAGCTGGCGCCAAGCAGCGCCTCCATGACGTCGCCCAGCACGTTGTCGCTGTTGCGCGCACCGTCATCGCTGGCCTGCTTGCCGAGGCGGACATGCTCGCCAAGCCCGATCCCGCGCCCGATGGCAGCGCACATCGAGCGGGCGACGAGGGCGTTGAGGCGCTGCGAGAGCTTTCCTTCGTTACCGGTGCCGAGCTCATAGAGCCATTCGGCGATGACAAGACCGAGCACCCGGTCGCCGAGGAATTCCAGCCGCTCGTAATTGCGCTCGTGCCCGGTGCTGCCGTGAGTCAGTGCTTCCAGCCACAAGGCATCGCTAGCCGGCTCCACTCCGGTGAAGTGGGCGAGAAAGGCGTGGGTGGTCTCTCCAAGCATCCGGTTAGAACGTTCCGCCGATCCGGTTCCACCTTGCGGCGGTGAACCAGGTCCAGGGCTTGATCCATTCGGCCGAACCGTTGGTGGAGAACATCATCACCGTGGCGCGGCCGACAAGGTTTTCCTGCGGCACGATGCCGATGCCCTGGCCCGGAACGGCGGGGAAACGGCTATCCATGGAATTGTCGCGATTGTCGCCCATCAGGAACAGGTGGCCTTCCGGCACGACGAAGACGGGGGTGTCGTCCTGCGGGAAATGGCCGAGGTCGAGCACGAAATAGCTGCGACCGTTGGGCAGGGTCTCGCGGAAGCGAGGGTAATGACAGACGTTGCGACCGTCGGCGCTTTTGCCCTCGAACTGCGGCAGGTAACAATGGGTATTGGGCGAGACCGGAATCTCGAAGTCCGCCACCCGCACCTTCGGCACCGGCTTGCCGTTGATATGGACCTGGCCGCCTACCATCTGCACCTGGTCCCCGGGCACGCCGATGACGCGCTTGATGTAGTCGATGTCGTTGCCGGGCGGCGCCTTGAAGATGACGATATCGCCGGGCTCAGGCTGGTGGGGCAGGATGCGGCCCGGGATCAGTGGCAGGCTGAAGGGCAGCGAATACTTCGAGAAGCCATAAGGCCACTTGGCCGCCAGCAGATAGTCGCCGTTGACCAGCCGCGGCAGCATCGATTCGCTCGGGATGTTGAAGGGCGAGAAAATGAAGCTGCGGAAGATCGCCACGATCACCACCAGCTTGAGCAGGAAGACAAAGAAGTTCTCTTCCTTCTTCGGCGGCGCAGCATCTTCCGATACCGACGACTCCCCTTCAGGCCCGGTTTCCTTTGATAACGAGTCCATCTGGGGCCTGTCTTCCTTCACGTCTGTCCTTGGCCTGAGCGCCGGGTGCGGGCATAGGCGATTGGGGCGGCAAAGCATAGGTGCACGATGAGCGACGCGGTTTTGACAGTGTGGAACAGGCTTTCGGCGCTGCCCCGGCCCAGCCTCGCCGAGCTGTTTGCCGCCGATCCCGGACGCGTCGCACGGCTGTCGTCGCGGCTGGACCTGCCCGGCGGGCCGGTGTTGTTCGACTGGTCGAAGACGCACCTCGACGAGGCTCACCTGACCGCTTTTGCCAAGCTTGCCGCGCAGATGGACTTTGCCGGCAAGCGCGAGGTCCTGTTCGACGGTGGCATCGTCAATCCGACCGAGCACCGCGCGGCGGAGCACACCGCCCAGCGTGGCTTCGGCAAGGAAACCAGCGTCGAGGAAGCCGCGGCCCTGCATGCGCGCATGCGCTCGCTTGTGGGGGCAATCCATGCCGGCGCTCTGGGCGAGATCAAGCATCTGATCCACATCGGCATCGGCGGGTCGGCGCTGGGCCCGGCACTGGCGGTGGACGCCCTGTCGCGTGACGGGGTTGAGGTCGATGTCCATGTCGTCTCGAACATCGACGGGCTGGCGCTGGAGGCTGCCTGCGCCGCCTGCGATCCGCAGACGACGCTGATCGCCGTCGCTTCCAAGACCTTTACCACCATCGAGACCATGACCAACGCGGCCAGCGCGCTGGCGTGGCTGGAGAGCAACGGCATCGACGATCCCTATGGCAGGGTCGTGGCATTGACGGCCTGTCCGGAGAAGGCGGTGGAATGGGGGGTCGACGAGACGCGGATACTGCCCTTCCAGGAGAGCGTCGGCGGGCGCTATTCGCTGTGGTCGTCGATCGGCTTTCCGGTGGCCCTGGCGCTGGGTTGGGACGATTTCGCCGAATTCCTCGATGGCGCGGCGGCGATGGACCGGCATTTCCTTGATACCGACGGTGCGGAGAACCTGCCCTTGCGGGCAGCTTTCGCCGACCAGCTCTACACCCGCCTGCGCGGTTGCCAGACGCGCGCCTGCTTCGCCTATGACGAGCGGCTGCGCCTGCTGCCGAGCTATCTCCAGCAGTTGGAGATGGAATCGAACGGCAAGTCGGTTACGACGGACGGCAAGCCAGTAAGCGGCCCGACCGCGCCGATCACCTGGGGCGGGGTGGGCACGGATGCGCAGCACGCGGTGTTCCAGTTGCTCCACCAGGGCACACACCTCGTGCCGGTGGACTTCATCGCCGCGATTGGCGCGGGCGACAGCCTCGACCCGGCGCACCACCGCAACCTGCTGATGAACTGCCTCGCCCAAGGCGCGGCGCTGATGGCGGGAAGGGCGAGCGACGATTCGGCGCGCGCCTATCCCGGCGACCGGCCCTCCGCCACGATCCTTTGCGACGAGATCAACCCCGCGACGCTGGGCGCGCTGATCGCCTTCCACGAGCACCGCACTTTTGCCAACGCCGTGCTGATGGGGATTAACCCGTTCGACCAGTTCGGCGTCGAGCTCGGCAAGGAAATCGCGCGTAGCATCGATGCAGGCGGGGCCTCATTCGACGCGAGCACGGAGGCGCTGCTGCAGGCTGCGGGGCTGGGCTGACATGCAATTCGACATTGCCATGTGCGATGAGTTGCTCGCTACCACCCGCGCGGTGCGCAAGCGGCTCGATCTCGACCGGCCCGTCCCGCGCGAGACGATCATCGAATGCCTCGAACTGGCCGTCCAGGCGCCGACCGGCAGCAACCGGCAGACATGGCGCTGGGTCGTGGTCGACGAACCGGATCGGAAGGCGAAGATTGGCGCGATCTACAAGCAGATCGCCGGTGCCTACGCCGTGCAGCAGGGCGGGGCGGAATTGGCCCGCCAGGATTCGCAGGTGGCGCGCATTCTCTCATCATTCTTCTGGCTGGCGGACAATCTCCACCTTGTGCCGGCGATGGTCATTCCCTGTATCGAGGGCAGACCCGAGCCGGACTGGGCGCCCTCGCGCACCGCTTCGCAGTGGGGCTCGATCTTTCCCGCCGTCTGGAGCTTCCAACTTGCCCTGCGCGCACGCGGGCTGGGCTCGACGCTGACAACACTGCACCTAAACGAGGAAGCCAGGGTCGCGGAACTGCTGGGCATTCCCGACGATGTCATGCAGGTGGCGCTGCTGCCCGTCGGCTATACCAAAGGCGCCCATTTCCAACGCGCCGCGCGGCCGCCGGTCAGCAACATTACCCACTGGAACTTCTGGGGGCACCCCTGAATGGCCAAGGGGACCCGCGCGACGACTTTCCTCGACAAGGCCGGCGCAACCTATTCCGTCCACACCTATGACTACGATCCCGGCGCCGACCGCGTCGGCCTGCAAGCTGCGGAAGCGCTGGGCGAGCCGCCGGAGCGGGTGCTCAAGACGCTGATGGTGCTGGTCGATGGCAAGCCCGCCTGTTGCATCCTGCCTTCCGATCGGGAAGTGGCGATGAAGCGGCTGGCCGCGGGGTTGGGCGGGAAAGCCGCGCAGATGATGCCGGTGCCCGATGCCGAGCGGGTCAGCGGCTACAAGGTCGGCGGGGTCAGTCCCTTCGGGCAGTTGCGGCCCGTTCGAACGGTGATCGAGGAAAGCGTGCTGGTGCACGATCTCGTTTACATCAACGGCGGCCAGCGGGGGCTGCAGGTGCGGCTCGATCCGAACGAGGCGCTGCGGATACTGGGCGCGACGAGCGCCGCCATCGTTTCGGATTGATCGCTGCGAAGCCGGGTGGCATCGCTGGGCGCGACAGGAGCATTCATGCCAGACTTCGACTACGACCTCTTCGTCATCGGCGCCGGTTCGGGTGGGGTGCGGGCCAGCCGGGTGGCGGCATCGCATGGCGCGCGGGTGGCTGTGGCGGAGGAATTCCGCATCGGCGGCACCTGCGTCATCCGCGGCTGCGTGCCCAAGAAGCTGCTGGTCTATGGCTCGCAATTCGCCGAAGATCTGGATCACGCCGGCAGCTATGGCTGGACATTGGGTGAACGCTCGTTCGACTGGGCCACCCTGCGCGATTTCGTCGCGCGTGATGTCGACCGGCTGGAGAAAGCCTACACGACGACGCTCGACAACAACAAGGTCGAGCACCTTCACGAACGGGCCGTGGTGACCGGGCCGAATTCGCTGCGGCTTGCCAGCGGGCGGGAAGTGACCGCGAAGTTCATTCTCGTCGCCACGGGCGCATGGCCGGTGATGCCGGATATCGAGGGCGCCGAGCACTGCATCACCTCGAACGAGGTGTTCCACCTGCCGGAACTTCCGCGCCGGGTCCTGATCCAGGGCGCGGGCTATATCGCCATGGAGTTCGCCGGTATTTTCAACGCGCTCGGCAGCCAGGTCATGGTGGTCAACCGCAGCGACCAGATCCTGCGCGGCTACGAAATGGCGCTGCGCGACCGGTTGCTGCAGATCACCATGTCGCGCGGGATCGAATACCGCTTCAACAGCCCGATCCAGAAGGTGGAGAAGCGGGCGGACGGAACCTACTGCGTCACGACCAAGGGGCACGACCCGATGACGGTGGACCTTGTGCTGATCGCCACCGGCCGTCGGCCCAAGACCGACGGGCTTGGCCTGGAAAGCGCCGGTATCGAACTGGGTGAGAACGGCCAGGTGCCGGTGGACGAATACAATCGCACCTCCTGCCCCAGCATCTATGCCGTTGGCGACGTCACCGACCGGGTGCAGCTCACTCCGGTGGCCATCCGCGAGGGCCATGCATTTGCCGATGGAGTCTTCGGCGGCGCCCCGCGCACCGTCGACTATGACGCGATCCCCAACGCCGTCTTCTCCCAGCCGCCGCTGGCAGGGGTGGGGCTGACCGAGGAGCAGGCGAGGGGGCAGTTCCGCGAAATTCGCGTCTTCACTTCCGATTTCCGCCCGATGAAGAACATGTTTTCCGAGCGGCCCGAGCGCGGGCTCTACAAGCTGGTGGTGGATGTCGCGACGGATCGGGTGCTAGGCGTCCACATGATCGGGCCGGAAGCGCCGGAAATCCTCCAGGCGGCGGCGATTGCCGTGAAGGCCGGGCTGACCAAGGCCCAGTTCGACGACACCATGGCGCTGCACCCCTCCATGGCGGAAGAGCTGGTGCTGATGCGCTGAATCAGACCGGTGCCGCGCCTTGTGTCCGCGCACGCTCCGCATGCCAGCCAAGTGCCACCGCTTCGATCGTGGCGACGAAGGCGAAGGGGCTATCGATTTGCGGATAGTGGCTGGTACCCGGGATGGTCAGCGCCGTCACTTTGCCCTCGTTCATTTCGCTGACTGTCCTGCCGGCAGTCTCGTCGGTCAGGTGGCTGTGTTCGGCGTAGATCGCGGCGGCGCGGCAGGGCAGGTCCTTGAGTGCCGGGGTCAGTTCGAAGGCGAGGTCTATCACGCTGACATGGGCGGGATCGTACTTGGCGACCCAGCCTCCGGGGACGGCGCGAAAGGAATTGCGCGCAATGTGGCGCACGATGAAGTCGTTGCCCGGATCGATCAGCGGCTTCGGTGAGACGCGAAAGCGCGCGACGGCTTCCTCCAGGTCGGGCCGAACCTTGGCCGGGGCGGGAGCAGGAACCTGGCGAGGACCTTCGAGAATGGCGATTGCGTGGTCTTGCGGCAGGCGGGCATAGCGCAGGCCGTCGATGGCGATCACGCCGAGCAGGCTCTCGCCGTGGGCCTGGGCAGCCCGCACCACGCACTGCGCACCCGCGCTGTGGCCGACCAGTACTGGCGGCGCGGCGGCCGCCAGCATGCCGGAATGGGCGACGACCGCGGCGATCTCCCTGGAGACAAGTTCTTTCGAATAGCTCTCCCGCCGCCCGGAATCGCCGCAGCCGGACGGGTCGATGGCGGCAACATGGAGCCGGTCCACCAAAAGGGGCGCGACGTGGGAGAACCAGTGGGCGTGGCCGCCGCTGGGAGGGACGAACAGCAAGCCGGGCCGCGTGCGCTCCCCCCAGCTCAGGTAATGGATCGGGCAGCCTTCCACTTCCACCGTGCGGCTTTCGCAGGGCGCTGCGAGGGCGCGGGTGAACCATTCCGGGGCCGTGGCCTGCGCAGGCGTTGCATTCATCCCGTACTCCTCCCGCGTAGTGCTCTTGCGATACAGGGTGGCGCAATTCCGCTCGCCTGCGCAAGTGAGGATTTAATCGCGCGATTAAGGCATACTTGACGGTGGGGCACTCGCGCGCCAAGGGCGTTCGCACCTGCAACAGGGAATCTGCGCGCATGTCAGCCAATATCGCCGAAATGGAACGCCGCCGCGAAGCCGCCCGGATGGGGGGCGGTCAGAAGCGGATCGAAAACCAGCACGCCAAGGGCAAGCTCACCGCGCGCGAGCGGCTGGAAATCCTGCTCGACGAGGGTAGCTTCGAGGAAGTCGACGCCTACGTCGAGCATAACTGCACCGATTTCGGCATGCCCGAGACCGTGATCCCCGGCGACGGCGTGGTCACCGGCAGCGGCACCATCAACGGCCGCCTGGTCTTCGTCTTCAGCCAGGACTTCACCGTGTTCGGCGGCGCGGTTTCCGAGCGTCACGCGATGAAGATCTGCAAGATCATGGACACCGCGATGAAGGTCGGCGCGCCCGTCATCGGCATCAACGATTCCGGCGGTGCGCGCATCCAGGAAGGTGTTGCAAGTCTCGGCGGTTATGCAGAGATCTTCCAGCGTAATGTGAATGCTTCCGGCGTTATTCCCCAGCTCTCGATGATCATGGGGCCCTGCGCCGGCGGCGCGGTCTACTC
>CAZVWP010000066.1:0-18370 GCA_964630805.1 uncultured Novosphingobium sp. | reverse complement strand
TCTGCAACGAGGACCTTTCGGCCTTCTTCTTCGATATCCGCAAGGACTGCCTCTACTGCGATGCGCCCGATAGCCAAAAGCGCATGGCCTACCGCACCACGCTCGACACGCTGTTCCACGCCCTGGTGCGCTATGCCGCGCCGGTGCTGGTGTTCACGGCGGAAGAGGTGTGGGGGACGCGGTTTCCGCAAGGCGGAAGCGTGCATCTGCTGGAGTGGCCGGAGCGGCCCGAAACGGAAGGCTCGGAAACGGCTAAGTGGGAAGCCCTGCGCGAACTTCGCGGTCAGGTGCTGGAAGCGATCGAGCCGCTACGGCGCGAGAAGGTCATCGGCTCGGGCCTCGAGGCCGAAGTGACAGTTCCGGCCAGCGCCCCAGACGCGGACCTTGCCGAACTGTTCATCTCGGCCACGGTGAACCGGGGCGACGAAGGCAGCGTATCCATCACCCGCACCAATGACCACAAGTGCGGCCGCTGCTGGCGCCATCTCCCCGACGTACCCGAGGACGGCGCGCTCTGTTCACGTTGCGACAATGTCGTCGCGGCCATGGACGCCGCATGAACCCCTGGCGAAACCGCATCATCGGCCTGCTGGTCGCCGCGCTGACTTTCGGCGCGGACCGCTGGATCAAGGGCAAGGTGATGGGAGAATGGAACCTGACCGAGGTCGATGCGATCCACGTGTTGGAGTTCTTCGACCTGCGCTTCACCCCGAACTACGGCGTTTCGCTGGGCATGATCCCGGCACAGTCGCCGGAAATGCGCTGGCTGCTGGTGGCGGGCACCGCAGCCATCGCGCTGACGGTCTTCGTCTGGATGCTGCGCGAGAAGCTGCTGGGCGAAATCCTGGCCCTGGCGCTGGTGCTGGGCGGCGCGCTGGGCAACATCCGCGACCGGACGTTCATGGGCTATGTCATCGACTATGCCGACCTGCACTTCGGCGACTTCCGCCCCTTCCTGATATTCAACCTCGCCGATGCGGCTATCACCATCGGCGTGCTCATCATTCTTGCCCGATCCTTCCTTTTGCGCGACAAGCGCGAGCGGACCGACGCCCGATGCGGCGACGGACCCGGCCCTGGAGAACTGACCGATGCGTAAAGCTGTTGCCATTGTCCTGCTTGCAACCACTGCGACCCTGCTGGCCGGTTGCGGCCGCGGCGGCGGGATCTTCGGCCGGGCACGGCCGGACGAGTTCGCGGTGCAGCGTCAGGCGCCGCTGGTCGTGCCGCCCGATTTCGCCATCGAGCCGCCCAAGGCCGGCGCACCGCGCCCAGCCGACACCAATACCCAGCAGCAGACGCTGGAATCGATGTTCGGCCCGGCCCAGCGCAGCGACGTGGAAAAGAACACCGTGGGCGCCGCCGGCCGCTCTGCGCCAGGTATCCGCTCCGCCGTCGGCGATCCGACAACGAACACTGTCGCCAAGGGCGAACTGACCCGCGACATCCTCGCCGCCCCGCAGGGCGACGGGCGCGAGGCGCAGACTTCGGCCGGCAGTTAAGCGCCGGTTCGCGCGAAGGCGCAAAGGGCGCAGAAAGTCGCTCCTGCGGCGGGCGCTGAATCTTTGCAGTCGTTGCGCGAAAACAAATCCTTATTCTTCGCGCCTGCGCGCCTTTGCGCGAACCCTATTCCCCGCCCGACGCATCCCGGCGCTCGGGGCTAACCAGCAGCTTGTCGATCTTGAGCCCGTCCATGTCGACCACCTCGAAGCGCCAGCCCTGGCTCAGGAAATGCTCGCCTTCCTTGGGCATGCGCTTGAGCACGGAGAGGACATAGCCGGCGGCCGTCGCATAATCGCGGTCGCTGGGCAGAGCGAGCTCCAGCCGGCTGGCCAGGGCATCGGCGGGCAGGGCGCCGGCGATCAGCAGGCTCTTGTCCTCGCGCTCGACCACCATGGGAATGTCGCCCTCGTCCTGATGGCTGACGAAATCGCCAGCGATAGCGGTGAGCAGGTCCGCCGGGGTGACCACGCCTTCCAGATGCCCGTACTCGTCATGGACCAGCGCCATCGACACGTCCGACTGCTGCAGGATGCGCAGCGCGTCCATGGCGTCGAGCTGGTCGGGGATGACTTCGGCCTTCTTCATCAGCCGCGAGATGTTGGGCTTGCGCCCGGCCAGCAGCACCGCCTGGACATCGCGCACCCGAAGCACGCCGACGATGTTGTCGGGTGAGCCGTCCGTCACCGGCAACAGCGAATGGGGGCTTTCCTTGATCCGGGCGCGCAGATCCGTCTCGCTGGCCTTGCGGTCGATCAGGTAGAGCTCGGTACGCGGGGTCATCAGCTCGCGCACGGGGCGGTCAGCGAGGCGCATGATGCCGGTCATCATCGCGCGCTCTTCCTCCTCGATGACGCCCGAACGGGTCGCCTCGGCGAAGATCATGTGCAGTTCCTCGGCGGTGACGTCGCTGTCGCTGACCCGGTGGACGCGCAACAGGCGCAGCAGCAGGCCGGATGACCGGTCGAGCAGCCAGACCATCGGCGCCGCCGCCCGGGCGAGGAACTGCATCGGCAGCGCGGCGGCAATGGCGATCGGCTCGGCCGCATGCAGCGCCAGTTGCTTGGGCACCAGCTCGCCGACGACGAGGCTGACATAGGTCGTGCCGAGGATGACGAGGGCAAATCCCGCTTCCGGGGCATAGCGAAGCGGCAAGCCAAGCGCCGCCAGCCGTTCGCCCATCGGCCCGCCCAGGCTGGCACCGGAATAGGCGCCCGCGACGATCCCGATCAGGGTGATCCCGGTCTGCACCGCCGCCAAAAGGCGGCCCGGGTTCTCCAGCAGCGCCAGCGCCACTTTCGCGCCATGGCTGCCGCGCTCCGCCGCCACCTTCAGGCGCGCCGGGCGCGCGGATACGATCGCCAGTTCCGACATGGCGAAAAGTCCATTCAGCAGGACAAGTCCCACAATGACGAGGACATCGGTCCAGGGAAACGGCGTCACGCAAAATCGGCTAGCAGAATTTGCCGGGGTCTAACAGTGCGTGTTCATTGACAAGGGGCCGGGCCATTTCGCATTCAACCTCTTGGGATCATGGTTAATCCGGCAGGGGCCGGAAAATGGGGAACGCAATGAGACATGGACGCCGCTTGACCGCCAGCCTGGCCGCAGCCTCGCTGCTTGCCACTTCGGCCTGCGTTACCGACCCGAACACGGGCCAGAAGAAGGTCTCGCGCACCGCCATCGGGGGCGCGGGCGGCGCGCTGGCCGGCCTGCTGATCGGCGGGCTCATCGGCGGCGGCACCGGGCGCATCGTCGGCGCGGGCATCGGCGGCATCGCCGGCGGCATCATCGGCCACAAGATGGACCAGCAGATCCGGGAGCTGAAGGAACAGACCGCGGGGACCGGAGTAGACGTGAGCGCCACCGACAATGGCCAGGCGATTCTCGTGAGCCTGCCGAACGGCGTGACCTTCGATGTCGATTCCTATGTCCTGAAGCCCGAATTCCGCGAAACGCTCGACAAGATCGCGGCAAGTCTCAACAAGTATCCGGAAAGTCTGGTCGACGTCTATGGCCACACCGATTCGACCGGTTCGAACGAATACAACCAGACTCTCTCCGAAAACCGGGCCCGCACCGTGGCGAGCTACCTGACCATGCAGGGCGTTTCCGCCGCTCGCATCCGCAGCCAGGGCTTCGGCGAGACCATGCCGGTGGCGAGCAACGACACCGACGAAGGCCGCTCGCGCAATCGCCGGGTGGAGATCAAGATCGTGCCGGTCAGCGAGGAAGCGGCGCGGGCGGCGCGCGGGCAGTGACGCGCGGACGGCAGGGCTTCTCTACCGCCGCAGGACCACGCCTCCATCGACACCGATCACCTGCCCGGTGATGTAGGACCCCTCGTCCGACATCAGCAGCGCGCTCATCGCGGCAATGTCTTCCGGGCGGCCGAGGCGGCTCTTGATCAGGGCAAGGCTGAGGCACCACTCCCTGGTGGCATGATCGAGTTCGCTTTCCAGCCGCTCGTGCATGGTCGAACCGGGCGAGATGCAATTGGCGCGAATGCCCTGTTCGGCGTAGCGCGAAGCGACGTGGCGCATGATCGCCTCCACCCCGGCCTTGGCCACCGAATAGGCGACCTGCCCCGGCGTTCCCTTGCAGGCGGCGGGGGAACTGGTCATCACCATGGCGCCGCCGCCGCGCTCGAGCAGGGCCGGAATGGCGGCGCGGGCGCAGAGGTAATAGCCGCGCAGGTTGACGCTCATGGTCTCGTCGAAGGCCTCCAGAGGTAGCTCCATGATCCCGACTGCCTGATCGAAATCGACGAAGGTCGCGAAATTGATGTGAATGCCGTCGAGCCCGCCGAAGCGGCTCCTGGCGAGGTCGATCGCAGCCAGGGCAGAGGCTTCATCGCTGCCGTCGAGCCGCACGGCAACCGCCGAGCCGCCGGCCTCCTCCAGCTCAACGCAAATGGCCTCGGCAGGTTCCAGCGCTATGTCGCCCAGCACGACGTTCGCGCCCTCATGCGCAAACCGGCGTGCGAGCCCGCCGCCGATGCCGCCGCCGCCCGCCACGAGGATCGTCTTGCCTTCAAGCCTGCGCATTTTTCCCTCCGCCTTTGTTGCTTCGTTTCGTCACACAATACACAAACGCCGCCGAGTGACGAGAACACCGGAAGAAAGCAATGCCAAGGATCGACGAACTGGACCTGCTGCACATGCCTATTGCCACGGCGGAATTCGGCAATGATCCCTTGCCCTGGTTCGACCGGGCTCGGGAAAGTCACGCATGGCTGGCAGCCAGCGACATCGGCTTCGTCGTCACCTCCTACAAGGCCATCGACGAGATCATGCGGCTCGACGACAAACTGGCCATGCCCGGCGGGGAAATCGCCGACATCATGGGCGCGCGCGGCACCGGCTGGGGGGATTTCGCGGTCGAACAGATGCTGGTCAGCACCGGCGAGCGACACAAGCGCCTGCGCGGCAGCGTCAGCACCGCCTTCGGCCCGGGCAACGTCAAGCGCCTGCGCCCGCTGATGCGCGAGACCGTCACCGGCATACTCGATGAGTGGGCGCCGAAGGGCGCGTTCGACTTCACCGAATTTGCCGCCCAGTTTCCCGTGCGAATCATGTTCGCCATGCTCGGCACCTCCACCGAACGCTTGCCCGAGATCATGAAATGGCTCGAAGTCCATGGCGAGAGCTTCAATCTCGAAGTCGAGAAGATGCCGCTGATCGAGCACGGCTACCAGACGCTGTGGGGCTTCGTCGACGGCCTTGTCGCCGAGCGCCGGGCGCATGGCGTCAAGGGCGACCTGCTCGACACCATGATCGCCGCCAACGACGCCGGCCAACTGACCGACAAGGAACTGCGCCAGATGCTGATCCTGATGTTCGCGGCGGGTTATGACACCACCAAGAACCTGACGATCCTGCTGATGCGCTCGATGCTCGACAACCCGGAGATCTACCGGCGCTGCGGCGAGGACTTCGACTATGCGCGCAAGGCGGTGAAGGAACAGCTGCGCTTCATGACGCCGTCCAACACCATGCGGATGGTCAAGGAACCCTTCGGCTATCGCGGCGTGGACATTCCAGCCGGCTCCATGCTGGTCTTCCCGCTGACCATTTCAGGCCACGACCCGGAGATGTTCTCCGACCCGCACCGCTTCGATCCAGACCGGCCGGAAAGGCACCCCACCCAGGCATTCGGTCGGGGCATGCACATTTGCCTCGGCCAGTTCCTTGCGGTCGCCAATGTCGAGGAGGGGATCCACCAGATTGCCGGGCGCCTGCGCAATCCCCGGCTGGTGGGGGAAGTGACATGGAAGCCGTTTCCCGGCGTCTGGGGAATCACCAGCCTGCCGATCGAATTCGACACCTGACGCCTACTCCGCGGCCTTCCTCGCCATGTCCGCCAGCCGCTCCACCGCGGCGGCATGGATCGCCGGTGCGGTAACCAGCACCCCGAAGGCGCGGGGGTCGCGCTTGTTGTAGTTCAAGGGCTGACCAAAGACGTCGGTCACGGCAGCGCCGGACTCGCGGGCGATCAGGGCCGCTGCGGCAAGGTCCCATTCGTAGCCCCAGCGCATGGTGGCGACCATGTCGGCCTCGTCGGCGGCAACCATGGCCATGCGCAAGGCAATCGAATTCGGCTGGTGAACATAGACGAGGTCAGTCTCCGCATCGGGCGTGACCCGCGCCGGGACACGCGCGCCGGGCAACACCTGCCGCTTGCTCGAGACGAGCCGCTCGCCATTGCGCCACGATCCCTTGCCGGCCTCGCCATGCCAGAACTGTCCCTGCGCCGGAGCGGAAAGGAAGCCGAAAAGCGGGCGATTGCTGCTGACCAAGGCCACCGAAACCGCCCAGCCCGGCCGGCCGCGGATGAAATCGCGGGTGCCGTCGATCGGGTCGACCAGCCAGATCAGGCCTCCCTCCAGCCGGTCGGGCGCATCCGCCGTTTCCTCGGAAAGCCAGCCGGCCGAGGGCAGCAGGGCGCCCAGCTCGCGGTGAAGGAAGTCATCGACCTCCAGGTCGGCTGCGCTCACCGGGTTTCCGGGGGTCTTTTCCCAGACCTCAAGCGAATGGCCCCCAACCTTGTCGATGCCCGGCCAGCTCGCCATCGCGATATTGCCGGCTTCGCGGACAATCTCTTCAAGGCGAGTGCGGTCGATCACGTGTAACAGGTGGCCTTCTTGCGAATGATTCGAATTTGACCGCTATCGGCTACTTTTCAAGCCGTGAACGATATGCTTATGCGGCGGCGCAATATCGGCCCTCCCCAGGCAGCAACAGCAGAAAGCGCTCTTCCCATGAACATTCACGAGTACCAGGCCAAGGAACTGCTCTCGAAGTTCGGCGTCAGCATCCCCAAGGGCATTCCGGCTCTGACCGTCGAGGAAGCCGTCGCTGCGGCGAAATCGCTGCCCGGGCCGCTCTATGTGGTCAAGGCGCAGATCCATGCCGGCGGGCGCGGCAAGGGCAAGTTCAAGGAACTGGGCCCCGATGCCAAGGGCGGCGTGCGGCTGGCCAAGACCATCGAGGAAGTGGAAAGCCACGCCCGCGAGATGTTGGGCAACACGCTGGTGACAGTGCAGACCGGCGAGGCCGGCAAGCAGGTCAACCGCCTTTACATCACCGACGGTGTCGACATCGGCAAGGAATTCTACTTGTCCATGCTGGTCGACCGGCAGACCGGCCGCATCGCCATGATCGTCTCGACCGAGGGCGGCATGAGCATCGAGGACGTCGCGCACGAGACGCCCGAGAAGATCACCACCATCGTCATCGACCCGGCCGAAGGCTTCATGCCCCACCACGGCCGCGCCGCTGCCTATGCCCTGAAGCTGACGGGCGAGCTCAACAAGCAGGCGCAGGACATGGCCAAGCAACTCTATGACGCGTTCAACGCGCTCGATTGCTCGATGCTGGAAATCAACCCGTTGGCGATCACCACTTCGGCCAGCGGCGAGGCACTGCAGGTGCTCGACACCAAGATGAGCTTCGATTCGAACGCGCTCTACCGCCACCCGGACGTGATGGCCCTGCGCGACGAGACCGAGGAAGACCCGGCCGAAATCGAGGCATCGAAATACGACCTCGCCTACATCAAGCTCGATGGCGACATCGGCTGCATGGTCAACGGCGCCGGCCTTGCCATGGCGACGATGGACATCATCAAGCTTAACGGCATGTTCCCGGCCAACTTCCTGGATGTCGGCGGCGGCGCCTCGAAGGAGAAGGTGACGGCAGCCTTCAAGATCATCCTTGCCGATCCGGCGGTTAAGGGCATCCTCGTCAACATCTTCGGCGGCATCATGAAGTGCGACACGATTGCCGAGGGCATTGTCGCGGCCGCCAAGGAAGTGAACCTCTCAGTCCCGCTGGTGGTGCGCCTCGAAGGCACCAATGTCGAACTGGGCAAGCAGATCCTCGAAGGCTCTGGCCTGCCGATCGTCTCGGCCAGCGACCTGGGCGATGCGGCCAAGAAGATCGTCGCGGAAGTGA
Organism: uncultured Novosphingobium sp.; assembly: GCA_964630805.1. Taxonomy (GTDB): domain Bacteria; phylum Pseudomonadota; class Alphaproteobacteria; order Sphingomonadales; family Sphingomonadaceae; genus Novosphingobium. The sequence continues at coordinate 10,415 of CAZVWP010000066.1, read as the reverse complement.
AGCAGGCGGCCTGACCGCAGCTTGCAAGCATACTTCGCAGTTGGTTGGGGAGTGCTCTCCGCCAACTGCCCATAATCCGGTATTGACCTTGCTCGCATCTGCGGCAATGGCGAGCCGCGATTCATTTAATCGTCCGGCTAAACTGCCTTCATCCCCCCTGCGGAAGGATAAAACGCGATGAAAGTGCTCGTGCCCGTAAAGCGGGTGATCGATTACAACGTGAAGCCCCGGGTCAAGTCCGATGGCACCGGCGTCGATCTCGCCAATGTCAAGATGAGCATGAACCCCTTCGACGAAATCGCCGTCGAGGAAGCCATTCGCCTCAAGGAAAAGGGCGTGGCGACCGAGATCGTCGCCATTTCGGTCGGGCCGCAGAAGGCCCAGGAAACCCTGCGCACCGCGCTCGCCATGGGCGCGGACCGCGCCATCCTGGTGCAGACCGACGACGAGGTCGAGCCGCTGGCCGTCGCCAAGATCCTCAAGGGCATCGCCGCCGAAGAGGCTCCGGGCCTGATCATCCTCGGCAAGCAGGCGATCGACGACGACTGCAACCAGACCGGCCAGATGCTCGCCGCCCTGATGGGCCGCCCGCAGGGCACCTTCGCCAGCGAAGTGACCGTCGATGGCGACAGCGTCACCGTGAAGCGCGAAGTCGACGGCGGCCTCGAGACGGTCAAGCTCTCGCTGCCGGCCATCGTCACCACCGACCTGCGCCTCAACGAGCCGCGCTATGCCTCGCTGCCGAACATCATGAAGGCAAAGTCCAAGCCGCTCGCCACCAAGGCGCCCGCCGACTACGGCGTTGACACCGCGCCGCGGCTCAAGACGCTCAAGGTCACCGAACCGCCGGTGCGCCAGGCGGGCATCAAGGTTGCCGACGTCGACGCACTCGTCGCCAAGCTCAAGGATCTGGGAGTAGCCTAATGGCCAAGACACTCGTTTGGGTCGAACACGACAACGCGTCGGTCAAGGACGCCACCCTCGCCGCCGTCACTGCCGCCGGGCAGCTCGGTGAGGTCACCGCCGTCGTCGCCGGCTCCGGCTGCGACGGTGCCGCTGCCGCCGCCGCGCAGATCGCCGGCGTCGCCAAGGTGCTGAAGGCGGACGATGCGGCCTATGCCAATGCCCTGGCCGAAAACGTCGCACCGCTGATCGCCGGCCTGATGGCCGACTACGACGCCTTCGTCGCGCCGGCCACGACCAATGGCAAGAACATCGCGCCGCGCGTCGCAGCCCAGCTCGACGTGATGCAGATCTCCGACATCCTGTCGGTCGAAGGCCCCAAGACCTTCACCCGCCCGACCTATGCCGGCAACGCCATCGCCACGGTCGAGAGCTCGGACGCCAAGCTGGTGATCACCGTGCGCGGCACTGCCTTCGCCAAGGCGGCCGCGACCGGCGGTTCGGCTCCGGTCGAAGCGGCTTCGGGTCCCGGCGCTGCCGGCCTGTCGAGCTTCGTTTCCGCCGAACTCGCCAAGAGCGAGCGCCCGGAACTGACCAGCGCCAAGATCATCGTCTCCGGCGGCCGCGCGCTGAAGGACTCGGACACCTTCAAGGCAACCATCTTCCCGCTGGCCGACAAGCTCGGCGCTGCCGTAGGCGCCAGCCGCGCGGCGGTCGACGCGGGCTATGTGCCCAACGACTACCAGGTCGGCCAGACCGGCAAGATCGTGGCGCCCGAAGTTTACATCGCGGTCGGCATCTCAGGTGCGATCCAGCACCTTGCCGGCATGAAGGATTCCAAGGTCATCGTCGCGATCAACAAGGATGAGGATGCGCCGATCTTCCAGGTCGCGGACATCGGCCTCGTCGCCGACCTGTTCAGTGCCGTGCCGGAGCTGGTCGGCAAGCTCTGACGGTACTGGCACTGTCAGCACAAAGAGCCCCGGCTGGAAACGGCCGGGGTTTTTTCTTGCCCTGCGCCGCCGATTGCATAGCTTCTCGCCCGACAAGAGTTGGGAGAGCATCATGGACGATCGCCTGCAGATTCTCTGGGACCACCACGAAATCCGCCAACTGCTCGCGACCTATTGCCATGGCTGCGACCGGGCGGACGAAGTGGAGATGGCCTCGGTCTATGCAGAGGAGAGCATGGACGATCACGGCCCGCTCAAGCTTCCGGGCAAGCCATTCTCGATCCAGACGGTGAAGGATTCGATCGCGACGACCGATTTGGTCGAACACCTGCTGGGACAGTCGCTGATCAGGGTGGATGGCGACGAAGCCGGGGCGGAGACCTATTTCATCGCGACCTTGCTCTATCCACCAAAGCGACCGGGCGATCCTCAGACCATAGGCCAGCTCGGCGGGCGCTATGTCGACAAGCTGGTTCGGCAGGATGGCAAGTGGCTGATCGTCGATCGCAAATGCGTCCGCGAATGGTCGCATTCCCACCCCATCGCCGGGGACTGGCTGGCCAATGCCGGCTTCGTCCGGCAGCACCGGGGGCAGGCGGATGCCTCTTATGAAGCGCTTGGCCTCGGCCATTCGGGGAACCCGTGGCTGGCGGAACCGGCGGCAGCAGGCTGAGTGCCTATTGGCAGGTTCCGACGACGGTGAGCCTGCTGGTGATTTCGTACTGGATCAGCCGTTGGCATGCCGCCAGCGCCTTGGCATGGTCACCCGCTTCAAGGGCCGCGCCCAGTTCGGCACAGATGATCTGGCCTTCCCGCGACTTGTGATTTGCGACCGCGCGGCTGAGCGGCCCGCACAGCCAGTGCCGGTCGCGCACCGGATCATCGCTCGCCCGGAACAGCGCCTGCGTCGCGCCGCGCAGCAGGCAAGCTTCGCCGGCGGGCGCTTCGTGGCTTTCACCAGCCTCGGTGACTCGCACTTTCTCCATGACCGGGAACGAGGACGGCGGAATTGATGGGGAATTTAAGCCCCCGTGCTAAAATAAGGTGGTTACCGCGTGAAGAACCACGCCGACGCTGCCGCCGACCAGGGTGCCGTTGATGCGGATGAACTGGAGGTCGCGGCCGACCGCGCCCTCAATCCTGTCGGTCACGGTCTGTGCGTCCCAGCGCCGCACGGTTTCGGACACCAGCCGGACGATCTCGTCGCCATAGCGCGTGACCATGCCAACGACGGTACGCCGCACGAAACGGTTGACCAGCAATTGCAGGCGCGCGTCGTTTTGCAGGGCCGTGCCCAGTTCGCCCAGGCTCGCGCCGAACTGGCCGAAGAAGTCGCGCCCGGGTTCGCGCGCGGCGCGCAGCATTGAAGCGCGCAGGCGCTCCCACATGCCGTCGAGCCAGGTGCCCATGGCCGGGTTGGCCAGCACTTCGGTCTTCAGGCGAGCCACCCGCGCCTGCATCTCGGGATCGTGCAGCAGGTTATCGGCCAGCGTCGCCAGTCCCTCCTCGATCTTGCCGCGCACCGGATGCTCGGCATCGACCAGCGTTTCGGCGAGAAGCTTGTAGAGCCCGTCGAGCAGGGCATTGGCGATTTTCTCGTCCAGCCCCGTCCAGCGCATCAGCGTGTTGGCGCGGTCGTGGATGGTTGTGCGGATCAGCTCTTCATTGTCCTCGATGGTGAAGCCGGCCCATCGGATCAGGCTTTCGATCACCGGGAGGTGCCGCCGGTCGGCAATCGCCGCCTGGATCAGCTGGCCGAGCAGGGGGGCGATCTCCAGCTTGTCGAGCTGGGTGCGGAGGGCGGATTTCACCATGCCGCCGAGTTGGCGCTGGTCGAGCGACTCCAGCATGTCGCCCATCAGGTTCGCCGCGCCCGCCAGCAGGCGCGACTGCGCACCGCTTTCGGGATTGGTGAAATAGCGCCCCGCCGCCGCCGCGACGTTGTATCCCTTCATCCGCCGCGCAACGACCTGGGGAGTTAGGAAATTGTCGCGCAGGAATATCGCCATGGTGCTGGCGATGCGGTCCTTGTTCTCGGGAATGATCGCCGTGTGCGGAATCGGCAGGCCGAGCGGATGGCGGAACAGGGCGGTTACGGCAAACCAGTCTGCCAGCCCGCCGACCATCGCCGCTTCGGTGAAGGCCAGGGCATAGCCCCAGGCGGGATGGGGCCCGGCAAAATGGCGCAGCAGCAGAAAGGCCACGGCCATGAACACCAGCAGCCCGGTGGCGAACTGGCGCATGCGCCGCGCCCTGTCGACCGGCCTTGCGGAAGCCGCGCCGGTGCGCATGTCACTCGGCAGGTACTGCACCTGGTTCTCCCGGCCCCCCTTGGCTGGGATAGTGCGCCCGCGCGGCATGCTCAGGCTCGTAGGTCAGCAGCGACTTGCGCAGCTTCGGGCCGATTCGCTTTTCCAAACCGTCAGCGAGGCTGAAGGCGGCCGGGACGATCAGTAGCGTCAGGAGGGTCGAGAGAATCAGGCCGCCGATCACGACAGTGCCCATCGGCGCGCGCCAGGCGCCGTCGCCGCCGAGCGAAAGCGCGGTGGGAACCATGCCCGCGACCATGGCGACAGTGGTCATGATGATCGGCTGGGCGCGCTTGTGTCCGGCTTCCATGATCGCATCGAGCTTGCTGGCACCCTGGGCCATTTCCTCAATGGCGAAATCGATCAGCAGGATCGAGTTCTTGGCGACGATGCCGAGCAGCATCAGGATACCGATGATCACCGGCATCGAAATCTGCTGCCCCATGATGAGCAGCAACAGCATGCCGCCAAGCGGCGCGAGGAACAGCGAGCCCATGTTGACCAGCGGCGAGATGAACCTGTGGTAGAGCAGCACAAGCACCGAGAAGACCAGCAGCACGCCCGCCAGCACCGCCTGGCCGAAGCTGGCGAACATCTCCGCCTGCCAGCGATCCTGCCCGAAGGGCGCGTTGGACACGCCCGCGGGCAGGTTCTTCATGATCGGCAGCTTGTTGATCGCCTCCATCATGTTGCCCTTGACCACGCCGGGGCCGAGATCGGCGCCGACGAAGACTCGCCGGCTCTGGTTATAGCGCTGGACGCTTACCGGGCCGGTGCCGAAGGTAATGTCGGCCACGCTCGACAGCGGCACCGAGCCGCCCGAGGTTGTCTGCACAGGCAGGTTGCGGATGGTCGAGAGGTCTCTCCGCGAATCTTCGGACAGGCGGACGCGGATCGGCACCTGCCGGTCCTCCAGCGAGAACTTGGCAGCGTTCTGGTCGATGTCCCCGATGGTCGCGATGCGGATCGTCTGGCTGAGCGCCGATGTGGTCACGCCAAGGCTCGCCGCGAGGTTGTAGCGTGGCGTGATGATGATTTCCGGGCGGCGCATGTCGGCCGCGATGCGCGGCGCGACAAGACCCTTGATGCCCTTCATCTGTTCCACCAGCGTAGCGGCCGTGTCCTCCAGCAGGCGCGAATCGTTGCCCGACAGCATGATCGAGATCGGCCGCCCGGTGCCGCCGCCACCGCCCGCACCGGCGCTGAAATCGAGAAAGGATATGCGCGCGTCCGAGATTTGCTGGAATGCCGGGGTCAAGCCGCGCTCGAATTCCTGGCTGGTCTTGTTCCGATCGCGCTTGAGATTGATGAAGATCGTTGCGTTCCCCTCCCTGACGCTGGCGAAGGCAGTGGACACGTCGGGATCGCGGCCCGCCATGTGCGAAACCTGCTCCGCCACCTGCTGGGTCTGCGCCAGCGTGGTGCCAGGGACCATCTCGATCCTGATCATGCTGAAGTCGCTGTTGCTTGTGGGGAAGAACTGCTTGGGAATCATGACGAGCAGCAGCCCGGTAAGCGACAGCGCCAGCAAGCCGACTCCCACCATCCAGAGACGATGATCGCGCAACCGCGCGGCGAACCGCCTTCCCAGCGTGAGCTTCCGGCCGGCGGTAACCAGCGCCTGCTTGTAGGCGGCGACCCGCGCGGTATCGAGCGTCCAGGCGAGCACCGCCATGTAGCGGTCCATCCAGACGCCGCTGGCGTGTTCGGCAGGACCCTGGGCCTTGAGGAAATAGGCCGCGACCATCGGCGTGATCGTGCGCGCCACCGCAAGGCTTAGCAGCACGGACGTGACCACGGTCATACCGAAACTCTTGAAGAACTGACCCGGAATTCCGCCCATGAGGCCGACCGGCAGGAACACCGCGACGATCGAGAATGTGGTTGCGACGACGGCCAGGCCGATCTCATCGGCAGCGTCGATCGCAGCCTGGTAGGCGCTCTTGCCCATGCGCATGTGGCGCACGATGTTCTCGATCTCGACGATCGCATCGTCGACGAGCACGCCGGCGACCAACCCCAGCGCCAGCATCGAGATGGAGTTCAGCGAAAAGCCGAACCAGTCGTAGAGGAACCAGAAGGTCGGGATCGCCGACAACGGAATGGCAATCGCCGAAATCACCGTGGCGCGCCAATCGCGCAGGAAGAAGAACACGACGATGACCGCCAGGATCGCGCCTTCGACCATGGCGGCGATGGAGCTTTCGTATTGCGCCTTGGTATAATCGACCGAGGAATAGAGGCGGGTGAAGCGAACACCCGGCACTTCCTTCTCGATCTTGGCCAGTTCCTCGATCGTGCTGTCGTAGACCGAAACATCGGATGCGCCGCGGGCCCGGGTGATGTCGAAGATCACCACCGGCTTGCCCGCCAGGGTCGCCGCGGAACTGATTTCGGCATAGCCGTCCGTCACATTGGCGAAGTCAGCCAGCTTGACCGTGCGGCCCCCGCCCAGCGGAATATCCTTCTGGGAAAGCTCCAGCGCTGAATCGGCATTGCCCAGCACGCGGACCGACTGTCGCGAGCCGGCGATCTCGGCCTTGCCGCCGGCTGCATTGATATTGAGCTGGCGCAGCACGTTGTTGACCTGTGCCGCGGAAATGCCGAGCGACTGCATCCGCGCCGGATCGAGGGTCACACGGATTTCCCGCGTCACTCCGCCGCCGCGCTTTACCGAGGCCATGCCCTGGATCGACAGCAGCCGCTTTCCGACGGTGTCGTCGATGAACCAGGAAAGTTGCTCGATCGTCATGTCCTGGGCCGTCACCGCCCAGGCGGCGATTTCATTGCCCTGGCCTTCGACCTTCTGCACCCGCGGCTCAAGGATGCCTTCGGGCAATTCGCCGCGGGCCTGGTCTATGGCGTTACGGACTTCGTTCACCGCCTCGTTGATGTCACGGCCGATCTGGAACATCACGAAGGTCTGGCTGTTGCCTTCGGTCGCCGTGGAGCTGATCGAATCCACGCCGCTGATCGTGCGGACGGCGGCTTCGACCCGCTGGGTGATCTGCTTCTCGATCTCGACCGGCGCCGCGCCGGGCTGGCTTATGACCACGACCACTGCCGGGAACTCGACATCCGGCATATCCTGGACCTTCATCTGCATGAAGGAGACCGCGCCGATCAGTACCAGGCCGATGAAGACGATGATCGGGACGACCGGATTGCGGATTGACCAGGCGGAGATGTTGCGGAAGTTCATCGGTCAGCGACCTCTGGAACGCGGCGGCAGTGCGCCGGACATCATGGTCGGACCAGCTTCGGATTGACGGTTTCGCCCGGAGACAGGAAAGCGCCCGAGCGCAGAACAACCCGTTCGCTCCCATCAAGGCCCGAAACGATGGCAATGCCGCTGTCGGAAACCAGGCCGGTCACTACGTCGCGCCGCTGCGCCTTGTTACTCTTGTCGACGATATAGACATAGCTGCCCTTGTTGTCGGACAGAATCGCCGAATCGGGAAGCTGCGGCGCCACGACGTTGCCCGAGGAAATCACCGCCGTGGCAAATCCGCCCGGGCGCAGCTCCGGCGCATAGGCCAGGGCAATGCGCGCCGTGCCCTGGCGCGTGTTCGGGTCGATCACCGGCGAGAGCTGCCAGATCTGGCCGTCGAAGGTCTTTGGCGAGCCGACCGGCGTCACCTTGGCTGAACCGCCCATGGCCAGCTTCGCGAAATCGACTTCGCCGATCAGCGCCTTCAGTTCCATCTCGCCGCCCTTGGCCAGGCGGAACAGAACTCCGCTGCCCGAGCTGACGACCTGACCCGGCTCCACCTTGCGTTCCAGCACCAGCCCGGCGGCCGGAGCAACGATGTTGAGCCGGCGGGTGCGGGCCTGCTGTTCGCCCAGTTGCGCGCCGGCAAGGCGCACGCGGGCAGCGGCTGAATCGCGCGTGGCGCGCAGGCGATCGATGTCCGCCTTGGAAATGAAGCCGCGCTCGACAAGCTGCAAGGCGCGGTCGTAATTCGCCTGGGCGAGCCTGAGATCGGCCTGGGCGACTTGGATCTGCGCCGCACTGCCTGCCTGCTGCTGCACCTGCACCGAGCGATCAATCACCGCCAGGACCTGCCCCGCGCCGACCCACTGGCCGGGCTCGACCAGGACCTGCACAACCTGGCCGCCTTCGCCGGCGACACCCACCGGCAGCTCGCGCCGCGCGGCAAGCGTGCCCGTGCCGGTAATGGTTCCGGCAATGGTGGCCCGGCCCGGCGCGGCGACGGACACCGTCGGCGCCTGGTTGGCCTTCGCACCCTGGTCGGCGGCATCGTTGCGATGAGCGAGGAACCAGAGTCCGATCAGCACGGCCAGCGCAATGGCGCCCAGCAACCACATGCGGCGCTGAGACTTGCGATCCTCCTCGCCGGCCTCGGCCAGCGGATCGGCGAGCGAAACAGCGCCTTCACGCTCTTCCGGCACATCGATCCTGGCGTCGTAATTCATTGCTTGCCGCCTCGTGACGCCCCTGAATCGTTCGGGAGCTGAACTATTCTAACGGGTTCATTCGCCATCGGCAATGCCGCCGCGCCCGTGTGCACGCCAGGCACACAGGCCATTCGCGCACGCCGTCATAGACCCCGGACGACCAAGTGGCAATCCGAGGCGTATTGGCAATGCTATGTAAATTGGCTTGCGAAGAGGCCGGGTAGGCTGCTCAGTACTTGAGCTGGCGCTCGTAGAGGTCGCGATAGTGCTGGATGCGCGTGACCCTGAGGCCCTGCATGCCGGAGCGATCGACCGCGCGCTGCCAGGAAGCGAATTCCTCGAGCGTCAGGCTGTAGCGCTCGCAGACCTCGTCGATGGTCAAGAGCCCGCCGTTCACCGCGGCGACGACTTCCGCCTTGCGCCGAACCACCCAACGGGTGGTGTTGGGCGGCGGTAGCGAATCGATGGTGAGCGGCTCGCCGAGCGGGCCGATGACCATGGCCGGACGTATTTTCTGGTTCTCGATCATCATTACCCTCTACCGCCAGTCGGTTGAGCACTGGCGGTATCGTCACCAATCGCCCCAATTGGTTTTCCATTGCCTAAAGCAGTTGGGTTAACAGAGGGTGTGCTTGCCTTGTATGCGGTGAGGGCGCACGCCGCGGGCGAGTTGAAGCTGCCGGTGGCCGCTTCGCTGCCGCCGCCGGCGCCGGCCAGCGCACGGCGAGCCATCCACTGGGTGCCCAGCCGCGCACGCATCGCAAGCCATTCCGGCGCGCCGGAATCCTGCTGTGCAGCCTGTTCCGGACCGAAGTGGCCGGTATCGAATCCCATGTCCATGCGGCCCCCATAGGCGCAGGAAGGTTCAAGCAAGGTAAAGGCGCTCTTTACCTTGCGTTGATCATGGTTAAGCTTCCGCTGCCCTAATGTGAATCCGTACACATTCACGGTCGCAGCGTGTATGAGCCTCGCCATGCCCGCCCCCGCCAGCCTCTACGCCGCTCTTGCCGGCGGCCTCGATCCCGCCCAGCTGTTCGACCTGCCACGCCCCGCCGGGCATTGCCGGATCGTGGTCGCCATGTCGGGCGGGGTCGATTCGTCGGTCGTCGCCGCGCTGGCGGCGGCCAGCGGCGCGGAAACCATCGGCGTCACCCTGCAGCTCTACGACCATGGCGCAGCGGTTTCCCGCAAGGGTGCATGCTGTGCCGGAGACGACATCCGCGACGCCCGCGCCGTTGCAGACCGACTGGGCATCGCCCACTACGTGTTCGATCACGAGACCCGGTTCCGCGAGGATGTGATCGAAACCTTTGCCGACGAGTACGCGGCCGGGCGCACGCCGATTCCCTGCATCCGCTGCAACATGGGGCCCAAGTTCACCGACCTGTTCGCCATGGCCCGCGAACTGGGGGCGGATTGCCTGGCGACTGGGCACTACGTGCAGCGCCTTGCCGGGCCGGCCGGCTTCGAATTGCACCGCGCCACCGACCCGGCGCGCGACCAGAGCTATTTCCTTTACGCCACCACCGAAGCGCAGCTCGAATTCCTGCGCTTCCCGCTGGGCGGGATGCCCAAGCAGGACGTGCGCCGCATCGCGGAAGCGGCCGGCCTGCGCGTCGCCGCCAAGCCGGACAGCCAGGACATCTGCTTCGTGCCAGACGGCGACTATGCCAGCATCGTTCGCAAGCTGCGGCCCGAGTCAGGCGAAGCGGGCGATATCGTCCATGCCGAGACCGGCGAAGTGCTGGGCCGCCATCGCGGGGTGATCCACTATACCATCGGCCAGCGCCGCGGGCTGGAGATCGGCGGGCAGGCCGAGCCGCTCTATGTC
>CAZVWP010000065.1:0-18521 GCA_964630805.1 uncultured Novosphingobium sp. | reverse complement strand
GTGCGCGAATGCCACATGCTCAACGGCGAGATCGACTTCATCCTGAAGATCGTCAGCAAGGACCTGCAGAGCTTCCAGGAATTCCTGACCAGCAAGCTGACGCCCGCGCCGAACGTGGCGAGCGTGAAGACCTCTCTCACCATCCGGACGGCGAAGCAGTTGCCCGGCGTGCCGCTAGAGTAGCGCGGCCGCCTCCAGCGCCAACAGGTAGCTCTTCGCCCCGAAGCCGGCGATCGTGCCCCTGGCGGCCATGCCGACATAGCTCTTGTGGCGGAATTGCTCGCGAGTATGCGGGTTCGACAGGTGCACTTCGATCACCGGCACCTTGATCGACTTGATCGCATCATAGAGCGCAATGCTGGTGTGGGTGAAGGCCCCCGCATTGAGCAATGCGGCATGGGCACCCTTGCTTTGCGCCTCATGCAGCCAATCGACCAGGTGGCCTTCGTGGTTCGACTGGCGCATGTCCACTTCGATACGAAGCGCCTGCGCGCGATCCTCCAGCATGGCGGCAATGTCGTCGAGCGTGTCGCTGCCGTAGATCTCGGGCTCTCGCATGCCGAGCAGGTTGAGGTTCGGCCCGTTGAGTACATAGACCAGCTTTTTCGCCATTGCCCCTTACTCCGGAAGGCCGAAACCGAGGCCTCTCCTTAGCGGAGCCGCCATGCATGGCAAGCGGCGTGAAATCAGTTGGCCGGCCCACCCACCGCAGAGGCGAGGTCGGTATTCTGCGCAGACGAGGCGTTTGCGGTATCCACCGGCGCTTCCGTATGCTCGTCACCGACGGGAGCAGTGCCACCGTCCTCTTCCGATGCATTGACCTCGTTCAGGCGCGCACCGGCGGCACGGGCCGCGCGCTCGGCAGCGCGTTGCGCTTCCTCGGCCTTGGTAGCGGCGGCTTCGGCGCGGGCCACCTTTTCGGCCAGCACTTCGTCGCGAGAATCGCCACAGCCGGCCAGCATCGCGGCGGGAACGGCCAGCAATACCAAGGCGGCGAGAGGGCGCCGCAGGAAAGTAGCGTATTTAGCCAACGCGGGGTACTCCGGATCGCAAGACAAGGACTGCAACCTCGCGATAGCGCCAAAGCACTTAGACTTTCTTAACCGTGTGCGGGCCGCGCCGGACGGCGCGCGGGAACCGATCCGGGGCGCATTTTCAGCTGGAATGCATATTCAGGTTGTCGGAGAAAATTGGTCGGGACGAGAGGATTCGAACCTCCGACCCCCACACCCCCAGTGTGATGCGCTACCAGGCTGCGCTACGTCCCGACCGCCAAGTTCCCGCGCGAGCGGGATCAAGGAGCGGCGGCCTATAGGCACGGGCGCGCGGCAAAGCAACACCAAAGGGAGCACCAGTGCCTGACCGGGGCCGCCCGCGTTGCCTTGCCTCCGCATTGCTGCTAACCGCGCGCCATTCCGGGCCGAGGCGCCGGAAGCACGGCCAGAGAAAGTCATTCCCCTCACCATGTCCAGCCCCATCCTCAACCTGCTGTCCGCCGCCGCCGCGGCCGAAGCACCGCCCGCCTGGGTTCAGTTCCTCCCGCTGATCGGCATTGCCGGCGTCTTCTGGTTTTTGCTGCTGCGACCGCAGATGCGCCAGCAGAAGGAACATCGCGACAAGATCGCCTCGGTAAAGAAGGGCGATCAGGTCGTCACCGGCGGCGGGCTGATCGGCAAGGTCGTCAGGGTCGACGACACCTATGCGGACATCGAAATAGCGCCCAACGTAAAGGTTAAGGCGGTCAAGGCGATGATTACCGACATCCTCTCCCCCACCGGCAAGGGCCCGGCGAATGACTGATCGCCGGAACCAAGCGGCGCGCGCAAAGGGCTGAGCCGGCATGCTCGATTTTCCCCGATGGAAGCAGGTCTGGTTCTGGTTTGTCGCGCTCGGCTGCGCGGTGGCCGCGCTGCCTTCGCTGTTTTCGCTAGCCAATGCGCCATGGCCCGGCTTCCTGCCCAGACCGCAAATCAACCTCGGGCTCGACCTTGCCGGCGGCAGCCACATCCTGCTTGAGGCGGACTCATCGCAGGTAGCTCGCCAGCGGCTTGAAAGCATGGAAGAAAGCGTTCGCGCCAAACTGCGCCAGGCAAGCCCGGAAATCTCAATCGGCGACATCTCAAGCCGCGACGGCAACCTCACCTTCATGGTGCAGAACCCGGCGCAGGTCGATGCCGCGCGCGAGCAGATTTCCTCGCTGACCAACGGCGTCGGCCTGACCGGCCAGCGCGACTGGGACGTGCAAGTGGTGGACGGCACCCGCTTCGTGTTGACCCCCACCCAGGCGGGCATCAACAAGGCGGTCGACGATGCGATGGACACCGCGACCGAAGTAGTCCGCAAGCGCATCGACGCGCTGGGCACGCGCGAGCCGACCATCATCCGCCAGGGCTCGGAGCGCATCGTCGTGCAGGTGCCCGGGCTCAAGGATCCGGCCGCGCTCAAGAACCTGCTGGGCCAGACCGCCAAGCTCGAGTTCAGGCTAGTCGATACGCTGGCTTCGCCAGCCGACATTGCCCAGGGCATCGCCCCGCCGGGCAGCCAGATCTTCCCCTATGCCAATCCCAAGGAGAGCGGCGGCATCCCCGCGATCGCAGTCAAGCGGCTGGGCGGGATCAAGGGCGACCAGTTGACCAACGCCCAGCAGAGCTTCGATCAGCGCAGCAACGAGCCGATCGTCAACATCACTTTCGACCAGCAAGGCGGCGCCAAGTTCGCCAAGCTGACGACAGAGAACGTCAATAAGCCGTTTGCCATCATCCTGGACGGCAAGGTGCTTTCCGCCCCCAACATCAACGAGCCGATCCTGGGCGGCAGCGCGCAGATTTCCGGCAGGTTCAGCGTGGAAAGCGCCAACCAGCTGGCCATCGCACTGCGCTCGGGCGCACTGCCGGTCGATCTCAAGGTGGTGGAAGAGCGCACTGTCGGGCCGGATCTCGGCGCCGATTCGATCCAGAAGGGCATGATCGCCATGCTCGTCGGCACCGTGGCGCTGATGACCTTCATGCTCGTCACCTATGGCCGCTTCGGGATCTACACCTGCGTCGCTTTGGTGCTCAACACGATGATGATCCTGGGTGTAATGGCTGTCGCCAACACTACCTTGACCTTGCCCGGCATCGCCGGTTTCGTCCTTACCATCGGCGCGGCGGTCGACGCCAACGTGCTGATCAACGAACGCATTCGCGAGGAACGGGCGCGCGGGCGTCGCGTCGTCCAGGCGGTCGAAATGGGCTACAAGGAGGCGCGTAGCGCCATTTTGGACGGCAACATCACCAATGTCATCGCCGCGGTGCTGATGTTCGTGCTGGGCTCCGGTCCGGTCAAGGGCTTTGCCGTCGTGCTGATCATCGGCATCGCCACGTCCGTGTTCACCGCCGTTTCGCTGACCCGCATGTGGGTGGCGCACTGGCTGCGCAAGGCGCGGCCGAACGACCTTGTGCTGTAAGGGCCGGCCGTCATGAAACTTCTGAAGCTCGTTCCAGACAACACCAACATCCGCTTCCTGCGCTGGCGGCTGCCGTTTTATGTGATCAGCCTGATCCTGATGGCGACATCGGCGACGCTGGTCTTTACCCGCGGGCTGAATCTCGGCGTCGATTTCATTGGCGGCCAGATGATCCGCGTGACTTTCGAACGCAGCGCCACGGCGCCGGTCGCCAGCCTGCGCGAGGAAGTCGGCAAGCTGGGCTATGGCGAACCGACCATCCAGGAATTCGGAAAGGCCAACCAGGTCTCGATCCGCATGAAGCTGCCCGAAGGGGCAGAAAAGGATTCGGGACTGGCCGACGCCATGGCGCGCAAGATCACCACGGCGATCAAGGCGAGCCATCCCGATGCGCGGGTCGACGGGGTCGATTCGGTTTCCGGCAAGGTTTCGGACGAGTTGTTCAAGACCGGCATGACCGCGCTGCTCGCCGCCATGGTGGCGATCTCGATCTACATCTGGGTGCGCTTCGAATGGCAGTTCGGCATCGGCGCGCTTTTCGCGCTGGTCCACGACGTGACTCTAACCCTGGGACTGTTCGCACTGACCCAGATGGAGTTCGACCTCAACATCGTGGCCGCGCTGCTGACACTGATCGGCTATTCGCTCAACGATACCATCGTGGTTTATGACCGTATCCGCGAGAACCTGAAGAAGTACCGGCGCATGCCCATGCCCGAGTTGCTCGACCTCTCGGTCAACGAGACCCTGTCGCGCACCATCGTGACCTCCCTTTCCGTGCTGATCACGCTGCTGGCATTGCTGCTGCTGGGGCCCAGCGTGATCTTCGGCTTCACCCTGGCGATCTTTTTCGGCATCTTTGTCGGCACCTACAGCTCGGTCTACATGTCAGCGCCTATCCTGATCTGGCTGAAAGTGAATTCGGCGAGCTTCGTGCCGCAGGAAACCGAAATAGACCGGCAGGAAAAGCTGGCCCGCGAGCAGGGATAAATCCTCCTCCGAAAGGGAGGAGGATTATCGCCCCGCCAGCCCGCGCCAGTACTTCACAAGCTGCGCGGCGTTTTCCTCCCAGCTATAGCCCTCTGCCCCAGAGGCCGTCGCTTCGCGCACCGGCGGAGCGGCGAGCAGGTCGCGAACCGCAGCGGCAATCGCATTGGCATCGCGCGCCACCAGCCGGCCGTGCTCCGGTGCGGTGATCAATTCGTCCGCGCCGGGGATATCGGTCGTCACCACCGGTGTGCCGCAGGCCAGCGCTTCGAGCCAGGCATTGGCGAGTCCTTCGCTGGCAGTGGGCAGCACGAACAGGTCGGCCGCGTTCAGCAGGACCGGAATCTCGTCGTGCGGCACCGGGCCCAGGAACAGCACTCGCTCGGCCACGCCCGCTTCGCTTGCCCTGGCGCGCAGCATGGCTTCGTCCGGGCCCGATCCCGCCAGCGCCAACACCACGCCGGGTAGCTGCGCCAGCACATCGATGGCGAAGGTCTGCCCCTTGCGCGGGATCAGCGCGCCGACCGTGGCGAGCAGCGGGGCATCCGCCGGCAAGCCTAGCTTCGCCCGGCACTCCGCACGATCGAGCTGGCGGAAACGCTTGCGGTCCAGCCCGGTGCGGTGCATCGCGATGCGCCCGGCCGGCATGCCGAGCGCGGCCATCTCCCGTGCAAGACCCTGTGAAACGGCCAGCAATCCGTCCGCCTTCCGGCCTGCTTCGAGCACTTGCGCAGCCGTGTCTGCCCGCTTGCCCCAGAGGTGGATATCGGCACCCCTCGCCTTCACCGAAAACGGCAGGCCCAGCGCGCTTGCCACCCGCATCGCCGCATTGCCATCGGGGTGGAAGAACTGCGCGTCGACCATATCGAAGGCCCGCTCGGCATGGAGGCGCCGTGCCAATGGCAGCACCGCGCGCGCGACAGCCGCCGCGTTGAACCGGCCAAGCCCCGGCAACAGCAGGAAGCGCGGGCGCAGCACTTGCACTCCCTTGCGCGTCTCGGACCGAGGCAAGCCGCGCAGCGCACGGTAACGCGGGTGCAGCGTCAGCGGCCAGGGCGGCAGGCCGACGGGATTTACCATGACAAGGTCGACATCCCCGCGCTTCGCCACAGCCTCCATCTGCCGCTCGACGAAGACGCCGAAGTTGGGCGTGTTGTCATTTGGGTAAAGAGTGCCGATCGACAGCACACGAAGCTTGCTCATGCCGGGCAACTCAAAGCCGTCGCACCAGCATTTCCGCCACCGCCAGCCAGGGCGGGTTCTCGATGACGATCTGACGGTGGCCCGGCCCCGGCGGAAGCAGGGCCACGCGGCAACCGTCGCGGTCGATCATGCGGCCGAAGGCGAAACGCCCGCCCGGACGCGGGGCAAGCACATCGCGGTTAAGCAGCCGGGAATAGCCCTCTGGCTCCACTTCGCGCAGCCAGATCTGGTCACCGTCGCGATAGTCCCCGGCGCTGGCCTCGACCGCGAGGGCGACGACATTGCCCTCGCCGCCCAGAGCCGTCGGCAGGATCGCATCGCGCGGCGTATGCAGGGCCTCGGCGCCGGTCGAGAGCAAGCGGGCTATCGTGCGCGGTACTGCCGCTTCCTCACTGCGCACCAGCAGTTCCGGTTCCACGTCCAGCGCCTTGGCGATGCGGTTCATCCAGACCAGCGAGAGGTTGCGCATTCCAGTTTCGAGCCGTCCGATGGTCTGCGCCGTGGTCGGCGGCGAACAGCGCGCGGCGACGTCTGCCAGTGTAAGGTGCTTTTCCTTGCGGATGTCGCGGATGCGGTTGATCATCGGCTCGTCCTTATAACCAAATGGGTTTTCATCTTTCCTACAACCATTGCTTTTTGGCAAGCAATGATTCGCAGCAAGGAAGGGAAACGATCATGCAGCGCCATCTCGCCGAACGAGAGCTCACCGTCGAAGGCCCGGTCAACCGCCCCGCCCAACGTGGCAAGCGAAGCGTCACCGTCAACCTCGCCGAAAGCCCGCTGACATGGCTGCATTCACGCGGCATGCTGAGCGATGCGCAGTACGATGCCGGCGAGAGACTGCGCGCCGACTGGGAGCGGGCGCAGCTGGCGCCGGGGGTGACCATGCGCTGGGACCCGGTGCGGGTGAAGGGAACTTCCGACAAGGGCCTCAACGCCACCGAGCGCCAGATGGCCGCCAAGGCGCGCTTCGATGCCGCCGTCGCCGCCGCCGGGCCGGGCCTTGCCGACATTCTGTGGCGTGTGGTTTGCGCCGGCGAGGGCTTGCCCCAGGCCGAGCGCGCCCTTTCCTGGCCGGCGCGCAGCGGAAAGCTGGTGCTGGGGCTGGCGCTGGACCGGGTTGCGGGGTTTTATCGGGTAGGTTAGCGGGTTTGACGGGAGTCAAGCCGGGGCCACCTTCGCGCCACTAGGTCCTTGACCGCAAGGAGGCCTGTCATGAAGTCGACCAAGATCGCCGCGTTCCTCGCCCTGTCGCTGCTCGCTGGAGCGCAGCAGTTGCGACCGGCCGGTGCGCAAGCGCAGGCGACCCCTCCCGCCCAACAGGACGGCGACATCGAAGTTCAAGGCAAGTGGCGGGCCGAACCCTGGCGGGGCCAGGGTCCCATGCCGCGCCACTACATTGTCACCCTCTGGGGCGTGCCTGCACCCTATGAGGGCATGACCAACCCCCTGCCCCAGCGCAAGGAAACCTTCGATCGCGGCGAGCAGATCTACAAGGCCTACTGCGCCATGTGCCACGGCGACGACGGCGCGGGCAACGGCGTGGCCGGCAAGAACCTCACCCCGCCTCCGGGCAATCTCGTCTGGCTATCGGACGTGCCGGAAAAGCAGTGGGACGAATTCATGGTCTGGACCATCGCCGAGGGTGGAACGGCGCTGGGCACTTCGATGCCACCCTACAAACAGCTCCTGAGCAAGGACGATATCTGGGCGGTGACGGCCTATATCCAGAAGAACATCCCGTTCGTTTCCAGAATGCGGTAAGACCTGATCCTCCCCTTTTTCGCGAAGCGCAAATGGGGAGGATCTTCTACCCCTCGACCAGTTCCGCCAGCTCCAGCCAGCGCTCTTCCGCCGCGTCCTTTTCGGCGCGCGCCTTGACCACGGCGTCGCTCAGGGCGGCGAACCTGGCCGGGTCGCGGGTGTAGAGATTGGCGTCCGACAGCGCCGCCTCGTCGCGCTCGATGGCGGCGGTGAGATCGTCGATGCGCTTCGGCAGCAGCTCGTAATCGCGCTGGTCCTTGTAGGACAATTTGACCTTCCCGGGCATAAGCGGTGGCGGTGGAGGAGCGGCAGGCTCGGCCTTGGGCGCTGCTGCCTTTGCCGCCGCCACCGGCTTCTTCCGTTTGGCCTCCCAGTCGGCATAGCCGCCTGCGACGATGTCCACCCGGCCCGAGCCATCGAGCCCCAGCGTCACCGTCACCGTGCGGTCGAGGAAGTCGCGGTCGTGGCTGACTATGAGGACGGTGCCGTCATAATCGGCAATGACTTCCTGCAGCAGGTCGAGCGTTTCGAGATCGAGGTCGTTGGTCGGCTCGTCAAGCACCAGCAGGTTCGATTTCCGGGCGAATTCGCGCGCCAGCAGCAAACGCGAGCGTTCGCCGCCCGATAGCGTGCCCACCCTGGCGTCGACCAGCGAGGGTTCGAAGAGGAAGTCCTTGAGATAGCCCTGGACGTGCTTCCTCACGCCCCGCACGTCGACCCAGTCGCCGCCCTCGGCCAGCACCGCGCGCACGGTCTTTTCCGGCGAGAGCAGGCTGCGCTGCTGGTCGATCACCGTGCCATGCAGCGTCTTGGCCAGCGTCACATCGCCCTCGTCCGGCGCGAGATCGCCGGTGAGCAGCTTGAGCAAGGTGGTCTTGCCCGAGCCGTTCGGCCCGACCAGGCCGATCCGGTCCCCGCGCTGGATGCGAAGCGAGAAGTCCTTGATGATGGTGCGTTCACCGAACCGCTTGGTCACATGCTCAGCAGTTATGACGGACTTGGTGCGCACATCGTCGCTGGCGAGCTGGATCTTGGCCGCGCCCTGCGGGCTCAACATGGCCGCGCGCTGGGCGCGCATCTCCCATAGCTTTTCCAACCGCCCCTGGTTGCGCTTGCGCCGCGCGGTGACGCCGCGTTCCAGCCAGTGCGCCTCGATCTTGAGCTTGGCGTCAAGCTTGTCCGCCGCGCGGGCTTCCTCGGCATAGACCGCATCTTCCCAGGCCTCGTAGCCGCCGAAGCCCACTTCCTTGCGCCGCATCCCGCCCCGGTCGAGCCACAGTGTCGCCCGGGTCAGGCGAGTGAGGAAGGTACGGTCGTGGCTGATGACGACGAAAGCGCCCTTGTAGCGGGAAAGCCAGTCTTCCAGCCAGTCGATCGCGCCGAGGTCGAGGTGGTTGGTCGGCTCGTCCAGCAGCAAGAGGTCGGGTTCGCTCGCCAGCGCCCGGCACAATGCGGCCCGCCGCCGCTCGCCGCCCGAGGCGCTGGCGGCGTCTCGCGAGAGGTCGATGCCGAGCTGGCCGGCGATGCTTTCCACCTCATGGCGCGGCGGCGCCTCAGGCTCGTGCAGCGCGAAGTCCATCAGGGTATCGTAGCCGGTGAAGAACGGGTCCTGCTCCAGCATCACGACTCTGGTGCCCGGCTGGATCGTGCGCTTGCCCCTGTCCGCTTCGATCTGACCGGCGATCAGGCGCAGCAGCGTAGTCTTGCCCGCGCCATTGCGGCCGATCAGCGCCAGGCGGTCACGCGGGGCGATGAACAGGTCGATATCCTGGAAAAGCCAGCCCGATCCCTGGATCAGGCCCAGCCCTTCCCAGCCAAGGATGGGTGCGGCAGCCATGGCGGCGGGCCGTAGACGCGCGTTGACATGCGGGCAAGGGCGCGAAAGGGAGACGCATGCGCACCATATGGCTCAACGGCGAATGGATTCCCGAACAGGCGGCACGGATTTCGGTCTTCGACCGGGGCCTGCTGTTCTCGCAGAGCGTCTATGAAGTGGCCCCGGTTATCGACGGGCAGCTCCCCACCTGGCCGCGCAATCAGGCGCGGCTGGACAATTCACTGCGCATGGCATCGATCGAAGACGCGACCGACTGGCTGCCGGTGCTGACCGAACTGGTTCGGCGCAATGCCGTGTCGGAAGGGCTGGTCTATGTCCAGGTGACAGGCGGCAGCAGCGGCGACCGCTCGTTCCTGACCCCCGCCCCGCTCCCCGCAACGCGCATCGCCTATACCCAGGCCATGCCGCTGATCGAGGACCCGCGCGCCCTCCGGGGCCTGCGCGTGGTGCTTCGGCCGGACCTGCGCTGGCAGTTGCGCACCGCCAAGACCACGCAATTGCTTTATGCCGTGCTGATGAAGCAGGAAGCCCGCGCCGCCGGAGTGGACGATGCCCTGCTGGTGGAGAACGGTGTCGTCACCGAGGCGACCAGCATGAACGTGCATATCATCGATGCGCGCGGCACCTTCGTCTCGCATCCGGTCGACCGGGGTGTTCTGCCCGGCACCACCCGCATCCCCATCCTCGAGATCGTCGCCGAAATGGGCCTCGCCATCGAGGACCGCCCGTTCACCCCGCAGGAACTGTTCGACGCGCGAGAGGTGCTGGTCTCGGCGGCGGGGACGCTGGTGCTGCCGGTGGTGGAAGTGGACGGCCGCCAGATCGGCGACGGCCTTCCCGGTCCTTTCACCCAGGCCATCCGCGCCGCCCATATCGCAAGGCTGAAGAGTGCCTGATATATTCACGCCATGTTCAAGGCCCCGCATCTAGGCACAATTTCAGCATGAAACACTTGGTCGCCCTTCTCCTGCCTGCCCTGCTTGCCCTTCCGGTGGCCGACGCACTTGCCCAGAACACGGGCGAGCAGGTCCAGATTCGCAAGGACTTGCGCTCGGGCCAGATCCTTACCCTCAGCCAGATCGAGCAGCGCATCCTGCCGACCATGCAGGGCATGGAATACATCGGGCCTGACTACGACAAGGTCGCCATGGCCTATCGCCTCAAGTTCATCCGCAACGGCACGGTGATCTTCGTCGATGTCGACGCCCGGTCCGGTGCTATCCTCAACCGGTCGCACTAGTAGGGCCTATGCTGCGCCACTTGCTTGACCATACAGGGCTTTCGCCCCATTTGACATTCAGTTTCACGGGGGAATTCCTGTCATGCGGCTTCTGATCGTCGAAGACGAGCCCACACTGGGCAAGCAGCTCAAGTCGACGCTTGAGCAGAACGGCTATGCCGTTGACCTGTCCACCGACGGCGAGGACGGCCATTTTATGGGCTCGACCGAGGAATACGATGCCGTCATCCTCGACCTCGGCCTGCCGGAGATCGACGGGCTCACGGTGCTGGGCATGTGGCGCAAGGAAGGCCGCAAGTTCCCGGTACTGGTGCTGACCGCCCGCGATAGCTGGTCCGACAAGGTGGCCGGCCTCGATGCCGGAGCCGACGACTATCTCGCCAAGCCTTTCCAGACCGAGGAACTGATCGCCCGCCTGCGCGCCCTTATCCGCCGCGCCTCGGGCAATACCTCGAGCGAGCTGACCGCCGGCCAGGTGCGGCTGGATACCCGCTCGGGCCGCGTCACGCTCGATGGCGAACCGGTGAAGCTGACGGCGCAGGAATACAAGCTACTGTCCTACCTGATGCACCACAAGGGCAAGGTCGTCAGCCGCACCGAACTGATCGAGCATATCTACGATCAGGATTTCGACCGCGATTCGAACACCATCGAAGTCTTCGTCACCCGCATCCGCAAGAAGCTGGGCCCGGACGTCATCACTACCATCCGCGGCCTCGGGTACAGCCTCGACGATCCCTCGGCCTCGCGCGGCTAAGGTCGGCCGGCGGCCAGCATCATGCGCGCGCCCGCGGAACATGAAAAGGAGGCGACCGCGCAGCCCCGGAACACGGGTTCGCTGTCAAACCGCATCATGGCGATCGCGGCTGGGTGGATCTTCATCCTGCTGCTGGTCGGTGGCCTGACACTCGACCGCACGCTGACCAACCTGATCACCCGCCAGTTCGACGACCAGCTCAACTACAAGCTGACCGCGCTGGTCAGTTCCGCCGAAGTCGGCCCGGACGGCGATATCTTCCTCGTCCGCTCATTGGGCGACCAGCGCTTTCTCGAACCCAACAGCGGCCTCTATTGGCAAATTCGCGGCCAGGGCCACGAGGACTTCGCCTCCCGCTCGCTGTGGGATGGCAGCATCCCGGTGCACTCCGACCATGTCGACACCAAGCCGCACATCTTCGACAGCAATGCGCGGGCGGGCGAACCCCTGCGGATCATCGAGCGCACCATCGTCCTGCCGGACAGCAATACCAAGTGGTGGTTCACCGTCGCCGAAAGCCGGGAAGAGCTCGATAGCCAGATCCGCCGGACCCGCTCGATCCTGCTCTACAGCTTCGTCATCCTGGGGCTCGGCCTGTTCGTCATGGCAGCGCTGCAGACCTGGTATGGGCTGGGCCCGCTGCGGCGGGTCAGCCGGGCGATCAAGCACATGCGCACCAGCGGCGCCAACCGGGTGGATGACCCGCTGCCGCTGGAAGTCCAGCCGATGGTCGAGGAACTGAATGCCCTTCTCGCCCATACCGAGCGGCAGGCGGAAGAGGCGCGCACCCATGCAGGCAACCTTGCCCATGCGCTGAAAACGCCGCTGACCGTGGTGATGAACGCCGCCACTGCCAAGGCGCCCGACCTTGCCGACACGGTGATCCGCGAGGCGGCGGTAATGCGCCGCCAGGTCGACCACCACCTCGCCCGCGCCCGCGCGGTGGGCAGGCGTGCCGTCGGCCAGTCGCGCGCCAATGTATGGGACAGCGTCGAGGCGGTGCTACGCGCGGTCTCCCGCCTCTACGAGCGCACCCGCTTCGACCTCGACGGCAATCGGGAGGCCATGGTGGCGATCGAGCGGCAGGATCTCGACGAGATCCTCGGCAACCTGATCGAGAATGCCGCCAAGTACGGCGGCGGGAGCGTTTTCGTCACGGTCGACCACGGCACCGATCCGGGCTGGTGCGAAATCTGGGTCGAGGATGACGGCATGGGCATCCCGGAAAACCAGTACCAGCGCATCTTCGATCGCGGCGCTCGGCTCGATACCGGAAAGCCCGGCACCGGCCTCGGCCTTGCCATCGTGCGGGACGTCGCGGAGATCTATGGCGGAACCGTGGAGCTTGCCGAAAGCGAGGACCTGGGCGGCCTGCTGGTGAAACTCAAGCTGCCGGAGGCTGGAGGCTAGGCAAGGAAAAGGGGGCTGAACATGCGATGGAGGCATGCTGCGATATTGGCGCCGGCAATGCTGCTGGGCTGCAACGTGATCTATTCCGAGCGTCCCTGGTTCACCGAGGCCGATGCCGCCGGCGCGCCAAGGCTCAAGGACGGCCTCTGGGCGGTGATGGAAAGCACGGATTGCCGGTTGGATGAAAGCCAGCCTCCCGAAAAATGGCCGGACTGCGCCGAAGCCATGGTGGTCGAAGGCAACCGCCTGCTGTCGATGGAGTGGACCAGCGCCCCTGCGACCGGCGAGCGCGGGCCGGAACGCGCCGACGTGGCCGAAGCCATTCTCGCCAGCGGCACACCTCGCGTGCTCCAGTTCCACGCACTCGGCAAGGAAGGCGACGAGGGCGGCGACAAGGCGGACAAGATGTGGTTCTACCTGGGCGTCCGGCCGACCGCGCAGGACGCCACTGGCAGCATAACTGGCTTCAACCGCTGGCTGGTCAACTGCGGCCCGCTGCCGCCGGGGGCGAGCGCTTCGGACATTACCAGCCGTCCCTTCCGGGGCATTGCCATCGACGGGAAGGATTGCACCGCCACCAGCGTCGCCGCCCTGCGCAATGCCGCCGCCCGAAGCGAGCGGCTTCCGGGCAAGTCCGGCAAGCCGGAAATCATGCCCGCGCGCTGGATCCGCGAAGGCCGAAGCTGAAATGAGGACATCTATCGCAATTAAGGGCGCGTCTTTTCACGATCCAGCAACGCGCGTTTGATCTCCTCGCCATAGGCATAGCCACCGAGCGTACCGTCCGAACGGATCACGCGGTGGCAGGGGATCAGCACCGCGACATTGTTGGCGCCATTGGCGCTCCCGGCCGCGCGCACGGCATTGGGCTTGCCGGCGGCGGCGGCGATTTCGGCATAGCTGCGGGTCTCGCCTGGCGGGATGCGACGCAGTTCGCGCCAGACGGCTTCCTGAAAGGCGGTGCCCTGCACGTCGAGCGGGATGTCGCGCATCCGTGCTGGCTCCTCTACCGAGGCGACGACATCCGCCAGCAGGGCGGCAAAGCCCTCCCCACCCTCGACAAGCTCAGCATGAGGAAAACGCGCTTCGAGCGCCTCGCGCCCCTCGTGGAACGACAGGCGGCAGATGCCCTTGTCGGTCGCCGCCACCAACATGGGCCCGAGGCTGGTTTCCACCAAGCCCCAGCGGATCGTCACCCCCCGCCCGCCATTCTTCCAGGCCGATGGCGACATTCCCAGGCGCGCCCTGGTCGCCTCGTAGAACCGGGAGGGCGCGTTGAAGCCGGCGTCGTAGGCAGCATCCGTCACCCGGCCTTCCCCGCTGAGCGCCTCGCGAGCGCGCTCCATCCTGAGCGCGCGGGCGTAGGCAGCAGGGGAAAGCCCGGTGGCGCGTGTGAACACACGCTGGAAATGCGCCACCGAATAGCCCGCGTCCGCCGCCAGCCCGGCCAGCGCCAGCGGCTGCTCCGCCGCCCGGATCGCGGCGATGGCGGCCAGCACGGCCCGCTCGTCGCGCGAGACGTCGTCGGGCGAGCAGCGGCGGCAGGGCCTGAGGCCTTCGGCACGCGCGCCCGCGCCATCGTGGAAGAAGCGAACGTTCTCGCGCCGGGGATGACGAGCGGGGCAGGACGGGCGGCAATAGATGCCGGTGGAGAGAACTCCAGTGACGAAACGGCCATCGAAGGCTCGGTCGCGCAAGAGCACCGCCTGCCAGGCTTCCTCGTCGGTCACATCGTCGATCATGGCGGACGAAATCATGGCATGGCTCCTGTCGAAGGCAACCCAATGCCGCAAGAAATGGCCGCAGGCTTCCCGCTGCTTGCGGTCAAAGCCGGTGGGTGCAAGAAGCCCTGTCCATGCGCCTGATCGCCATCCTCTTTTCAGCCTTGGCGGTACTGCTCGCCAGCACCGCAATGGCCGAACCGGCCGACATCGCCGCCGCCAGCCGCAGCGTGGTGCGCGTGGTGCTGATCTCGCAATACAACAACGACGTGCGCCTGCAAGGCCACGGCTCGGGCGTGGCGGTGGGGCCGAACCTGGTGCTGACCAACGCCCATGTCGTCGAATCGGCCGAGGAGTTCGACGCGGTGCGGGTCGGCGTGGTGCCGCCCGAGGGCAAGCACGGCTGGTTTGCCAGGATCGTCGCCATCGATCATCGCCGCGACCTCGCGCTGATCCGGCTGACCGAATCGGGCTCCCTCCCGACCGCAACGCTGTTCACCGGCCCGGTCACCGATGGCGAGGACGTTTTCGCCGCGGGCTATCCTGGCAATGTCGATCTTGCCCAGGGCCTCAACGCCCTCGACATCGTTTCGCCGACCAGCCCGGTAAAGACCCATGGCAATGTCTCGAGCGGTCGATCTTCCAAGGCCTTCCAGACCATTCTGCACACCGCGCCGATCGGGGCGGGCAACAGCGGCGGGCCGCTGTTCGATTCGTGCGGCCGGGTGCTGGGGGTCAACAGTTTCGGCACCGAGGCGGCATCGGGCGCGGACAGCGAGTTCTATTTCGCCGTCTCGATGCCGGAGATCACGCGCTTCCTGCTGCAGGCGGGCGTGCATGTGCAGAGCACCGGTATCGCCTGCCGCTCTATCGCCGATCTCGACCGGGCCGAGGCCGAACGGCTGGCGGGCACGCGGGCGCAGAGCGAGGAGCAGCTTCGCGCCGCCGCCGAAAAGCATGCAGCCGATCTGGAAAAGGCGCGGCTGCAGGCGCAAGTGGACGTGATTTCCTCGCGCGACAACTACATGGCGCTGGCCGGCGTGGCCCTGCTGCTGGCGATCGGCATGACCGGCGCCACGGTGACCCTGCGCCAGCGCGGCAGGCGCGGGCAGGCCAATGTCGCCGCAGTTTTCGCGGGCGTGTTCCTCATCGGGACAATCTCGGCATGGTTTGCGCGGCCCGGCGTTTCCGAGATCGAGGAGCGGGCGCAAAAGCTGATCGCGCCCTCGCCCTCCGCTTCGGCCTCTGGCAGCGGTGGCACGGCCGTGACCGATGTCGCCGGCAATTACCTCTGCGTCCTCCAGCCCGAGCGCAGCCGCGTCACCGTCTCCCCTGTCACCGACGTGCCGCTGAGCTGGACCGCCGACGGCTGCGTCAATGGCCGCACGCCCTATGGCCTCAGCCCCAACGGCTGGTCGCGCACGCTAGTGCCGAAGGAAGAGCAGACCGCGACCGTCACCAACTTCGATCCGGCCACCGGCACCTACAGGACCGAGCGCTACATGCTCGATCTCGACACCATGCAGAAGCTGCGCGCCGAACGCGCGAAGTTCACCGCGCCCTCCTGCGGCAAGGGCGAAGAAGCGGCGCGGCAATTGGGGCAGTCGGAAATGGCGCTCAAGGCGCTACTCCCGGCCGAGCCCAACGAGCGGATGGTTTACCAGTGCAGCAAGCAGGCGGGGGCGGCGGCGAAGCCCGGCGCATAGAACCAAAGCACATCACCATCCATGTTCGTCATCCTGAACTTCTTTCAGGATCCCGGTGCCTCCCAACTCCCTCCCGTGCGGGATCAATACCACGGCACGGTTTGCGTTCGTCGCATCCGGCAGAGCGAACCGAGAGGGGCCCCTGGAACGAAGTGACGGCTTGCCCGTCAAACAAGTTCAGGGTGACAAGGCAAGTTCAGGGTGACAAGGAAGGAGAGGGAGAGGGCGGCTATTTGCCCGCCCCCGCCGCCATCCAGGCCACCTTGTCCGTCGGGTTCGCTCCGATCCACACCTCGCCGCCTGCCTTCACCGCGGCCGTCGCGTCACCGAAATCCGGCCGCGTGTCGGGATGCGGCAGGACCGTCGCCTTCATCGCCGCCGGATCGAGTACCGCCACGTTATAGTCATTGTGGCAACCCGGCTTGGCGGCGCAGTCGAAATAGGCCTTCCTGTCTCCCGCCGCCCCGCCGATCCAGAGCTTACCGTCGTCGCCCCAGCGGATGTTGTCGGGCATGAAGTCGAGCTTGACGCTTGCTGCCTGCCCCTCGCCCAGCGGCACCCGCCGCACCTCGCGGTTACCCCACAGGTTTATATAGAGCCAGCGACCGTCGGGCGATGCCTCCACGCCATTGGGCACGGAACCATCGCTGCCCGGCACTTTCTTCCACCCCTCGCCCGCGCGCCAGGTGGCGACAAAGCCGGTGGTCTCGCCGGCGGCGAACTTGGGAATCCAGGTAGCGGCATCGGCCCGGCCGTTGGGGCCGGTGAAATATTCCGGCGCGTTCATCCAGGTGACGGCGAGGCCCTCGTCTGGCAGGGGCGCGACGGCATTGCTCAGCACCCGTTCCGGCAGGGGCACGCAGCCGGTCCAGACTGCTGTCGGCTCCTTGCCGGACCAATCCAGCGCGAACAGCTCGATCGCTTCCCGCCCAGTGTGGTTGACGGCATAGAGAATGCCCTTGCCCGGGTAAGTAACGCGCAGGTTGATCCCGTGCGCCCCGAACGCGCCGGGTTGGAGCGGGCCGGGGCAATTCGGATCGCCTTCACGCTTGTCCGCGCTAACCGGCGAATCACCGGAGAAGAGAAGCCGCGCAGTCTTAGTCTCGCGGTCGATCAGGGTGAGCTGGCCGATGTGCTTGCCCGGCTCGTCCAGCCCTCCGGCGACGATCCACTTCGTTCCCGGAATCGCTACCAGGTCCTCTGCGTTTGGCACGCCGGAGACATAATGCACTCGCTGCCCATCCCCGCGCGAACAGGCCGCCAGGGCCAACATTGCCAAGGCGCCGCTCCATCGCCGTGCCGACATGATTTTCTCTCCCGTTGCTTCCGGTCCCGAGCCAAGGTCGCAAGCGGAAAACAGGAGGTCAAGCTCGCGGGCCCGCCGGATTCCGGTTTACTGGAAAAGGAATCCCGCCTCGACCTTGCATCGCAGCAAAAGCGCCGCTATGCGCGCCCCCGTCTGCGGGGTGCGGCGCTCGTCTGTGCCGATCAAAACCCCACAGCCCATCCTGTATGAGGGAAACGACGCGCGTGGAGAATTCCGGCGGGATTACGGCCAGTTTGCAGGGGCGCTACGCCTCGGCTCTTTATGAACTGGCAGCAGAACAAGGGGCGGTTACCGCCGTCGAATCCGACCTTGAGAATCTCGGGGAGGCGTTGCGCGCCTCGCCCGAGCTTGCCTCGCTGATCCGCAATCCGCGCCTCGGGCGCGATGCGGCGGCCAAGGCGATCGGCGGGGTCGCCGACCTGCTCAAGGTCAACCCCCTCACAGCCAATTTCCTCGGCGTGCTCGCCGGCAACGGGCGGCTTTCCGCCCTGCCCCGCGTGGTCAGCGCCTTCGCGTCGATCGCCGCCGCCGCGCGCGGCGAGGTGACGGCAGACGTCACCAGCGCCCACCCCCTCACCGCGACCCAGCTCAAGGCGCTCGCCGCCAAGCTGAAGGAACGCGAGGGCAAGGAAGTCAAAGTTCGCGCCTCCGTCGATCCCGCGATCCTCGGTGGCCTCGTCGTCAAGATCGGCAGCCGCCAGATCGATTCGTCAATCCGCACTCGTTTGAACTCCCTCGCGCAAGCGATGAAAGGCTGAACATGGAAATCCGCGCCGCAGAAATCTCGAAGGTCATCAAGGACCAGATCGCCAACTTCGGCACCGAGGCTCAGGTCTCGGAAGTCGGCTCGGTGCTCTCGGTCGGTGACGGCATCGCCCGCATCCACGGGCTCGACAGCGTCCAGGCGGGCGAGATGGTCGAGTTCGCCAATGGCGTAAAGGGCATGGCGCTCAACCTCGAAGCCGACAACGTCGGCGTCGTGATCTTCGGCTCGGACGCCGAAATCCGCGAGGGCGACACGGTGAAGCGCACGGGCACCATCGTCGACGTTCCCGTCGGCAAGGGCCTGCTCGGCCGCGTGGTCGACGCGCTCGGCAACCCGATCGACGGCAAGGGCCCGA